>DASZGF010000255.1:0-38439 GCA_035939115.1 Binataceae bacterium (SeqCode)
TACATCCACCAACCGCCGCTTTCTTGCCATCGCCAATTCATGCCAAGTTTTCCGACCCCAGAAAACTCCGCAAAGCTCTGTGCGAGAGGGATTTCAACAGCTACACGTTGAAAATTCATCCACACGATTTGCAGATGAGCCGAAATTTAAGGGTCCGTCACTTCACGAGGTCGGGCTCTGTGGGAGAGCCGAAATTAGTGCTTTGCAGCCACGCGCTCCGGCTTTTCCGGGTGCGGGGGATCCCACGCCGGCCTTCCAACGCGAGCAGTTACTGTCGAGGCCAACGCCGAGCCCGGTGCTCGTATTGTTCGAGAGTGCTCAGCTCGGCTTCCTCTTTTGTCTGACCCTCACCTGATAAGACTCCAAGGCGCTTTGCCATCGGTGTGAGGGGAAGCGCAAGACAGGTCCAGTATCCAGAGCGCTCATAGAAGCTAAGCTCGTATTCGTCAAGCTTTGGGAATTTCGGATCCGAGGGGCACGGCCTGTGGCCATCATCCTCATATCCGCACTCAAAGATCCTCCAGAAATCGTCCCCATATTCGTGCTCGACACGCGCAGTTTCTACGAAGGGGCAACCGCAGAAGGGACACTGAAATTCTGCGAGTTCCTGTTTGACACCCTCAAGCTCCTCCTGAAGCTCCGCCATTGCTTCTCCGCTCGCGATCCGCGCCAGTTCCGCCCTCGGGTGCTTTTTGTAGAGGTCTGGCCTTACCTCCCTGAGTATTTTCAGCGCCACGTCTTGGGCATCCGACCGCGCAGTATCGATTGCAATCTTGTCAGCAAGCGAAGGGCTAAATTGAAGAACTTCTTGTTTTGTAACCCCATGCCAGACCGGTATGATTTTGGCGTCCTGCTCGATCTCGCGGTTGACCAAACCGCGCAATTCATATTCAGTCCATCGCTTCGCCATGAACGCATGGCTTACCACGACAAGTCCGTACCTCGAACCCGCGATTCCCTTGTCGATGGACCGGGAGAGGCTGTCGCCGAGCTCTAACGAGAAATCGTCGTACCAGACGGAAACGCCAAGAGATCGCAACGCGACCGCGAGGGGGCGCACAAAGGACTCTTTGTCCTCTGACGCATGGGAGATGAACAGGTCATAGCTCATGGCTACTCCACCTTGGAGCGCGGCGGCGTGGCTGGGCTTCATGCCCGCCTTTTAGCCCAAGGCCATGGAGAGGGGAAGGCCGGATCGGCGGGCCGCCCTTAGCCCCTGCAAGCGAAAACCACGCCTTTTGCGGTCCCCGAGCTTAGGTCGGTTTCTGAACACCTGGAAGGGTTGATTTGGACCCTTTTTGGACCCTAATCCACTCGTGCTCGTGCTGCACAGCTCGAAAAATCCTTGATTCGATTGGCGCGCCCTGAGGGATTTGAACCCCCGACCCTCAGATCCGTAGTCTGATGCTCTAATCCGCTGAGCTAAGGGCGCGCGCGGTGGGCCGAAAGTTGTTTTTATTGGATCGCCACTGTTCTGGCAAGATGAATTTCCCCGGCCTGCGTCAGGCGGGTACGGCTGTCGACACAAGCCAGCGGCCGACAGGAGCGATTCGTTACTTGAGCTGGAGGCGCAGCTCCGCCATCGAGCGCGACATCGCGGTGCCGCGATATGACGGCACGAAGCCCGGCTTGATCCGCATCTGCGGGAAGCGGTGGAAAATCGTTTCCGCCACCAGCCGGCCCTGGAGGCGGGCGGTGGGCGCGCCGATACAGTGATGGACCCCCTCGCCGAAGGCGAGATGGTCGTTGGGCGTGCGCCTGGTGTCGAAGCTGCCGGGATCGTTGAACTGCGCGGGATCGCGATTTGCCGCTCCCATCACGACCCACACCGCGCTCCCCGCCGCGATCCGCACGCCGCCCACTTCGGTATCCGCCAGCGCGAAGCGCGGAGTCATCGTGACCGGCGGATCGAAGCGCAGGACTTCTTCCACCGCGTCGGCGGCCAGCGTGGGATTGCCCTTCAGCATTTCGAGCTGGCCCGGACGATTGAGGAGCTCGTAGATCATGAAGGTCAGCAGTTCGGCCGTGGTGGGAACTCCGCCCAGCACGATCGTCGTCACCAGCCCCAGCAGTTCCTCGCTATCGACCGCACCTTTCTCGTCGTGGGCGGCGATAATGCTGCTAATCACATCCTGTCCCTGACGGCTCCGGCGCTGCTCGATCATGCGACTGAAATAGTCGCGCTGGGTGGCGAACTCCTTCAAGACCGCGGGCGGCATCGGCGAGCCGGGCTTCACCTTGGCCTGTTCGAACAGGTAGAGGATGAGGCCGCGCAGGAAGTCAAAATCCTCCTCGGGCCACTCCAGCATCTTGCCGACGGTCATCATCGGGAGGCGGTTGGCGAAGGCGGAAACAAACTCGATCTCGCCCTGCTTTTCCAGCTCGTCATAAAGCTGCGCGAGGCTGGCGCGAACCTGCACTTCCTGCGCCTCGATCTTCCTGGGCGCAAAGGAAGACGCCACCATCCGGCGCAGGCGCGTGTGCACGGGCGGATCGGTGAAGGTAAAGTTTTGCGTGCCGAAGAGCGGATAACGCTCGGTACCGCGGACGTTTGGAACCACGCTCGAAAAGCGCTTGTGATCGCGCAGCACTTCGACCGCCTGCCCGTAGCGTCCGACCAGCGTGGTCGGCAGCCCGCAGTCCACCTGTATCGGCGGGCCGGCCAGCAGCGCCTGGTAGTAGGGAACGGGATTCGCCTGACAGGCCGGATCAACCGGGTCGTATACGATCCGCGGAGCGGTTTGCGAATCGAGGGTGCTGGCTTCGATTCCAGTTGGCGCGGAGGACTGGCTCATGGTTTAAGGCTCTCCCGAAAAAATGTACGGCGCGCAAATCGATCGCGTTGGCGCCCGGTCTAATGGAACTCTAACGGCTCGTCGAGCCCGCAGGCAACTGCGTTGGCGGTGCGGTCCTGCCAAAGCGCGCCTTCTGAGGCGCGCGCTGGACTTTCTATAATTGTCTGTAATTCTCTCTCCCCCGGACAGGGGGAGAACGGTCCCATTTTCCTGGGCGCCGAGAGAGGGTCCTTTTTCAGCGCGCATTCCCCTGCGCGCGATTCATAAGTTTTGGGGAAAACGGCACACGCGCAAAAAGGCCACTCCATGCCCGAAATGTATTGATAATAGATCCTCGGTTTTCAAGTCTGAGGATTTTCCTCTCATATTTGCCAGTTTTACCCGTAGCGCCGGCCTCCGTGCCGGTTCTTTTTCTGGATCCGGAGTCGCGGTTGCGGCGCATGCTGGCCAGTTTGCGGATTAAAGCTCATCGCTCCGTGGTCTTCGATCTGCCTCGATCACGGTGAAGGTTGTCTTGAACCAAACCTGGCTGGCGGGTGCGGAGAAAAAGAACCGGCGCGGAGGCCGGCGCTACGGCAGAAATAAGACTTTTCTTGCTCGTGCCCATCGCCTCAATGAAGCGGACGGCTCGAGGAGTCCGCCAGAGAAATTTTAAATATCTTTGGGTAGAGATAGCGGAACTCTGCGGCCGCATGCGCTTCATGCAGACTCTCATTCATTCCTGAATCGCGCGCAGAAGAATGCGCGCTGACAAAGGACCCTCTCTGGGCGCCGCAGCGGCGCCCATCTCCCCCTGAAAAAGGGGAGAGAATTAGCGGATAAACCACTAAAGTAGGTAACGGAATTCACGGGCAAAATGGGTGACCCCCCCACAGAAAACGTACAAAGTCCAGAGCGCGTCTTCTGAGGCGCGCGATTATTACCATGACCGAGATGGCTGCGTGAGACAGGCTTTCCAACCTGTCATTTCTGATCTGCCCATCAGACATCACCAAAAAAGAACGACCGGCTGGAAAGCCGGTCCCACGCAGCCATTTCAGTCAGCATAAAATGAGCAATGCTGCCCAGTCTTGTTCGGCGCCTATGGCTCTCATCCGAGCTATCTGGCATATCGGCGGGTGTCGTGCGATTCTCCGGTTGGTCGCCGCGGAGGATGGTCCATGGCCAATTACGTCAGCCTTAAAGAAGCCCGCAATATGTCCGGAATGCGCGTGGTGCTGCCGCCCGCGCCGGGCCCGTGGGCGGAATCGATCAAGGGCATCCTTCAGGTCAAGCAGATTCCCTTTACCCGGGCGCTGCACGAAGTCGGCACGGCCAGTCTCGACCTGAAGGAATGGACCGGGCAGACCTCCTCGCCGGTGCTGGCCTGGAATGATGAGCGGCCGCGCACGATTTGGAACGATCAGCTTTACCTGGCCGAGCGGCTGGCGCCGCAGCCGCGGCTGATCCCGGAGGCGGCCCAGGATCGCTTGCTGATGTTCGGGATGGCCAACGAATTGATGGGCGAGACCGGACTGGTCTGGAGCCTGCGCGTGCTCGCGATCAATCGCGGCCAGACCAACCTGAAGCTAAATGAGACGGCGCAGGCGATGGTCGATTTTCTGGCCGCCAAGTATCAGCATGGGGTACCCGCTGAAGCAGAGCGCGCGGGAGTACGCGCGGCGGAAGTAATCACGCTATTCAACACCCACCTGGAGGAGCAGCGATTGCGCGGCAGCCGGTTTCTGATCGGCGATCGGCTGACCGCGCTCGACATTTATTGGTCCGCTTCGGCCGCGATGCTTCAACCGCTGCCGCCCGAGCTTTGCGACATGCCGCGCTGGCTGCGCACCACCTACACCGCCAATGACCCGCGCGTGGTGGCCGCGATCGCACCCGCCCTGCTCGCGCATCGCGACTTCATATACCGCGAGTACCTGCAATTGCCGCTGGACTTCAGACCAGCCGAATCTGAATAGATCCCTGCCTTAATAACCTCCCCTTAACGAACCTCTCCCTTAACGAACCTCTCCCTACGATGGGAGAGGCTTCCAAGGAGGGGTTCCTAAAGCGCGCTCAACGGAACCGCCGGAAGAATTCGCGCAGGTCTTCGACCAGCAGCGCCGGTTCCTCGGCAGGCGCGAAATGGCCGCCGGCGGGGAACTCCTTCCAGTGCAGCAGATTGAAGTGACGCTCCATCCATCCGCGCGGGAACCGCATGATGTCGGCGGGAAACACCCCGACCGCGGTCGGCGCCTCGACCGCCGGAGTGCGCTGATGCGAGGCCTTCCACGGATTGTGCGCCGCCTCGTAGTAGTAGCGCGCCGACGTCACGAAGCTATCGGTTACCCAGTACAGCGTCATCGTGGTCAGCAGGTCGTCCTTGCTGAAACGCTTTTCCACCTCGCCGCCGCAGTCGCTCCAGGTGCGGCGCTTCTCGAGGATCCAGGCGCACAGCCCCGCGGGCGAATCATTGATCCCGTAGGACAGCGTCTGCGGCTTGGTCATCTGGATGGCGGCATATCCGCTCTCTCCGGCTGAGAAATGGCGGCCACGCTCCAGCCACGCCTTTTCATGCGGCGCGTAATCGTCCCCCTTGGGGAAGTTCCCCGGGCTGAAATCCAGCGGCAGCGTCATGGTAAGGTAAATGCCGATCAGACGATCGGCGTACTTGTGTCCCAATTGATTGGTGATGAACGCGCCCCAGTCGCCGCCGCCCGCCGCGAATTTCCCATAGCCCAGCACGGTCTGCATCAGCTCGACCCAAAAATCCGCCGTGCGCCAGTAGTTGATTCCCGGCACCGTTAGCGGCGTCGAAAAACCAAATCCGGGCAGCGACGGCACCACCACGTCGAAGCTGTCGCGCGCATCCCCGCCGAACGCCGCCGGGTCGGACAGTGGTCCGATCACTTTTTCATAATCCCAGAACGTCCACGGCCATCCGTGGCTCAAAATTATCGGAATCGGTTTGGGACCCTTGCCGGCCTCGTGGATGAAATGAATCGGAACACCCTGGATGGTGGTTTTGTAATTGGCGAACTGGTTCATCGCGCGCTGATGGCGGTACCAGTCGTAGCCGTCGGCCCAGTAGCCGGCGAGTTCCTTCAGGTAGTCCAGGTTGGTGCCATAGGCCCATTGATCGTTGGCAAAATCGATTGGCCATCGGGTCTGGCCGACGCGCCGGCGCAGGTCGTCGATAACCGCGGGCGCAATGTCGATGCTAAAGCTGGACTTGCTCATTTGGGCCCCTCCCCGTTACGGTTCGAAGTCGCCTGATTCTCTTAACAGAACTCGACATGTGCTTCTATGCCGGAAGACAATGATGCAGCCGGTTTGACTTGGCTGCCGCGTTATTTTTCCATTCTGGCAGCAGCGGCGTCGCAGTCGCATCACAGGAGGACCTAAAGATGGAAATTTCGGGCAAGGCCGCGGTTATTACCGGCGGTGGATCGGGAATCGGGCGCACCACTGCACAGATGATGGCGGCTGCGGGCGCCGCGATAATGATCGTCGACCTCGACGACAAGATGGGCAATGAATCGGTCGAATTGATCCGCAAACCAGGCGGCAAGGCGGCCTACCGTCGCGCCGACGTCACCGACGCCGACCAGATGCGCCGCGTCATGGAGGACACGATTGCCGAGTTTGGCCGTCTCGACATTCTATACAACAACGCGGGTATCGCGATTGCCCATCCGGTCTATCCCAAAACGCCGCTTGAGAAATGGCGCCGCGTGCTCGACGTGGATTTGCAGGCGGTGCTGTTGGGATGTCAGTTGGGGTACGAGTTTATGGCGCCGCGCGGCGGCGGCGTGATCATCAACACGGCCTCGATGGCGGGGATCTATCCGCATCCCATCGATCCGGTTTACGCCGCGGCCAAGGGCGGAGTGGTGCATCTGACCTTCTCGCTCAACCGATGGGCGAAGCGCGGCGTGCGGGTCAATTGCGTATGCCCGGGGATCGTGCGGACGCCGTTGCTGGAAAAGATCGCCCAGGAGATAAGCGACGCGGGCGGCAAAGCGGCGCTGCCCACCAATGCGTTGCAGCCCGAGCGGATTGCCGAAGTGGTGCTGAACTTTGTGCGCGACGACAACTGCGTCGGCCAAATCGTGGAAGTGCGTCCCAGCGGTCCCAACGTGGTGGAACCGCCGCGCGCGCCCAAGCGCCGCCACTGAGGTTGGGCTGGTCGCGGAGAGTTAGTTTTGATTAGTGCTGAAAAAGATCAGTGGGACAGGCGTCTCGCCTGTCGATGCTGCGCAAGTTCTTTTCTCGCGCCACCTTTATATATTCTCTCAGCACGCAGTGGTATAAATACGGCTCCCTGCCCCTCTTCCACCTCAAGCCAATATTCGGTTGCGCGAGCAAGAAAAAAGCTCGCGCGTCATCGACAGGCGAGACGCCTGTCCCACTGATTTGGAAACCATCCAATCACAGGACTGGAAGCCTGTGATTGGATCCTGAGCTACTTCTTCTTCGTCACCTCTTCGAGAACCCGAATCGCTTCGATCGAAGTCGGCATACCACCGTATTGCGACATATGGATGATGACTTCCTTCAATTCCTCGGGAGTCCAACCGACCCGCAGGGCGCTCCCCATGTGCGCGCGCAATTCAGGACCGCGTCCCAGAACTATCAGCCCCGCGACGGTTATCAGCGAGCGCAGCTTGGTGGGCAGACCCGGACGCGCCCAGACCTCGCCAAAGGTGGTGCCCAACACCAGGTCGGCGAAGCCCTCGTCGAATTTCTTCATGTAGCCGTAGGCGCCCTTTGCCGCCTCCTCGCCAACCAGCTCGCCCAGTTTCTTTATCCCTCTTTCTATGTCAGCCATCGTAGTTGCTCCTTTGCGAAATCTGTAGCCTCGGCCAGGCGCCGGCCATCTTCACGCAGCGGCCGCCCGGCGCACCAATTCCAAATCCTCGTCGATGTCCTTTTCGGTCAAAAAGACGTTTCCAAAATCCTTCGCGGTTATCATGAAACCGCCTCCGGGATATTGTTCAGCGTACCAATCCATTGCCGCATCTCCGCTCTTTGCAGTGACGACAAACTCAACCGTTCCAGGTTCAGTGTGATAGGCAATGTGATCTCCGGCTCTGATCTCGTCCCCGGAGCGGTAGGTGAACCGCTTCATGCGGATCTAGCCTCATCTGCTGGTCCATTTACAACCATATTGACACCCGGCGCCGGTAGTTTGTAAACCTCAAGCTTGATGTGAGAGACTGAAACCAGAGTCGTCGATTCCCGTAGGAGGCAGACATGCCCACGCCGATTGATAAAAAGGAATCCATTGAACGGTTGCGGGCGTTGCCGCAAGTGCGGCGCTGGCGCGAGGGCAATTATGAGCCGGGCGAATGGTTCACCAGCAAGCCGTCGGAGGAAGGCGGCATTTGGGGGACCTGGGGCCATCGATTTGCGCCCAACCGGCGCGGTGTCAGCCTGGTCGAACTCAATCGCGCCGACCGCCATCCGATTCCATCGCAGGGTCTGGGACTGTTGGCCGACCGCGAGGCGGGAGTGGAAGCCGGCGCGCCGCGCTACGACTATCCGCTCAACCAGAAATATCAGGTCTGGTCCTACAATGTGGAGAGCCTTTACGAAGAGGCGGTATCGCGGCAATGGAGCGCCACTCGCGACCTCCCGTGGGACAAGCTGGAGCCGCTGCCCGAGGATCAGGAGCGCGCGCTGTGCCAGTTTGTCAGCTTCCTGCATACGGTCGAGTTCGTGCCCGGCGACACCCTGCCCTATTACATGGCGCGGGTGGATCCGTCGTTTCCCGAAGTGCGGCTGTTCCTGTCCTCGCAATGCGCCGATGAAGCCCGCCATATGGAGGTCTTCGGCAAACGGATGTACGCCAACGGCGGCGGACCGGGCGTGGAACCGGGCGCCGAGGCGTTGTTGCAGTTCGATCCGCGCAAATCGGTGCTGCCGCAAGAAATCGCCAAAACGGTAAGCACCGTCAATCCGACCTGGGATTTCCTGGAGTACTCCTATTTCGTGCAGATGATCGGCGAAGCGGTGGTGCTGGACTTCTTCCGCTTCGGTGAGTTCCTGGGCCGCAATCCCTGCGACAAGGAGATGTTCCGCCGCATCATGCAGGACGAGGCGCGCCACGTCTCCTTCGGCACCATGCGGATCAAGTACTATCTCGAGAATGCGCCGCGCCACGAGCGGGAGGCGGCCAGCGAGATGCTGCACTTCCTGGCCTCTGCCTGCGAAGCGAGCGGAACCGGCTTCGGCTTGCTGCTCCAGCCCAGCGCGATTGAACCCTTCGCGCTGCTGGCGGCGGGCAGCCTCGGCAATCTCGACAAGGGATGGGACGTGGTGCGCGAATTCTGGGCGACGGCGGTGGAGGAGTACATCAACCGCTGCGAGCGCGCCGGAATCCCGCGGCGCGGCCTCTGCATGCTGCCCGAGGAAGCGCCCTTCTAAGGACGACGCGCCCTTTTCGCTGGAGTAAACAAAATTGGCATCGCCTAAACACGTACCTTCACCCTTCTCGCTTCCCTCAACGCGCAGACACAAGCCGTTGCCGCTGCCGCCGCCTGACGAGGTCAAGGCGAAGCTCTACGATCATCCCGAAGCCCAGCGCATCCGCTCGGGTCAGCTCGGCGAATGGTTCACTACGCCGCTGGTGGGCGGCGAGTGGACCGAATGGGGCAGGCACGCCACGCCCGATCGAATCGGGATGACTTTCATGGCGATAAACCGCGTCAGCGCTAACCCGGAGCCGACTAACGAGCCCGCCAAGCGGCTGATGCATTCGCGCTACATCAAGACCCATCACTTGATTGCACCCGAACTGGAAGAAAAAATCGCGCCCAAGTATGGCACTGCGCGCGAAATGGACCGGCGCGACCAGGTCTGGATCGAGCACGCCGCCGAGCTCACGGAAGAGGCCCTCGACCGTCAAGTGCGTCCCGCGCGCCAGTTGCATTGGGAAGACATGACGCCGCTTCCCGACGATCTTGAGCGCGCCTTCGACCAGTTCGCGACCTATCTAATCCAGGCGCTGTATCTGTGCACGGATGCGTCGGGCCCATGGAACGGGCTGATTCACTACGGGTTTGCCGAAGTAAAAAGCTTTATGGCCTACGAGCTGTTCGACTACAACCTGATGTCTGGGTTGCTGCGCAAGCGCGTGATGGCCAACGGCGGCGGCATGGGAGTGCAGCTCGAGGGGCTGGACGGCGGGCTGTGGGAGGTTTGCAACGAAGCCTCGCGCGGCTTCGTCGGCGAGGTCGAGCGCGAGTTCAGCGCCGTGGTGTTTGCGATCGACGTCCTGTTCAACGGCCTGTTGCTGGAGATGGCGCGACTGGGCCAGGCCGGGGCCCGCAGCCGCTTCGACCGCCACCTGATGACGCAATTGGTCCAGGATTGCGCCCGCCATGTAGCCTTTGGATGCCGCCGCATCAGCTTTTATCTGCGCAACTGCCCCGACCGGGAGGAGGCCGCCGTCAAGCTCCATCTGGTGGCCGACCGCCTCGAACCGCTCCAAACCGAGCATCACCTGCTCAGCCCCAAGGTATTGGAGCCGCTTGCGGTCATGTTAGGCGGAGGCAGCGGCGCAATGACCCAGGGGATGGGTGTCCTGCGCGAGTTCTGGCCCCAGATCGCCGCCAACTACCTGGCGCGGCTTGACTCAATCGGCCTTGCGCGCCGCGACCGTTGTCTGATCCCGGCGCAGGCGCCGTTCTGATTTATACCTGGCAATCCCGATGGCAAATCCAGCAGTACAGTTTCCTTCCACACAGTGGTTCGATCATTTGGCCGCGCGGATGAACGATCAGCGGGCCAAGTACCAGAACTTCGGCTTTGTCACCGCGCGCGCGGTTTTCGCAATTACCGGCACGCCCGCGGGCAATCGGAATTTCGGTCTGGTGTTCGACGGCTTCGAGTGCCTGGAAGTGCACGAACTCGCCGACGGCGCGATCGCGTCGTTCGATCCCGACTGGGTGATCGAAGGCGACTACGCAACCTGGAAGGAGATGGTCCAGAACATCAAGGCGCACGGCGAAGCCGACCCCGACCATACGCTAAACCGCCTTTGCCTGCTCGGCCATCCGCTGAAGGTCCACGGCGAGGACCAGACCCGCGTGGACGTGTTCTATCGCCAGTTGTTTTCCTTCCAGGCTTTTATCGACGAGTCCGCGGGCGTCGAGACGGGCTTCGCCCGGGAGAAAGAGGAGTGAGGGTAGAGAAGTGAGGAGTGAGAGAAGACTAAAAAGAAAACATCAATTCTTACTCTTCGCTTCTTACTCTTCGCTTCTGATTCTTTTTCTGCCTCTCACTCCTCTCCCCTCATTCCTTTCTTAAGGATCGAAAATGGATTTTGGAGTTAACACTTCAGGGCTCGAGCTTTCCAAGTTGGTGTCGATGGCTCAGACCGCCGAGGGCGTGGGTTTTACGACCTTCTATCCGGGCGATCATCTGGTGCTTGCCCAAACCGGTGCGCATCCGGCCCAGGAGCCCATCCTTGACGCGATGACCAGCGCTGCCGCGGTGTTCGCGGCGACGCGCAAGCTGCGCGTCGGCCACCTGGTGCTGAACAACCTGTTTCGCCATCCGATGATTACCGCCCAGGCGCTGATGACGCTCGATCACATCGGCGGCGGGCGGCTGGTCGCAGGTATCGGCACCGGCTGGACCGAGCAGGAATTCACCATGAGCGGCATCCCCTTCCCCGACATGAAGTCGCGCGGAGAAATGCTCGACGAAGCGCTGACCTGCATGCGCTCGCTGTGGACCGACGATGTAACCAACTTCGACGGCAAGCATTACAAGCTGCGCGACGCGGTGCTGTGGCCCAAGCCGATCCAGAAGCCCTACCCGCCGATCATGGTTGGCGGCGGCGGTCGCCCAATCGTCAGGATCGCGGCCAAACACGCCGACATTTCCAACATCACCTGGGAGTTGGGACGCGCCGGCAAATTCGATCCCAGCTATCTGACCGAGTTCAACCAGACCCGCTTCAAAGAGCGCATCCACTACATGGCCGATCAATGCGAAAAGAACGGGCGCCCGCGCAACGCGGTCGCGGTGAGCAATTTGATCGGCAGTTGTGTGGTGACGGATTCTGATACGGCGACCGCCAAAACCGTCGACGGCATCGGTCGCGCGCTGGGCTTCACCGCCGAACAGGTACGCAATTGTCCGATGCTTTTGATTGGTACCCCGGAGGCGTGCATCAACGAGCTTCGCGGCCGCGTCAAAGCATTCGGCGTGAGCCAGTTCATCGTCACGACGAAAAGCGAAAAGACCGTCCGCACGCTGGGAGAGAAGATCTTCCCGTTCGTTGCGTGACAGGTTAGTCCGGGCAGGAAATACTTGAACGGGGATTGACTACTTCATAGCCCAGTCCGCCCGGCGGCAATGATATCTGCAGAGAGCCAGCGGCCCGACTTGCCGCTAAGCTACATGTGAAGCGGCTGACTCTGCAGTTCTATCAACTGCCCGTAAAGAAAGGCCCCAGATACGATTACATCCTGATGGACAAATCCTTGCACAAGCTCGTCGACCGCAGCGTCAGCGTCGCCAGGCCGAAAGACTCGAACATGCAAGCGATCACCAAGCCTTTGCGATAACACTGCGTTAACACGATCGGCAACTTCCTGGACTGCCTTTCCTGACGAATAGCGCAGCGCGAAGTGGGGTACGCCAAAGGGCTTGGTGCGAGCGGTCATTCGATACGCTTCCAGCTTCGCCCGCAGGTCGCGGTCCTCGCCGCTTAACCGCCTTAGGTGATCTTCAAGCGCCAGTTGTTCCGGCCGCATTGGCGACATGTAAAAAGCATTGTTCTGCGGATTTAAATCGTTCGGGTTAGGATGAACGGCCAGAAATGTCTCGTGACCGTCACCCTTAAAGCCGGTGTCCGTTATCGTGCAGCCGAGTGCCTCGGCAAGTTGTATAGCGATGTTGCGTTCGCCAGGGCGATATAAGGTCTCGACGTGATTCAGAAGATTTCCTGCATACTGTGAGATCATTTCCATGAGATCTATTTCCTCTGGACATGAAACGAGCCATACACTGCTTTATCCGGAATTTCCGTTTTGACTCTCCTCTTCTAACTCGCATATAGGCCGGACGACCTCTCTCTGCAAGGGCTTCGCCCGGTATTGGTCGACGGTCCTCTCAGCGGCGCCGAAAGGGGCCGGTTTCTCCTCCGGCGAGCTCGTAACGCCCGGAAATGACCCTTTCCCAGGGCGTATAGGCAGACACTTCCCCCGCCAAACCAGCACAGTCATCGAAAATTGCTCCAAACTGCGCTCTCATTAACTGGATTGTGGGAGAGGGGACCAGACAATCAGAGTTTCGCCAGTACATCGTTGGCGACCTGCTCCAGCGCACGCGTGATTGCATCGAGATCGGAGGTAAACCGAATCAACGTATGCGCGCGCTGGATGCCTAAATCCTGGAGCCGCCGAACTCCATCGTATGTGGGCCGGCATTGACCTGATAGCTCGATCTCGCTGAAATTTCTGCCGATCCGCGTGCACTCATCGCGAAGCAGACCAATCAAGGCGGCGAGGCCGGGGCCACCGGGGACCGCCAAAAAGCCGTCACCGTAGCGCGCCGCGCGCCGGATCGCCGGAGCCGAGATTCCGCCGACCAATATCGGGATACCACCCTTTTGCACCGGCTTGGGGAAGCTCTTGAGCGGCCCGAAGTTGAAGTGCCTGCCCTTGAAGGTGGATGGATTGTCACGCCACAACACCCGCATCGCCTGGATCGCCTCGTCGGTTCTGGCGCCGCGATGGTGAAAGTCGATGCCCAGCGCATCGAACTCTTCCTTGAGCCATCCGGAACCGACGCCGATGAAGGTTCTGCCCTTGGAAAGCACGTCCAGCGTCGCCATCTGCTTGGCCAGATAGAGCGGATGATGCTGCGGCAGGATGATTACGTAGGTGCCGAACTTGATCCTCGTGGTGGAGGCGGCGATATAAGCCAGCGGCAGCAGTGGGTCCGGGATTGGAAACTCGTCGGCGGCGGGAAAACTGCCGTCGCGGGTGTAAGGATACTTGCTGCGAAACCCGACCGGAAAGGCGACGTGTTCAGGGGTTTCAATCGCGTCGAAGCCAAGCCGGTCGGCCTCCCGGGCGAAATGAGTCAGCACATCGGGTTGGAAGGGCGATGACGGTGCAAAAAGCCAGGTCAGGGTCAGCTTCATCAAATGATTACCTCCGTTTCAACTTTGCCGATTCGCGCAGCAACCGGGCCAGCGTAGGCTAGCGCCTCGTAAGATGAAATAATCACGGAGCCGTTGCGGAGGGTTGTTGAAAGGGCCAAAAATACAAACAGCCCCCGCATATGACCGAACATAGCCGCGCGGGCGCAGCTCATGAAAATTGTCGGGGTCTGATTCCATGGCGATACTTGCTTTAAACCTTGCGTTTTTCACCGGCGATCCATACCAGGACCTGGTCCATCTGGGATGTCAGGCGGAGGAAGCCGGCTATGACTGCCTGATGGTGCCCGAGGGGATCGAGGGCAATGACGCCCTGCTCTGCTGCTACATGCTGGCGGCCGCGACCAGCCGCGTGCGCGTCGCCAGCAACGTCGCCAACATCTATCTGCGCGACCCCTCGCTGTGTGCGGTGACCGCGGCCACTATCCAGCAGGCCTCACAGGGCCGTTTTATCCTTGGCATCGGCACCAGCCATCGACCAGTGCTGCAAGCGATGGGAATCGAGATGGGCAACGCGCGCGACCATCTGCGCAAATACACGCAGGATCTGCGCACGGCCTTTGGCGGCGAGCGGGCGAAATCCCTGGGTGTCCATTTTCCCCATCCGTCCGAGCCGGTACCGATCTATTTTGGCGCGCTGACGCTGGAGACGGTGCGGATGGCCGCGGAACTGGCCGACGGCCTGCTGCTGGCGCATTGCACCGCATCAAGACTAAGCCAGGTAATCCGCGTGGCGCGGGAAAGCGCGCGCCAATTCGGCCGCCGGCCCGATGTGGTCACCGTCGCCACCACCGTGCAGGCCTATGTCCACGACGACCTGAGGCTGGCCAAAGAAGCGGCGCGCGCCGGTTTGGCGCTGTACATGGGGCTGCCCTATTACAACCGCCTGCTGCTCAACAGCGGCTTTGTAGCCGAGGCGCAGGCCGGAGCCGAGGCCTGGGCCAAGGGCGACCAGGCCGCACTGGCCACGGCCGCCTCGGACCGTCTGATCGACGCGGTCACGCTTTGTGGCCCCGCCTCGCGATGCCGCGAGCAGCTGGCCGCACTGGCGCAAACCGGTGTCGACATGATCGGCATCATGCCGGGTGCTGTAGGCGGCGAGGATCCACTGTTCAGCGTCAAGCGATGCCTGGCGGCACTGGCGCCCAGATAAATCGAGCGGCCTCATGCGAGGCTCCTGATGAGTTAAGACCGCTCTCCAATCACGGGCCTTTTGCCATTTCGGCCCGGTGATTTTCGTAACGAACACTCAAAGCTGCAACGGATGAGCTTTGGGTCTGGACATTTTACCGACTCCCCATAATTCCGGGACCTACTTCCTTGTTTGCTCTCAATACAAACTGGGAATTCACTGGCATGGCTATTGCGCTTTCCTACCTCCAACAAGCGCTCGCCGGAGCGCATGAAAAAAACAAGAGGTAGTTAAATGCGTTACATGGTAGCTTGGATGTTGGGAGTGCCCGTTTCAGTTCTGGTGCTGTGGTACGTAATCACTCACCTACTCTAACAAGTCATTTTAGGAGGATAGCTTTGAAACGATCTATTTTGAGTTTCGTTTCTGCGCTGGCTTTGATGGGCGCCTGTTCCGTCGCTCTGGCGCAGAGTCCACCCCCGGCGCCGAACAACTCCGGCGTTAATGTACGTGACCGGAATGCCGGAGCAATCACGGCCGGGGAACAATCAAATGCCAAGGGCGACGTTGAATTGACGCGGCAAATACGGCGCGCGGTCATGAAGGACAATTCCCTGTCCACAACCGCCCATAACGTCAAGATTGTCAGCGCGAACGGCGCCGTGACGCTGCGGGGTCCGGTCAATAGCGAGCACGAGAAGGTCGCTATCGGCAGGATGGCCAAGACTATCGCCGGTGCGCGCAACGTCAACAACGAGCTAGAAGTCAAAACCCAGTAGTAAAAGGACACTCACGTGAACAAAGCAGTATTCGGAATAGCGAAGAGTGAGCCCCAGGCGGTCAGAATTTTCGAGGCTCTGAAGGCCGCGGGCTTTTCAAACAATGATGTGTCGGTTCTTTTTCCGGACAAGGCCGGAACCCGCGACTTTGCCCATGAGCAGCATACCAAGGCGCCTGAAGGCGCGGCCACCGGCGCCGGAACCGGGGCCGTACTGGGCGGAGCTTTCGGATGGCTGGTCGGTATCGGCGCGCTCGCGATCCCTGGGCTCGGACCCTTCATCGCGGCCGGACCGATCATGGCGGCGCTTGCAGGGGCCGGGGTCGGAGCCGCCGCCGGCGGTCTGACCGGAGCATTGGTTGGAATGGGCATCCCCGAGTACGAGGCCAAGCGTTATGAGGGGAAGGTGAAGAACGGGAACATACTGATGTCGGTCCATTGCAACGATAGCACCGAGCGCGATCGGGCTAAGAAAATCATGAGCGACGGCGGTGCCGAGGACATCTCCTACACCGGCGAGTCCAAGGCTGACGTGAACGTAAAGGATCGGCCCTACGAAACCAGGTAAATCTCAGTTAAGGCGGAATCGGCAACGGCCGGTTCCGCCTTATTGTTCCGAGCTGCGAATTTAAGGTGGCGCGAGCAAAGAGGCTCGCGCATCGATGACAGGCGAGACGCCTGTCCCACTATTTTTTGACCCAGCGCCTACTTTTGAGCATCCGGACTTCCACCACCACCTTTCAACTTTGTCAGGTGGGGGGTACGATCTGGAAACACTACTCCGTGTTTCTGACTCCTTCCCCAGCCAGGCCGTACACCATCGCCGTCTTGGTCGTGCCCAGCTTGACCCATTGCGCGCAGTCCAATTGCACCTGCTTATAGAAGTCCTCCGAGAGTCGGACGGCCGAGGGCGGGACTTCTTCCAATTCCTCGAACTTGCACTGGAAGGCGAACTCGCCCGCCAGCGCCTTTTCCATAGCTCTGTTGCGCCATATCGCGATTGTCGCCTTGCCCTTGAAGTGATGGTGGAAGTGGATCATTCCAATAGTATTTTGCACTTCTTCAACCGCCACATTATTAACCAGCGCCATCCTGGTGGCGGGATGTATATCTATTTGCTGCAACGTGGGGAAAGCCGTTCTGATGTCGTCGATACCCTGATCCAGCACAATGTTGGGAGATGTGAGCACGCATCCATGGGAGTAAACGCTGCGGATTCCGCCCAGGCGGTCGCGGTCCAGCAACAGTTCCTCTTTGAACTTGATTTCGTCGTGGCCTCCCAATTGCGGCCGCACGTCCACGGCTGCCGCCTTCGCGAGATCCGGATCGCGGTATTTGAAGGTCAGCTCATGACCCGGCCGCGCCCATCCCCCATCGTAAAAAGTGCGCTTTCGCAGGATGAAATGATTGTTGTAGAGATGGAACTCGGGCGTGTCGTAAAAGAGCACTTCCCGGACCTGGCTCTCGAAGGAGTTGGGGTCGATGTCCACCTTGAGGTCGAGTCGCTTAACGGTTTTGGAGACCGACTGCCAGAACTCGAGGAAGCCCTGCTTGACGGCGAAGCGATCGGGCTGAAGCAGAATCTTATACTCGCGGTAGTGAATCACATCCTTGGGCAGATGGCGCGTCTCGGCATAGTTGCTGATATGCTTGTCCATAAGACAATTCCAGCATATTTTGACCGTTTAGGCAAAAACGCGCAGCAGAGAACCGCAAGCTCGGGAACATCGCCTAAATCGCTATGGCGCCAAGCGGCGATGTGAAGGACGCCAGCCAGGCATTTTGAGGGAGGGACGGGCCGCGAGAATGCTCTTGCGGCCCGTCCCTTTTCGGATAGCGGGAGACGCCGTCCGTCTATTTCATAATGCGGGCCAGGCTGCCGGGACTGGTCATCGACTCGGCGTCTCTGTATTCGCCTGGCACCTGATCGTCTATGGTTGGCAGCTCGTCACTGCCCGCGGTGATATGGCCATTTTGCCAGTCCAATTGAGACGACGCGGCGATCGCATCGAGCGCGCTTATGGTTGCGTCGCCGTGAATATTGAGCGGCGCGTATTTCTCCCAAAGCATTTTCCAGAGCTTCTGGTTGTTATCCCAGTTTTCCGCGGTAAAAATGTTCATGGTGTCACGGTCAAAGTAGAACATCCGATGCGAAAAGCAGTAACTGCCCAGCGTCGGCAACCATTCCAGATCTATAACATCCACGTTGTGCAGCTCCCAATGCCCGGTTCCAGCCTTGGGCCAATCCGGGAAATCGCCGGGGTTCGGGTCAGCGACGCCGACATAGGAATGGGGATCGTAGGCCTTGTCCGCATCCTGGATGTTTATCAGCAACTTCTTGGTGCCGATAAAGATCGTCTTGTAGTTGGGCGGGTTCCATACGTTGTCGTCATTGACCGCGTCGGAGCCGTTGATCGGAGCGCAGCGGGCCGCGGAGGAAAGCCGCAAGGACCGGCGCAGCGAGGGCAAAAACACGTAATTGTTCGGCACCACCCGGGGATCATCGGGCTGGATTTGAAGCGCCGTCGTATATTTTGACTGCTCCGGGGTCATCACCACAAAGCGGGCGGCGTAGAAAAAGCCCTTGCCGTAAGGCAAGTTCACGGGCATCCCGGGCTCACTCAAGTGCGAAACCTCATAAAAGGTTTCATCGGCGTTGTCGCTGGTCTTGTTGCCGAAGCGGTCGATCAACCAGCCAATGGAACTGTAATGGATCACGAAAGGCCGGTAGGGACACCATACATCGTAGACATCCTCGATGCCCTGGTTGGGTCCGCTGGGATGCGGAAATGGCGGTCCAGCCACCCATCCCTTCATTATCCAGCCGCCATTGGCGTCCTTTTCCAGCTGGACCTGGCTGCCGTACTTTTCACCATCCTCCCGCCATTGGCGCGGCAGCGGATAGTTTCGCGCGGCCTCGACATCAATCGTGTACTCTGGCCCCGGCCCCACCTTGAAATGGAAATTGCCCGCGTACGCGGCTTGCAGCCAATACGGCATGAACTGACGGTATTGTTTCCAGTTCTGTAGGGTGATTTTAGTGCCAGGAGGAATTGTTGCCGGAGAGTTGGCGTCCGCCAGTTGCTTGTAATAGTCGATGCTCCAGCGATCGTCCGGCATCTGCGCCCGCGCCTGTAGCGCGGAAAACCCCAGGCAGAGAAGGACCGCCGTGGTTACCATCACCCGAACCCGCGACCGCTTGCTGAACAGCGCTATCGTCATAGCACCTCTCCCCTGTTCTCGCCCTTGCGGCGAAGTGCTGGTGGTGCGCGATTTCCCCGGTGCGCACCGATGGATTGCGAGCTGAACGAAACCGTTATCTTAGTACAGCGAACTTTGCAACTGGAAAATGCCGGTTAGATTCAGATGCGGCGCAGCGTTCGCCAAGTTTGACGATCCGCAAGCCTGTGTGTTAGCAAAAGTCTGCGGCAAAGCGCATTCGTGGGATCACTCCGACAGCAAAAATAGCGGGCACAAGCCTTTGGGGAGGCTGCAATGAGACTTAAGGACAAAGTGGCCATCGTAACCGGAGCGGCGCAGGGGATCGGCCGCGAATACGCGCTGCGCTTCGCCCAGGAGGGCGCGGCCGTGGGCGTGGTCGATATGCGCTACGAGCAGGTCAAAATGGTCGAACAGGAGCTTATCGATCGGGGCGCCAAGGCTCTGGCCATGCGCGTCGATGTGACCAGCGAGGAACAGTTAAACGCGATGGCCAAGCAGGTGTTCGAGCGCTTCGGCCGCATCGACATCCTGGTCAACAACGCCGCCATTTACTACGACCTTGAAACCGGAAACTCCAGCCTCGAGTATGGGCGCAAGGTCATGGACGTCAACGTGTTCGGCGTGATGCTCGCCAGTTGGGCCGTGTTTCCGTACATGAAGCGCCAAAAGAGCGGTTCGATCATCAATATCTCGTCGATCGCGGCCTATCCCGGCGCGGTGGGGGGCGTGATGCTCGGCCATATGCCGGACATCGAAAAGCCGACCGCCGACTACTACGGGCTTTCCAAGGTAGCGGTCATTCATCTCACCCAATCGATGGCGCTGAGCTTCGGGCGTTACAATATCCGGGTTAACGCGATCGCTCCGGGTGTCACGATGTCCGAGGCCACCAAAAAGGTGGTGCCAGAACTCTTCGTTCAGGCCTTGAGCAGCCAGAGCGCGTTGGGCCGCGCACTCGAACCCTCGCAACTCACCGGCACCGCGCTTTACCTGGCCTCCGAGGACAGCGCGATGATGACTGGACAGGTACTGGTGGTGGATTCCGGCCGCAAGATTTAGGCGGCCGAAATGTAATCTTGATGACGCTATGAGGGACTTGGCGCGCTAGAGACCTTACCCTCACCCAACCCTCTCCCTGACCAGGGAGAGGGTTGGGGTGTGGGTGAGCCTTCAAGTGACGAGCCACGCAATTTTCATTGCGAAAGTAATCGACATCGGACAGACGTGATCAGGCGCAGCGCACCAGCTTGCCCGGATAGGTCTTGGTATCCTTGCCCTCCTCGAAGGCGATCTCGCCGTTGACCATTATCCATCGATAGCCGCGCGGCCGCTGCACCAGGCGCGATTCATTGTTCGGCGGCAGGTCGTGGACGACTTCGGGCTCCTCGATTGCCAGTTTGTCGAGGTCGTAAATGATCAGGTCCGCCGCGCGCCCCTCCTGGATGCAGCCGCGATCCTTGAATCCCGCCACCCAGGCCGGCATGTAGCTCAGGTGGTAATGGGCCTGTTCCAGCGTGAGCGTGCCCGTATCGCGCACCAGCCAGGTCAACAGATCGGTGGGATAGATACCCATGGTCTGGAATTTGGTATGGGCGCCGCCGTCAGAAAATCCCGCGACCGTGCGATGGCTTAACAGCTCCTTGCAGTACTCGGGGCGCGAATCGAACACCCCGCATATCCATTGAGTCTGCCAGTCGTCAGCGGCGGACACGTCGAGCAGCGCGTCGATAACGTGCTTGTTCTCGGCCCGCGCAATATCGGCCACCGTACGATCCTGGTATTTCGTCCTTAGATCGTCGCGAGATATTTTTCGACAGATAAAACTTGCGATGTCTCCCGCGGTGATCGGCTGCCTGCTCCGATCATAAATATGTCGCAGGAGCTCGCGTCGTGCCGGATCGTTGAGCTTCGCCTCGCGCTCCTCCATCGGACCCATCAGGGCCTCGCGCCAGGCATCGACGTTATCAAAGAAGGTCCAGTCCTCGCGAAAACAGCATCGCATGCTAAGACGCACCGTCACGGCATGCCCAACCAGGGCGACGCCGCGGCGATTGTAGTCGTCCACCACGCGCGCCTGGGCACGGAACACTTCGGGGTTGTTGCTGTTAGGAACGATGCCATTATAGATGACGGGCCGATTACTGGCCTGCGCCAGTTGGCCGCCGAAATCTATATCCATTCGCGGTCCCTCTACGGGATCCCTCGAGCCACGCCCGCCCAGGGTTTGCGCATACTGGATATGGCCGCGATCATACTTGCGCAAAGCTTTGGCGAGACTGAGGTAGAATTCGTCCGCCATCAAGTCCGAAACCATCAACGACCCATCGTAGTCGCGCTGCGTCGAGAAGCGTCCGCTGAGACGCTGTGCGGCCCAGCCATTGGCGCCGGCCGCCATCGCCTGGTCGATTATCTCAACCATCCGCTGGACTTCTTTTTCGCTGGGCTGGCGGCTCTTGGCCTGGTCCCACCCGCCCATCGCGTAGCTGACCAGCGGTGTGACCGGCACCAGTTGCATCATGTTGACCGCCTTCGGCAGGCGCTCGATATGATCCATCCACTGCGGGAACGTTTCCCACGTAAACGGCATGGTCGCCTTCATCGAGGCATAGGGGATCGCCTCGTTGCGTTCCATCGAGAGCATCGCGCGCTCCGCGTCGCGGGCATGGACCGGCGCGAAGCCGAAGCCGCAGTTCCCGTTGGTGACCGAGGTCACGCCATGCCAGCTTCCGATCGAGCAGGCGGGGTCCCAGAACACGGGCGCATCATAATGGCAATGCAGGTCGATAACGCCCGGTGCGACGATCAAGCCGGAAGCGTCCAGCGTACGAGCGGCATCGCTGCTTTTGAGGTAGCCGATTTTGGTGATCCGGCCGTCCTTGATACCAACATCCCCTTTGAAGGGTGGGACCAGCGTTCCGTCGACAATCGTGCCGCCCCTGATTACGCAATCGAACTCGGCCATGGCGTTACCTCCCTCGGTACTGAAAACAGCGAGCCGCAAATGAAGCCAGCGGCGGATCATTCCACAGGACGAACATCACTCCTGATATCTTTCTCGTTTCTCTTTTCTCGTTTCTCTTTTCTTCTGCCTTTTACCCTCGTCCTGATGGTACATCACGTGGTACAACACCTATAGTTGTTTGACAAGCAGGGGCCGGGGACTTACAAGCAAATAGGAGACCATCCGCGGGGAAAGCCAATGCCAAAGTACGACACCATTATCAAAGACGGGATGATTGTTGACGGCACGCGCATGCCGCAATTTCGCGGCGACGTCGCGATCAAGAACGGCGTGATCGCGAAGATCGGCCGGCTCGACGGCAGGGACGCCGCCCACGTGCTGGACGCCGAGGGGATGATCGTGGCGCCCGGCTTCATCGATCTGCACACCCATTACGATGCCCAGGTCTTCTGGGACCCCTACTGCTCAATCTCCGGTTGGCATGGCGTCACCTCGGCGGTCATCGGCAATTGCGGCTTCGGCTTTGCCCCGGTCAGGCCTCAGGAACGCGAGCGCGCGATGCTCACCATGACACGGGTCGAGGCGATCCCGTATGCCTCGATGAAAACCGGGATGCCGTGGGACTGGGTCAGCTTTCCGGAGTTCCTCGACAGCCTCGACCGCAGTCCCAAGGGTATCAACATCCTGCCCTACGTGCCGGTGGCGCCGATGATGACCTACGTGATGGGCCTGGAGGCGGCCAAGTCGCGCAAGCCTACCGCGGCCGAGGAGCGCCAGCTTTGCGAACTGCTGGATGAGGCGATGGAAGCCGGCGGATGCGGATGGTCCGCGCAGCGGCTAAGTCCCACTTCCGGACTGAACACGCAGCGCGATTACGACGGCACCCCGATGGTCACCGACGTGATGGCCGACGAGACTTGCCTGGCGCTGGCGCGGGTGCTGGCCAAACGCAATGAAGGCTTCATCCAGATGGTGCTCGCGACCGGCAACTTCAAGCGCGACGCGACGTTCTTCGAGCAACTGGCGGAAGTAAGCGGACGTCCCGTCCTTTTCAACGCAGTCCAGTGCACGGCGGCGTTCCCCGACCTGCATCGCAAATCGATCAAATGGCTGGAGAAATGCCGCCAGCGCGGGCTCAGAGTTTATGGACAGGGTATCACCACGGACGCGGGCCTGACTTTCACCTTCGTCGATTTCAACCTGTTCGACGACGCCGACGCGTGGTGCGAAGCCACCATGGGAACAACGGAGGAGCGCAAGGCCAAGCTGGCCGACCCGGCGCGCCGTCCCGCGCTCAGAGCCGCCACGCCAATCGTTGCCACCACCGACCTGGGCGAGATCATGATCGTCGAGGTCCATCGCCCGGAGTTGAAGCATCTGGAAAACATGACGCTGCGCGAAGTGGCGGAGCGAAAAGGCAAACACATAGTCGATGTGATGCTGGACACGGCAGTGGCGGATGACCTGCTCACCGACTTCTACGCCCGCGCGATCAACAGCCCGCTGGATTTGCAAAAGGAAGTGGTCGCCTACGAATGGGTTATTCCGGGCGCTTCGGACGGCGGCGCGCACACCAAGTTCCTGACCGCCGGCCGCTATCCCACGGAATTTCTCACCAAGCACGTGCGCGAGCATCACACGCTGACCCTCGAAGATGCGCACTGGCGGCTGAGCGCGCTGCCCGCCTATTGCGCGGGATTCAACGACCGCGGCCTGCTGCAGGAAGGCCAGGCGGCGGATATCGTGGTCTACGATTTCGATCGCTTGACGATAACGCCGGTCGAGAAAGTGCACGACCTGCCGGGCGGCGAATGGCGCCGAGTGCAGCGCGCCGAAGGCTACCGCTACATCATAGTCAACGGCGAGACCACCTTCATCGACGGCAAGAGCACAGGAGAATGCCCCGGCCAACTACTCCGCCACGGCAAGGCAAGAGAACAAATCTCAGGCCGAGCCGCATAACGCTCTATCCGCTACTCAGACACCCTCTCCCTGCCCTCTCCCATAAATGAATGGGAGAGGGTGTTTTATTTTCTTCTCCCATTGAGTTATGGGGACTGTTTTTCTTATCCCCTCTCCCATTAAGTTATGGGAGAGGGTTAGGGAGAGGGTGCCTGAGACTTCACGTCCTCATGTCACAATAAGGAAATCGCCATGCTCAGCGTGCAGGAAATCTCCGACCGCCTCGAAATCCAGCAACTAATGATCGATTACAGCAGTGCGATCGATCAGCGCGACTACGATCGGCTCGACGATGTGTTCACGCCCGACGCCTATATCGATTACCGCGCGATGGGCGGAATTGACGGCCGCTATCCCGAGGTCAAAGCCTGGCTGAAGCCGGCGCTGGGAGCGTTTCCGCACTACTGCCACATGATCGGCAACATGTCGATCAAGGTGACGGGCGACACGGCGTCGGCGCGCACAATCTGCTTCAATCCGATGGAAGCAAAGCTGGCAGACGGAAAGACCCAGGTGATGTTCCTGGGCTTGTGGTACATAGACAAATTCGTGCGCACGCCCAAAGGATGGCGCATCAGCGAGCGCGTCGAAGAAGGCTGCTACGCCCACAACGTCCCGTCGGGCATCCGGGTCAGCGAATGATAGTTTCAGGCAGGGCGTTGATTAGCATTCCTCTTATTTACTGCTTTTTGCCTTCTCCGTCATCCTGAGCGGAGGCTGCCAGAGTCGAAGGATCTCGCGCGGTCCTCCGCGCGTAATCGATCATCTCGGGATTAGCGTATGAATCAGCTCGAGCTTCCTTCTCCTGGTCCAACCTTTGAGCTGTCGTTCGCGAGCCACCATGTCGGACGGACCTTGAAACTCTTCGGCATAGACGAGTCGCGTCACTCGGTAGTTCTTCGTGAAGCCCTCGATAAGGCCTTGCTTATGTTCGAAGACGCGCCGCTCCAAGTCGCTGGTCGAGCCGATGCATAACACTCCCGACTTGCTGCTCATGATGTAGACGTAATAGCTGCGGCTCATAGCCTGGACGCGCGGAGGACCGCGCGAGATCCTTCACTTCGTTCAGGATGACGGACCATGGGTCCTTGCAAATATTTCCGAAACGAATTTTGTGACGCCGTCCAAAGCTCCCCCCTTAACAATCTCACCGAGCCAGCGGACCGCGCAGCAACTTACCCGGCTCCGCCCCGGTGTGCTCGTTGTTGCGCAGCAGCACCTGCCCGTTGACGATAGTCGCCAGCAGGCCGTCGGCCTTTTGCTTGAGCCTCCGCGCACCCGCCGGCAGATCGTAGGCGAGATGCGGCATCTGCGGTCCGATCGTGTCCGGATCGAAAACAATCACGTCGGCGGCATAGCCTTCGCGGATCAACCCGCGTCCTTCCAGACCCCAGCAGGTGGCCGGAAGCGAGGTCAGACGGCGCACCGCATCCTCCAGGGTCAACGCCTTTTTCTCCCGCACCCAGTAACTCAGCAGATGGCTTTGGAGCGAGGAGTCCATGATCTGGGAGACATGCGCGCCTGAGTCCGAAAAGGTAGGGATGGCGCGTGGATGCCGAATCATCGCCAGCACCTCGTCCTGGTTCTCATTCGCGAGGGTTTGCAGGAAGAACTGCTTGAGGTTGCGCGCCAGCGCCATTTCGATGATCACTTCCACCGGCTCCTGCTTGCGTTCCGCGGCCAGTTCCTCAATCGAGCGGTAGGGCGGAAGCGGCTTGTCCAGCGGATAGATGCGCTTGAAGTTGGCGTCGCGGACTTCCGCACCCACGCCTGCGCCCGTGTCGGGACGATGCGATCGCACCGCCTCGATCAATCGCGCACGCATTTCAGTATTGCGCAGCGCGGCTTCCTGCTCGGCCAGCGGCAGCTTGCGGATATCGCTCCATACCGGCAGCTTGTCGAATGGCGTTACGGTCTCAAAGGAGAACAGCACGTTGAGCGAGCGGGTGTGAGTCTGTCCGAACATCCGGCCACCCGCCGCGACGGTTTCATCGATCGTCGCCAACACCGATTTCCAGTAGTTCGGCGCCAGCCCCTTGGCCGAGAACACGCCCAGCGCGACCGGCACGCCGGTGTCGAGCGCCAGGCTTTTGAGGCGGCCCATGTAATCGGGAACGCGCGACGGATCGCGCATGTCCTCGCTGGCAAGCTCGAACACCCCTGCACCCAACTCGCCGAGCACGCCTACCAGTCCCCGGACCTCGTCCCAATTGGCCAGGCGGCTGGCGACCGGCTGTCCATCCGGCGTCTGATGGGAAAAGCTGCGTGACGTGGTAAATCCGATGGCGCCGGCGCGGATCGCCTTGCGCACCTCGCGCTTCATCGCGTCGAGGTCATCGGCGCTGGCCTGCTGGGTGAACGCGCGCTCGCCCATCACATAGCTGCGCACCGCGGAATGGCCGACGTACGCCGCGTAGTTGATTCCCTTGGGCAGCTTGTCAACCGCGTCCAGATACTGCGGGAAATCCTCCCACGACCAACGGATTCCCGCCTCCATCGCCTCGGGCGAGATGTCCTCTGCACGCTCCAGATTGCGCATCACCAAATGCTTTTCGCTCTCACGGCAAGGCGCCAGGGTGAAGCCGCAGTTGCCCATCACGACCGACGTCACACCGTGCCAGCATGAGCAGGTGCCCAACGAATCCCAGAACACCTGCGCATCCATATGGGTGTGTCCGTCGATAAAGCCGGGCGAGAGGACGGCGCCATGCGCGTCGATAACCTCTTTGGCTGCTCCGCTGATCTTTCCAACCGCGGCAATTTTGCCGCCCGCAATCGCCACGTCGGCGCCAAAACGCGGAGCCCCGGAACCATCGATCACAACCGCATTGCGAATAATAAGATCCATGGTCATTTTTCTCTCCTTGCTCAGGCGCCATCGAAGAAGCACTGCGCAGCTAGTTATGTTACCTGACTTCTAACACGACTATCTGCGCAACGAAACCTCGCCCCATGCCTGAAACGGTTCCCATTTGCGCCCGAATCTCTCAACATGGGCCAAAGACCAAATTGACCCGGAGGTAATCATGAAGGTCGGCCTCAATATGCAGATCACTGACACCACGCCGCATCCGATGGAGATCGCCCGCGATTGCGAGGCGTGGGGTTTCGAGTCGATGCTCGTCAACGAACACATGGTGGTTCCGCCGAACCCGAAGACGCCGTATCACTACGGCCGCCCCGGCGATCCGATTCCCGAGTACTACGCCCATTTCCCCGAGCCGTTTATAGCGCTGGCGATGGCCGCCGCCGTGACCACCAACATCAGGATCGGCACCTGCGTCTCGCTGGTACCCGAGCATGAACCGATCGCTTTGGCCAAGGAGATCGCCACCCTGGATTTCCTTTCGGGCGGACGGTTTGTGTTCGGGGTTGGGGGCGGGTGGCTGCGCGATGAGTCCGAGGTGATGGGCGTGAACTTCCGCCGCCGATGGGAGATGACGGTCGAGTATCTGCGCGCGATGAAGGAGCTATGGACCAAGCGCGAGGCCAGCTTTCAGGGGGAATTCGTCAGCTTTCCGCCGGTGCGATGCTATCCCAAGCCAGCGCAAAAGCCTCATCCTCCGATTCATATCGGAGCAGGCGACCACAAGGGTCCGTGCGACCGCGCCCTGCGCAACACCGTCGCCGTCGCCGACGGATGGATGCCGACCTTGATGAGTCCTGAGCGCATGGCGAAGGAGTTGCCCACGCTGAGACGCATGTGCGAAGAGGCAGGCCGCGATTTCAACTCACTGGAAATTTCGATCGCGCTGGGATGGCAGTACACCAAGGCGCAGGCGAGATCGCTAATCAAGGAGTACGATGCGATCGGGGTTCATCGCATCATCCCGACAATCGGAGCAACGGGGTTCGCTGATGATCCCAATATCGTCGAGAAAGTCGCCGACGCGTTTTTGGGTTGAAATGGTTGCGCTTAAAAAAATTCGTCTCCCTGTCGATTTTGCTGCCCCCCGTTCGACGGATAGATAGAGCACGGGTCCGGCGAGATCGTCCGAAACTCGGCTCACCACCTAAACTAACAAGGAGATCTAACGATGCGATTCATGATGATAGTCAAGCACGCCGAGAATCAGGGCCCTCCGCCCAAGCCGTTGATGGATGCTATTGCGAAGCTTGGCGAAGAAGCGACCAGAGCCGGCACCATGCTCGGGACCGGCGGGCTCGCGCCGACTACGCAAGGCGGACGCGTCCGGCTCTCCGGGGGAAAAGTGACCGTGACCGACGGGCCTTTCACCGAGTCAAAGGAGGTTATCGGCGGCTATGCGCAGTTTGACTTGAAATCGAAGGAAGAGGCGATCGAGTCAGCGGTCCGCTTCATGGAACTTCACAAGAAACACTGGCCGGGCTGGGAAGGCGAGACCGAGGTTCGTCAGATGTTCGGACCCGAAGACTTCCCTCCCCACGCATAGGATTCGGTCACGAGCGATCGCCGGAGTCAGGCGTCCCGGACAACCGGGGCGCCTGGCTCATGGCCACCGCCAAGCAACGGGCGCTGCGCCTGGCGCGCTTGGCGGCCGCTCCGCAATCAACTGACGCCGTAGAGCTCCGCGGCGTTGTCGGCCGTGATCCGGCGCCGATCCGCCTCCGCCACGCCGGCGAAATCGCGTGCGATTACTTCGCGTGAATTGGGCCAGGTGGAATCCGAATGCGGATAGTCAGAGGCCCACATCAGATTGCCGACGCCGACCAATTCGCGCGTGACGATCCCAACCCGGTCATCCTGAAACGTGGCGAATACCTGGCGGCGGAAGTAGTAGCTCGGTGTATGCGGGACGGCGCCGTCACGCTCCAGGAAGCGGTAGCGGTCGTAGGCGTGGTCCGCACGCTGCAACAGATGGGGTATCCATCCGATATCATTCTCGACCGACACGATCTTAAGCTTGGGAAAGCGCTCCAGCACTCCGCCCAGGATCAGGTCCACCAGTGATTTCTCGATGCCGTGATGCATCGTAACGTAGTGCTTCATGATGCTGACTTTTTTGGGATCCGGGGCCGGCGTGCTGCGCCGCTCCGTCACCACGTGCAGGCTGATTGGCACGCCGGCATCCTGAGCCACCGCCCAGAAGCGGTCGTAAACCGGATCGCTGTACGGCCGTTCGGCGGGCGCCTCACCCCAGATCATCGCGCCCTTCAGCCCTTTCGCAGCTATCCGGGTAAGCTCGGCCGTTCCTCTTTCCGGATCGTCGAGCGCCACCGTCGCGATACCGGCCAGACGCTTGCCGTCATATGAACAATAGTCAGCCAGCCAATCGTTGTAGGCCCGGAAGCATGCCTCGCGCAGCTCGCCGTCGTCGAGTTGGAACAGCCGCATGCCGAAGCTCGGATAGATTACTTCAGCGGACACGCCGTCGACGTCCTGATCCTTGATGCGCTGCGCCGGGTCCCATCCGCCGGGTCTGACATTGGCGTAACCCTCGCGCATCTTCTCCTTGAATTCCTTAGGATTGACCCCGGCAACGGCGAACGCTGCAATCGCCAGCGGCTGCATCCCCTCGGCCACGAAGAAGTCTCCCGGCTTGCCGTTGAATTCATTGACCACGTGCGGCGCCCGGTCGGCAAAGCGGCGCTCGATGCGCGCCGTCCATACGTCTGCTGGTTCGATCACATGAGAATCAGCGGAAACGATTCGTTCAGCCAGCATTTTCCTGCCCCTGGGTGGATTTACTTTGCTTGTAACACCGGCGGGTACGCATCGGCAAGGGTTATGCGCCGCCCAACGGGAAAAGCGGCGCAAGCACATGAGCCCAAGGTTTGACGCCAAACTGCAATCCTGCCAAGGTTGAGCTGAGGCTTGACGCCTTGCGCGCATCAGTACTGAGGTGAGTACGGCAGGACGGCGCGTGACTGCGCAAGCCAGAATCGCGAATAGGGGATCAGCCCGCCGGATAATCAAAAAGGCTCGCACCCAGTGCGCCTCGGGCGCATCGAGTTTCGCGATTTTGAACCGAACATTACGCAGCAACTTTTACAGCCACTATCAGGCTGAGGAGGAATGGCAATGGCGTCGACGCATATAATCTCCGCCGATTCACACATGCTTGAACCCGCCGACCTGTGGGTCTCGCGGGTGAACAATAAGTTCAAGGATCAGGCGCCGCGGGTAGTCGCTACCGAGGGGCGAATGGGGGTCTGCCTGACCGCACCCGGTATCCGTCCGTTCCCGGTCTCGGGGCTTTCGGCCGCGGGCCGCAGCGGCGAGGCGCTCAAGCAGTTTTTCGGCTCCGGCTACGACGCCATCCGGCCCAGTGGATGGGACCCGGTGGAACGGATCAAGGATCAGGATATCGACGGCGTCGAATCCGAGGTGCTCTACACCAGCCTGGGAATGCCGCTGTTCGGCCTGGCGGATCACGAACTGCAGCGCGATTGCTTTCGCGTTTATAACGACTGGCTGGCGGAGTTCTGCTCGCACAGCCCCAAACGCCTGGTCGGCATCGCCCTGATTGCGCTCGACGATATCGGCGAGGCGGTCAAGGAGATGCATCGCTGCCGCAAGATGGGACTGCGCGGCGTGATGTGCTGGGGCTTTGCGCCTGAGGGCCGGCCCTACAGCAGCAAGATCTACGACCCGTTCTGGGCAACGGCCGCCGAACTCGACATGCCGATTTCGCTCCACGTCATCACCGCCGCGGGCAAGAGTCCCGTGGGCCGCGCGACCAAGGACATTTCGGAGTCGGAAAAGGACTCGCCGGGAATCTCGACCGTCGGCTACTACCTGTTCATGACCGCTGACGTGCAGCAGAGCCTGTTCACGATCGTGATGTCCGGGGTGCTCGAGCGCTATCCCAACCTGAAGCTGGTCTCCGCCGAGAACGACACCGGCTGGCTACCCCATTTCATGTACCGGCTCGATCATGCCTACGACAAGTACGGTGTGATGAGCGGAATACATCAGTTCGGGATGAAGCCCAGCGAGTACTTGAAGCGCCAGCTTTGGGCGACCTTCCAGGACGACCCGGTCGGCCCCGCCACTTACAAGTTCTTCGGCGAGGACAAGTACATGTGGGCCTCCGACTTCCCGCACACCGATTCGACCTGGCCCCATTCGCGAGAGGTCATCAAGACCGACTTCGCGGGCGTGCCCGAAGACGTCACCCGCAAAATCGTTTACGAGAACGCCGCGAAGCTTTACGGGATCGATTTGAACTGAATGCGAAGTCAGGAGTTGCACGTACCATCGCGCGACTCCATCTCTCTCCCACTCTCTTTTCTGTCCCCTCTCCCATTAAGTCATGGGAGAGGGTGAGGGAGAGGGTGACTGAATTATAGCGTCAGGATTGCGATAAATCTCGAGTAATATATCCATGGATTTCGACTACACCCCAGAGCAGGAAGCCTTTCGCCAGCGAGTCCGCGACTTTGTAAAGAAAAATCTGCCGGCCAACGCCGCGCGCGCCGGAACTCCGCAGTCCGGCATACAACCTGATCACAAATTCCTGAAGCAATGGCAGCGCACACTTGCCGACGCCGGCCTGCTTGGCATCACCTGGCCCAAAAAGTACGGCGGCGCCGGCCTTAGCGACGTCGAGTTGGCGATCTTCAACGAAGAGATGGCGTTGGCGGGCGCGCCCGTCCCCAACGTCTCGGTATTCGGTCCGGTGATGCTGGCGCATGCGAGCGAGGAGCAAAAGCTGCGTTACCTGCCCAAGGCGCTGCGCGGCGAAGAACGCTGGTGCCTGCTCCTGTCGGAACCCGGTTCCGGCTCCGACCTCGGTTCGGTCCGAACGAAAGCCGACCTTCAGGGAGACGAGTTCATCGTCAACGGTCACAAGGTCTGGAATTCCGGCGCCCATTTAGCCGACTTCGGCCTGATGCTGGCCCGCACCGACACCAAAGCCCCCAAGCATCGCGGGCTCACCTACATGATCGTGGATATGAAGGACCCCGGCGTCGAGGTGCGGCCGCTGCGCCAGATTACCGGCTCCTCCGACTTCAACGAGGTCTTCCTCACCAACGTGCACGTGCCCCGCACCAACATCATTGGCAGGATCAATGAGGGATGGCAGGTTGCGGTCGCCACGTTGACCAACGAGCGTGGTTCCCTCGCGCTGGCGACGATCGTGGACTACTTCAACATCTTCGACGACCTGGTGAAGATGGCGCGCACGCTGAGCCGCGACGGACAGCCCATATCGCGCGATCCGCGCATGCGCCAGGAATTGGCACAATTCTATGTCGATCTGATGACGATGAAGTACACCATCTACCGCTACTTCACGCGCTGGCTCAAAGGCGCCACGCCTGGCCCCGAGGGTTCGGTCAACAAGCTGGCGTGGTCGGAACTGAACAAGCGGATGTACGATTTCGCGCTGGCGATCCAGGGACCGGCCAGCCAGTTGATGCCTGATTCGCCGCGGGTAATCGCCGAGGGACGCTGGACCTTCGGCTTTTTGCGTTCGCGAGCGAACACGATCGAAGCGGGGACGTCAGAGATCCATCGCAACGCGATTGCCGAGCGCATCCTGGGTCTGCCCAAGGGCCGCTGATTCGGGCCGATCAGTAGAACATAGCGCACCGGAGGGGCGGCGGCTCGCATTCATCTCAAAAAGAAGGACATCGAATCGATGCGGCTTGCGAACAAGATCTGTCTAATCACGGGCGGCGGTTCCGGGATTGGCGAAGCATGCGCCAAGACCTACGCGCGCGAAGGCGCCGCCGTAATCGTTGTCGATCGCAATCTGGAAGGCGCGCGGCGCGTGGTCGGTGAGATCGGCGCCGCGGGCGGCAAGGCGGAGGCGTTCGAGGCCAATATCGGCGTCCCCGAACAGGTCGAGGCGATGGTCAAACTCGCGCTCGACAAGTTCGGCCGCCTCGACGTGCTGCACAGCAATGCGATCTACAGCGTGATGGGTCTGCGCGCGGCCGATATCGACCTCAAGGGCTGGCAGCGAACCATGGATGTCAGCCTGACGGCGTACTGGTATGCGGCCAAGGTCGCGCTGAACCTGGCGATGCTCAAGCAGGGAAAGGGCGTGATTCTGAACACCGGCTCGGTGTCCGGAATCGCCGGCGACTTCCTGCAATGCGCCTACAATGTGGCCAAGGCGGGCGTCGTGAATATGTCGCGGGTGATCGCGATCGAATACGCGCGCAAGGGAATCCGCTGCAACGCCATCTGCCCCGGTCCGATTCTGACGCCCGGCATCCGCGGCGTCGGCAAAAGTCCCGACAAACGGCTGCGCCAGGTCGCCGAGGGCATTCCGATGGGCCGCCTGGGCGATCCGCAGGAAGTCGCCAACGTAGCGCTTTTCCTGGCCTCCGATGAGGCGTCGTTCGTAACCGGCACAACCATCGTGGTCGACGGCGGACTAAACGCGCACAGCGGGATGGCCTACGCTCCCGGCCGCGGCCCCGACTGGTAGTGTGTACTTGAGGCAGGCGACAGGCACCCTCTCCCTCGCCCTCTCCCATAGATAAATGGGAGAGGGGACAGAAATTTGAATCATGGGAGACGCTGCTTTTCTTCTTCTCCTCCCATTTATCCATTATCCATGGAAGAAGGTCTTTTCGTATTCTCCTCTCCCATTTATCCATGGAGAGGCTCTTTTCTTATTCCCCTCTCCCATTAAGTTATGGGAGAGGGTCAGGGAGAGGGTGCCTGTTGTCCTTCAACCACAGCAACCCACGATGGTGACACGATGCCCAAACAAAAAGTCCTGATAGCCGGCGCCTCCGGCCTCGTCGGCTTCGCCGCCCTGCGCCTCTTCTCCCAACTCGAAGATTACGACGTGGTAGCGGTATCGCGCCGCGCCCCGTTCGGCATGGAGCGCTATCGCGCGCGTTTCATCCCCGTCGACCTGCTCGATCAGCAGGCCTGTGCCCAAGCCTTCGGACAGATGTCCCACGTCACCCACGTGATCTACGCCGCGGTAAACGAAAAGGCCGGCGACCTGATCAGAGGATGGCGCGACCGCGAGCAGATGAACAGAAACCTGACCATGATGCGCAATCTGTTCGAACCGCTTTCCGCGTCGGCAAAAGACCTGCAACACGTCTCCTTTCTACAGGGCACCAAGGCCTACGGCGTGCACCTGCGCGGCAACCGCATCCCGATGCCCTATCGCGAGCGCTACCAGCGCCATCAGCACGACAACTTCTACTGGCTGCAGGAGGACTACATCCGCAACAAACAGTCGGGCCAGAAATGGCACTGGACGGTGTTCCGCCCGCAACTGGTAATCGGAGAGGCGATTGGCAGCAACCTGAACATGGTTGCGGCGATCGGAGTCTATGCCGCGATTCGGCGCGAGGCCGGGCTGCCGGTGTCATACCCCGGCGGCCCCAAGCTGGTCACGGAAATGGTAGACGTTGACCTGATCGCCCGCGCGCTCCATTGGGCCGCCGCCGCGCCCACCGCCCGCAACGAGATCTTCAACATCACCAACGGCGACGTCTGCATCTGGCACGACGTATGGCCCGCGATCGCGCAGTCCCTCGGCATGGACCCGGGAGAGCCGCAGTCGCTTTCACTGGAGCAGGAGATGCCCAAGCACGCGGCGCAATGGGCCGAGATCGTACGCAAGTACAATCTCACATCGCCGTCCGACATGCATGCCTTTGTCGGCGAGTCGTTCGCACTGACCGACGGCGGATTCTTCTACGGCGGCAGCAGCGAAGGCAGCGGCCTGCGCGCCACACTGGTCAGCACGATAAAACTCCGTCAGGCCGGCTTCCAAGACTGCATCGACACCGAAGACATGTTCCGCAAGTGGTTCCGGCGCTACCAGGACCTGAGGTGGATACCGCCGGTTGCGTGATACGATGAGTCGATACGCTATCAATCCAGGCGCGTCCCGCAACTTGCTGTAGTTTACGCCGATCAGCCGGTGGTGGTTTCTTGATCCTGAAACAGAGGGGCGTAAAGGCGGTCGAGGTGGGCCTTGTGAATGGTACGCAGAACAAGTTGCGAGTTCATTTCAGCGGGCACTTTCGTCGCTTTGCTTCGGGGTTTGCTGAACAGTTCGGGGTGAATCATTGCCAGCCGTAACAGGCGCTTGGTCGGCTCCGAAGGTTTGATCTGGCCGCTTTCGTATTTTTCGAATGACTTTTCGCCGGCGCCGAACAGCTCCCCGGCCTCGCGTTGCGAGAGCTTGCACAGCAGGCGAATGGCACGGATGAGCAGCGGGGTGAATTGCTCGCCCTTGACCATCGCCTCAGCGGTGCGCCGTGCCATCTCAGCGATCAAATTATCGTCGTCGACTAATTGGCCATCGGTGTCGTCAGGATCTTCCAAGGAACACCACCAGCCCGGCTGGCGGTATTGGAACGTTCTCTCCTGGATTTTAAATGATACCAACTTCTCGCCACGAACCATCGGCCGACCGCTTTCGGGGCTGATCATGGTGTCGGGATAATCTCGTGGGTTCTTTGCCATTTGCTTACGCTTCCTTGAAGCTGATGAGAAACAACGCCTTCTTATTGTCCAGCGTAAATTTTACGTAGATCTCCGTCTTGCCAACCTTTGGTCTGTATACGTCCTGCCAGATCCGACTATCGGCGTATGCGGTCTATCAAAATCGGTCGCAGCAAGCTTTTGAATTACGCCTACCACCGCCTCGTCATCCATTTGCAGGGCGTCCGCGCCTTGCCTCGAGGCGAAAGAGCGGTTCAGTTTCGTGGAATCGCCGAAAGCCGCTTTGATGTCGCTGAGCGCATAGTGCGGCTTGCGCTTTTCCACATCGTCCCCTCCCCCCATTATGGGGGTAGTGCGCCACTATTACAAGTCGCGCTGCAAGCCTTAGGATTCCGTGGCCAACTCCGCGATCGCGCGGGCGCATTCCACCGGCTTGGTGAACATCACGCCGTGGCCGCTTTTGATCGAGCGGAGGGTCGGATTGCGCAGGCGTTCGGTGAACAGAGGGTGGAAGCGGAGCGGATCGATCGCCACGTCGTCTTCCAGGACTATGACGCTGGTCGGCGGGTCGAGCGCGTAGAAGTCCTTCATCGGGACCGGCTCGGATAGCACTGCCATCTGATCGGGGACGATCGCGGCGATCACGAAATCCTGCAGGTCGCGGGAGGCGTCATGCATTTGTTGGCGGCGAAACCGCTCCATCATCCATTCCTTTGAGCGGTTGGGTCGATTCTTTGCGCCGACGCCGCCCTTGGTGAACACCTCCATAGCGGATTCGCCGTCGCGCATGACCATCGCCGACATGAAGATCAACCGTTTGATCCGCTGCGGCATCCGCACCGTAACGCCGGGAATAATGATCCCGGCCATACTGTGACTGACCAGCACGACGTCGCGTAGGTCGCGCTCCTCGATATAGCGCGAGACCGCATCGATATGCACCGCCAGTGTGATCTTGGCGATGTCGTAGGGATTCTCGCCGCGCCCGGGCAGGTCTACGGCCATCGCCCGATGACTGAGCTTTTGCAGTTGCGCGATGACCGCGGCCCAACTCCATGCGCCGAGGCTGCCACCATGAACCAGTACGAAGGTTTCCGCCACGCCTGTCCTCCCAGTTTGCGAAGGTCGGTCAGCGATAGTTTGTAGCATCGCGCCGCACCTGTCAGCTAGTGGGTACCGACGCTGAACGATACCGTTTTAACCTGTCCCGCCAGTCCTTTTTTTTCGCCGTCCCCGCTATTCCTATTCCTAGTGCCTTCATCCCCGGTGGCGCGTCGTGCTACTGTTTTACGAAAATAGGGGGGAAGCGCGAACACCGCGCGCGACTGTATCACGGGTTCCGGCGTTCGGTTTCGGGCGTTCAGAATGAAGCCGAGAGAACTGATCCGGCTCTTGAAACGTGACGGTTGGTATCTGGTGCGGACGAAAGGTAGCCATCAGATCTTCGCTCACAATGTGAAGAGCGGGCTCATCGTCGTTGCCTTCCACGGTGGAGTCGATATACCGAGCGGCACGCTGCGAAGTATCCTCAAACAGGCGGGATTGGAGGAAAAATAAATGCGGTACGCAATCGTTGTTGAGAAGACCAAGGGCGGGTACGGCGCGTATGTGCCGGATCTGCCGGGGTGCGCCGCTACCGGTGAAACCGAAAGTGAGGTAATCGCCGCGATTCGTGAGGGGATCGAAATCTACATCCAGGAGCTGAAAGCGCGCGGCGAGAGCGTTCCCCAGCCCGTCAGCAAATGCACCGAGGTTGACGTGCGAGCATAAGAAATTGTCGGCTAGCTTGGGCCAAGTATCGAGCTTCCCCTGGTGTCCCCTTTCCAGCTTGGTGTACCTATGAAAATCGCCTCGGCTTTGATGCTTAACCATCACCAAAAGGCTCTAATTCATGCGGCGTGTCCGGAGGCGGAAATTGTTCATCCCGCAGAGCGGTTGCGCAATCCAGTGATGTGGGACTCCGAGGTGCTCGACCCGCTGGTCAAGGATGCCGACGTCCTGATCGGGCATCGGGCGCGGCCCGGGCTGGCCGAGTTCGCGCCGCGCCTTAGATGGATCCAGTTCCTCGGCGCCGGCATCGACCATTTGAAGATCACCGACCTGCTATCTCAGGACCGCATCATCCTGACCAACGCCAGCGGCGTTTCCGCCACCTGGATCGCCGAGTACGTGTTGGGATCGATGCTGCTGTTTACCCATCGGTTTCACCTCACGATGGCGGCTCAACGGCGGCATGAATGGCTCGGCTTCGGGTCATTCATGATGGGCGTTGAGGGCCTGCGCGGCAAAACGGTGGGAATCCTCGGCTACGGCGCGATCGGACGCGAGACCGCGCGCCTGTGTCAGGCCTACAACATGGAAGTGCTGGCGCTCAAGCGCAATCCGCACCATCGTGCGGACACTAGCTGGATCCGTCCGGGAGTCGGCGACCCGGATGGCGTCATCCCCAGCCGATGGTTCGGCCCGGAGCAGCGCGCCGAGCTGTTGGCGTCAAGCGATTATGTCGTCGTCAGCCTCCCCCTGACTCCCGACACGCGTCATTTCCTTGGCCGGCGCGAATTTGACGCCGTCAAGCGGGGCGCTTACCTGGTCAACGTCGGCCGCGGCCCGATTATCGATCAGGACGCGATGATCGAAGCACTCAAGGACGGCCGCCTGTCAGGCGCGGGTTTGGACGTGACCGATCCGGAGCCGCTCAATCCGGAAAGCCAGTTGTGGGACATGGAAAACGTAATCCTGACGCCGCACAGCTCCGGCGCCAGGAAAACCTATTACGACGTGGGATGCGAGCTGTTCGCGGAAAATCTGCGCCGGCTACTGAGCGGCGGTGAATTGATCAATCAGATCGACCGCACGCACTGCTATTAGATTAATGAACCTTCTACAAAAACCTCTCTTACAAAAACCTCTCCTACGAAAACCTCTCCCTAAGATGGGAGAGCGACTGTGTTGTTTGTCAAGCCGGGGGGCGAGTTGCCCACAAGGTCCACAGCCTCTGGGATGGTGGTAAGAATCCCGGCTGTGGACTTGTGGACAACTCGCCTCTGCTTCATGCGGGGGTTTGGCATGGG
>DASZGF010000256.1:0-2584 GCA_035939115.1 Binataceae bacterium (SeqCode)
GCGTAGAAGTAGGGCGCATGGTCGCCGCCGGCGACCCAATTGAGGATGAAGCTCGCCAGCTCGCCGCCATGCGCCACGCTGGCCGAGCCGACGAGCGCAAGGGCGAAAGCGACCGGTCTCAGTCTCATATGGACCTTCCCCCGCGTCCGGCTGGAAAAAAGCATTGCCCCGACGCTGCGGCGCGTTGCGGGCCGCAACTCGTTTTTGTAACTAGTGGTCCGATTCTAACATTCGCATCCCGCCTCCGCATGCCCTCATGCGAATGTTAGAATCAAAAGGACCACTAGCAAATATCAGTGCTAGTGGAGCTTTGGATTTGACATTCGCTTCACGAGCTAGCGGCCCGGTGGGTAGCGAATGTCAAAGCCGCATCATTTCGCCGGCTCCATGTCGCGCCGAAATGTAAGAAAGCCCCGTCAATTGGGCACTTCTTGCACTTTCATCACCCCGCAACAAGCCCCCCGCGTTTGGTGCTAGGTTAGATTATTTTGTGCTGGTTTTAAACACTTCGAGTCGGCTGGTGATGGCTGGACGCGACAAGAGTGCAACACGGAGCTCGGCCATGGACGAGTCCGGCAAGAAACTCGATCCCGACCTCGCCCGCCTCTTCGCCTGTCGGCTGATGTGGGAGGAGACCCACGACCCCACGGCGCTAATCGAAGCACTCGGCTGGCTCCGGCCGCGGCTCCCGTCGTGGCCGGAGAGCTCCCTTGTCGGGGTTCTTGAAGCCTCGCGGTGGAATGACAAAGGTGAGCCGAGAAAGGTGATCCAGCGGCACGACGACCGCGAACGGGACGCCGTGCGGTGGATGTATGTCAAGCACTTCAAAAAACCCGGGGTGTCCTGGCCCGAAGCCTGGGCACGCACCGCCGAAGAGCTTGAGGGCCATTGGGCCGAGGCAAGCTTCGAGACCGTGAAGAAAGTCTATGCCAAGGTACAGCGCGACCTAAAAAAGGGCCGCATCAGCCTCTATCAAATCTGGCGCGACCGGCATCTCGCCCCCGTCGAGCCGCACAAGGCCGTCACGGAGCGCGAAGGCATCGCCAAGCTCAAGAGACGCCAGATCGCCGAGCTCAGGAGACGCCAAAACGAACACGCGGCGCGCGAAGCGAAACAGCAAGCGCGCGAGAAAGCGGCGCGACTGGCTCGCCGCGGCATCTAGGGTAGAGCCAAGCTGCTCAGGTCTACCCTAGAGCAGAGCCGAGCTGCTCGGCTCGGTCTTGGCGCGACGTTTTCCAATCAGCTACGACGGTGCGACCCTATTTACTAATGGTCACACCCAGTGTCCGAGCAAGGCGAAAGTGTTGGCGCCGACACGAACGTCGGCGATTTTTTGCGCGGTGCTGATGCGATCCGCAAGTACCTCGTCTCCCTCGGTTTGCCCGAGGACATCGACCCCTATTACTGAAGCGATCCGGCTGGCCGATCGGAAACACCGGTGGCAACGGGGGCGGCTTTTTGCTCGCCACTAAACGCCGGCTCACCCGCCACCTCGAAAAGCTCGCATCATCTTGAAAAAGGCCGTCGGCACGAAGCCGGCGGCCAATTTTATGTTGAAGCGGCCGGCCCCGCCGCCAGCGCGGAACCCGGCCAAAGCCAGGCCTCAGGAGGGCCCAGCAATGGCGACACTTATAGAATCCAACGCCCGTTCCTGGAAATACTTCGCTGAGCAAATCAATGGCGCCTGGCACAAGGGCGCCGGCGCCTTCCTCGAGGTAGGTCAATATCTGATCCAGGCCAAGGAGGAACTCGATCGCGATGAGTACAACTCGCTCATCAGGCTCAGGCTGGAGTTCGATACCAGCACCGCCAAGAAGATGATCTGCATCGCGGGCAACAGATGGCTCGGTGCACATGTGCACCTGCTTCCACCCTGCTGGTCGACGCTCTACGAGCTGTCCAAGCTCGAATACGAAGCGCTCTGCGCGGCGATGGGTGACGGCCGCATCAATCCGAAGATGATGCGCAAGGACGCAATCGCGCTCCGTAAGCCGAAGAGTGGCACCACCGAAAAGCCTCCCGGCAATATGGCGGTGGAGAACAATAGTGCCGCTCCGCCAGACCCCTATGCGCCCGCAACCCTAAAGGAATTACCGGTGGCGGAGCGCGCGCGGGTTATAGCCGGCCTCAGGCTCACGCCGGAGGACGTGCCGTCCACCGTCGCGGCCTTGATCGTGCAGCATGTCACGCCGGCGGACGTGCCACCAACCATCGCGGCCCTGATCGTGCAGCATGCGGTCAGTCAGGAGCGATATTCCGCCGAGGCTCAGCAGAGGCGACTGCAGAAATTCGTCGAGCAGGTGCGCTTCGCCGTGGCGACCAATGAAGCGCCGGCGCGCCAGGTCGGGAATATCAAGGCGGCGGTCGAGGCCTACGATGACGAGGTGACCCGCACCTTGCACTGGTGCGATCGAATCGATCGCGAAGCGTCGAGCAGGCCGGAGCAGGTCACTAGACGATCGATTCCATGAAAGTTGTCAGTTGTCATAAGGGGGGATTCATCTTGGTTTTCGGATTCCCACATATGTCGCGCGTGCCCACAAGAGAACGGGATGAGAAGTCATGGCAGCGTGGCGGCGGGCGA
>DASZGF010000257.1:0-1513 GCA_035939115.1 Binataceae bacterium (SeqCode)
TTGCGGGGGTAGGATTTGAACCTACGACCTTTTATGAGCCTGAGAGGCACAATGTGCCCAGAGCAGAAAAATGCTACCCATATGAAGCCTAGTTGGCTAGCCCGCAATCATATGCCTTATATCCTATTGATTTGGCAGAATTTATATTGAATCGGCTCGGATAACCGACACTCGGGCGTCTTCGGACCGCCGCTGCGGCGGCCGTTCCTGCGGCTTGCTTCGCGTCTGGCTTCGCTGATCATGCCGGCTCCCGAGCTGGTATGTTCCTGTTTTGTTCTTAGACGAGTCCCGGGACAAATGCAAGCAAGAATCGCTCGCGCTCGTTCCGAGGCGACCGACACCTCCGCGAGCCGGCTTGCAGGATCTCGACGTCGTTCGATTGCGTAATGTGCCGCACTCGCCGAAGGTGGTCCCCTCCCCTTCTCGCGCGCTCCTCGGGCAATCGACGACAGCTCTGGTTCCAGCCACCGATGCAGATTCGGCCGGCAGCGGCGCAGGCGGCGCGGCCCTGCATTGACGGGGCGCTGCAAGCGGCCATAAACACGACGCTTCGCACGAGCGCGCGGGAGATCCCAGATGCACACGGTCATGTGGACGTTCAAAGTGCCTGCGGGCACGTCCAAGGCTCAGCTCATCGAGACGATCAATGCGACGGCCCACACCTACGAAGGAATTCCCGGCTTGATCCGCAAATATTACGGGATCGCGCCCGATGGCCATTCGCTGGTCGGCATCTATCTCTGGGAAGGCAAGGCTGCCGCAAGCGCATTCTACACGGCCGATTGGGTGGCGATGGTCACCAAGCGCTGGGCGGCGCCGCCGCAGCGGCAGGACTGGGAGACGCCCATGGTGGTGGAGAGCGCGGAGCGGCGCCTCGTTGCGGCCGCGTGAGGCGTGGCAATCCCATCGTGAAGAGCCGGGTTAGCTCAGTGGTAGAGCAGCGGTTTTGTAAACCGTTGGTCGGGAGTTCAAATCTCTCACCCGGCACCATTCTGCGGCATAGGCAAATAATGGTGCGCGCGCAGCAGTCCGAGCGCGTGCGGCGTCTGGGGGTGCCGATGAACGGCAGCGCCGGCAAGCAGCAAGGTATGTAGATCGCATTCTGAAGGGCGCTAAGCCTGGCGACTTACCGATCCAGCTTTCGGACAAGTACACGTTTGTCATCAATCTGAAAACAGCTAAAGCACTCGGGCTGAACGTACCGCTGCCGCTGCTCGGCCGCGCCGACGAGGTGATCGAGTAAGTGTCCAAGCGGTTGTTGCAGCGCAAATTGACGGGCACGGCAAGGACCGCTTCGGATCACGAACAGACCAATCGACCACGTCAGTCTTGGGTCTGCTTATTTGCACTGAGCAGACTTTGGAGCACTGCGAAATTGGTTCGGTGAAAAATCGCGACCTTCCTCGTCAGTGCGAGCATCTCGTCGGCGCGCGAGCGGCATGGGCGGAATTTCCGCCACGCTGGCGCAACGGCAAGTTCTAAACTAACATTCAATTCGGCCCACTCAATGAGG
>DASZGF010000258.1:0-14853 GCA_035939115.1 Binataceae bacterium (SeqCode)
AAGGGCGAGGAGCGACGGGCGAAAAACTGGGTCATAGAAAAGTGGACTCGTGGACATGAACCAGGCTAACAATCCTCACAGGGCGGACATAATCACTGACCCGTTAACCCCGGACATTTTCACTGACCTTCAACACCCTCTTCCTGGTCAGGGAGAGGGCAGAATTGAGCGCGGGTTCGCTATGACGCAACTCAAGCTGCGGGCCGTTTTCATGCGCGGCGGCACCAGCAAGGCGATCATGTTCCGCGCGGCGGACCTGCCCGCCGACCGTTCGGCGTGGACGCCCCTCTTTCTGGGCGTCCTCGGTAGCCCCGACCCCTACGGCCGCCAACTCGACGGTATGGGCGGCGGTATTTCGTCGCTTTCGAAGATCTGCGTGATCGGCCCTCCGACCCGTCCGGACGCCGACGTGGATTATACCTTTGCGCAGGTCTCGGTGACGGAGGCTCTGGTCGATTACAGCGGCAATTGCGGCAACATGTCCGCGGCGGTCGGTCCCTTCGCGATCGATGAGGGGATGGTTTCGGCGGCCGGCGCCGAGGCGGTGGTGAGAATCCACAACACCAACACGCGTAAGATCATCGTGTCGCGCTTTGCCCTTGACGACGGAGCCGCAGCGGTTGACGGCGACTTCGTCCTGCCCGGAGTGGCCGGCACCGGCGCTGCGGTACGGCTGGACTTCATCGATCCGGGCGGTGCGGGGACGGGCAGCCTGCTGCCGACCGGCAATAACGCGGATCAGTTGGATGTTCCGGGTGTGGGCATAATCGAAGCTTCGATGGTGGACGCGGCCAATCCGTGCGTATTCGTTGCCGCCCAGGCGCTGGGATTAAGCGGAGTGGAGATGCCCGCCGAACTGGAAGCGGCCCCGGAAATTCTACGGCGTCTGGATGCGATTCGCGTTGCCGCAAGCATCCGAATGGGCATCGCAGCGACCGTCGATGAGGCGTCGGGCAAGCCGAGTATTCCCAAGGTTGCGATAGTCGCGGGGCCGCTGGACGGCGTGATGCTTTCGGGCCAGCATCTTGCCGCGCGCGATGCGGACGTGACTGTGCGCATGATCTCCATTGGCCAACCCCATCGGGCGGTACCGCTGACGGGTGCGATGTGCCTGGCGGTGGCGGCAAAATTGCCCGGCAGCGTGGTCAACCGGGTCGCGCGCCGCGCCGAATTAGCGGACGCCCCGGTTCGTATTGCGCAGCCCTCGGGCGTTACCGTGGTCGATGCGGTTGTGCGCCAACGCGCGGGCACCTGGTACGCGGAGCAGGCAACGGTCTATCGCACAGCGCGCCGCCTGATGGAAGGATGGGTGTACGTGCGCGCGCGCAATGCCGTTGCGCACTGACCATGGCTCGTGAGCGGTCATTTGGCCAGGTGCGTGCGGTAATACTCACGCATCGAGCGCAGCGCGCGTTCCTGATGGTGGCGCAGTTCATCGTCGGGATAGTGATGCTGCGGGCCGATCACGCATCCCAGCCGCGAGTAGCATCCCGCGGCGCAATCGGGGTCCGCCTCCACGCGATGCTTGACGCACTTGATCACGTCCCATCCGCGATCGCTGACCGCGCCCACCGGACATGCCGGCATGCAGGTGCGCGGAATGCATCGCGGACAGGGATCGAAGCCCAGCCCGTCGCCGGGCTCATCGAGCATCTCTTCCATCAGCAATGCGGCGCGCATCGCAATCCAGGTCCCGTAGGTCGGATGGATCAGCACCCCGACCCGGCTCGGACCGCCGATTCCGGCCAGCCTGCCCAACTCCATGAAATGCAGATTACCCACGTCGCCCACGAACGGATAAACGACGGTGCATCGCAGGCCGCGCGCCCGCAGCGCACCGGCGATCGCGCGCCCCACCACCTCGCGAGTGAAGTCGTCGAGCGGATGGTCGCGCCGCGCCCGGTCAGGATTCGCGTCGACGTGGTCGCGGTAAGCCTGCCAAAAAGCGCCGCCGCCGTTGCCGATCACGACGATCGAGCGGGCGTCGGAGTCGATCGTGTGGGCCCGCAAATGGGGCGGGACGGCCGCGTCGTAGCGATCGGCCGGGATGGCGCCGACAAGGTTGAGTCCATGCGGCGCGGCGCACCTCTTGATAGAGTCGATTATGTCACTCACGGTCCGCCGGCCTTTTTGCAAATCTCGGAGTGGCAGCGCTAACCCACCCTGAAGATCACCAGTGAGTCGGCGATCAGTTGACCTGATTCGTCCAACACATCAACGCTCAGGCTGGCGATGCGCCGGCCGCGTTTGCGCACCCTGGCGGTTGCGATCAGGTCGGTGGAAACGCCCGCATTGAGGTAATTGATCGTCATCGAGATCGTCGCGCTCTGCTGCGTCTTGGGTTCGGTCCATACCGCGGTGACCGCCGCCGTGTCGATCAGAGAAGCGATGGCGCCGCCGTGAATTGGCACTTGCGGGCCGCCTTCGTTGAGTAGGTCGAGCCGAAACGGCATCCGCACGCGCGCTTCGCCGTTTGCGGCGCTCTCGATTTTCAGCCCGAGCAGGGCTGAAAACGGCGCGCGCTCGATTGAGCGGAGGTCTAGAACATCAGCCATCGCTAATCATCTAAGAAAGCGCGATCGGTGGTCCTGAAAGTTTACCAGTCACCCTCACCCTAGCCCTCTCCCACGACTGAATGTGGGAGAGGGGACAGACTAATTCGGCAGCAGTACCGTGCGTACGACCTCGCCCTTTTCCATGGCGCGGAACGCGTTGTCCAGATCATCGAGTTTGCCGTGACGGCTGACCATGTCGTCGAGGTTGAGCAGTCCGCGCCGATATAGGTTGACGATATAGCGCTGATCGAGGGCGCCCACGGAATAGATCAGATGATGGCCCTGGACCCTGCGCTCGCCGCTGATGACGAAGTACGCGTTGACCTTCAGATTATCGGCGTCGGGCGTGACGCCGATCAGCGTCGCGGTCCCGCGCGGCATCAGGCAGAGGATCGCCTGCTCGAGAGTCTTGACGTTGCCCAGCGCTTCGAAGGAATACTCGACGCCATCGCCGCCCGTCAGTTCCTTGATCGCCGCGACCGGATCGACCTTGGCCGCATTGACCGTGTGTGTGGCGCCGAATTTTTTGGCTGACTCCAGCTTGCTGTCCACCACGTCCACCGCGATTATCTGGCCGGCGCCGGCAATCCGCGCGCCCTGGATAGCGGAGGATCCGACCCCGCCCGAGCCGATCACTGCGACGCTGGCTCCGGGCGGCACCTTGGCGGTGCGCAGCACGGCGCCCAGTCCGGTGGTGACCCCGCATCCGATCAGCGCCATCCGGTCCATCGGCAGGTCTTCGTCGATCGTAACCAGGCTCAGTTCGTCAGTCAGCGACATCTGCGCGAAGCCCACCGAACTGCCCCCGATGCCCGGGATCCGTTTGCCATTCCAGGTGATAGCGGGCTTGTCGTTGGGTCCGCGGTTGGAGGTGAACTTGTTCAGGCACATGAAGGCGCGGCCCGCACGGCAGTTCTTGCAGCGTCCGCAAAAGCGCAGCCCGCCTCCCGCGATAACGTGGTCGCCGGGTTTGACGGTGGTGACGTTCGGTCCGATTTCCTCGACGATGCCGGCAACCTCATGCCCCAGGATCATCGGCGGTGAGAAGACCGCGCGGTGACCCGACCAGATCACGTGATCGCTGTGGCAAACTCCGCTGGCCACTATTTTGACCAGGACTTCGGTTCCCTTTGGATGGTCGATCTCGACGTCTTCGATCGTGTGGGGCTGCATGGGAGCATGGTAAACGGCGGCTTTCATCGCGCTTTCCTCCTCGACGGATCCGAGACCATTGTCATACCGCAGATGCCGCGCGCGGTCCATTAGCAGAGTGAAACGCGCAGAGAGGGCGACGATCAGCGTTGATGCAGCAGATGCAGGAGGAGCAGGGCGGCGAGCGCGGCGCAATATCCCACAGCGGCGTTGTATTCATGATTGGCCATGTATTGGCGCCATGAAAAGCGCCGCTCGGTGCTCAAGGCGGCTGGCGGGCGGAAGGAGGGCAGGAGGCGGGGCACCGTGCGAATGTATTCGCGATAACGCTCGCCGAACAACTTCAGCATCGCGGACTCCTCTTCGCGGATCAGCGGCAGGTAAACGACGATCGCCAGCGCTATTACCGCGACCAGCACCGCAAGCCGCCCGCTGGCCGCTGCAAACCCTCCCGCCAACATGAAGTTGCCGAAGTAAAGCGGATGGCGCGACAGGGCGTAAGGCCCGTCCACGGCCAGTTCGGTGTTTTTGTGGATCGTGCCCGCCGCCCACGCACGCCATCCCAGTCCGATCGCGGCCCACGCCGCGCCCAGGACGATCGATGTGGCGGTGGGCCGAGCGAGGATAAAGCCGCCAATCGCAACAATCCAGGTAAGCGGCACCCGGAAGCGGAAGGCAAAATCGAGCAGCGGACGGGCGTTCACGGTGTGCCGGGCGGCTTGGGCGGGATGACGCTGCTGGCGATCGATTCATCGAGCGCTTCGAATTCATGATAGCCGATCAGGTCGTAGAGTTCGGCGCGGGTCTGCATGCGCTCCAGCATGGCGGAGGTGCTGCCGTCGCGCGCCAGGCATCGATAGAGCTCCTCGATCGCTTTGGCCGCTACGCGCAGGGACGAGACCGGCCAGATTACCATCTTGAAGCCGAAGTCCTCGAAGTGCCGGACGCTGAAGTAGGGCGTGCGGCCGAACTCCGTCATGTTGGCGAGCAGCGGTGCGTCAAGGTTGCCAGAGAATTTCCGAAACGCCGCCTCATCGGTCAGCGCCTCGGGGAAGATGGCGTCAGCACCCGCTGCGAGGTAAAGACGGGCGCGCTCGAGCGCCGCGTCCACGCCTTCGCCGGCGGCGGCGTCGGTGCGCGCGATTATGCGGGCGTGGCGGCGCGCCTTGACGGCGGCGCTCACCTTGGCGGCCATATCTTCGGGCGCCACCAGCAGCTTGTCGTTGAGATGGCCGCATTTCTTGGGCAGGGCCTGGTCCTCGATTTGGATCGCGGCGGCGCCCGCGTCTTCCAGCTCGCGCACCGCGCGCATCGCGTTAAGGGCGCCACCGAAGCCGGTGTCCGCATCGACGATCAGCGGCAGACCGGCGGCGCGAACGATCGCGCGGGTGAACAGGCACAGTTCTTCGAGCCCGAGGATGCCGAGGTCGGGAAGGCCAAGGCTCGCGCTGAGCGCCGCGCCCGAAAGATAGAGGGCCTTGAAGCCGGCCTTTTTCGCGAGCAGAGCGCTAAGCGCGTTATGCGCGCCGGGGATCGCGATAATTCCCGGCTCGCGCCACAGTTGCGCCAGCCGCTCGCCTGGCGGGGCGGAATTTTTCGCGTCATCGCTCAGCCACGTCATACGCCTGCTCCCGGTTCACATTCGCGGACCGCTCACTCACGCTGGCGGCTCTGTTAGAAATCCGATTCGCGCCTGTTCCATGCCGATCAATTTGTGCAATTATCGATGCGCTCAACGCCCACAGTCAAATGAGCCCATCGCGCAATGCCTGACTATGACGTAATCGTGGCCGGAGCGGGAAACGCCGCGCTTGCGGCCAGTGTCTCGGCGCGCAATGCCGGCGCCGGACGCGTATTGGTGCTGGAAAAGGCACCCGAAGAACTGCGCGGCGGCAATACCCATTTCAGCGGCGGTCTGCTGCGTATGCGCTTTGACCGGGTCGACGACATCCTGCGCCTGGCGCCGCAGGCCAGGGAAATCGCCGGCTTCATGGAGGGGATCGAGCCCTATCCCGGCGAGGCTTTCCGCGCCGACTTGATGCGCATGACCGAGGAACGCACCGATCCGGAATTGTCTGAAATCCTGATTTCAAATTCATACGAAACGGCCTGCTGGATGGCGCAGGAGGGAATCCGGTTTGAGCCCGCCATTTCGCTGAGCGCGGTGCGTGTGGGCGGCACTATCAAATGGTCCAAGGGAGCGATAATCCGGGCGATCAACGAGGGCGTGGGGTTGTCGCGAATGTGGTTCGCCGCGGCTAAAGGCAAGGGCGTGGAGATTCGCTACGGCGCCGGCGCGGCGCGCCTGCTCCAGGACGGCAGCGGTCGCGTATGCGGCGTCGTGGTGCGCGATCGCGGCGGCGTCCATCAGGTGACGGCGCGCGCGGTGGTGCTGGGATGCGGCGGGTTCGAGGCCAACGCCGCCTGGCGCGCGCAGTACCTGGGGCGTCCGTGGGACAACGCCCGGGTGCGCGGTACCCGCTACAACCAGGGCGACGGGCTGCGGATGGCGCTGGAGATTGGCGCGATGCCGTGGGGGCAATGGAGCGGATGCCATGCCACGCCGATCAACGCGCAGTCGCCGCCGTTCGGCGACCGCAAGCTGACCGACAAGACCAACCGTCTCTCCTATTTGTATGGCGTGATGATCAACCGGGCGGGCGCGCGCTTTGTCGATGAAGGCGAGGATCAGGCGCTGTTCACCTACGCCAAGTTCGGCGGAGCGATTCTGAGTCAGCCGCGCGGTGTCGCCTACCAGATTTTCGACGCCAAGGTGGCCGACCTGCTGGAGCCGCGCTACGCCACCAGCGAGCCGATCATCGCCGACCGCCTGGAGGATTTGATCCGGCGGCTGGAGGTGGATCATGAAAAGGCCTTGCGCACGCTGGTCGAGTTTAACGCGGCCGCGGGTAATGGCCGCTTCAACCCGGGCGAACGCGACGGGATGGCGACCAGAGGACTGCCGCTGCCCAAGTCGAACTGGGCACAGAAAATCGACACGCCCCCGTTTCGCGCCTACCCGGTCACGGGCGGGATAACCTTTTCCTTCGGCGGGCTCAAGGTAAACCAGCATGCCGCCGTAATCGGCACGGACTGGGAGCCGATCGGGGGGCTGTACACGTGCGGCGAGATGGTGGGCGGACTGTTCCATAACAATTACCCGGGCGGGTCGGGCCTGATGTCCGGCGCGGTCTTCGGCCGTATCGCCGGCAGCAACGCCGCGCAGGATCGCTCTCTTCCGTAGCGCCGGCCTCCGACTGCCGGCGTTCCTTCGCGTGCGAGTAACCGGCTCGCATCGCGATAGTGCGCCATGGTTGCGTGCGATGAGCGGTTTTGGAAATCATGGGCGCTGGACGAACCTGTGGACCAAGGCTCGACGAAAACCATAAGTCCGATAGAGCTGCTCATCGCGGCCTTAATGGGAATGGCAGGATGCGATCCGGTGATCAATGTCGCCGGCGCCAACTTTCCCGCCTGGCTGCTGTGCCTCCTGGTGGGCGCGGTGTTGGCGGGAATCTTCCGCCTGCTGCTGATTTTTGCGCGGCTCGATCCGTACCTGGGGCCGGCATCCATCATCTATACGAGCCTCGCCCTGATGCTCGCACTGATCGTATGGATAATCTTCTTCAACCGGATCTGAAGAGTCCGCCGAAAACGGTAAGTCCGCGCGAAGTCCGCCGTGGCCATCCCGTGCTGCGCGTTATGGGACGCATTCTGGGTATTTCGATTGTTCTTGTCACCCTTGCGCTGGGCGTTTATGTAGCGCGGCTGTATTATCTCTTTCCTCAGACCGACGACGCCTATGTGCGCGCCAACATCGTTCATATCGCGCCCCATGTAAGCGGTCCCATCATCGATCTGCCGCTCCAGGACAACCAGCACGTGCGCAAGAACGACTTGCTGTTCGTGGTCGATCCACGGCCGTACCAGGCCGCGCTGCAGATGGCGCAGGCCAGACTCGATCTGACCGACCTGGACATCAAGGCGCTTGACAACGCGATCGACGCCGCCAAGGCGCGTCAGGCGCAACTCGAAGCTGAAGCCAAATACGACGAGCAGTACCTGCAACGCCTGTTGCCGTTGCTGAAGGAGCAGTTCGTTACTGCGGACCAGGTCTATAACGCGCGCACCAAGCTGGCCGTGGCTCGTGCGGCGGTAGAAAACGCCCGCAGCGAAGTTTACAAGGCCCAAAATCAACTCGGTCAATACGGCGATATCAACGCGCGCCGCAATGCCGCGCAGGCAGCCGTTTACGACGCCAAGCTCAATGTTGGCTACTGCTATGTGCGGGCGCCGTTTGACGCCTATGTGACCAATCTCAACATCGCGGCGGGCGAGTATGCCAACGAGGGCAAGCAGGTGCTGAGCCTGGTGGATAATCGGACCTGGTACGTGATGGCGAATTTTCGCGAGAACTTCCTTTCCAGGATTGAGCCCGGGATGACGGCGCAGGTTTTTCTGATCGGCTACCGCAACCATCGTTTTCGCGGCGTGGTGCAGGGGGTGGGCTGGGCGCTGTTCCAGGAAAACGGCGCCACAGTCGACGGCCTGGCGCGTACCGCGCCGACGCTTAACTGGGTGCGCCTGTCGCAACGCTTCCCGGTGCGAATCACGCTTAAGGATCGCGACCCCAAACATCCCTTCCGCATGGGCGAAACGGCGGTGGTGACGATTCAGGGGTTTAAGTGACCATCGCGGAAAGAACCCGAACAGAAAATGATGACATATCGAAAACTGGCCGTAATGACTTCTACTGTGGCACAGTCTTCCAGCCTGTGATTTGAGTTTGTACATTTAATCGGCAAAAGACCTGCCCCACTACCCACCGGCGGGTACAGCGGCCCGCCCTACGTAATTAACTCCAGTTCTTGCGCGAACTTGGTCCGCACAAGTGCAGCAGAGGCTAATGAGTCAGTGCTTTGTTTTGTGTTTGATCCTGCATAGCCGCCATTGATCCCCGTCAAGGACGCGCCTGCTCCGGCGTCGCGCCGATTGCATAGGACAGCGAGGCGGCCGAAATCAGTACTTCGGCCTTGCTTTGTATCAGCGCGTAGCGCGCGCCGGCCAGGTCGCGCTCGGCCGAGAGCAGATCCAGGATCGAAGCGAGACCATGCTGATAGGAGCGGAGGTTGGAGTCGTAAGCTGATTGCGACGCGTTGAGCAGCGCCATCGCGTATTCGTACTTCCTGAGCGCCGCCGTGAAAGTGAAGTATGCGCTCCATACCTCACCGACCAGATCCAGTTCATCCGTCCTTAGCTCGGCGCGCGAGGCCTCGCGCTGCGCCTGCGCTTTTCTGATCGAATTGAGCCGATCGAAGCCGGTAAAGAGGTCCCACTTAAGCGTGACCAGCGCCGCATACTCGGGCACGCCCGATTGGTAGGTCAGAGTCGGCGGGTTGGACAGGTTGTAGTTGAAGCCATGGAATCCGTAGTAGGCCGAAGCGTCGAGCGTGGGATACAGCGTGGCCCGCGCGGCGTCGACTTGCGCCTTGGCGGCGCGCGCAGCTGCCACCTTGGCCGCCAGGTCGGGACGCTGGCGCAAGGCGACGCCGATCAACTCGTCCACCGTCTGGCCCAGCGCCTTTGGAACGGGCTGTCCCTCCAGGCTTTCGATGTCCGGCGCGGCGTTGGCCTCAAGGCCGGTCGCAACCGCGAGGCGCGCCTGCGCGTCGCTTACCGCCAGCCGCGCATTTTGCAGCTCGTACTCGGCTTGCGCCTCACGCTGCTCGGAGAGCAATAGCTGCGGCTTGGTGGCGAGACCCACGTCCAGCCGCTTGCGTGCCGCGATCCGGTCGGTCCGCGCCATCCTCACAATAACCTCCGCCGACCTGACGTCGGCCCTGGCGGCGTCGAGCGTATAGAAGCCCCGCTCCACGTTAAAGACCACCTCTTGAACCTTTTGATTGAACAAAAAATTGGCTGCCAGCAGCTCCTCCTGGGCCGAGCGGGCGGCGGCGTCGCGACGGCCAAAGTCGAGCAAAAGGTAATTGACCGACAGCAGGTTACGGCTTTGCCAGCTCTTTTGTATCCCCCAATGCTTGGGTACCAAGTCGAGGATTCGGCGATAGCCGCTTTCGCTGTCCAGCCCGAGTCGTGGATAGTAGGGCGCATGCGCGCGACCCAATTCGGCTGCGGCTGCGCGCGCCTCGTACCAGGTGCGCCGGGTTTCAGGATTGCGTTGCAAAGCCAGTTCCACCAGCTCGGGTAAACTGTATTTTCTGCCGGGCTCGGCGGGCGCTTCCTGTGCGATTGAGCCCAGCTCGTTTGCCAGGTCGAAGCTCGCCGCCCCTTGCGGATGCGGCGCCCATTCGCGTTCGACAGCGTGCGGTGCGTAAGCGTCGGGGTCGATCTCCGGCCGCTGCTGCCAGTCGGCGCATCCGGCGAGCATCGCCGCGCCAATCAGAGCTGCCATCAATGGCGGCACGATACGGCGCCACCCCGGCGCGCCGCCGCTATGGCATGACGATCGAAGAGTTATTTGCGTTACGGCGGCGGGGATCTTAATTAACGAATTCATAATGCTCTCATCGAACAACAAGAGCCGGCACCCTTCGGCAGCCTCAGGGCAGGCTCCGGCCGGCGCTGCGGATTGGGTAGCTTGAAGGTCGGAAGTTGGCGTGGGATTGGGTTGCACTTGGGATCTGGTTTTCCGAGAATACTGCGGCCTTCTTTGGCGAGCAGGCAAGCAATCGTGCCGTCGTCGATGGTTTCGCTTTGAACAGTCATCCCTCCGCGATCGCTGATTCCGGGGAATATTCGCGTGATGCGCGTGGCGGGCGCATCGGTTTTGCCGAACTGGGCAGAACGATGCGCGCATTGGACGCCGAGCTGGATTGGACGCCGCAGCGATGGCGCCGGGCGGCGCGGATTGCGCTGATCACTGCGCTGGGCGCGGGAGTTACCGCTTCCCTCCAGATCACCAATGCGCTGGGCCTCACGCTGCTGTTTAATTTCGCGGCGCCTGAAATGGCGCTGAGTTTCGCCACTGCGATCAGATTCCTGCTCGGCGCCGCCGTGTGCCAGGCGCTTGGACTGGCACTGGCCGGCGCCATGGCCGATTCACCGATTCCGCACCTGGCGATTTTCGTCGCGCTGTCGCTGGCCAGCGGCTACCTGATCTACGCCGACCCGCGCCTGGGCCGCCTGTGGGTTTGGGTACAGGTGCCGGTCCTGACCGCCTTTTACCTGGTTATTTTCGATCCCGAAGGCTTTGGCTGGACCGACGAGCAGGCGTTTGTCAGCCTGGCGGTCGCTGTCGCGATCCTTTATGTGGCCAATACTCTGCTATGGCCCAAATCCGCGGCGCGGGTGCTGGGCGAATCGCTCGCCGATACCGTCGATCGCTCGCGCCGGCGGCTCAAGCTTCTGCTCGATATCTGGGCGGGCGCCGACGATTTGCGGCCGGACGACGACCGTCCCGTCGCTTCCAAGCTGGGCTATCATCTGACGTTGCTCGGTCCGGCGGCCGGCCGCAGTCATGGCGTGGAAGAAGCCGGCACGCTGCTGGCCGCCGTGATGGTGGCGGAGCGGATCCACAATGATATCGAACATATCGCCGAGTTGGCATCCGAAGCTGCGGGGGGAGTCCTGGATGAGAACGTGCAAGACGTTGTGCGGCGAGCCGGAGCGGAACTTGACGCGATGTTGGAGCGTTACGCGTGGGAACTGGCCGGCGGTGCGGGGGACCGCGGAGGGGAGCCGGACGGCGGCAGCCGTCCGGCTCCGCTCCGCAGTGAGGGCGGCCGGAGCGCGCCGGAGCGGCCTGCGGCTGCGCTGGCGCGCTCCGAGATGGCGGGGCTGCGCCCCCCCATCGCTGGCCTCGTCGACCGCCTCGAAAACATCTTCGTGCTGCTCGAAATCCATCCCGCGGAGTTGCCGTCACCATTTGTACGGGCGGGCCGGAGTGAGGATTCCGATGCATTGGCACCACCGGAGCGCGCAGCCGCTGTGGAACCTGACCGCGGCGATGCGCACGCGTGGGGGCTGTGGCCGCGGCGCAACCGCTTCCTGCTCCGCTACACGGTACGGCACACCATCGCGATGGCGCTGGCATTTCTATCCGGTCTCTTTGTCAACAACCCGGCCATGCACGCGGCGCTGTGGCTATTGATGATCGGTGGGCCGCCGAGCCACCGGGCTGCCGCGCGCAAATTCACCATCCGCGCTATTTGCGCCGCGGCGGCTCTGAGTCTTGCGGCACTGGGCACAATCCTGCTCGTTCCCAATGGTACAACCGTGTTTTCCTACATGGTCGCGATATTCGTTGGATCGTTGATCATGGCGTACGTAGGGCAGGGCGGTGGTCTGCTCTCGTACCTCTCAATTGGAGGCACCGCGTTTGTGATCGCTTTCAGCGGCCTGGGACCACGCAACGACGCCTTCGCGTCGATCTGGACCATCTGGGGCATCAGCTTCGGGATGCTCATTCGGGCGGTGGTCTCGATGGTCTGGCGCGAACGGGCCAGCCGCACGCTGGTCGAAGAGTTCCAGGCCCCGATCGAGGCACTGGTCGCGCTGGTATCCGCGTCGCATCGGCGCAGTCGCGACAGCGCGGAGGTCGAGGGCGCCCAAATGGCGCTGATCGGGGGCGTGCGCGAAATGTTGAGCGTCGCCAGCGATGCTCAACTGGAGGGGCGCGGTGTCGGGATCGATGCCGCCAACCTGGTTGACGCACTCGATAGCCTGCGCCGCGTCGGATTTATGCTCGGTAAGCTGGCTTTACAGGATATGGGCGCCGCGGACATCGCCGATGCCGCCGCGCAAGAGGAGCGTGTATCGCTGGAGGCGGCGCTGCACGCCCGGTTTGCTGATTGGCTTGAGTCGCTGCGCGTCCAGGACGCCGAAGGCGTGCCGAGTCTCGCACCGCTGCGGGAGATGGTGCTTACCTGCGAAGCGCCAGATCTGAGCGGCTGGGCCGATCGCGCCGATGAGCACGGCCGGCTGGCAGGGCTGGTCCGGACGCTGGAGGAACAGCTCAAGGCGGTGTCGGTGCATTAAGGCGCTTAGGAACTCGTGCGCAACAGGTCAACGAACTGCTCCAATTCGCCGTGATTTAAGTCCGATACGGCCCAGTGGGTCATCCCTGAGTGATTCCAATGGATAACGTTGTAGCCACGGCGCGAAGTGGTAACCCCGGCGCCGGGCGCGTCAGTCGAGAGCCAGATGAACAGGTTGATAAAGTGGGCGTGGCGCCGGTAAATGAGCGCCGCGACCGGGCGGTCCTCGATCACATCGATCCGTCCGCCAACCAGCGGAAATCCGTCGGCAGCCAGGTCCTTTACCGGCGGTGAGAAGTCCAGTTTGCCATTAAACCAGGGCTTGACCGTGTGCTGGTCGGTAGAAGGTACGTCGGCCAGATGATTCACCATCAGCGAGCGCACGTGGCTCTGGATCACGTCATGCAGAGCCTGCTCCTGGGGTGCGGTTTGATTGAACCGGGTCGCGATGGCGGTGGTGATCACGATCACGAAGGCGGCCGACGAGGCCAGAGCCAGGTTGCGCCACATCAGCGGACGGCGCGCGCGTAGCGCGACAGACGTGATCGCCTTCGCCGATTGGTCCGGCCCAAGCGTTGCTGCAAGCCGCTGGTGGAGGCTGGCCGGCGCCTTGTAATACAGTGCCGGGTCGCCAATCGCCGCGCTCAGCGCGCGTTGGCTGCGATGGACGGCGTCGCAGTTGGGGCACGTCTTCAGATGGCGTTCCACTTCCAACGCCTCTGACGCGCCTAGCTGACCATCGGCGTAGGCGGCGACCATCTCTGGCCGGCAATTAGCTTTTTCGGTGATAGGCATCCTTGCGTTGTCCTCCCGCAATGGCTTGCGTGAGTCGTTGGCGGGCACGCGCCAGGCGCGACATCACAGTGCCAATCGGGATCTCCAATATCGTGGCAATTTCCTGATACGACAGTTCTTCCAATTCCCTGAGAATTAGAGGCTCGCGAAATTCACGGGGCAGCCGTTCGATCGCTTCAGACAGGGCGCGCCGGTCGGCATTGAGAATAGCCTCCTCGCTCGGATCGGCGCTTTGGCCGCCGGCGCCGGGTGAATCATCGTTGAAGGGTTCGGCCAACTCCAGCGGCCGGTTTTTCTTAAGCCAGGTATAAAAAGTGTTGCGCACGATGGCCAGCAGCCATGGCCGCACCTGTTCGCGGTTGAAGCTGTCGAAGAATTGCAGTGCCCGCAGCAAGGCTTCGTGCGCAACATCCTCGGCGTCCGCGCTGTTACGGGTAAGCCATCGCGCATAGTTGTAGGCGGCGTCCAGATGGGGCACGACAATCCGGTTGAAGCGGCCTGCTTTATCAGCGGAGGGCAGGGCCCCTTCATTGGCTGTGATTTTCGTTTTCACCCTCTCAGCTGGATACCGATGGAAAGCTGGATTTATTCCCCGCACTCATGGGGACAGCCATTTCACCCCAATTGCAGCCACCGATCCACACCAAACCGCATCTCTTCTGGTCCCGACTTCTCTCGTTATTCATTTCCTTATCTTCTTCGGCAAGGATGGGGCGCTTCGTGGCTCCAAGGGACCTCTTGTTAGCGCTATTTTGTCATTACCCTTGCGCTTGGTACATGTCACTTGTTAAAAACGGCGTCCAGAGGACGCTGGTGGGACAACGTATGAAAAAGCTGTTTTTCATCGTCGCATTTCTACAACTAGGCCTGGCTCTGCTATGCGCCCCAGGCACCGTCCGGGCGCAGCCGCCATACAGTGCCGCGGATTTTGTTGGCACGTGGGGGTTTGGGGTGAGCGGAACGGTGATTTTTACTCCCCGCCAACGGGCTTCACGCCTAATTGCGCGGGATGGACGGCGGTATCGATTCCGATTGCAATCGACGGAACCTTGGTCGGTGACGGCCACGGCGTCCTGACTGGAACGCAAACATTCAACGCTGGCGGGCTGACGTGTTCGGGAACGCTCAAGGGCACCTATACGGTCGCCGTGGATGGAACCGGAACACTTAACATCGTCACCTTTACCCCCAATCCGGGCTCTCCGCCGCAATGCACCATCACGGTTGGTAACAGTTCGTTCACATTTTCAAACGTGGTCAATCATATCGACCTGCTCGGTACCGATTGCTTCCAAGTGACATCGGGAAGCGCAACCAAGCAGTAGCCTGTTGTGTCCACACACGAATCACCTCGG
>DASZGF010000259.1:0-5530 GCA_035939115.1 Binataceae bacterium (SeqCode)
GCCCATGCTCCGCAAATGGTCCGCCGAGCAGCCCGACCCCAGTTCAATCGAAGCTTACCTCGATGAGATTCATCCGCTGGGCTATTGCCCCGAAGGCGATGTGATCGCCGATCCGTGCGTGTTCCTGCTTTCAAGCAAGGCACGCTTCATCACCGGTCACATCATGCACATCAGTGGCGGCGCAGAACTCGGCTATCGGAGGCCGATTTGAATTTATGATTAAAACCATCTCAACCCGCGATATGCGGTACCCCATTGGCCCGGGCCAAGGCAGCGACGCGATTCACAAAGACCCCATTTATTCCTACGCCGTCACCCTGCTCGGGGACGAACAAGGACGCACGGGCAGCGGACTCGCCTTCACGTTGGGCGAAGGCAACCAACTCGTCTGCGAAGCAGCGAAGTTCTATGCCGAACGCCTCGCCGGCCTGAACATCGAGGAAATCATGGCCGATTTTGGCGCGCGGCAAAAGGCCATGGCCGACGAACAACAGTTCCGCTGGCTTGGCCCGCACAAAGGCGTCGTGCATCTGGCCCTGGCATCCGTGACCAACGCGTGCTGGGACTTGTGGGCCAAGTCGCGCGGGGTGCCACTGTGGCAATTGCTACTCAGCCTTACGCCGGAACAGATTGTCGCTACGCTCGATCTTTCGTATCTCGAAGACGAACTTACACGCGAGCAGGCCGTGCAACTGCTCCGGGGCGCCCGGGCAACCCGAACCAGCCGCGAAGGCGTGTTGAAGTCAGGCTATCCCGGCTACGACACCAGTGTCGGCTGGTTTAATTATCCGGACGAACAGGTTCGCGAGAACTGCAAGCGCGCCCTGGCCGCGGGGTTCACCGCGCTGAAACTGAAGGTCGGATCGCCCGATCCTGAGCGCGATCTCCGCCGCGCAAACATTGTCCGCGAAGTGGCCGGCGACCAGGCGCGCGTGATGCTCGACGCCAACCAGCAATGGACGTTGCCGCAGGCGCTCGCCATCTGCCCGCGTTTGCGCGCGATGAATCCATTCTGGATCGAGGAGCCGACGCATCCCGACGATGTGCTGGGCCACAAGACGCTGGCCGACGCCGTTGCCCCGGTGAAACTCGCGCTCGGGGAGCACGTGCCGAACCGGGTCATCTTCAAGAATTATCTGCAGGCCAAGTGCGCCGGATTTGTCCAGGTGGACGCCCTGCGCGTGGCCGGGGTGAGTGAATTCATTGCCGTGAGCTTGATGAGCAAGAAGTTTGGCGTGCCGGTCGTGCCGCACGTCGGCGACACGGGCCAACTGCACCAGCATCTCGTCCTATTTAATCACATCAGCATGGGGCACCCGGTCGTTTTTCTCGAACATATTCCACACCTGCGGGAGCAATTTGTCCATCCGGTCCAGGTCAAGGGCGGTGTTTATCAGATTCCGCAGGACATCGGCGCGAGCTGCGATCTGAAACTAAGCTGATCGGAATCGTCTGCCCCATCGTTGAAATATCACGATCATGTCATTGCCCGGCCCGATCATCGACGCGCACGTCCATCTCTGGGATCCGGCGCGCTTGCGCTACCCATGGCTCGCCTCGGTGCCGGCCCTTGCGCATCGGCACACGCTCGACGATTTCGCTGCGGCAACGGCCGGGCTGCCGATCACCCGCCGTGTGTTCGTGCAGTGTGACTGCGATCCGGTTCAGGCCCGCGACGAGGTCACGTGGGTGGCGGCCATGGCGGGGATCGACGCCATTGTAGCCTACGCACCACTCGAGCTGGGGGAACGGTCTGAATCCGAACTTCAGTGGCTGGCCGGCCAGCCCAAGGTGCGCGGGGTGCGGCGGATTTTGCAGGGCGAGAGCGCCGTGGATTTTTGCCTGCAGCCCAGCTTCGTGGCGGGAGTGCGGGCGCTCGCCCGCCATGGTTTCACCTTCGACCTCTGTATCCGGCACGATCAGCTCGGAGCGGCGGCCGAACTCGTCCGGCGTTGCCCGGATGTGACTTTCGTTCTGGACCATCTCGGCAAGCCCGCGATCAAGGACCGGATGTTCGATCCTTGGTGCGTGCAACTCGCCCAACTGGCCAAACTGCCCAACGTCGTGGCCAAGCTGTCTGGTCTCACCACTGAGGCGGATGCCGCTGCCTGGATCCCAGCCGACTTGCGGCCCTATGTGGAGCATGCGCTCGCTTGTTTCGGGTGGGAGCGCCTGCTCTTTGGAGGGGATTGGCCGGTGGTCAAGCTTGCCGGTGGATATTCGCGCTGGGTTGCGGCCCTGGCCACACTCATCGTCCCAGCTACCCAGGTCCAACATCGCGCCTTGCTCCACGACAACGCCGCGCGTATCTACCGCCTGGCTTAAGCTCACAACACCCACCCTTTCCCATGTTCTCGCTGCAAAATAAAACAGCTCTCGTTACCGGCGCGGGCTCCGGCATCGGCGAAGCGATCGCGCTGGTTTTCGCCCGGGCGGGCGCCCATGTCTGGGTCGTGGATCGCGACGAGCCGGCCGGCCGCCGCACGGTTGATGCCATCCAAGCCACCGGTGCCCAGGCGGATTTCGCGGCGCTCGATGTTACCGATGGCGCGGCGGCTCTCGATCTGGCCGCGCGTCTACCTGCCCTCGATATCCTCGTGAACAATGCCGGAATCGGTCACGTGGGCAATTTGCTCAACACCACGGCCGCAGACCTCGACCGGCTGCATGCCGTCAACGTCCGCGGTCCCTTCAATCTTTGCAAAGCCTTCGTTCCCGCGATGCTGACGCGTGGGCACGGGAGTGTGATCAACCTCGCCTCCATTGGCGGCATCATCGCGGTCCGCGACCGCCTGGCTTACACCGTCACCAAACACGCCGTGGTGGGGCTCACCCGCGTCCTGGCTCTCGATCACTCCCATACAGGCGTGCGTTTTAATGCGATCTGCCCAGGCCGCGTCGAGACACCCTTCGTCAAGTCGCGACTCGCCGAGTATCCCGATCCAGAGAAGAGCTACCGGGAAATGGCATCTACTCAGCTCAACGGTCGCATGGCCCGACCTGACGAGGTTGCCGCCGCCGCCCTCTACCTCGCCAGCGACGAGGCTTCCATGGTTACCGGCTCTTGTCAGATGATAGACGGTGGCTGGAGCGCCGGTAAATAGCCGGTCGCTGGTCTTACGGACTTCTTCGACTTCCTTTCCCATGAAAATCATTCGCTATCAGGACCCGCAAGGTCAGATCCACTTCGCGGCCGAGCAGCCCGATGGCTCGGTGTGGCGCATTCAGGGCGACATCTACGGGGCCCATTCCATTACCACCGAGCGCGCGATCGTGACCAAGCTGCTCGCCCCGGTTTTGCCCAGCCAGATTCTCTGCATCGGACTCAACTACCGACGGCACGCGGCTGAGACCGGGGCCAAGGTGCCAGAGCGGCCGATCCTGTTTGTGAAGGGCGTCAATGCGCTGCAAAATCCACATGACCCCATTCTGATTCCTACCCACGCGGCCAGCGATCAGGTCGACTACGAGTGCGAACTCGCGGTCGTCATCGGCCAGCGCTGTAAGAACGTCTCCCGCGAGGACGCGCTCAAGTACGTGCTTGGCTACACCTGCTGCAACGACGTGAGCGCACGCGACTGGCAACTGCAGTGGGGAGGAGGGCAGTGGTGCCGGGGCAAGTTTTTCGACACCTTCGCCCCGCTCGGTCCCTGCCTCGTCACTCCGGAAGAGATGCCCAATCCCAATGCGCAGCGCATCAAGACGGTGCTCAATGGTCAGGTCGTTCAGGATTCAAGCACGAGCGACATGATTTTCGACGTGCCGACCCTCATTAGTTTCCTCAGCGGAAGCACCACGCTGCTGCCGGGGACCGTCATTTTAACCGGGACTCCGCAGGGTGTCGGCATGGCGCAGAAGCCTCCCCGCTGGCTCAAGGCCGGAGACACCGTGAGCATCGAGATTGAAGGAATTGGGACATTGACGAATCCAGTGGAGCGCGAACTTGCGGTTTAGGCTCTGAGGGTTGGAGCTGCCGGAGAGTAAGTCTTGGATAATCTTTCATCGGATCGCCTGAACCATGCGACGAGTGTATGAGCGCTGGCGCGCAGGCTTGGTGAACGACGCGGGAGCGGGTTCTGCGGGTACAGGCGGCACCATTTGCGCGAGATGATGGGTGAGCCCAAGGACCCAGAGCACCTTCATTAGATTGCGGAGCGTAATATTGCCGTGGCCCGTCTCAAAATTCTGGTAGGCCGCGCGGGAGAGGTGCGCCCGGCGGGCCATTTCTGCCTGCGACCAGTTTCGCTTGAGGCGGTGTTGCCGAAGCCGCTCGCGAAGTATCCGCACGGCGTCGGGACCGCTTTGGACGTGTTCACGCTCAGGTAACGCATCGCTAGTCATTGCCTGTTTTAATGGTAATAAATATTAAAAATCAACAATAAAGCATATTGAATCAGGTGTAATAATTTAGTCGGTGGCAGTGAGTACCAAGTGACAGGTAACAAGTACCAAATACAAACTACGAATTACTTCTAATTTTTCCTGCAGATAACACAGATTCAGTTCAGATTTTTAACCGCGAATGGACGCGAATACACGCGAATGGCCGATAAAAATCTGATCCGAAAAATTAGCGTTCATTAGCGTCCATTCGCGGTTAAAAAACGGATTTGGTAATTGGTCGTTTGGCTTTGGTGTTCGTGCCAGCCTCTTGGTACTTGTTACCTGACACCTGTTACTTCCACGGACGTTCCATCCATCGATCCTCGCTGCGCGGTGACGATCGCCTCGATGAGCGCCTTGGCTTTGAGCAGGATCTCGTCGAACTCCTCGTCGGCATCGGACAAGGCCACCACCGCTCCGCCCGCGCCAATCGACAGCTGGTTCGCTGTCGCCACAATCGTTCGGATCGCGATGCTCAAGTCCGCCGTGTCGTTGAGGCTCAGGTAGCCGATCGCACCCGAATAAATCCCGCGCGCGGCTCCTTCCAATCGATCGATGATTTCCATCGTGCGGATTTTCGGCGCCCCCGTCATGGATCCACCGGGAAAGGCCGATTTGATGCAGTCGATGATCGATTGGTTTGGAGCGAGGGTGCCCTCGATCGTGCTGACGAGCTGATGGACGGTGGCGTAGGTTTCGACGTCCATCAGCTTGGACACCTTGACGCTTCCCGCCCGGCAGACCCGGCCCAGGTCGTTGCGCAAAAGATCGACGATCATTAGATTCTCCGCGCGGTTTTTTTCATCCGTGCGAAGCTGCTGCGCCAGCCGGCCGTCTTCCGCCGCATCACTTCCGCGCCTGGCCGTGCCTTTGATGGGTTTTGCCTCCACCCGGCCTTCACCGTCGAAACGGAGAAACCGTTCCGGGGAGGAACTTAAAATATCCACACCCGGAAATTTGAGAAAGGCGGAAAACGGAGCGGGATTGATCCGCTGCAAAGTCCGATAGAGAGTGAAGCTATCCACCGAAATGTTCTCGGTGGTAAGTTTGTTGGTGAGACAAACCTCGTAGGTTTCCCCGGCAGCGATCTCTTGTTGGGCCGCTTTGATTCGCGCCAGGTAAGTCACACGATCTTGTTGCAGCTTGA
>DASZGF010000260.1:0-44307 GCA_035939115.1 Binataceae bacterium (SeqCode)
CTTCAAGACGCGGGCCAGAGAACCTGGCGAAAATGACTCCCCAACATGACACCGTGCGCCGCGCTCCCCAGCGCCGCTCACGGACGATCAAATCCCCGAAGTATCGTTTAGTAGCAAAACACAAAAGTAGTGTCAAGCATAACTAGCATTACATCTGTGATACGTACTCGACTGCATCAGATTTGATTGACAAGGCTTGCGATGCGAATAGCAAGACTACGTAGAGTACGAGGCCCGGCGCGTTAAGGTTGCGCAAGCGTGGCAGCGCATTCGCCGCAGAAATTTCGCGCAAAACTTGCGTCCCTCGCGGTTGGCAGCTCCGCACTTTTCCCATCGCTAAGGTTCCCAGCTCGTCCAGCAATGCCTTAGCGTCTTTCAGGTCGGCGGTGTCGAACCTTTCGATGAACAGGAAATGGAAATAGAAGATCAGAAAAAAGCGGTCCGGCTGTGCGCCCGATGTGGGACTGAAAATGGCAGGTCGGATCATCGTTGCAAATCGTGCCACGCGCGGATGGAGAGTAGGCCCGGTTATGTCGTGCCGGAGCCCGGTCACGAGAATCTGTCGTCCATGATGCTCGAATGGAAATATCATTTTCCTTTCGAAAGCACCGCGTTCCCGATCCGGCCGGGTCCGGACCCCGCATTGCTGGCTGAGTTGCGACAGAGGAAGCAGCGTCCTGGACGCTCGAGGGACTAACCCTTAATAAATTGAAAAATACCGTGGCGTGGAGCAAGCCAGGTTTCTCTGCCCTAAGCTAAGGACGAAAGGCTGGGGAGCGCCGCTCTTTCAGTCGCGAAGGCGATCCGATCATTCGCGGACGCTCCTTCCTTTTATTCTGCCTTGAACAAGTTGATCTCACTCTGGATTTCGCGGGGAAAAGAATTTCTCAAGAGGAACTTTCTAACGGCGATACGGGCCGCGGTGGATTTTCCCATGCAACGGCATACCGGATTGCCCAGGAACCGGCGGACTGCACCGCGGCAGCTTGGGCTTCAATCAGTCCGGCCGCATTGCCTAAAACAACTCTTGTGGGCAATGCGATCCGGCCAAACCCTCGAAGGAGTATAGACAATCGCCGCTGTAGTTAACTTCCCTCAAACACCGAAATGGGCAAAGCGGAGCAATACTCCACCGACCCGCCAGCCCAATCAGGCGACCCGAAGCCGGGAGTATCTGACACCGGATGAGGTCGAGAGCATGATAGTCGCCGCCCGTCGCGGGGGCGGGCGCGTAGGTGAACGCGACGCCTTGTTGTCATGATGGCCTACCGGCATGGTCTCCGGGCATCGGAGCTGATCGCCTTGCGCTGGGATCAAGTCGATTTGAAGGCTGGCCTGCTGCACGTCGCCAGGCTCAAGCACGGCTCGGCCTCCACCCACCCGCTGCGCGGCCCCGAGCTTCGAGCCTTGAGGGCGTGGAAGCGCAAGCAGGGCGACGCCACGACGTACGTGTTCACGTCGCTCCGCGGCGGCCCGACGACGCGGCGCACGGCCCATCACGTCGTGCTGCTGATAGCGTTGGCGGCGATGCCGAAGGGCGCAGGCTCGATCTTTCCGACGAGTCTTCTATCGAACTTTTTTTTCAGGAACTGGGGGCCTTCGATCATCTTGTCTACACGGCGGGCGACACCCTGCAATTGGACGAGCTTGCGGCAATGGACCTCAAGAAAACCAAGGGAGCTTTTGAACTTCGCTTCTGGTCAGCCGTAGCCGCCGTCAAATATGCGAGCCCCCACATCCGGGAAGGAGGATCAATTGTCTTGACGACGGGCGTAGCGGGCCTGCGCCCTCGCAAAGGATGGGTGGTCGCCGCCAGCGGCTGCGGGGCGATCGTCTCGCTCACACGCGCACTGGCGGTCGAATTGGCACCGATTCGAGTCAACGCGGTGTCGCCCGGAGTAGTGCGAACAAACCTCTGGCAGAACATGATGGAGCAGGATCGGAAGTCGATGTACGAGAATGTGTGCAAAACACTCCTGGTTGGCCACGTGGGAGAGCCCGCTGAGATCGCGCGGGCTTATGTGTTTTTGATGCAGGAAGGTTATAGCACTGCCAGGTTGTTGTGGTCGACGGCGGCGCGGTGTTGGTCTGAGTGAAGTCGGCCCACGCGCAACGGATTCGATGAACAACTTCATAGCAAGGGTAACGCTGCTGCTGGTGGAGATGCTCTTTCAATCCGCGGGTTAGGTGATCAGGGCGGATCAGAGTTGATCCAAACAAAACGGACGGAGAAAGGTAATCCGCGTTTAGTAATGATTGGCGGCCTTTTGAACCTGGCGGCGGCGATCATTACCATGCGCTTCTCGCTGCGGAGTTTGGCGAGTAGTCAGCAGGAAATCATAATGTGAAGGAACCGTGATCGGCTGCAGGGCCGAACGAGTAAATAGGCGGTTTGGTGGCAGGCTTGCTGCACATTATTTTTGGGCATCAGACCCCTAATTTCAGCCGGTAGGTTCTTCGACTCCACCCATCGGTCCTCCACCAAGCGTGAGACAGCTACGATTAACCGAGCGATACTCCCCTCCCCGCCCTTTTCGTGACCGAGTCTTGGCGCTTCTGTCACACTAGGTCGCGGCGCGGGTCTAATGAAATAGAGAGGAGGATACCAGATGAGCGTTTATGAAATTCAGACCCTGGCGCAAAAATTCGCCGACGGCCATCACAGGAGACATGAGATGTTCGCCGTGTACGCGAAGGAAGCCAATCTCAGCAATCCGCTCGCCTCCGTCGTGGTTGGCGAGCGACCCGAGCCGATCGTGCCCGAGGGTTGGGTTCGGATCCGGGTGACCCATGCCAGCCTCAACCGCCACGACATCTTCACGCTATTGGGTGTTACCGCGCAGAGGGAGCCGATCCCCTTTCCGATGATCTTGGGGAATGATGGCGCCGGGCTGCTCGACGATGGTACGCCGGTGGTCATCTACCCCTTGATCGGAAGCGACAACTGGCGAGGCGACGAAACACTCGATCCGGCCTGGCATGTGTTCAGCGAACTCGTTCCGGGGACGATGGCCGACTATGTCGCGGTCCCCAGGCGCAACGCGATTCCATTACCTGAGGGACTTTCTGCCGTGAATGCCGCGCTCCTCGGCACGGCTTGGCTGACCGCGTACCGCGCGCTGTTCACCAAATCGGGACTCATGCCCGGCGAAACGCTGCTCGTGCAAGGCGCGAGTGGAGGCATGGCGACGGCGCTCATCCAATTGGGACGCGCGGCCGGTTTCGAGGTGTGGGCGACGACGCGGAACGAAGAGGGCCGCGAGATCGCGTTGCGGCTCGGCGCCGATGCCGTCTTCGCGACCAACGAGGAACTGCCCCGGCGCGTCGACGCAGTTGTGGACAATGTCGGCGCGGTCACCTGGGCACACAGTCTGCGGTCGTTGAAGCGTGGCGGCACCATCGTCGTAAATGGCGCCACCACAGGCGTTATCGCGGAGACGGATCTGCTCCGCATATTCGTCGAGCAGATCGACATCCGGGGCACCATAATGGGAACACTGGAGGAGATGAAAGCCATGATGAGCTTCATCATCGCCACCGGCATCCAGCCCGAGGTGGGCGCCGCGGTTCCGATGGAGGAAGCCCGCGAAGCAATCGGCGCGATGATCGCGGGCCATACAAAGGGAAAGACCGTCTTCACCCGGTGACCCGGGTGCCACTGAAGGGAGAAAAGAGTTATGGCCAGCTATCTTGTTTATATCTGCCAGGCGGTGAAGAACCGAGCGGGGCTCGAGCGCTACTGGCAGGAAGCGCCAGCGGTCTACCCCGACAATGTCGATGTGCTCGTAGGGTACGCTCCATTCGAAGTGCTCGACGCGGATCAGGATGAGCGCGTCGAGGGAGTTGTGATAGCCCAGTTCCCACCATTTGAGCGGACGGTGGAGTGGTTCAATGGTGACGCATATATCCAAGCCCGCAAAGACCGAACAAATGGCAATGAATATCTCGGCATGGTCGTGGACAGTGGAGTTGCGCCTATTAGTAAACGCAGTGCCGACATGCCTGCCTATGTCGTCTTCGTTTGCCGTGAAATTGTGGACCAGGGGGAGCTCAATACCTATTGGCAGCGCGTGAATGAAACGTTGGTGGGTCACAAGGCTCGAGTCTTAATGGACCACGGCCGGTTCCTGATCTTAGAGGGACAGGGTCCAGTGCAGGGAGTGACGGTTTATGAGTTTCCGACAAAGGATGCCGCGCGGAGCTGGTATGACAGCGAGGCTTACCGGGAGGTCCGGCAACATCGAACAAAGGGTGCAAAATATCTGGTAGTCCTGGCAGAAGGCGGAGTGCCGCCCGTCGAGCAGCGGATGCCGCACACCAGAATTCAGGTTGTGGGCGACAACGACCCGGAATAGAGAGGACCGAAAGATCACATTGCGGCTCGGGGTTGATGGGCGTCTTCTCGGTCAACGAGGAACTCGATGTTCAACGATCGGCTGCGGCCGAGCGCCTTCGCGGCGTCGGGGTTGTCGAGGACCTGCTGGAAGGCTTTCTGCACCTGCAGCGCCCGCTGGATTTCCGCCATCCTGGAATCCGAAAGTATAGCGACGTACCCGGCCGCCGTCATCTTCGCGTAAGAGCCATTGCTTGATTTGGTCAATGTTCAGATCCACGAACCCCCCGCCAGCCAGGTCAACGAGGCGCCGGTCTGAGGGGGTGGTCGACAGTCGGACCAGGCGGCACCGCAGTCCCCCCAACCTCCGAGATTCAGGAGGCGTTTGGCCGGATGGAAGGGCAACCTAGACTGAAACCCCTAGGAGATGCAGGCTCGCAAGATCGGAGCTCGGATCGAGCCTAGTGGAACTTGGTCCATTGCCTACCTTCAAAAAAAATCGAACGGGACCTGCGGTTCGCAGTGCCTCGTTGCTGGAGCGGAGGGGATTCGAACCGCCGGTCCTCTTTGTGGTTTCTGGCGCTTACGAAAGGCTCGGAGTTTCAGCGGGGTCGCCGCGCTAAAGCCGATCAGAGAATTATCCTCCGAGCGATTTGCTCGAAAATTCGGGTGGAAAACGGCTGGACTTCGGCCCCTTTTCTAAGGGGGAAAAGGCCAAAGAGGACCGGCAGTTCGAATCCCCTCTGCTCCAGCAACGAGGCACGGCGAACCGCCGCGAGGCGCTGCGAACCGCTGTGATCGCGGCAACCGCGGAGATCTCCCTAATAGCTACGGTCAAGCCAAGGATGCTCCAGCAAGTGCTGCGCAAACCGCCGACGCGCCAAGGAGCGTGATAGGCATCATCGACTTAAACTCCTTTTCGCACTCTTTAGGCAGAGGCAGCTCAAGCGCGAAACTAAACCACCGGGCTGTCACGCATCGACTTCATCGAAGGTGGCCTCCAAGCTCTGTCACTTTCAGAATTATCCCTTCTCTCGCATCCAGCCCACAATCGGTATGCGCGCATGCCCGAGTACCAGTGAAGGTGAGGCAGGATCGGCTTGAGGAGGCGGTGAGGCGAACGTTTTAACAGCAAAAGCTTAGGTTTGCTTTACTCGGCTGGAAAGGCTACTAAGGAGATTGAAAAAACTAATTTCTGGGAAGGGTCTAGCCGATGAAAGTGTTTGCCATCCTTGGAGCCTGCGCCTTAGCATTTACCGTTGCGTCTTCCGCCCGCGCGCAAACCGTTGTTCTTCCAAGCTCTCAGGTGACCCTCTGCGCTGCAGACTTGGCCGGTCATTCTAAACCCGGAGGTCAGGGTTGCTGTTCGTGGCACGGCGGGGAATGCGGGTGCCAGGACGGGCGCTATGTGTGTTGTGATGGGACGTTCAGCCCGTAATGCGGTTGCCATAGCAACCAGCTTCAGTTAGCCGACGAATACGTGCAGGGCTACACGAAAAGCGATGGCACTCACGTCAACGGATACTATCGAAGTTCGCCCGATGGAAACCCCTACAACAATTACAGCTATCCGGGAAACACGAACCCCTATACCGGCAAGGTTGCTCCGGGTAATCCTGATACCTACCTAAACAATTATTACAACCACAACTCGGGCAGCTCCTACGGCGGATCTAATTCCGATAGCGGCGGAGACAACTCTCCCGAGCAATGAAAACAACCTTGCGGCGCTCATTGTGTTGTTCGCATGTCTTCAGGGAGCTTGTTATGCGGCAGGACCGATGAAAACGGTGAAGGTTGTGGTCGAGTTCACTGGTAATGACAGTATCGGTTCTCGACTTTGTTCTTCGGTGCGGGAGAAAATTAGAGCTTCCAGGGGCTTTGAATTAGGCAGCAAAAAAGACCTCCGCTTTTGTCATGCACATAGTGTCTGAGGCGGTTTATGGACGCCGTTGCCAACATTCTGAAGTACGAACTTCACCGGCTGCTTGTCGACGGCATCAAGTATGAACGAATTTGCGGAGATGGTCCTGAAACCGAATGGGAGATGATGCTCTTCAAGAACGAGGAACTCGTCAGCTATCTCACCGCGCTGCAGGTGCAGCATTCGCTCTATGAGTACGTCGTCTATGATTCCGAAATCGAACGGGAGTTCGCCAGCAAGCTGGACCAACGGGAGGATATCAAGCTTCTCGTGAAGCTCCCCTTCTGGTTCGAGGTCGATACCCCCGTCGGCAAGTACAATCCCGACTGGGCTATCCTGAAGCACGACGGCCAGGCCATGTATCTCGTCCGCGAGACCAAAAGCACCAAGAATTTCCTCAAGCTACGAACCAGTGAGGCAGACAAGGTCCGTTGCGGCCAGCGGCATTTCGAAGCTCTAGGCGTTCCGTTTGCCGTAGTTGTTACGGCTGAAGAGGTGTAGCGCGGGATGGCTGATGACCGCTGCATCCTTGTGCGCGACCTACCTGAAATCCGTGCCGATGATTTCGCGCGACGCTTTTCTTTGCGGAGTGCCAACCTCATGTGGCTGCTTGGCGCTGGAGCGTCGGCCTCAGCCGGTATCCCAACTGCTGGGGATATGATCTGGGAGTTCAAGCAAAGGCTGTTCATCAGCCAACGGCGAACTTCTCCCCAAGTGGTTGCCGATCTCTCAAGCCCCGCTATCCGTGCCCGGTTACAAGCTCACATCGACTCATCAGGCAACCTACCAACTCCTGGCGCCCCGGACGAGTACGCTGCGTTGTTTGAGGCGGTGTATCCCGCGGAGGCAGATCGACGCACCTATGTGGACGCAAAAATCGCCGGAGCGAGACCCTCCTATGGTCACATGGCCCTCGCGACGTTGATGCGAGCCCAGTTAACACGTTTATTATGGACGACGAACTTCGATCCTCTGGTGGCCGACGCTTGCGCCAAAGTCTACGACGGGACGGGGTATTTGACGACCGTGGCTCTCGACGCTCCAGACCTCCAGACAATGTATTGATGATGGCCGGTGGCCGGTTGAGATCAAATTGCACGGCGACTTCCGATCGCGCCGGCTCAAGAACACATCCGATGAGTTACGCCTCCAAGACGAACGTCTACGACAGATCATGGTTGACTCCTGTCGGCGCTTCGGTCTCGTCGCGGTAGGGTATAGCGGTCGTTGACTCATCTGTCATGGACACACTGGAGGAGGCATTGAAGCAGAAGGGGGCATTCCCGGCGGGACTGTTTTGGTTGCATCGCGGAGAAGATGTGCCGTTGCCACGAGTCCACAAACTATTGGCGCGGGCCACTGAAGGCGGGGTCGATGCAGCACTGGTGCGCGTTGAGAATTTTGATGAGATCATGCGTGACCTCGTTCGCTTGAAGTCTGACATTGACACGAGAGTACTCGAGGGTTTCGCTGCGGAGCGCAGGCGATGGAGTGCCGCCCCGCCACCCGCAGGTAATCGCGGCTGGCCAGTGATTCGCCTCAATGCCTTGCCTATCACTCAGTCGCCGAGCGTGTGCCGCCGTCTTGTCTGCTCCATCGGTGGATACGCTGATTTACGGAATGCGATTGAGTCTGCAAAAGTGGATGTGCTGTTTCTGGGTGGGAACGTTCGCGGCGGTGATGAATTCGAACAACGAGTGGGAGACCGCTACTGGTTCTGCCGCGTCGTGCCGCTAAGCGCCGACAAACCAATCGGTTACCTCCTGGTTGCACAGGACTGGACCAACTTACGGGAGAACCCGCGCCAGAGGGTGTTGCCCCCGATTGGAGCCGCCGTGGTGGTGATGGCCCTGATCGGCGTACTGATACCACTTGCCGTCAGCCGTTATGTTTCGAAACCGCTGGCAGAACTCTCACAAAAGGTGATGCGCTTTTCGTCAGAAGACGAATTAGCCAACGCTGGCAGCGATGAGGTGGTGTTGCTCAGTGAAGAGTTCCAAAGACTTGGCGACCAGCTCGCCAAGGCACATGCGGACCTTATGGGACGCCATCGCCATGAAATCGAGCTGAATCACAGACTGGAGCGCGCCGATCGCCTGGCTACTATCGGAACGCTGGCATCCGGCCTGGCGCATGAAATCGGAACTCCCATGGGCGTGATTCGAACGCGCACGGAGCTTCTGCTGCAAGGCAAACCCTCGGCGGAAAAGACACGGGAAGGGCTTGAAATCGTCCTGAGCCAAATCGAGCGGATTTCAAAGATAGTCAGGATGCTGTTGGATTATGCTCGTGGGCGCGAGGCACGACGCATCGGTTACGACGTACGGACGATTCTCGCTAATGCCCTGAAGTTGGTCGAGGCACAAGCTAGGCAGAGCCGTGTGCGGATCGTTTCGGAATGCGGCGCCAGTCCGCTTATGGTCAATTGCGACCCGGATCAGCTTCAGCAGGTTTTCGTGAACCTCGCGCTTAACGCTTTTGATGCGATGGCGACCGCCGGCGGCATCTTAAGGGTCGGCGCTTCCATCCAGAGCGATGAATACGACAAGTCGGCAGTTAGGGTGAGTTTCGAGGATACCGGTCCAGGCGTGCCTCGGGAGTTCCGGGAACGGCTGTTTGATCCATTCTTCTCGACAAAGCCGCCGGGCAAGGGTACCGGAATGGGCCTGTCGGTAAGCCAGTCTATAATTCGCGATCATGGGGGTGAGATAAGGTTTGAGGCGGGATTCGCCGGAGCCCGGTTTTCGATCATGCTGCCGATGGCGCAGGCGGCTTTCGCCGCCGGTGATACCGGTGCGATGCAGATGGAGCGCGCAAAATGACCGGCTCAGAGGCAACGGTATTGGTGGTCGATGACGACCCCGCGATGGCGGCGGCGCTATGCGAACTGCTCAGGGAATCCGGTTACCGCCCGCTTGGCGCAAACTCGGGGCCGGCGGCTCTCGATATCGTTAAGCGCCATAAACCGGACCTGCTGATATCGGATCTTCGCATGACGGAGATGACGGGCCATCAGCTGCAGGTCGAACTCAGCAAACTCGCGCCGGATCTTCCCGTAATCATAATCACCGCCTTCGGCTCCATCGAGAGCGCGGTGGAATCGATGAAACTGGGCGCGCGCGATTTCATCACCAACCCTTCGGGAACCAGGAACTCCTGTCGGCAGTTTCTCGCGTGATTGAAAATCGCCGCTTGCGCCAGGAGGTCAGGCAGCTTCGCGGAGAGCTGGCCCGCAGCTATGGACTGGATAATATAGTCGCGGCGGACTCGAAAATGGCCGCGGTTGTGGAAATGGTCGGACAGGTTGCCGAAAGCAGCGCGAACGTTCTGATCACCGGCGAGAGCGGAACCGGCAAGGACATGTTAGCGCGCGCGATTCATTTCTTGAGTCCTCGCCGCGCCGGACCCTTCATTCCTATAAACTGCGCCGCGATTCCGGAAAACCTCATTGAAAGCGAACTCTTTGGCTACGCGAAAGGTGCCTTTACCGATGCGCGGCAGCCAAAGACCGGACTGTTCGTCGCGGCGCGCGGCGGCACGCTGTTTCTTGACGAGATTGCCGAGATGCCGCCGGCGCTGCAGAGCAAACTGCTGCGTGCAATCGAGGACAAGAAGATCCGACCGCTCGGGGCAACCGAGGAAACCGAAGTTGACGTACGTGTTCTAGCGGCAACCAACGCCGACGTCGACAAGGCGATCGAGGAACGCCGGTTCCGCTCAGACCTTTACTATCGGCTGGCCACGGTAACCATCGCAATTCCTCCGTTACGTGAGAGGCCGGGGGATGTCCCGGTGCTCATCCGTAATTTCCTCGCCAGGGCTAGCGCCGAAGCGGCGCGGCCGGTGCCCGAAATCGAGGCGGACGCGATGGCGCGTCTTTTTGCGCTACCCATGGCCCGGAAATGTCCGCGAACTGCAAAATGCGATTCAGCGCGGTGTAATCCTAAGCCGCAGCAGGCCCGCGATCACGGTTAAGGATCTGCCGCCCAAAGTCGCCGGGCTGGATATCTCGTCGGCAAAGATGTTAAGCGAAGCGGTGGAAAAGCGTGTCAGTCTCGATCGCCTTGAGCACGATTATATCCGCGCCATCCTCGATTCCGTCAACGGAAACAAGACCGAGGCCGCTAATATCCTGCGCATCGATCGGAAGACGCTTTACCGCAAGCTGGACGACCGTCCTGGTCCTGATCCTGATACCCAGGACTAAGTTCCGGCCGAAAGCGGAGCAACTATGCTTGTAGCTCAGTCGTGCTACGGCGGGCTTTTTGTGTGCCGCTTGGGTCCGGTCGTTCGCGTCTCCCGAGCAATATATCCCTGATTCTGGTGCCCTCCTGCCCAAACCGTGCGACAAGTCGCCTGGCCCATAGAAATTCGCTCGTTAGAATCGCCAAACCAAGGGCGATCGTCAGGAGACCTGGCCCAGGTATGACGAGGAGCACTAAGCCCAACAGGATCACTGTGCCCCCCACCACAGAAACCACCAATCGCCTTGCCTGCTTGAGACTCAACATGCATCTATATTAATCCGCTTGTGCTACAGCCGACAGAAAGAAACTACTCACCAGCAAGCACGTCCTATGGCTGCTCAGAAAGCTGCCGCTGTAGGGAAGCGATGGGGGAAAAAGGGGGTCGCTCAGATGCGCCAGGTGATAGACCGTAACAATCTCTCTATCCGGGTCCGTCTCCCTTTCCTCCGGCATAGTTCCATCGGGCAACGGATCGTAACCGACGTACTCGTCCCAGTTCTCGGTCTTGGCCACCTGAGCCAATGAGAGGTCCGCATAACCAGTTCCGTCTAAGCCAGCCTCCTCGACAAACCAAAAGTTTGAAAACCGCTTGGAGCTTAGCGCCTCTTCAGGAAAGAACGTGGCGCAAATCTCCGGCGACGGTCCCAAGTGTTCAATTTCTTTATGCTCATACCGCGCCACGCGACAGCCCGCCAAATTGAATGATTTGCGCGGAAACCAGCACCCTTCCAGAACCCAGAGAAATCTAACCTCTCGATAACCCATCGGGATGCGCTGTGCCGCCCGTTCGAAACATGGCCGTGAGTCTTTTCCCTCTGCTACGGCGTAATAATATCCCGAACGCCTAAGGACATCTTTCGTGAGATCTCCGGCAAGGAGAATTTCATCTTCCCAGTCTTCTGTCGAAGAATACTCGGTCTGTTCGCGTAGTTTAAAAAGATCGCCGGCGAACCGATAGAAGGCCTCTGTTTCCTCCGCCTGGCGTGCCAACTCAGGTATGGAGGATTGTAAGATCCCTAGGTTCGTGGACACAGGTACCTCTTTCTCGGATGAAAAGCGGCGCAACACCTCAGCATGAAAGGTAGCGACAGATGAAGGCCACTCCGCGGCAGGGGGAGGCCGCAAAACTGTCTGAGAACTGTGAGTCTCAGCAGCGGGACCAGAGGAAATCGCCGTCAGTGTCTTTTCGAAAAGCTCGTTCAAAAATTCTCTAGTACTCCTGGCCTTAGGGTCGTGGTCTTCGCATACGAGCCGCCCCTCGTGCAGATAGGGAGCAATCTTCCCGCAGATATGGCACACCGTTATTATAAGGTCTTGGCTCCAAGAAGCTGACTTGCGTTCCTATGTCCTGAAGTCCTCGGCTGGCTCAACATTTGTTCGAAGAGAGCCCTCGCATAATGACAGGCGGCTAACACACCTTCGATTCAGCGTGTACCACTCAGCCTGCTACAAAAAGACTTGACGATTAACCCCCCTTACTTAAGAACCTTTTGCACATCGTCTACTGTGTCTTTTGCCCATGAGGCTAAGGCTACGGCAAATCCGCTGCTCGAGTGTTGAAGCTCGCTAGCCTTTTTCGTCTTGAGCCACCACATTGTCTTAGGCTGCTCGTCGTCAGAAACCTTCGTACCCCAATGGTTCAGCTTGGCTTTTAATTCGGGACTCAGGAGTTTTGCATACTGCGGGTAAAAGAGGGCGCATACACAAGCAAGAAGTTCATGCCGACCGCCTGCAGGCATCCATGAGTCGTTGTCGCTCGCCAAAAGGCCCCAGTAAACGTGAGCGCCATTGCCATCTACCAATCTGAGAGACGAGAAGAGAGCCTCCTCTTTGTACTTAGCCTTTCTTACCAAGGTTCTCCCAATTGCTGTCCTAGCACCCCTCATGATTCTCAGAAGTTCTTCCTCATGAGCTCCGTCGATCTCGCGAATTTTCTTTTTGTCGAGAAAACGTATCAGTTGGTTACAGAGAAATCTCCCGACGGGGTCTTTCAAGGCTTTAACATGGGTCCGCATCCACGGGGCAAGTCCGATCCATCTACAAACCGAACGAAGCTCCACGCCAAAACTCGGACTTATGTCCCCAAACCCGTCGGGCGGCATAGCCGCATGCGTCAGCAGTACGAGTGCAGCATACGGGTTTGTAGCTTTGAGCCAAGAGCCATAGAGCGTGAGCTGACCTAATACCTCCTGTTCTTCTTTATCCTCGGATCCTTCAATATGTTTTGTGTATTCAACGGCCAGTACTTTACTCTCGATTACTAGCAGTAAGCGCTCCGCAGCATTGGCGTTAACAAGCACTATGTCCGGCTTAAATTTATGTTGTCTCCATGTTACTTGCTTTTGTGAATGCCATTTCAGGCGTTGTCCTGGCAAAGTAAACTGCTCTTGAAAGCGCCGGAGAGCAGGTCGTAAACTTCGGGAACCCTTCAACAAAAAATCAGAAATAAAAAGCAGCTGTTCGCTGGAGCTCAAGTGGTTAAGTATCTCAACCAAAACTTCGGTTAGAAAATTTTCGAGTTGTTCTCGTTTATCGGTTGATTGCCACTTGTACAAGCGGGAAAGCAAATCGTCCATCTACAACACCCTTCAAACCAACGCTGTAAGTTTCGATTTTGCTCAATCTCGCACAAATGCATGCGATCTGCAATGAAGCTTGTCCCTGGCGTTTTTCGACTTCGAGCTGGTTCGGAGGGGCACCACGAGCTTGTTTTGCTGGACGCACGGCCAAAGCTCGTTGGCGAAGAAAGAACGAAAGTGATAGGCTTTCAACTGTGGCGGTCCGAACGTGCAAGGTTAGTTGTCGCGACTCGCGTGGCATTGAACATGCGGTCGAGGTTACGGCAGAGAGTCTCTACGAAGCCGTAGCTCAAGCGCTGCAGTTGTTTGGTGACGACGATTGGAATCAGGACCCAGGTCGCAGCCCCTCGGCGGTGGTGGTGAGGATAAAGCAGCCAGAGGTTAAGCATACGGTCCAAGTCCGGGATTTCGTGAACTGGATTGATTCCGCCGGCAAGAGTCCTGCGGAAATGGCTCTGAAGATTCGCTTGCGGAACATGCTCAGGCGGTAGATCGTCGCGATTTTTCGGACCCCAGACCTCTAGAGACGAAGATCGAAGCTTATGATTCGAGGATGATCGTTCTACAGTTCAAGTAGCAATGGCGGAAGGCAGCGCGACCCAAACCGACAACGCTTTTTCCAGACACTCTGGCATGGTCCCTCCTCCTGTCTCAGGTGGGGGAGTTTCAACTGATACTTACTGGGAATTTCACATGATTGCTGACACCAGCAGGCGCCCCATTGTGTGAGTCGCACTCCCAACATGGGTCTAACGTGGTGGAGGGGACCGCCCTGCCGCCCTTCACAGCGTTGCAAACAACTGGTATCGCCGTACTATAAGAATTCAAAGGTGGCGCGAGCAAAAAACGCTCGCGCGTCATCGACAGGCACGGAGGCCTTTCCCGCTATTTTTATTTATTTCTTATCTTCGCCTGACCAAGCCTGATTGGATTGTTAATTGACAGTGTCACGCAACGATTGGAAAGCGTTCGTGGTCCAGCGGTCCAAAGGGCGCCAGACCGAGCCCATCGGTCGAGTAGTACGGCACGCAGGTGTACCGGGTGTCGGCCGGAAAGTAGACAAACGAGGCCCGGCGATAGGCGCGATCGCTCGTATTGAGGCCGCTGGCGTGGAAGATCAGGCCGTCGTGGATTACGGCCTCGCCCGCGCGCTGCGTCTCGCAAATCACCTCACCCACGATTTCGCGGTCGTCCTCGCGCAGAAGCTGCATGAACTCCTCGCGCGGCCTGACCGGATCTTCGCGCGAGCGCTTGGGGTCGTAGACCGTCCGGCAGCCGAACGGGCCCAGACGATGCGAGCGGGGCATGAATTGGTTCACTCCCATCTCGGGCGTGACGTCATCGAGCGCCACGATCACGGTCAGCAGACCGCGGCGGTCCATCGGATAGTTGGGGAGGTCCTGATGGACGCTGGTGCCGGGAAATCCCGGATATAACGCCTCATAGGCGTCCAGCCAAATCCGCATGTGGTCGGCGCCGGCAAGCATCCGGGCCATCTCGCCCATGCGGGGCGAACGGGCCACGGCGTCGATTTCCGGGACCCGCAAGCGCAGGTCTCCGCCGCCGATCCGGGTCGCGTCCGGCACGCGGGGAGAGTTGCGTTCGATCTCCGCACACGCCTTGAGCAGGCCCGCATACAGCGCGGGACCGATCACCTTGAGGAAGTCAACCTTGACCACCCCTTCCCTGCGGAAGGTCCGAATTTCATCCGCGGAAACCGGCGCCGCCTCTGGCATGATTGCCCTCCTGTCGGTCTGTCCGTACCGTGATACATCGGTCCGTCCGTACCGTAATACAGGCGATGGGCGCGGGCAAATTGCGCCCAAGTCCAAGTTGCGCCGTACTGCGGGGTCAACTATGCTGAAAATTTGCTTTTGTGTGCGCAGCCGATGGCATCTCCTTTACAATGGACGTTGAATAGTCGCGAAGATGGGCTGGGCCGGATCGCTGGCCAGCTCGTCCGGGTCAAGCGTCGCCTTAATCTGCTTGCGGCCCAGCAGATGGCGTTTTCCACCCTCGGGCTCCTGATCGGAGCGGGCGGCGTTTTGGTGATTGCGGCTTTTTTTCTAACTACCACCCATTTCCTGACTCTCGGATTGGTGCTTCTTGTCCTGCTCGCGGTATCTCTACCGTTCGCGATAACCCGCGCGCTGCGGCGCTTCGCCGCGTTCCGCCGGACCGCTACGATTGTTGATCAGCGGGCCGAGTTGAATTGCCGTTTGAGCACCCTGCTCACGATGGCTCAGGATGAGAGCAAATATTCGCTGTGGCCCTTCCTGGTTGAGGACACGCTGTCGCGGCTGGACGATTTCCAGCCCGATCGAGTCGAAAAGCATCGCATTTCCCCTTCGATTTATGGTTTCGCCGCAGCCTGTCTTATCGCTTCCCTGGCGGGGCTGATGACTTATTCCGCGCGCCGCCATCAGGAGGCCTTGCGCAGGGTTCTAAAGAGTTTGACGCTGGAGGTTGATCCTGCCGAAATCGGCCCCTCGGACAGTCCCCCGGGTGAAACCGCCCAAGTCGAAGGCGACCCCGACACGCTGCGCAGCCTTGCGGAGCGCCTGGATGCGGCCAATCAAGGCAGCCATGGCGGCGACCACAACGCCTTTAATCAGTTGAGTCACAAGGCCAGGGATCTCGCTTCCAGCTTGCAGGACCGTCTCACCGGCCGCGATCTTCGGGATACCCCGGAAAAGGTGAAGATCCGGTTGGCGCAGGCGTTGGGAGACAAGCCGCCCCCTCAAGGAAACGGTTCCGAAGGGTACAACGACAGCGACAAACCCCCACAACAGAACACCGGCCGTCCGGGTTCCGGCGCCGGCGGACCTTCGCGCCATCAAGGCAGCAATGAGGGGCAGGAGCAGGCGAATAACGATGCGGGCTCGACGTCCCCAGACCAGAGTACGCCGCCGCCCAATTCACCTCCCGGCAGCAGCTTCGATCCGGGCGGACCACAGGGGTCCGGCACCGGTGATGCTCCGACAGCGGGAAAGGAGGAAGGTTCGACTGAAGAAGCCGGCGGCCAGAGTTCAGGAAGCGGCAGCGACCCGGAGCATCTGATGGGGCCGCCCGATGCACCGTCGCACAAAAGTGAAAATTTCGAAATCATGATCGATGCGCGCCTGTCCGATCGTTCTCCGATTGCGAGCGCGCAGCCCTACGTTCCACCAAAGGTCAAGACCTCCTTGAATGTTTACCAGCATCCCGACGAACCGTTGGATCGGGGCAACGTTCCGGCGGCCGACCGCGACGCCGTAAAGCGCGTATTTGAACGATGAGTAGTTCCCTGAACGAAATGCCATCCCCGAACGAAACGCCAACTGTAGCCGATTTTGCCCGCACCTTCAGACGTATCCAGGGCGAAATCCACAAGCTTATCGTCGGCCACGAGCAGGCGGTCGAAGAACTGCTAATCGCGTTGTTCGCGGGTGGTCACGTGCTGATCGAGGGCGTACCCGGCACCGGCAAGACCATGCTGGTCAAGGCCATGGGCCAGGCGCTCAATTTGAGTTTCAGCCGAATCCAGTTCACCGTCGACCTGATGCCGGCCGATATCACCGGCACCAGGGTGATCATTTCGGGCGAGGACGGGCGGCGCGAGTTCCGTTTCTCGCCCGGCCCCGTTTTCTGCCATATCCTGCTGGCCGACGAGATCAACCGCGCCACGCCCAAGACCCAGTCGGCGCTGCTCGAAGCGATGGCGGAGTTGCAGGTCACGGTCTCGGGCACAACCTATCCGCTGCAACCTCCGTTTTTCGTGATGGCAACGCTCAACCCGATCGAGATGGAGGGCACTTACCCCCTGCCCGAGGCTCAACTGGACCGCTTCTTCTTCAAGGTCAGGCTGAATTACCCCGAGGAATCCGAACTGATCAGGATCATCTCCAGCACCACCGGACCGGAGTTGCACAAGATTGAGCCGGTGTTCGAGGCAACCGACGCGGCGGGCCACATCGAAGCGCTTAAGCATCTGGTGCGCGAGGTGATCGTGACCCCGGAAATCGAGCAGTACGCCGCGCGGCTGACTCGCGCCACGGTTCCGGAGAAATCCAAATTCATCCTGAACAAGGAGGGGCTGGCCCGCGACGAAGCCGTCAACCGTTACGTCAGCTTCGGCTCCAGTCCCCGCGGTGGACAGGCGTTGATGCTGGGGGCGAAGGTCTGCGCGCTGCTCGACGGCCGCGCCAACGCCTCCTATGAGGACATCGAACGGGTCGCCTATCCGTCATTGGGGCATCGCTTGACGCTTAACTACGCGGCCGAGGCTGATGGGATCGACCCGGCACACCTTATTCAAAAGGTCCTGAAATCCGTCCGCGACCTGCGCGGGCACTGACCCGGTTTGCTGATAGCATGTTGGCGCGCGCCTTCGAACCGGCTTTTCTACAACGGTTGGACAACCTGGTCCTGGGCATCAAGCGCGCACGCACCGTCAGGATGGGCCGGCGCGCGCTGGGGCGGGTGCAGGGCTCTGGCATCGAACTGGAAAGCTTCAGGGATTATTCCGAGGGCGACGACCTGCGTTTTTTGGACTGGAACGCGATGGCGCGCCTCGACACGCTATTTACCAAGTCATACCGGGTCGAACGCGAGACGGAGGTCAGTATCCTGATCGACGCCAGCGCGTCGATGGGCCTGCCGGTCAAGGACGACAAATTCAGCTTGGCGCGGGTGCTGGGCGCCGCGCTGGCCTACGTCGCGTTGGGTGAGAACGATCCGGTGCGGCTGATCAGCTTTGGCGGTCCCCGCGGCCAGCTTGCCTACCGCACCACCGAGTTCTACCGCCGGCGCGAGTCCTACGCGTCGTTTCGCCCGATGCTGACTGAAATCAAATGCGCCGGAGCCACCGAAATGGCCGGCGCGGTGGAGCATTTTCTCAACCAGCGCCGTCCTCCAGGGGTGGCGATTGTGCTTTCCGATTTTTTGGTATCGTCCTCGCTCTACAAGGCGGCATTCTCCCACCTGCTGGCCGCGCGCTACGAGGTCAAGGCGATCCAGGTGTTGGGCAGCCGCGAGGCAGCCGGCAGTCTTGGTGCCGGCGCCTACCGCCTGCGCGACTGTGAGACCGGCGAGATCCGCGAGGTGACGATGACGCCGACTGTCGCGGAAGCCTGCCGGCGGCGGCTCGACGATTTGCGCGAAGGTCTGCAACTGCACTGCGCTGGCCACGGCATCAGTTACGCGGCCGTGGTCGGAACGCAGAACCTGGACGATTTTATGGTCCGCGAACTTCCCCGCCTGGGCCTGGTGAGATAGCGGTGGGCTTTCTCAATCCCATCTACCTGCTTTTTGGACTCAGTATCGGCGTCCTGATTCTGATTTATCTAAGCGCCCGTTCGCGCTCCACTGTCGAAGTATCAAGCCTCCTGTTGTTCGAGCACGCCCAGATCTCTGTCTCCAAGGCGAGGTTTTTGAAACTCGACTTGTTGTTCTGGCTGGAGACCGCTGCCCTGGCCGCCCTCAGCCTGGCTTTAGCCGGATTTTTTCTGAAGATGGCACCGCTGCCCTCCAGCCATCGGCGTCACGCGCTGGTTTTCGATTTGGCGGCGGGCATGGGTGCGCGCGAGGGGAGCCAGACACGGCTGGAGGAGGCCAAGGCCCAGGCGCTCAGGATGGTCGATTCGGCGGCGCCAGGTGAAAGCTTCGCGGTGGTCTCTTTCGCCGCGCAAGCCGAGGTTCAGCGCTATTTCACTGCGGACCTGGCCGCGGTCCGCTCCGCGATCAAAGAGCTGCGGTCTTATGATGTGGCGACAGCGCCCGCCGCATTGGCCGCGGCCCTGATGCGGGTTCGCGATTCGGACGAAATCGAGTTGTTTGCGCCGCGGCTGCCCCCGGGTGCGGCTTCGCTGGACCGGCTCGATTCGGCGCGCCTGCACTATCATCAAATTGGCGCGGACCAGGACAACGCCGCGATTACCGGGCTGGACCCGGGAATCCCCCGCATATCGCCGGGCCATTATACGGTCCGCAATATGTCCGCAAGGCCGGTTTTGGTACAGGTCGAAATCAACCTCAACGGACGCAGTCTTGAGCGCACCCCGATGATCCTGCCACCGCATGTGCAGGCCAATGTAAAGTTCGGGCCGCTCCCCAACGGCGGCGTGGTGCAGGTGCTGATCGCAACGCCCGACGGGCTCATCGCCGACAATGCGCGTTACGCCTACGCCGCCGGCAGCCATTCGCTCAGAGGCGTGGTGATTTCGCCCGACGCGGCGGTCCGCGATGACCTCGCGCGCGTGTTGCGCGCGGTCGATCCTGGAAGCATGGTCGTGGCCGGCAACGCGGCTCAGTTAACCCCGTCGATGATCGCCAAATCGATAGGCGGTGCGGCGCAAACCGATATCGCGATCGTCCATGACTCCACCGCGGGTGCGATCCGCGCCGGCGCGAAGTTATTCATCTTTCCCGCCGGCAACGACTTCCCGGTAAAAGCGACACTGCCGGTCAGCCAGATGGACGATCGGACCGATCTAGGTCCGCTGACGCGGCCGTTAGTGCTCGGTCCGACCCGCACCTTAAGCCTGCCGGAATGGATGGACCCGCTTGCCCATGGCACCGCGCCTCATCACTCGGACTTGTTGACGCTGGCGGCTTCGGGTGTGAGCCCGCAAGGACCAGAGGCCGTGGTCGCCTTTGACATTCGGGGCCATCGCCTGATGGACCCCGACATGCTCGACACCCTGGTCCTGACTATTGATCTGGTCAAAGCTCTGACCGGTCCGCGGGACGTGCATATCGTCCCCACCGGCGCGTATGTCACGTTCCCGGCAACTACGCCGGCGCGAGTAATTGAGCCCGATGGATCGACTGCTCAACTTGCGCCGGGTTACGGCGGCCTGGTTCGATTTCGCCCCCTTTACGCCGGCCCCTACCAGATTACGATTGGGGAGCGGCGGGAAATGGTGTACGCGAATTATTTCGACGCGGCCGAATCCGAATTATCCGTCGCGCCCGCCGCGGAGAGCGGAGCGCCGCTGTCAAAGGTGATAGATTTGGACTCGGGCGTGAGAGCGCGCCGAATCCAACCGCTCGCGTTGGCGTTGGTGGCGTTGGCGATGGCCGCCTTCTTGCTCGAATCGGCGGTGCTGATGAGGCGCGCGCTCAGAGGAGGAGCATCGCTTGTTTGAACGGCCTTTCCTGCTCTGGCTTCTGCTTTTCGCGCCGCTGGCTGCGGCCCCGCAATGGCTGGGATGGCGTACCACCAGGCGCGCCGCCAATGCCCTTGGAGCCCTGCTTAGAATGGCGTGCTTCGCGGTGCTGGTGGTGATTATGGCCGGACCGCTGATCCCCGCCAAGGATCGCGCGCGCGGATTGGCCGTCGTCGCACTGTTGGATCAGTCGCGCTCGATCGCGCCCGACCAGCGCTCCTGGATGGAGTCGCAGGTCGATTCCCTGCGCGGCATGATGGGCCCGCAGGACCGGCTCGCGGTAGTGTCCTTCGGCCGCAACGCCCAGCTTTCGGCCGCGCTCGACAATCCGCGCGTGATCCAAAACGCGCCGGTAAAGGTCGACGCGGGCGCGACTGATATCGCCGGCGCCCTGACTGCGGGCAGCGTGATTTTTCCGCCCGAAGCGGAAAAGAAAATGCTTCTCCTAAGCGACGGCAACGAAACCCAGGGCGACGCCCTCTCGGTGGTGCCCGCACTGGTGGAACAGGGAATCCAGGTCTTCACCGCTCCGCCGCCCGCCACCACCCGCAAGCGTATTGCGATCAGCTCGTTTGATGCGCCCAACCCGGTCCGCGCGCATTTGAATTTCGCCCTGCAAATCGCGATCGAAAGCGATGCCGACGCTCCCGTGCAGGCGCATCTGGAGCTGCGGCGCGACCAGACGACTGTGACCCGGCTACAGGTGAGGCTCCTTCCCGGCCTCAATCGCTTCGAACTGCCCTATCATCTGGATCAGCCCGGGGCTTACGTGCTGAGCGCCGATCTGAGCGCGGATAACGGCTTGGAGGTGGTCAACGGACGCGCCGACGCCACCGCCTCGGTGATCGCGACGCCGCGCATCCTGGTGGTATCCGCTGACCGTCCGATGAGCCTGGTCAGTGCGCTTAAGCTGCGCGACTACCGCGTGGACGTGATCACGCCGGGGCGGCTGCCCAAGCGGGCTGAGGATTACCTTGGCTACCAGGCCGTGATTCTGACCGACGTTTCCGCTGCGGCGCTCAGCACGGAGGAGCAGCGCGCGCTCAACCAGTACGTCGGCGACTTTGGCGGCGGTCTGATTGCCACCGGCGGAGTGTTACGCGAGGAGAATTTCAGGAAAACTCCGCTGGAAAACGCACTGCCCATCAGGTTCGTCCCGCAGCCGCCGCCGCCCAGTCGCGAACCGTTGGGTATCTACCTGTGCATCGATCGCTCCAACTCGATGAGTTACAACTCGCGCTACCCGGCGGTGCGCGACGGCGAGCGGATCCGTTACGCCAAACAGGCCGCGATCGCGCTTTTGCGCCAGCTCGACGACAGCGACTACGTCGGGGTGATCGCGTTTGATTCACAGCCTTACGTGATTTCCCGGCTGCATCCGCTGGGTGTGGACCGGGCACAACTGGAACAGCGGATCATGCGGCTGGAACCCGGAGGCGGCACCGACTTCAAAGAGGCGCTGGAAATCGCGGCGGGGGATTTGATCGTAAGCGGGCTTTCGGTGCGCCAGATTATCCTGCTCACCGACGGCGATACCAATCGACAGTATCACGAGCACGATCTCCTTATTTCCGATCTGAGCCGTGAGCGAATTCCGGTCTCCACCGTGCGCATCGGACCCGATCAGGCCAACCTGCGCCTGCTGGAGGATTTCGCCGAGGCTACCGGCGGTATCTTCTACCGCGTCCAGGATATCGAGAAGCTGCCGCAACTGTTCATCCGGCTGAGCCGTCAGGCGATCCAGAATCCGCAGCGGCAGTCCAAGATCGTGGCCGACCCCAACAACTCGATCCTGCGCGGGATCAAGGCCGAAGACGTGCCGTCGCTGGAGTTCTTCAACGTCACCGAAGCCAAGGAGGGCGCCAGCGTTCCGCTGTTCATCCAACATAGTGGCCACGATGTGCCCTTGCTGGCCGCATGGCAGTACGGATTGGGCCGCAGCGCCATCTTCGCGGCCGATCCGGATTCCCTGGCCACCATCGGCTGGATCCACTGGAATCGCTACGCCGAATTCTGGTCGCAGATGGTCAGTTGGACCATGCGCCAGGGCCAGGCCGGTCCGTTTGATCTTCAGGTCGAGACCACGCGCAGCGGCGATTTGAAAATCCAGGCTGAAAGCTCAGGGCCGGTGAAGGCCGGCGATCTCATCGCCCGCATCAGCGGGCCTTACGGGGCCGGCTTCGACATTCCCCTGACCCAGGTCGGCGACGCGCTCTACGGTGGCGAGGCGCCCGTCCTGCCCGGAGGCAAATACATCGCCCAACTGGTGCGCAAAAACGGCAAATTAGAGCAGGTGCTGACCTCGCAGCCCTTCGCGGTCGCGGCGATACGGGCGGCCGACGCTGACGAACTCAGCTTGCGCCCGGCGAACTCCGAGCTTTTGCGCCGGCTGGCGGCGGAAAGCAATGGCGGGTTCGTGGTGCCGACCCGCCAGATGCTGCGCATCACCGGCAGCACGGTCACGGTGCATCGATCGGCCGATCCCTACCTGATTCCGCTGGCGATCCTGTTGTTATTGGGCGAAGTATTCGTTCGCCGTTGCCTGGTCTGACCAGGGTTGTAAACTGGAAGTTGGGAACGGGCCGCGGCGCAGGCAGCAATGGTATTGGTATGGCAGACCAGGTCGACAACAAGACTCTGCTCAAGCGCGCGCTGCGCAGGCGCTGCCCGGTGTGCGGCCAGGGATCGATGTTCCGCTCCCATTTCAAGATAAACAAAACCTGCTCGGTCTGTAACGTAACTTTCTGGCGCGATCCGGGCGAAGTGCTGGGGGCTATGTACCTGGACTGGGCGGTGGCGATGGGCACTTTCCTGGTGCTGTGGGCGGCATTCGCCTGGCTAACCAACGTTTCCGAGCTGGCTCAATTCTTTATTCTTAGCGTGACCTCCGGCGTCGCTGTGATTATCTGCTATCCATGGAGCCGCAGCATGTGGACGGTGTTGGTCTATCTTTCCGGGGGCATCGAGCGGCCGCCGTTGCGCGTGCTGCCCGGCGGTCAACATGAATCGGCCCCGGCACCGCCGCGCCAGACCGTACGCGGGCGAAACCGCCGCCCGCGCCGGTCTCATCGCCAGTAGGTCCGTAACTTTGGTCTACTTCGCTATCGAAGCGGACGTCATCGTCGTCGTTGCCATGCTGCACGCGAGTCGCGACTCCGCTGAGTGGCAGCGTCTAAAAGGTTAAATTGCCTCACGCGATTGCGAGATCGCCGCACGATGAGGCGGCGACCGGCCAAAACTTATCCGCCCGCCTTCATCGCCGATAAGATCGCAGTTTTTCCCGCATACTGCCCAGGCACTGCGCGGCGCGGGCCAGCGTTTCGTCGCTTTTCGAAAAGGTAAAGCGCACCATGCCTCTACCCAGCTCCGCCCGATGGTAAAAGCTGGATCCGGGAACCGCCGCCACCCCTACCTCGTTAAGCAGAAAATCGGCGGCGGCGACGTCGTCCGCAAAACCCAGATCGCCGATGCCGGCCATGATGTAGTAGGCGCCCGCCGGCTCACGGCATTGCAAGCCCGCGCCGGCCAGCGACTTAAACAGCATCTCGCGTTTGCCCCGATACATTTCCCGCAGCTCGGCGTAAAATGACGCCGGCAGCCGCAGTGCAAACGCCCCCGCTTCCTGCAGCGGATGGGGTGCGCCGACGGTCAGAAAGTCGTGAACCTTGCGGATTGCCGAAGTCAGCCGGTCGCACGCAATCACGTATGCCAGGCGCCATCCGGTGATCGAGTAGGTCTTCGACAGGCCACTAATGGTGATGGTTCGATCCCGCATCCCGTCAAGACTGCCGATCGAAATATGCCGGTTGCCGTCATAAATGATGTGCTCGTAAATTTCGTCGGTGATCGCGAGCGTGTCGAAACGCCGGCACAACTGTGCAATCAGCTCCAATTCGCCGCGCGAAAAAACCTTGCCGGTCGGGTTGTGCGGCGTGTTGATGATGATCGCCTTGGTGCGGCTTGAGAATGCCGCCCTGAGTTCATCCGGGTCGATCGTAAATCCGGGCTCATGCAGCGTGACGTAGCGAGGTGCGGCGCCAGCGAGGATAACGTCGGGGCCATAGTTTTCGTAAAACGGCTCGAAGATCACGACCTCGTCGCCCGGATTGATGACGGCCAGCAGGCTCGCAATCATCCCTTCGGTTGCTCCGCAGGTTACCGTGACGTTGAGGTCCGGGTCGCACTCCAGATGGTTGTAGGCGCGGGCCTTATCCGCGATCGCACGGCGGAAGTTGGGCGATCCGTGGGTGATCGCATATTGATTGTAATCCTCATCGATCGCCCGCTTGGCCGCGTCCTTGATCTCCGCAGGCGCGGGAAAATCGGGAAATCCCTGCGCCAGATTCACTGCTCCGCTGGCCAGCGCTTTGCGCGTCATCTCGCGGATTACGGATTCGGTAAAGAAACGCGTCTTGTGCGAAACTTCAGTCGGCATCGAGGGCTCCAGTCTGGCACTCGCATTCCGCGTAATGACAGTCTTCTTTTCTCAGTGGCACAGGCTTCCAGCCTGTGATTTGTCTGGAAACTCGCAATCCCGTAGCAGCGGCTCTCATCCCCTTGGCCAAATTCACGGATGCTCAATGACTGCCTCACCGGATCCGAAGATCACAGGCTGGAAGCCTGTGCCACTTCTGCTTCGACATGACCCAAATTCAATTGATCTTCGCGATCACCTCGTTGGCCACGCCCTCCATTGCGCGGGCGATCTCGTCGGGGTTCCATTCCAGTCCGAACAGCGTTGACGGAAACGTGACGCGTGTCACACCGATATCGCGCAGGCGGCGCGCCGACTCCGGCAGATTGCGCCATCCGCCGAACCAGGTGCTTTTATCCGAGGAGCAGTTGAATTCGAGCTCGGCGGGATTGCGGCCGATGCGTTGGCATTCCTGCTTGGTCATCTCCCAGGCATGGAGCGCCTCCTCGGGCGAGCTCGCCGGCATCAGGCCGTCGCCCAGCTGCGCCGCGCGTCTGATGTTAGCGGGCGAATGGCCTCCGATGAAGATCGGGATATTGCCGTTGACCGGTTTGGGGAAACTCTTGAGCGGACCGAAATTGAAGTGCCGGCCGTGAAAGGTCGAAGGGTTGTCACGCCAGATTACGCGTAGCGCCTGGATTATTTCGTTAGTGCGGCTGCCGCGTGTTTTCCAGTCGATGCCCAACGCGTCGAACTCCTCCTTGAGCCATCCCGAGCCGACGCCGAAAATCACCCGCCCGCCCGACAGCACGTCCAAAGTCGCCAGTTGCTTGCCGATATCCAGCGGATGGTGCAGCGGGAGGATGACGATGACCGTGCCCAGCTTCAGCCGCCGGGTCAGAGCGGCCACGTAATTCAGCACTGACAGGGGTTCGGGACAGTCGAGGTCCATATCTCCCGGGTATTTGCCGTCGGGGCTGTAGGGATAGCGGGAATCGAACGAAGTTGGAAACGCCACATGCTCAGGCATCCAGATGGACTCGTATCCGAGTTCCTCCGCCTTGATGGACAAGAACCTCACCGCCTCGGTGTTGAATGCCTTAGTGGAAAAGATTGAAAATCCGATTTTCATAGCGGCCCCGGCGACGCCTCACTTAATTTTCGCAATTACCTCGTTGGCTACCTGCTCCATCGCGCGGGCGATTGCGTCGGGCTTCCATTCCAGCGAGAACATCGTCGTGGGCGCGGAGATTCTGACCGCACCGATGTCGCGCGCGCGGCGGGCCGAGTCGGCGAGCTTGTTCCAACCGCCCATCCAGACCTCTTTCTCGGCGGCGCAGCCGAACTCGATTTCCGCCGGATTACGGCCGATGCGCGCGCACTCCTCTTTCATCATCCTGTAGGCCTCGGCTGCCAGATCGATCGTGCTGCCCGGCATCAGTCCATCGCCCAGGCGCGCCGCCCGCTTCGCGTTGGCGGGGGAATGCCCGCCGATCACTATCGGGATGTTGCCATGGACCGGCTTGGGAAAACTCTTGAGCGCCCCGAAATTGAAGTGCTTGCCGCGATAGGTCGACGGGTTCTCGCGCCAGACCGCGCGCAGCGCCTCAATCGCTTCATTGGTGCGGCTGCCGCGAGTCTTGAAATCAATCCCCATCGCGTCGAACTCCTCCTTGAGCCATCCCGAGCCGACACCCAAAAGCACCCGCCCGCCCGACAGCACATCGAGGGTCGCGAGCTGTTTGCCGATATACAGCGGATGGTGCAGCGGCAGGATCACGATGCTGGTGCCAAGCTTGATCCGCCGGGTCAGCGCGGCCGCGTAATTGAGCACCGAGATCGGTTCGGGTGTGTCGAGGTCTATGTCGCCCGGGAAGCTGCCGTCGGGCGTGTACGGATACCGGGACTGGAACCCGACCGGAAAAGCCACATGTTCGGGCATCCACAGCGAATGATAACCGAACTCGTCGCCCCGGGTAGCGAAGAACTTCACTACCTCTGGATTGAAGGTCGTCGAAAAAATGGAGATTCCAACTTCCATGCCGCTCTCCTGCTAAACTGCGTCGCGCCGATGATTCCACTTTGTTCCGCGGCGCGCAAACTGTGGGCGGGGGCCGCATACTGACATAGCCCCAGGTGGCATGTTTAGCCGCGCTGCGCGCGCCACCTGCCTCTTGGCGTTAGTCAATTATTGATTAAAATTCATGGAGCCAGCACAGTAGCGGGTTGGAAACCGCAATCGACAGGAGTCATCGATGGCCGCAACACCGACGGTCGAAAAATGGAACGCCATGCGCGTGCATCATGTGCATCGCCATCCCCGCGTCCGCAACATCAACGAAATTGCGCCACTGACCCTCGGCCAACGGGTTGCGGATCGATTCGCCAACGTGATGGGGAGCTGGAGCTTCATCATCATCCAGAGCATTATCCTGGCGGCGTGGGTTACGATAAACGTAGTTGCCTACGTCTGGCGCTGGGATCCATATCCTTTCATCCTGCTTAACCTGGCGCTGAGTTTTCAGGCCGCTTACGCCGCCCCGATCATCATGATGTCGCAAAACCGCCAGTCTGAAAAAGATCGTGTGGCAGCGGAAAACGATTACCAAATCAACGTGAAGGCCGAAGAAGAGGTCAAGGCGATAATGTCTCACCTCGAGCAGCAGGACGAGATGATGATCGACATCCTGCACCATTTGGAAACCCAGCATAAACAGATGCTGGATCGGCTGGCACCGCCGTCAAACGGCCCGCCCAACTAAGTGATATGTCAATACCGGCGCCAGCCCGCGCCCTCATGACCGAAGCTGAACAGCTTCGGATGCACTATCTCGGCCAGTATTTCCAACGACTCAACCAGCCGCGGGCCGGGACGGTTGAAGTAATGATTGCCGTCCGCAACGAAAACCCGGCCGCTCCTTACGGCGGACAGTTTCGGCCATTCGGGATTGCGGATGAGCGTGGCAAGCTCTTGCAGCGAGCGGTCGATTCCAAATCCACACGGGGAAACAAGAATCACGTCGGGATTAGCCGCCACGAATTGATCGAATGCAAGCCATGGTGAATGCAGCCCGGCCTGGCCGAACAGATTTCGCCCACCGGCCATTTCAACCAGCTCGGGCATCCAGTTGCCGCCCGACATCAAGGGGTCGATCCATTCGATGGTCGCCAGGCTCGGCCGGGACTTCGCGCCGGCGGCGCGTTGCGCGATTTGCCCGATTCGCTCCTTCAATGACGCGACTACTCGCGCGCCCGCCTGCTCGACGCCAAGGACCGACGCCGCCCGCGCGATGTCAGTAAACACGCCGTCCAACGACGCGGCCGTCATGGAGACGACCACCGGGCCTGTTCCGCCCATCCACTGTGCCAGCGCGGCGTTAAGCTCGCGTTCACTGACCGCGCACACCTCGCATTGCGACTGCGTGACGATTGCGTCGGGCCGCAGCGCCATCAACTGGTCGGCGTCCACCCGGTAAACCGACAGCGCGTTTTGCAGGATCGATTTGACCCGCCTATCGACCTCCGCGCTGGCGCCCTCGGGGTTGAAGCGCGGCGCCGTCAGCACCGGCAGGCGCTCGACTCCGGGCGGGTAGTCGCATTCATGGGAGCGTCCGACCAGGTTGTCGAACAGCCCCAGGGCGCACACAATTTCAGTGGCACTAGGCAGCAGCGATACGATTTGCGTCATCGGACTTCCATGGTTAGATTTGCGCCGATCAGGCGACTGCCGATGCGGGCTCTTGGTGCAAAACTATCAAGCGGCCTTCAGGCAACGCGGCCGAAGCGTAGGTCCGCCCTTCGAGATCGCAGAACTCCACCTCGAAAATGCCTGGCGCGAGCGGCTCCACAATAGTGCCTACCTGCCCCCGCCGAAGTGCTTTTTCACGAAGGTCATCAATCAGTGCAACCACGTCCAGCAATTTCATTTAACGTCCTCGCAAAACGTAACAGCTAGTCAGACGCGGGAAGTCCTCGCTCTTGCGGATGATCCACGCCGATCGTACCCAAGCTTCGCGGTTCGCATGCGCAGGAGGAAGTCTAGCACGTAGCGATCGCCGTATTGGTCCGCTTCCGCCATTCGGCAACTTCACGTAAAAAGCTCCGAGTCCCCGCCGCATGCCGGCGACGATTCGTGTCATTGGACTTTCACTTTGCTTTCGCGTTAACTCTACCAGAGGAAGATGCTTGCGGCACAGAGGTCGAGCTACTGCGCTGCGCCGTTAACCCCCATCGTATGATGTTGTCCCACAAGGTGAGTTATGGACACAGAGGTCGTGGAATTTCTCAACACTTTGGGCGAAGCGGAGCGCGCCGGCGGCCGCGTGTTGCATGAATTGGAGCAGGAAGCTTCGTCGCTCGAGCTCAAGGAACTGCTGCGCAAGACCGGGCATGACGAAGGTTACTATGCCGGCCAGATTGGCACCCACATCCGGCGGCTGGGCGCCGAGCCTTCCACAAAGACTGGCGATTTCGTCGAAAAAGTCCGCGCTCTGGGCGATCTCAAAAGCAAGATCGAATTGCTCAATCGCGGACAGCGCTGGGTGATTCGCAAGATCGAAGAGCGGCTGCCCTCGCTCAGCGACCCTCACCTCAAAGCCTTCCTCGTCGTTATGGCCAAAGGCCATTACACGAACATCCAGGCGGTGGATGACGCGATCAAATCCGGCGCGCTTTGACCGTCCGCAGCCATGAATCCTGTCCGGCGGTAGCCTCGCGTCTTGGCTGGCACCGCTCTTGCTGGTCTTTTCACACATCCAGATGCTTCGAGCGCCCGCCGCCCTCCACTGCTGCAAGGCGTCGCCCGCGCCGACATCCGATGAAAGGCCAAACTCGCTGATGAACCGCTCCTGGCATGCGATGCCAATCGACGACGTCGCGGCGGAGTTGGGCAGCAGTCTCAGCCAAGGCCTTACCCCCAGCGAGGCGGCGGCCCGCCTGCAGCGCGACGGCCCCAACGAGATTCGCAAGGCCAGGCGCGAATCGCCGTTCGTAATGTTCCTGCGCCAGTTTGGAAGCGTGGTGATCTGGGTGTTGATCGCCGCCGCCGCGGTCTCGATCGCGCTGGGCGAGCGCCTGGACGGCATCGCGATAATAGCGATCGTCATCCTCAACGCGGTGGTCGGCTTTATCCAGGAATACCGGGCCGAGGCGGCGGTGGCCGCGCTCTCCAAGCTCACCGCGCCGCGCGCCCGCGTGATCCGGGACGGGCAGAGCCATGTCCTGCCCGCCGCCGAGATCGTGCTGGGCGATCTGCTGGTGCTGGCCGAAGGCGACCTGGTGGCCGCTGATGGCATAGTTATCGAGGCGGCAATGTTGCGCATCAATGAGGCGCCGCTCACCGGCGAGTCCCGGCCTGTCACCAAGACCGCCGGCGCATATCCGCCGGAAACGCAGTTGGCGGACCGCAAAAACATGCTGTTCCTGGGCACCAGCGTGGTGAGCGGCAGCGGGCTTGCTATGGTCGTTGCCACCGGGATGGATACCGAAGTCGGACGCATCGCCACTCTGATTGAAACGGCCACCTCCGGCGAGACTCCACTGCAGCGCAAGCTTGATACCCTGGGCCTGCGCCTTTTGTGGACGTGCCTAGCGATCGTGGTGGTCGTGTTCGTGCTCGGTTTGTTGCGCAAAGCCCCTGTTTTGGAGTTGTTCCTGGGAGCGGTGAGCCTGGCAGTCGCCGCGATTCCGGAAGGTCTGCCCGCGGTGGTTACGATCGCGCTGGCGCTGGGCGTGCGCAAGATGGCGCGTCGAAGGGCGCTGGTGCGCCGGCTGCCCACGGTCGAAACGCTGGGCAGCGTGCAGGTGATTTGCACCGACAAGACCGGCACACTCACGGTGGGCGAGATGACCGCGCGCCGCCTGGTGACCGCGTCGGGCATCTTCAATGTCACCGGCGAGGGGTACTCGACTGACGGCGCTATTCTGACTGACGCCACCGAGGTCGACGCCGCCGCCGACGCGACGTTGGCCGACCTCCTAATCACCGCGGCCGCCTGCAACGACGCGCAGATCTCCCTTCACGACGGCCATCCTTCGATCGCCGGCGACCCCACCGAAGTCGCGTTGCTGGTGGCCGCCGCCAAAGGCGGCGTGACCCGCGAACGTATCGAGTCCGGAATGCCGCGTCTGGCCGTGGTTCCGTTCACCTCCGATCGCAGACGGATGACGGTGATTCGCCGGCGTAAGGAAAATCCATGGGCATTCGTTAAAGGCGCTCCCGAAGTGATCATCGAGCGCTGTACGAAAATCCGCACCGCGGACGGCGAAGCGGAGATGTCGGCAGCCGACCACGCGCGGATGCTGGAGGCCAGCGCTGTTATGGCCAACGATGCGTTGCGCCTCCTGGCCTTCGCGCATCACCCGCTGGACTCCGCCTATGCGTCCGGCGAGACCATCGGCGACGGCGCGTCAGTCGAGCGCGATCTGACATTGATAGGGCTGGTTGGTTTACAGGATCCGCCGCGGGCGCAAGCGCGCGAGGCCATCGACCGCTGCAAGCTGGCTGGAATCAAAACCGTGATGATTACCGGGGACCATCGCGAGACCGCCGCAGCAATCGGGCGCGAGATGGGAATCGTCGAGCGCGGCGGCCAGGTGCTGACCGGCAGCGAGCTGGAGCGGATGGACGATAACGAACTTGGGGGCCTGGTGGAGCGGGTGTGCGTATATGCCCGGGTGACTGCCGAGCACAAGCTGCGCATCGTACGCGCGTGGAAGGCGCGCGGCAAAATCGTCGCGATGACCGGCGACGGCGTCAACGATGCCCCGGCCCTGAAGGAGGCCGCGATCGGTGTTGCAATGGGAATCGCCGGCACCGAGGTTGCCAAGCAGTCCGCCGACATCATCATCGCCGACGACAACTTCGCCTCGATCGTTGCCGCCGTCGAGGAAGGACGCGGCATCTACGACAACATCGTCAAGACGCTCAGCTACCTGATGGGAGGGAACGCGGGCGAGCTGACGGTGATGCTGGTGGCGGCGCTGATTGGATGGCCGCTGCCGCTGCTCCCGATCCAGTTGTTATGGATAAACCTGGTCACCGACGGGCTTCCGGCGCTCGCCCTGGCCTCCGACCCGATCGAGCCGGACCTGTTGACCCGCCCGCCGCGCGATCCGCAGGCGGAAATAATCAACCGTACCTTTTTCGCCCGCCTGGCATTTACCGGATGTCTGACGGCGGGCGCGGCGCTGGCCGCTTTCGCGTGGGAGTTTTACGGCGGCGGAGGTGTCGCCAACGCGCGCAATGCCGCATTTTCGGCGCTGGTAATCGCGGAATTGCTGCGCTCCTTCGGCGCCCGCAGCAACACGCGGACGGTGTGGGAGGTGGGCCTGTTCTCCAACATGCGGCTGTTTCTGATCGTCGCCGGGAGTTTCGCGCTGCAACTCGCGATCTACTATTTTTCGCCGCTGGAAATTCTTTTCAACACGAAACCGGTCTCCCCGTTGATGTTGGGGCGATGGATCGCGCTGGGAATGATTCCGGTGGCGGTACTTGAAATTGCCAAGATCATCTCTCGCCGCACCGCGCGACAGCCTTCCCATCCCACACCCTTCGGGAAGGAAAACACGTACAAGGGTCGAGGTTGATAATGACGCTGGAAGTCAATCCATTGATCGCGGCCGGCGTGCTGGCCTCCACCGCCGGGACGGATGCGGTTTACGTGATGTTCAACGCGGCGGTGACGGCGCGGCGCCCGGCGCGCGCGGCGAACTGGAGCTGCTTGTGGTATTTGCTTTCAGCTTTCGCGGTGATCAGCTACACCGGCAATCCGATCTACGTGCTGTTCGCGGCCAGCGGTTCGTGGGCCGGCGCATTCTGCTCGGTGCTGTGGCTCAAGAAGCGCAGCCCCGCGCCAGACCAGATCATGCTGCGACCTTCGAGCAGCAGCGGCCCGGTGAATTCCTGAAATCAGCCTGATAGCGACTTACGCCGGGAAGAACGTCTCCCTGACGTGATTGGTGTCGTTGTATTCGCGCGCTTGCGCGATCCGGTCGCCCTCGAAGCGGATGAAAAAGTGATATCGATTGGAGTAGTGCTTGCCGTTTCCGGCGATAGTATCGGCCTCGGCCTGGACGGCCACGTACGGTCCGTCGGCGATGACCGTGTCGAACTTCATGTTCAAGCCGTTGGGAAACCAGCTCTTCATTATCTTTGGAAACCACTTAAGGAATTCGTCGTGCTTTTGCGCCTTCACGTCCGGCCCTCGCATCATGAATTCGAATTCGAAATCGTCCGCGATAAGCCCGGCGAGTACGTTTGCATCCGGATGGTTCATCTGTTCGAGGAAAGCCAGTGCGCGTTGTTTCTGAGTTGCAGCGTCCATCTCTTTTTTCTCCCTGACCGCGGGGCAAGATGCGGTCCGTGCAATCCGGCGCTATGACCGGGCGGGCCGGATTATAAGTCGGGAGCTGCGCGTAAATCCAAGCCGGTCAGCGCGTTTTCCTGAGCTTGATTTTCTCGACCAGCGAGCGCCAGAAGCCGCGCGGCCCAATGCGGCGTTCCAGCACTATCCTGTCGCACCGCCTGCAGTTGGCCGCAAATCCGTTGACGCTGTGTCCAACCGCGATCGCAACATCAAGCTCGTCCACCCGCTTCCACGACCCAGGCTTGACCTCGTAGAGAATCTGATCGCCCGGCCTGATGATCACCAAGCTGCGCAGCTTGGTTGAACCGGGCACGTGGCGCAAACTGCCGAGGCCCGGATGGCCTAGGTTGTGCCATTCGATCTGACTGGTGGTCAAATCAACTCTGCGCGGATTTTCGCAGACTTGACAGCTTTGCATTTTGCCCCTTTGACGTGCCGGTCAGGACGCAGCGCGAAGCACCTCATATCTAACAATGTGCCCTCCAAAATGCAAAAATAGTTCTTGCGGTGCGTGGCGATTTAATCGATTTGTTACGCAGGTAACACAAGGAAAGGGTCAATCGTTACATTAGCGGGAAGTGGTTGTGGTTGTTTTGATTTATCCTGGGTCCGTTGCGGCGGATTTTGCCAGTTGCCCAACAAGGACGGCGTTGGAGTGAATTCGGCCGCCGCAGATGCCGCCTGCCTGTTCGAAATCATAGGCGTCAACATCCTGCTCAGCGGGGATAACGCAATCGCCGTCGGGATGGCGATACGCAACCTGCCCACGACACAAGGCGAGATCGCGTCAGCCGCCGGAATCGGCGTAGCAGCACTGCTACAGATCGCTGCGACCTTGACGGTGGCGCGGCTACTGAAGCTGCCGGCGGTTTCGTTGGCCGGCGGATTCCTGCTCTGCGTTATCGCGGTCCGCCTAATGCGGAAAAATGGAAACCTTCCGGAACCCACCGCTCATGCTTTCGCCGACCAGGGTTTGTTTCGCTCGATCATAACCGTGACCGGCGCTTATTTCGTCATGTGTCTGGACAATATTTTAGGCACCGCCGCGGTCGGACGCGGTCATCCGATTCTTCTGGTCGTTGGACTGCTGCTCAGCAGCGCGGTGATCATCCCCGCCAGCCTGGTGACCGCCAAGCTGATGAGACGCTACCCGCTAACGTTGACCGTCGGCGCCGGAATTCTGGGCTGGGTCGCAGGCTCGATGCTGGCCGCGGTGGCGTCGCGACTGGGCCATCTGCTCAGCGGCCGAGTAATTCAATTCCTAATCCCCGCCGTGGTGACTGTAATTGTGGTAACCTCTCCGTTATGGTGGCGGTCCAGGGCTGGAGCCCTGCAGCCGGGCTGATCCTTGTAATTGGTGTTGAAGCTTTCCGTATTCCGTAGCGCCGGCCTCCGTGCCGGCGATTTTTCCTGCGTGCTTATCAATTCAGCGCGCGGCGCCGTTGTAAGCCGCCCGCCAAAATGGTACACGGCCAGAGGCTTTGGAAAGCGTCGATGGGGACTTGACGGTCGCGCTCCAGCCTTCGAGGGCGGTGGCACGAGCGTGGGAGACCTGAGCGGGGAAGCGAATGCCTGGAGGACTTCGTTCGGCACTGGTGAGCGTCGCTATCTGCTTGTTGGCGGTCGGAGCGTTGGCACAGACGCCGCCGCCGGAGGGAGTGCGGGTTCGCGAGCTTGGCCCGATCCAGCCGCATTGGGTCTTTCTGATCAGTCCCGCCGGACTCGACAGCGAGTTGGCGTCCAAAGTTGAGGTGGTCGACGGCGACTCACTGCAATTACTCGGGATGCTTACCGGCGGCATGCTGGCCAATGCCGCGCTATCGCCCGATCACAAGTCCATTTTCATGGCGGAGACATTCTACTCGCGCGGCTCGCGCGGCGATCGCACCGACGTGGTGACGATCTACGACGCCAAGCGGCTCGCACCCGCGCGCGAGGTCGTCATCCCGCCCAAACGCCAGCTTCATATTCCGCCCGACTTCTCCGCCCTGGCGGTAACTCCTGACGGGCGCTTCCTGCTGGTCGCCAACCTGACGCCGGCCACGTCGATGACGGTGGTGGACCTCAACAACGCCAAGGCGCTGGGTGAAATCGAAACCTCCGGATGCACCGGTGCGCTGCTTTCCGGCCCTCGCCAATTCCAGTCGTTATGCGGTGACGGCGCGATGCTCACCGTGGACTTCGACGACAGCGGCAAAGCGACCGGATCCAAGCGGATGGCGAAGCCGTTCTTCGATCCGGAAAAAGACCCGGTGTTCAGCGTTCCGGCGGCGTTCGGTAAAGACGCCTATTTCGTGAGCTATCACGGCATGATTCATCCGATTGACTGGTCGGCCGAACCTGCCGTGGCGGGCGAGCCGTGGCCGCTGGTCACCGACCAGGAGCGCAAGGACGGATGGCGGCCGGGCGGATATCAACCGATGGCGAGCTATGCGCCCGGCAAGCTGATTTATGTCCTGATGCATCGCGGCTGCGAATGGACTCACAAGCAGTTCGGAACTGAAGTGTGGGTATTCAACGCAGCAAGCAAGCAGCGGGTGGACAAAATCGTGCTCCCGCGGCCGGGAGGTGAAGTCTACGTGACGCAGGATCACGATCCGCGAGTGTTCGTGATCTCGTTGCCTGAACTCGGCGGGATGCCAAGTGCGCCGATGCTCCAATCCTTCTCGGCCGCGAGCGGAAGATACCTGGGAGCGCTAGACCAACTGCCTGGATTTCCGATGGAGATCTTCGGGCCTTAGCCGGGACATCCGACCATGGGCGAAAGCAATGGATGCGCTGTTTGAACGGGTCACTCGCACGGTGGCGATGCGGACTTCGCGCCGCGGAATCCTGGGATTGCTAGGCAAGGTGATCCTGGGCGCGATGGTGATCCCGTTGCTGCCGGTGGAGCGGATGTCCGGACGCGCCAACGCGGCTGAGGGCGGCGAAGGCGACCCGCTGGGCTGCGATTACTGGCGCTACTGCGGCTTCGACGGGTCGCTGTGCGGATGCTGCGGGGGCAGTACCACGGAGTGCCCTCCGGGGACGGTCATGTCGCCGACTTCATGGGTGGGAACGTGCAAACATCCGGTGGACGGCAAAGACTACATAATCGGCTACCGCGATTGCTGCGGAAAGGATTCATGCGGCCGCTGCTTCTGCCAGAACAACAATGGTGATATGCCGCTGTATCGCACCCAACTGGACAACGGCGTGACCTGGTGTTTTGGAACTTCCAGCTTCGTGGTCAACTGCACCACGGCGGTCAAGCTTGGTTTGAAGAGCTGAAAGCCGTTTTTACAACATTGCTGGCGGCGGTGTTTACGATTGCCGCAACGATGCTCTGGAACGGTACGAGCAACGCTTCGGGCGCCGACCTGTTCGTCGCGCACTGCACCGTTTGCCATCAGGCAAACGGGCAGGGAATTCCGGGGATGTATCCGCCGCTGGCCGATTCGGCGGGAGATTTCGCGCACTCCAAGGATGGTCGCGCCTACCTGGTGCACGTCCTGTCATTCGGCCTGAACGGTGCGATCATGGTGCGCGGCACGTCTTACAATGGCGTCATGCAGTCCTGGACGCAGCTAAGTGACGATGATATCGCACAGCTCCTGAACCACGTGCTCACCGGCTTCAATGCGAATCTACTGCCCAAGGACTTCACGCCGTTTACCGCCCGTGAGGTGGGACGGGATCGGGCCCGCCCGATGACTTCGAGCGAAGTTTACCGCGAGTTGCAAACGCTCGGCACAGCCTCCGTCAAGGCGCACGCCGCGAAGTAGGAATCTATTTCGATGAAATGGCAGCTACTGATATCGGTCGCCGTCCTTGCCGTGGCGGCTCCTGCCTACGCCACCCCTCCGGATCAGCTCTACACGCTCAATTGCTGGGGATGCCATCAGCCGCAAGCGCAGGGAATCCCCAAAAGCGTTCCACGCCTGGCAAACTCGATGGGCTACTTCCTGCGTATCCCCGAAGGCCGCGTCTACCTGGCCGAGGTCCCGGGCGTATCCACGGCACCGCTCAGCGACGAGGAGATCGCGCAGGTACTGAACTGGATGCTGCTGACATTCAGCCGCCCCCAGCTTCCCCAGCACTTCGTGCCGTACACGGCCGGCGAGATCCACAATTGCCGCCTGCATAAACTCGTCGACGTCACCGATACCCGCCGGCGGCTGGCCGCAAAGCTCGGGGCGATGGGCTTTAAGGTGTCGCACGACGGCGAACAGTAGAAAAGAGAAATGAGAAACGAGATAAGAAACAAAGGCCAGATTAACAGCAGGGCGGGCCGCCGTCCCGCCGATGATGCGCGAGATCTTTTGCTCGCGCTACCCTTTTCAAAAATCTGGCGGTGGCGCGAGCAAAAAAACGCTCGCGCATCGATGGCGGGCAGGGCCGCCCGCCCTACTGTTTAAGGTTGGTGTTGCTTAGGTATTCCTGTATCGAGGCGACGCCGATTTCTCTGGCCTGCAGGATACTCTCCAGATGCTCGCGCGTGTTGACCAAGCCCTTGGCGCGTACCGTTCCCCGCTCGTCGATCAAGACCACATAGGGGAGCTTGCCGATGCGAAAGGTCATTCCTAGGTCGGCCGAGAGCACCAACGGATAGTCCTCGATGCGCTGAGAGCGGACGAAACGCTCCTGTTCCACGCGCTCGCCGTCGCTGGCGAACACCAGCCTGAGCGACGGTTCCTCTTTGACGATCGATTTCACCACCGGCAGCAGCTTCTTGCAGACCGGGCAGCTCGGAGCAACGAACATCAGGAAGGTGCCCTGTCCGTCGGTGGCGGGACGGCCGATCGAAATCGGGCGTTGGCGGATATCGATCAGATCGAACACCGGCGACTGATCGCCGACCTTGGGTCCATGATCGATCGTAAGCGCCCCCATCGGTGCTATTCGCTCGTGCAACACACCAATCTGACGGATGAGCGCGAGCACCACGCCGGCCAGGCCGAGGACCGCTATCCACAGCACAAATTGCGAGATCATCAGCGCCTCAAGCATGAAAGCGCTCCAGCTCACGGATCCACGGCGCGTTGGCGAGCAGGTAATTCATTGACGCATACAGGACCATCAATGTGGCCGCACCGAACCCGATAGTTACAAAGTCCGCCAACCCCAGCGGCCGTACTTGCGCGGGCGCGACCAGCGCCGCGACGGCAACGAGCAGGACTGCATTGCGCGCGATTAGCCATCCGCTAAGCGTCTGCCTCAGCGCAGGCCCGAAGCATCCGCAGTCGATCTCGCGTCGCCCGCGCGCAAGGTTGATCGCAATCGCCGCGGTGAAAATCGCGAGCAGCGCCGCCGTCAACAGGCTCGCATCGGCCCGTGTTCCGGGAACGAGCAGACCCAAAGCGGCCAACAGCTCCAACGCAGGAATCACCAACGCGGAGGGTGCAACCAACACCATAGGCAGGATCCGATAATTCTCGAGCGCCGCGGCAAATTGGCTGATATCGGCAAACTTCATCGCCGCCGAAGCCATGAAAAGCGCCGACAATGCCACGGCCAGCGTCCATTTCATAGCAGGGTCCATTACGCATCCATATACCGTCGGCGAGAAAAGAGAAAATAGAAAAGAGAAAATAGAGGGAGATAAAGCCCAGGGTTTCTCCCTCTCTCATTTCTCTTTTCTATTTTCTCTTTTCTCCTTTCCCAAGCCTTCGGAGATGCGGTTCTTCCTTCTGCCGCAGGTACTCCCGGAACTCGGGCAGATTGGCGTAAAGCTGCGCGAAGCCGCCTGGGCTGATCCGGAAAATATGCGCATCGGTCACCGTTCTGACCGTGGAACGACGGGGAAGGTTGTGGCGGAGCAGGGCCACATCGCCGAAATGGTCGCCGGGCCCCAGCCGATCGACGACTTCGCTGGAGCCGTCCGGCTGTTCGTTCGCCACCTCCACTGTGCCGGACTTAATTACATAGACGTGACGCCCCGGGTCGCCCTGGCGGAAGATCACCTGCCCGGCGATGAACTCCTCCAGCACCATCGCGCGTTGCGAGAGCATCGCCACGATCATAAACAGGATTATCCCGACCACGATTAGGGCCTGCACCGCGGCAAAACCCAGCAGGAGATAGGGATTGAGCGTGGCCACGGCGGCAATCCCCACCAGCGCGACGAACCCGATCACGAGCTGTGCCGCTGCCAGCAGCCGCGCGGGCCAGTCGCCCCGGATCAAATCTCCAATCGGCGCCATCCTCAGCTCGCCTTGACTGCTGCGTTGGCGCGCCCGGGAAGCATATGGCCCGGCACGTGGCACTCAGTGCATCGCGTTTTGTCGGTGAGCAGATCTTTGGCCACCACACCGCCCGCATCGGTGTGTGAATCCTCCTTCATGAATTTGCGCGCGCCGTTATGGCACTTCAGACACAGCATGTTTGGAAACGGCTGCCTCATTTTGATCGGCACCGAGTAGGTGCCGGTCAGTTCGCGCCAGGCGTCGTTGAGCCCCAGCACCTTGGCGCTGAACGTACCGTGAACGCCGTAATTGGCATGGCAGGTATAGCATTCCTCGCCCGGCGCGAAGCGGTCCTGGTAATGGGTCGCGGCCAGCGACTTGCCGTCAGACGCGGTCATGTCATTGACGTAGGGGTCCATCGAGGAATGGCAGGCGGCGCAAGACCGCTCCTGCTTGGTGTACTCGAAGATAGTGAAGTTGCCGAAGGGCAGCACGAAAAGCGGGAAGATGCAAAGTCCCAGCAGATGCAGCCACAGCGCGTTGCCCTCGGTCTGCCGCCCGCGGTAGAGCACCAGCGACAGTCCGATGCAGAAGAGGATCATCGCGCACAGCATGAAGGTGAAGATGATGTTCCATTCCAGCGCCGATCCCCATTCGAGATAGACGCCGTTCACACCCTGCATCTGGTTCCAGACTTCGGAAAACATGACTGGTTATTCTTGCGGCTGGCCGCGCGACAAGCGCTCACAGGCGCGCCACCCAGGCGCGAGGAGGTGCGCTGCGGACGTCGAAGCGCCCGATGTCGCTTTATTTTGCCAGAGTGCGTATGAAGGCCAGCAGGTCCTGGATTTGAGCGTCGCTAAGCTTGCCGCCCCAGGGAGGCATCACCGGCGAACTGCCCACGGCTTTGCCGCCCTTGGTGATTATGTCGACGATTTCCTGATCGGACCACTTCTTCATCACCACGGACCTGGTCCAGTTTACGGGACTGGAATTGGGATGCAGCTTGGCGAGGTCAGGGCCGTTGCCCTGCCCGTCCTTGCCATGGCAGCGGACGCAGCGCTCGGCGAATATCTTTGCGCCCGCCGCGGCGTCCCCCGCGGCCGCCGCCGGACCAACCGCGACGGCCAGCGTCAAGACCAGCGTCAGGATAATCGCACGCATGCCTCGCACCTGCCATGAAAATGCGTTGATCATCACTTGAAGCTTCACCCTCACCCTCGCCCTCTCCCTGGTCAGGGAGAGGGGACAGAATATAGCGCGGATTTCATGCGTAAGAGGGACGCGGCGGTCCGTCTCACAGCGCCAGGGATTTGGCCACCGTCTCCCGATGGATGGGGGCGTTGCCGAAATTGGCCTCGCCAGCCAGGGCGCGCCGATGGAACAAATGCATATCGTGCTCCCAAGTGAAACCGATTCCGCCATGAACCTGGATCGCTTCGCTGGTAACGTTCTTACCCATATCCGAGGCATACGCCTTGGCCATCGGCACCGCCGTTGCCGCTTCCGGGACACGTTCATCAACCGTCCAACAAGCGTAGTAAGTCAGCGAGCGGGCGTTCTCCACCGCCACCATCATGTCCACGCACTTGTGCTTGATCGCCTGGAACGCGCCGATCGGCTTGCCGAACTGCACGCGGGTTTTGGCGTAATCCACCGACATGTCCAGCGCGCGCTGGGCCGTGCCGACGATCTCCGCACAAAGGCCGGCGACCGCGACATCAAGGGTGCGGCGCAGGATCGGCCAGCCCTGGTTTTCCGCCCCGATCAGTGCGCCGGCGTCGACTTCGACGCCCTCGAACTTCAGATGGCACAGCCGGCGCGTCATATCCACGGTCTTGAGTTGGGTGACGGTCAGGCCCTTTGAACCCCCTGGGACCAGAAACAGGCTGACGCCCGCCTCCGGGTTCGAACCCCCCTGGGTGCGTGCGGCCACCCCGATGCAGTTGGCGAGGTGAGCCTCGGGAACGAAAAGTTTTTCTCCCGACAGCACATAGCGTCCGCCCTTCTTTTCCGCCTTGAGCCCGATACCGCCGGCGTCGAAGCGGCCCGAAGCCTCCGCGACGGCGAGCGTGGCAAGCAGCTCGCCCGAGGCGATCTTGGGCAGGAGTTCCTTCTTCTGCGCTTCGGATCCGCCTTCAATAATCAGTGGCGCGCCCAGCAGTGCGCTGGCAAAGAACGGACCTGGGACCAGGGCCTTTCCGGTTTCCTCCATGATCACGGTGATATCCAGAAAGGTGCCGCCGGTGCCGCCGTACTGTTCGGGGATCAGCAGTCCGGGCCATCCGAGTTCGACCAGTTTCTTGTAGAAATCGGCATCATGAGCGGTGTCGTGCGCCATCATCTTGCGCACGAAAGTGGTGGGACAATTGTCGGCCAGAAAACGCTTGGCCGAGTCCCGCAGCATCTCTTGCTCTTCCGAAAACCCGAAGTCCATTGATTCTCCTCCAGTACCGGCAAGACTCGCGCCGCCCGCCGTACTCTTTCAGCTACCATTCAAACTTCCGCCGTTGCAAGCACAGGGCGCGTTCCTTCCCGCCCACGATGGCGGGGAGCATCCATACCGAGCGCCCTGCGACAGCTCAGAACGGGATTTCGCCAAAGAATTCGCGCAGCGCCGCCACCATGTCACGCGGGTTGTCACCCTGGACGGTGTGCCCGGCGTTATCGATTCGCACCCATCGTCCTTTACGCAGATTAGCGGCGAGCTTTTCGGCGTTGGCGTCGGAAAAGACGTCGCTTTTGCCGCCCCGCATCACCAGCGCCGGGCAGTCGATCTTCTCGACCTGAGTCCACAGTTTGCGCATCCCTTCGATGTGATCCTCGATCTTGCTCATGCCGGAGCGCATGCGATTGGGATCCCACTTCCAGGACCACTTGCCGTTGGGCAGTTGGCGCAGATTGTGGTGCAGGCTGCGCCGCAGCAGGACCGGATCGCGGCGCGGATTGAATTCCATCGCCTTTTCGATAAAGGCATCGATCGATTCCGCCTCCGGCGTGTCACGGATAAAGTCGCCGATACGCTGGGTCCCGCCCAGGTTCAGCTCTGGGCCCACGTCCACGATCACCAACCCGGACAGGCGCTGGCCGCCGCGGCCCGCGTATACGATCGAGTTGAGTCCGCCCATCGACTGCCCGACCATCACCGTGCGTACGATGCCGAGCTGTTCGATGAACCCGGTGATATCCTCGCAATGGCGCTCATGGCTGTAATCGTCGGCCCAGTCGCTGTCGCCATGACCCCGTGCATCAAGCGCCAGGCAGTGGTATTGGTCGCGCAGCGCCAGGCACACCACGTCCCAGGTATGGGCGGTCAGCGCCCCGCCGTGCAGAAAGACCAGCGGGGGGCCATCCTTATTGCCCCAATCCAGGTAATGCAGGCGCAGGTTGCCGACCTTGAGGTCGCGGTCCTCGGGCAGGACGATATCGGAGACCTGCACCCCCGCGACCTGCACGGCCATTTTCAGATGTTCGAGCTGTTCGGCTGGTTCCAACACGGGCAAATGACCTTTCTCGTGAGATAAGCTGCGAGCGCTTCCTTATAACAACCGTTTTGGCTGCCGTCCAGAATGCAGGCGTGTACCGCGGAGCAGATTGCTTATTTGGGCCCGCGTCTTGCAAAAGTTGCGGAGGTATGGTTACTAGGCCACTGTTTCCCCCGCCGGCACGGTTTTGGGGAGGTTTGACCGCACCCACAAAAGGGGTGCCGTGGTTGTCGGTCGCGGGGCTGTCCGCTGGGGATATTTTGCTGTTGTCCGGCCCGGCTGCGACGCCGTCGCCAGGCATCAGATAGCGAGCGACAAACGGTGAATTTGAGTAATGTCGGCGAGGTAGTCCTACGCTTTCGTCGGGGGATTGGCGCGGTACTGATTGCCGCTACGCTGTTTATGGCGTACGCGGCGGCCAAGGTAAACATTTCCAACCGGTTCATCGACTTCTTCCCCGCCGAGCACAAAAACGTCATTTTGGCCAAGCGCTTCCACGAATTTGGCGGCGCGCAGACCCTGGTCCTGATGCTTCAGGTAAAGCAAGGCGACATCTTCAATCTCGACACCCTGCGCAAAATCCAGGAAATCAGCAAGGAGGTCGACTGGCTGCCCGGGGTCAACCATCAGGAAGTCTTTTCGCTTTCTTCCTACCGCGTGGCATACGCCCAGGCGGTGCCCGGGGGACTCAATGTCAAGCCGTTCATGTATCCCTCGGCGCCCGAGGACGAGGGGGAGATCGAGGCGCTTAAGCAGCGCATCTTCGCCCATCGCGAACAACTGCGCCATCTGATCAGCGACGACAACAAGAGCACCCTCATCACCGCCTCCTTCAATGAGGACGGGCTGGATTACAAGGAACTGTTCAAGCGTATCGGCCACATCGTGGCCAAAAATCAGGACGCCCGGCACGACATCTATATCGCCGGCGAGCCCGTGGTTCGCGGTTACGACTACCATTATCTCCCCGCAATCCTGAGCATCTTCGTACTGGCCTGCCTGATAATCGTCCTGATCCTGTACGCCAACCTGGGCGCGTACACATCGTGGTGGGTTCCGGTGCTCACCGGTTGCTGTTCAGCCCTGTGGGGCATGGGATTCGTGGGCTTGATGGGCTACAGCTTCGACCCCCTGATGTTAGTGGTGCCGTTCATTCTGACCGCGCGCGACATGAGCCACGCGATCGCCTGGCAACGGCGCTATTACAGCGTGCTCAACCAACTGGAGGACCGCTATGCGGCCTGCGTCAAGACCACCAATCTGATGCTGATGCCAGGGCTGGTCGCAATCGCCGCGGATATCACCGGGATCGTATTTATCTCCTTTTCCGGCATTCCGGTGCTGGATCATATCGCCCGCGCCGGCACGGTATGGCTGGGCGCCAGTCTGTTGATGGTGTTCATCTTTCAGCCGATTCTGATGAGTTATCTGCCGATGCCGCGGCATACCTGGAATTTCGAGCGCAACCGCGAACTGGCGCGCCGCATCGAGCCGCTGGTCGAACGTATCGTGGAAGTGCCGGTCACTCCGGGATGGGCGCGCAAGCTGCTGCTTTCAGGGGCGCTTGGCTTGCTGATCCTGGGCGTGGTCTCGGCGCTTAGGATCCAGGTCGGTTACAACCACGCGGGCACGCCGCTTTACCGGCCC
>DASZGF010000261.1:0-8564 GCA_035939115.1 Binataceae bacterium (SeqCode)
CTCGATACTCGTCAAGCTTCGACGCCTTTGTAAGCTTATTAATGGGACGCTACACTAGCAGGCTGCGGAAAAAGGATTTCCGCAGCCTGCTCCCTCTCTGTAATCTCTCCCATAGGGAGAGAAGATTAAGGAAAGCAGCCAGCTTTTATGCAGGGTGCTCAAAGCGAACATCAACGCAACTGCCCGAACGCCACTTTTTCCGCACTCTGCTAGGGCGCGATCGCCTGCCAACCCACCGCCACCGCCAACCTGGCTTGCCGGCGCCGATCTGCCGATTGAGGAATTTGGGACTGGAACCGAACTGCACCGCGTCCACGGGCGCACAGAACGCGCCGTCTTCTTTGGTCCCGGTCCAGCAAAACGACCGATGTATCGCTTCGACGCGCCCGGCGGCCAGTTTAGAGTGCTCTACGTCGGTCTTGACTTCACCGCCGCGTTTGTCGAGACCCTGCTGCGCAAACCTGAAAGGCGGATCATCGATCTCCTGGACCTTGAGATCCGAAATGCCGCGGTTTTGACCGCGTCGCGGCCATTGAGGCTCGTCCAGGCTTACGGCACCGGACTTTCCCGCATCGGCTGCACCGCTGCATTATCGACCGCACGCTACGCGCTTGCGGGAGCGTGGTCGCTGGCTTTGTGGTCTCACAAGGATAAAGCTGATGGACTGCTTTACCACTCGCGTCACAATCCCGAACATCTATGTGCCGCCATCTTCAACCGGCCCAAGTTGGCTTTTAAGATTGTACAAAGCAATCCGCTTCTAGCCGACGCAGCAAAGGTGGCGCGAATCCTCGAAGCGCATGGAAAATCTGTAGCCCTGCCCTAAACATAGATAGCTTCGGCACCCCCAGCTGGCCGGAGACAGTTTTGGAATCCGCCCACTAATACCTTGCACAGGCGGGGTTTGTGGACAATCAAACATAGCTGGCTTTTTTCTCCCGCTGGCCGCCGGTAGATCCAATGCGAGGCGGAGGTGAGGAGTGATGGCAGTTGGCCGAAACCATCCATGCCCGTGCGGTAGCGGGCGCAAATTCAAGCGCTGTTGTATAACGGCAGGTAACTCGCAGGCGAAGCTGTTCGAAATGGAGGCGGAAGCGGACGGCTACGAGGATGGCTACGAGGAGGATGGCTTCGGGGAAAGCGATCCAATCGCGCGTAGCGCTCACGCGCTGGCCGCGACCATCGCCGAGGTCGGAAACGCAACTCTCGACAAGCCCGCGCAGGACTTCCTTGCGGAATATCCCGAGTGTCTCCTTTTGTTTCTCGACGGCTTCCTGGGGACGGGAAACGAGGCGGCCGGCGAGGAGTATGAAGAGCTGGCCGACGCCTACTATTTTCTAATGGGAATTGAGCTCACCCTTCTGCGTATTGCTCTGGAGCACCGCTATGAATGGGCCCAAAAAGTGCGCGACCACTACGAGCGCAGGATCATTGACGCGATCCGCAGCGGTGAAGCCTCGTTAGAGCAAATTATGGCTATCACCAATGCCATGATGCGCCAAAGGGTCGAGCCGGGGGCCGAACTGACGGCGGCTTGCGCAGATGCATTCGGGCGCGAAGCGCCGCAACGGTTGGATACTTTAGACCCAGCCGTGCTGTGCGCCGAGATGGTGGCGCAGTACAACGACGATCCCTTTGCGATTTGCGATACACTTTACTCCAGCGCCCATTTCACTGATGACGCCTCTTCCGTTATTTCTATCCGGATGCTGCTTTCGGCCCCGCAAGCCGCGATGAAGGAGGGAGCCGCGCTGGGAGTGCTCGATTCCGATCCTGCCGTGCGCAGCGCCGCGGCGGCGGCTCTCGTGGAAGCTGCTGACGTCATCACGCCACCAACGCTGCGCCGCCTGATCGGGGTCCGCCGCTGGTTGGCCGAGCCCGAACGGCCGCCGATCGATCGGGCCGTCAGGGCGGCGCGCCTGGCCGGCGTCGAATGCGCGCAGTGGGCGCCGAGGGTCAGGGTTGTCGAGATTCGCGCCTCCGCTCCTGACGGCGCAGGCGCCCAAATGGCGATGATCGTCAGCGGCGCCAGGGGCGTCCATCAGCTCTCCGGACTGCTATTCAAGCACAACTGTGGAGTTGCCGATGCCTGGACCAGTGAGCCCCAATCGATGAGCGAAATAAAGGAAATGCTCGATGAGCATAGTTCCGGCGTCCATTTGCTTCGCGTGTCGCGAGCCTATCTGGACGGAATGGTTGGATACTATTTGCGCGACAACCTGAAGCATGCCACCCCGCCTCCGGCGCGACTGCTGGCGCTGGCTGAAGTTGTGCAAGCACCGCAATGGCAGCCGGCGGAATCGGGTTGGCGAGAGATGCTGGCGGGCCTGATTGCCGAGGTTCGCAGCCAGCTGCTCGAGCCCGCCTCGGTGCGCGCGATTATCGCGACGAGTGCGAAATGGGCGATGCGCCGCCATTGGGCCGCTTCGTGGGCCGAAGAAGGCCGGGAGGTCGAGGACCTACTCCATCGGCTTAATGGCCGCTCCCTGAAAACAGTCCGCAACACCATCGTTGATCAGATTTTGGAAAAGCGCAGGGACATTTGGGCCGAGCGCTTCACGCTGACGGCGCTATGGATGAAGGAAGCGCCACGACGCGGCGGTCTGCCCTGGGAGCATTTCGCGATAGTCGCGCAGAAGATGATCGAACAAGTCCCGCTGCGCGAACTCCCGCTGATGCAACGCATCGCCGAAGTCACGGCATACATGTGAGAAGAGAGAAGTGACGGGAGAGAAGATAGAAGTGAGGGGGGAGAGGAGTGAGTAGTGAGAGAAGATAAGAGAGGGCAAAAATTTCAAACCCCTATTCTCTCTTCAATTCGAATACCGGATAGCGTGCGGCGATTGTTTCGAAATCCGCTAGCGGTGATCCTGCGGCAACCGGAAAATAACGCTGTACCGTGAGCTTGAAGCGTTCCACGTACGCCTTGATTAATACGGGCTTCTCCGGGTCGGGCACCGTGCTGATGGTGAACTCGGTGCGCTTGCCGCCCTTGGCGAGCGCAACCCGGCCCGCGGCCTGAGCATTGCGCACCCACTGAGACTGACCGCGGCCGCAGACCAAAAACCGCCGCCCCCCATAATCGAGAACGTCGACAGGAGCCGAATACATCCGCCCGGTCTTGCGGCCGCGAACTTCCAGCAGGTAGTTGTGCCCCAGACCAATACCCACGCGCAGCAGCATCCCGAAGGCCTGGTTGAACAGCCTTTCAACGGCCGACGGCTTTAGAAACGCGGCGTTATCGCTCATAGTAGGAATTGAGGAGTGAGAGCAGGCAGTAAGAGTTAGAAATTTCTTCTCACTTTTCTTCTAACACTACTCCCTCCACCCCCTCACTCCTTTCACTTCTCACTACAGGTTTGTTTCGTAATCCTGCTCGCATTGCGCGTCGATTTGCCGCGCCATATCCTCACTCCCGTTCATTTTGCCGGCGAGTATTTTGCCAAAGGAGATCGGAACCGGCGTCGGCCACTTTTCATGGTTCCAGAGTTGCGATCGCCGGAAGGCCTTGGCGCAATGGAAAAAGCATTCACGCACCGACACCCGGATCGCCAATTGCGCCAGTTTGCCGCGCGCCGCCAGGCGTTTGAGTATCACCGGGTCGGTGGTCAATTCCGCCGTCCCGTTGACGCGCAGCGTTTCGTCGGTGCCCGGGACCATGAAAAGGAGTCCCACGTGCGGGTTGGCCAGGATGTTTTGGAGGCTATAAATGAGCTTGTTTCCGGGGCGGTCGGGAATCAGCAGTGTGGCCGCGTTTTCCACCGCTACAAATCCCGCGCCGTCGCCTTTGGGTGAGACATCCAGATTGCCGTCGGCGTCGGCCGTGCCCAGCAGGAGAAATGGCGCGCGCTTGATAAAGTCGATTGCCGTGTCGTCCAGCGTGGACAAAAGCTTGTGCATGACGATCGGGTAGGGCTGGCCGATAAGTCCGCGCAACTGCTCAGCGCTCGTAATGCGATAATCAACCGATTCGGTCATGGGGCCATCCTCTCTGTGCGAGTTCGCCGCTGCTCCTTCCACCGATAACAACTGCGCCCGCTGCGATCTAGCGCAAGGTGCGAAAGAATGCGCGGATATCCTCGACCAGCCGCTCCGGCTCTTCCATCGGGGCGAAATGCCCGCCGCTTGGGAACACCGTCCAGCGCCGTACGTTGTATTGGCGCTCCACCCATCGCCGCGGCATCAGGATGACCTCCCTAGGGAATACCGCCACTGCGGTTGGAACCTCGACCAGACGCCCGCCCTCGCGCGAGGGCTGCCACGGATTATGGATTGCCTCGTAATAGTAGCGCGCCGAGGTGCCGAAGCTCTGGGACGCCCAATAGATCATCATCGTGGTTAACAGCTCGTCCTTGGTGAACCGGCGCTCGACCTGGCCGTCGCAATCGCTCCAGGTGCGGCGTTTTTCCAGAATCCAGGAGCACAGCCCCGCCGGCGAATCGTTCAGCCCAAAGGCCAGGGTCTGGGGCTTGGTCGTCTGGAGATGGAAGTAGCCGCCTTCCGCGCGAAAGAAGTTGGCCGTGCGCTCGCCCCATCCGGCTTCCTCGGGCGCGTAGTCTTCGGGCTTTGGCCCGTTTCCGCCGGTCAAAGACAAACCACCCACCATGGTGACATGGATTCCAATCACTCGATCGGCATACTTGTGTCCCAGTTGCGCCGTGATCATGGCGCCCCAATCGCCGCCCTGCGCAGCGAATTTGTCGTACCCGAGCACGCCCTGCATGAGTTCGACCCAGAGGTCGGCGGTGCGCCAGTAATTGATGCCGGTGGTGGTCAGCGGCGTGGAAAAGCCATAGCCGGGAAGCGACGGCACCACCACGTCGAAGGCGTCTTCCGCCGATCCTCCGAAAGCGGCCGGCTCTGCCAGCGGCCGGATAACTTTGTGCAGATCCCAGAACGTCCACGGCCAACCGTGACTCAGGATCAAAGGTATGGGCCGCGGTCCTTTGCCAGGTTGGTGGATGAAATGGATCGGGATGCCTTCGATGGTGGTCTTGTAATGGGAAAAGCGGTTTATCTCCCGTTCCTGGCGGCGCCAGTTAAAGCCATTTTGCCAGTAATCGACCAGTTCCTTGAGGGTTTCAGTATTGGTGCCGTAGGCCCATTGTTCGTTGCCGAAGTCGCCCGCCCAGCGGGTTTTCTTCAGCCGGGCCCGCAGGTCGGTAAGGACCGCGGTTGGAATCGCCACCTTGAAAGGTTCTTTTTCGGCCATCGATTTTCTCCGTTTCGGGCGCCCGCCGCGCAGGCAGTCTGATTCGGCGCCGCCGGCGCCATTTGCCATCTCCTCGAAAAAGCGAGGTCCGCGAGCCTTGCGCTGGACCCTCCAAGGTTTAGGCCGTCATCGATCCGGTTCGCAAGTCCCGCTTTTGGCGGCCGTGAATAAGGCGTAGGCTGAATCTCGGCGTTCGCGCCGCCGCGGCGATGGCGCAAAGGGGATAAGTCGCGCTGCGTAAATTGGTGCGGTTGCGCGTGATGCCCCTTGCCAGCGGCGGGAATCTGTAAGATATATCGGGAACGAACCCTTGAATGCGCGAGAATTGAAAAGGGTGCGGTTTGCCTTCTCGCGGGCACGATTTCGCTGAATAACCGGAGAGAGAAAATGAAGGTAGTCGTGAATTACGATCTGTGTGAGAGCAATGCGCGATGCATGGAAGTGGCGCCCGAGGTGTTCCAGGTGCGCTCTGACGACCGGCTGTACATTCTCAACGAAAACCCGCCGGAAGCATTGCGTGCCAAGATTGAGAAGGCGGTTCGGGTCTGTCCCAAACAGGCCATCTCGATCGTCGAGGATTAGGGCGGGAATATCGCCGGCGGCATGCCGGGTGTGATTTTTAACTTTAGATCGTCCTTTGCCTCCGCTGCCGATGCGGCGGGAAGAGCTACACTGTTTGGCAGCCAGCACGACCAGCATCTTCAGCAGAATACTCTGTCCGGTTGATCTCGAGCACTCGTTCAAGGCGCTTGACTTCGCTATCAGACTCGCGCTTCAAAATGGCGCCCGGCTCCATGTCCTGAACGTTGCCGCCATCCCCTTTGGAGCCACTGAATTGAGTTCGACGGCGGACACAGCGCCGTTCTGGGAGGTCACGGCGCGCAAGCGCCTGGAACTGATGGCCGAGGAAAAGCTCGTCGGCGTGGCCGACGGGTACGAACTGCTGACCCGCAGCGGCGAGCCAGCGGCGGGGATTCTGATGGCCCAGGCCGATATCAGTGCAGATTTGATCGTGATGGCCACGCACGGCCGCACCGGAATCAGCCATTTCTTTGTCGGCAGCGTCGCCGAGCGCGTGGTGCGTGAATCAGGATGCCCCGTCTTGACAATCCGGCCCGACTGAGTTGAAGTCCCTTCATTCGTCCAAAAACCTCAGTTGGATGATAAAAACCAGAGCGGAACAATTTTTTCACGAGGTCCCTTACCCGCGCGGCCTTGTCTGCGACTGCGGCTGCGCAACCTCTCCCGACAAGCGGGAGAGGTTGAATTCAGTTCAGTGCGGCGGCGCAACCGCGGGCGGCGCGTGGTGCGCGCCGGCAGAGGAAGGCGGCGAAGAGGCGCGGCTGTCAATATCCTTCAGAAGCTCCTTGAAGCCGGTCGGAGCGATGCGCGAAAACCCCTGGTAGGGATGAGACAGGTCGTAGATCGCGATGATCGTCAAACCCACCAGCATCGCGAATAACATCGAAATGGTCGCTTGGAGCAGGCGATGCTGGGTGAAGAAGAAAAAGCTCAGGCATATAGTCACCACGGCGCCGAATACGATCACGGTCCACACGATGCCCGGAATATTGTTTTGCGAATAGAGAATTCGCTGCTGGCGCGCCTCGAATAGCTTGGTGATCTGGTCCATCGCCTTGCCAAAAAGGATGCCCTGCTTCTGGGTTTGCGGATCCAGATTCAACTTTTGATTGAAGATTTGGATTAGCTCTCGCCGGCCCGCTTTGATCTGAGGTTTGTCCGACCATTCATAAGTCAAAGCATCGGTTATGTAGCCGCGGATCGCCCGAACCATCGATTCACTCACGGGTTGGGGCAACTTGGTGCTGACAACGAAAGCTCGGTCAGCGCCAGCGATTCGGCCTGCTCGCGCTCCTCGGCTTCCTGAAAGTTCTGCCACGCGGCGACAATCACGAACGCCAGCACCACGCCGTAAAAGGCCGCGGCGACGGAGAACATGATTCCCAGCACGTCGTGGTGCTCCTTTTCCGCAAGACCCTTGGCGCTCTGGCGGATCAGGGCCGGGCCCAGGAATCCGAGCAGACCGAAGATGCTGAAAATCAGAAAAAACTGGATAAACGGCGAAAGCCGCAAGATGGAATCCATGGGTCAGAATCGAGAAAAGAGAAATGAGAAAATAGAAAAGAGAGTCAGACTCAGAGTGAGTAGTGAGTATCGTGGAGTCATTGGCCGTAATTGCTCTATTTTCTCTTTTCTTCCCCTATCCCATCAGCCGGTATTCGCGCCGCCGTCGATGGTGACGTTGGCGCCATGGATGAACGCGGCGCGGTCGGAAGCGAGGAACGCCACCAGGTCGGCCACCTCTTCGGGCTTGCCGGCGCGTCCCAAAGGAGTCGATCGGCGCATCGCTTTGTCGGCTTCCTCACCGGGCGGCAGAAAGCGCCGCAAGCGCTCGGTCATGATCGGTCCCGGATTGACGCCCACCACGCGCACGCCATGCTTGGCTCCTTCGTCGGCCAGCGCCTTGGTGAAATGGTTGAGCGCGGCGTTGACGGCGCCTCCGATCATGAAACCCGCCGCCGGCCGCAGCGCGCCGGTGCCGATGACATTGATAATCACGCCGCCGCCGCGCTGTTCCATGATTGGGATGACCTCGCGCGCCATCCGAACATAGCCGAAGAACTTTAGCGACCAGTCTTCTATCCAGGCCTCGTCGCTGAGCTTGAGGAATTCGCCCGGACGCGTGCTGCCGGCGTTGTTGACCAAAATATCGACTCCTCCAAACGTGCTCTGGCAGCGCTGTACCACTGCTTCGATCGCGTCGGGGTTGGTCAAGTCGGCGGCCGTGGCGGCGATGCGTTCCGACGCGTCCGCCCTTGCTGCCGCGACGGTCTCATCCAGCGCCTGTTGGCCGCGCGCGCAAACCAGCACACGCGCGCACTCGCCGAGCAGGGAGAGCGCGACGGCGCGACCAATTCCTTTGCTGCCGCCGGTGACGATTGCAACTTTGCCGTTGAGATCAAGATCCATCGGTCTGCTCCTGTCTAACGTGCCGTTCTTTTCTGTCCCCTCTCCTTATCTTAGGAGAGGGTTAGGGAGAGGTTCCGCGCATCGCCTGTGCCACTACTTGTTACTATGCGCATACGTCTTTTTGCTCGAAGTCGGCGCTTGAGATTGACGCTGCGTACGACCTTGTATCTTTAAACCAGAGCCGCAAGATAGAAAAGGGCGCGGTAGACCGCAACGACCGAGGTCTCACAAGGCCGGGGGAGAGCAAGGGTCGCCGCGCCCGGATAACCAAGCGTCCGCAGCCCGAACAGTCGACAGGGCCGTGTCGCAGAAGCGAGCCCGCATCGGATTACAAGGCGGGGCAGGACGCGGGCAAAAATGG
>DASZGF010000262.1:0-24783 GCA_035939115.1 Binataceae bacterium (SeqCode)
CGCCTCATAAAGTTTGCGCGGCACAAAGCATCGAGTTGCGGCGCCGCAAACCTGGCCCGAGTGCATATAGGTTGGAGCGGCGAGACCCGGTGCGACTGTAGCGGGGTCCACATCATCGAGAACTATGGAAGCGGATTTTCCTCCGAGTTCAAGATGTACCCTCTTTAGTGTCTGCGCCGCCGTTTGCGCGATGAGTTTGCCGACACCAACGCTGCCAGTAAAGCTGATCTTGTCAACCTGCGGGCTTGCCACCAATTGCTCGCTGATCCCGGAGCTTTGGCCGGAAACGGCGTTGAACACCCCGGGCGGCAGACCGCTTTCAGCCACTACTTTTGCCAATTCAAGATTTATTAACGGAGTATAGGGTGGCGGTTTCAGGATCATCGTGCATCCCGCGGCCAGAGCCGGCCCTATCTTCTGGACGGTGACGTGTAGCGGAAAATTCCAGGTGGGGATCAGGCCGCACACCCCGGCCGGCTGATGATTGACCAAGGTATAACCAAGCACCGGCCCAGCCGCATTCAGGTTCATCTTTATCGGAAGCATCTGCTCGAAATCAAATTTGAGGGCAAGATCGGCATAATCGTGGAGCGCTGAAATCGCGCCGTCGAGCTGCGACGCCATGAGGAAATTCTCGGCTCCCGCTTCAGCGATTAGTAACTCGCGCAAACAGTCCTTCTTTTTCTCCAGACCGTCCGCGATCCGTCGAATGAATTGCGCGCGGTCACGCGCCGGCATTCGCGGCCATGGTCCGGTGTCAAACGCACGCCGGGCCGCCATGATTGCGTCAGCCATATCCACGGAGGACGCGTCCGCGGCCCTTCCAATCTCCTCTTCCGTGGCCGGATTAGGCACCGGGTATGTCGCCCCATCCCTGGGTTCCACCCATTGCCCGTCGATGTATAGCTGGGAGTAATGGAATTTCGACATAGACATCCTGTAACGAGTTCTCGACCAGTGTCGTTAAAAGAGGGGCGCAATTCAATCCGGCCGATTAGCTGGCAACCGTGCCCCCATCCACCGGGAGAATTGATCCGTTTACGAGCGAAGCCGCATCAGAGCAAAGCCATACGGCGGCTTCCGCGACCTCCTCGGGCCGGCCCAGTCTGCCATTTGGCGTATGCGCGATAAGCAGGTCCTTGTAACCGGGGTTCTGCGCCGCGATTCGCTTCCCCATCGGACTGTCGATCGGACCGGGGCACAGCGCGTTAACGCGAATGCCGGCACGGGCATATTCGAGCGCCGCGCATCTGGTTAGACCGACCACGCCATGTTTGGCCGCGCTGTAGGCGCTCCAACCCTGCGCCCCCGCGATACCCGCACCTGAGCTGGTATTTACAATCGCACCCGCGCCCTGCTTTACCATTTGCGGCAGCTCGTACTTAAGGCACAGCCACACCCCTTTAAGATTTACCGCAATTTGACGATCGAACTCTACTTCAGTGATATCGGCAGTGTTGCTAACCCGGCTTTCGATCCCGGCGTTGTTAAAGGCGCAATCGATCCGGCCATAGGTGCTGATTGCTTTCCCAATCAGGGCTTCAACCTCGGCACTGGAGCTGACATCGCATTTTATTGCGTGCACATCCCCTCCGGCCGCCCGAACCATTGCCGCGGTCTCGTCTGCCGCAACAATGTCGGCTACTACCAGTCTGGCACCCTCGCGGGCAAAAGCGAGCGCCGCGGCGCGTCCGATCCCGGCTCCCGCTCCGGTTATTAGCGCGATTTTTCCCTTTAGAAGCATTGCACCTTATTCTCCGGCACTATCTCCCGCCGACTCGTGCGTGGCAACTGGTCCGAACGCCGGTACCACCTCCTTGCAGAATAAACTGAGTGATTCCATGACTTCATGGTCGGGCATTAATCCCAGGCGGAACTGGCACATCACCCGGTCAACTCCGGCCGATTCCATGGCCTTAATACTTTTTACACACGTTTCGGGGCTGCCCGATATGATCATTCCGCCATGCTTGAACTCCTCAAAAGACGCTTCGTCTCGAACGTAACGAGCCACCATGTTGGCAGGATTGAAATCCTTCTCCAGGCCATAACTTCTGCCCATCGTGGTGTAGAACCATTTGTGATACGGGCCGATGCGCGCGTCAGCTTTAGCGTCGGTTTTCGCACAGTGGACGAACAGGATGACGGAAAACTCCGCCTCTTGCCGGCCTTTCGATCGCGACTGCCCCTCGCGAAACGCCCGGGCCTGACGAGCAATTTCGACATTCGGATGAAAGCTGCAAATTCCCAAAACATTCCAGCCCAGAGATCCGTAGAGACCGGCCGATTCCGGGCTGGTCCCAGCGATATGAACCCGCGGATGCGGCTTTTGGGTCGGCTTCGGAATGACATTGATTGGCTCTCGAAAGTTGTAATAGCGCCCATTATGGACCACGTCGTCCTGAGTCCAGCACTTGAGCACCAGTTCGAGCGCCTCATACATCATGTCGCGGCTTTGATCGTAGGGTTCACTTCGAAACTTGCTCCACTCGAAATTCCCTACTCCGCGCCCGACACCGAATTCCAGACGCCCGCCAGACAAAACGTCGAGTGTCGCATAGCGTTCGGCCACTGTAACCGGATTATGATAAGGCAGCAGGCATACTCCGGGTCCGACGCGAATGGTACTGGTCTGACCGGCAATCGCGGTCAGCAGGATCTCCGGAGCCGAGCAGTACGAATACGTGTCTGTAAAATGATGCTCCAGCACCCAAACGGATTCGAAGCCATGCTGCTCCGCAAAGCAGACCTGCTCAATGTAATTCCGGTACATCTCCGCCACATTCCGCGAAGTTTCCCTGGTTTGCTCGAACTCCGCAAAGTATCCAAACTTCACTCACTATGTCTCCCTGTTAAGTTAATACATTCCCTTCGCATTAGCGGACCCGGAGTCTTATAGCGGCACCTCCGCCATCAAAACGGGCCGGGGCGGCTGGACGATAGTCATTCCTGTGGCGCCGGCAACAGACCGCTTTGATACTGTCAGCATTCCTCTTATTATTTTAGAATCTGCGAAAGGCCACTAGGGAGAGCGTAAAGTTCGACCTCCCGGTAAGTCGCCGGCACGTCATGATTGATTTTGACCTCCGACGCCGTCCATGCAAAGCTCGCATGCTTGTTTTGGAAATCGAACATTGTGGACGTTGTGTCTCCCTGAAGGCCGGCCCGACTTCCCAAACCATCGTTAACCGGGATCGGCGCGTACAAATTAGTGAAGCACTTCCAAAATCGCTGATCCTTGTCGTAAATATCACCGAAGAGCAGAGTCTGTGTGTCGGCATCCATGTACAAAACCTTGCTCCCGTAGCAATAGCTATTATTCGATGCGACCGGCTGCAGGTTATAAACGTAAGCGTCGCGTAACTCCCATTTACCAAGCGCCGGCTTCGGCCAACCCAGCATGTATGACGAAATATTCCAGCTCGCCAGCTCGTGACGTTTAGCCCGATCCATATGCATCAGGTTCAAAATGCGTTTGTGACCGAGGAAGGTCGCTGTAAACTGATTGACCAGGCCGCTGAACCCGCGGTTATCATCTGTTACGTAATCGCTCCCCAACAATGGCGAACAGCGCGCCGCCGCCGACAGCCTCAAAGAACGGCGTAGCGACGGCAAAAGCACGTAGATTTCCTGTGGAAGATTTGGATCGTCGCGAATGACAGCTAATTGCGTCGTATATTTACTTTGCTCGGGCAGGAAGACCTCGTTAAAAATGGAGAGATATACCCCGTGAGACTCCGGCCGCACTATAGGGTAGCCAACGTCGCTAACATGGCCAAGGTTGGTCTGTATCTCGATTGTTTCCAGCACGGTCCGATTATCGTATTGATCCTGGAGCATTTGATTATAAGGGTTGTCGAGCACGGCGGGCTGATATTGGTAGTAATTGTCAAATAGGGCCTGATAGCCGGCCAGGTCGCCGCTCGGATTCGGAAACGGCTCGCCCGCCTGATAATCAGCCACGTTGTAGCCGCCGGTTGCCGCCGCGACCAGTTTTGCCTGCTTATATTTTTCCGTGTCCTCGGCGTATTTCTTGGGCTTTGGTATTGGAACCGTCGGCGCGACCTCGATAGCGTAGTCCGGGCTGTCAGCCACCTTCCAGTGAAACTTCCCGCTATAGAGAAGCTGCAAGCCGATCGGTAGGAATTGTTTATACTGCTGCCAATTAGCGGTCGTGATTTTCGTGCCGGGCGCAATCGTCGCCGCGGAATCCGCATCGGCCAGCGCGGCGTAGGGCTTTGCGTCAAAATGCGGCAGATCCTGAGCGAACGCAGTCTGTGATATCATCAGGCCGAGCGCCGCCACGATTCCGACGACGCTTGTCAGGACGAGCGCGCTGTGAGTGGACAAGGTCTTACTTTCTCTAATCTGATTTCTTCTCATTTCATTTCCACTCCTGCTCTCCGTTAGCCGGGGTATAAGGGCCTTTCCATGTAAGGGCTCCCAAATAAGGCCGATTGAAGTAACTAACTCGGCATGACCAGTCCGGCGTCCACGACGAGGACCTGACCGGTCATCATTGCCGAGTCCTCCGAGGCCAAAAATACGGCCGTGCCGGTGAGATCCGAGGGCTGCAGAAATCGGCCCAGTGCGGTCATGTGGCTGAAATCCTCCATCCCCTGGAGCGACATGATCTTTTTCGTCGCCTCCGAGGCAACCACTCCTGGCGCGATAGCATTGACCCTGATCCCGTAGCGCCCGAGGTCCATCGCCATCATCTTGGTCAGCCAGACGACGCCGGATTTCGCCAGGCCATAGTAAAAGACCGGCACTGTTTCGTAGTCGGGCAGATTCGAGCGATTGGCCCCGCCCATTCCCTGCGGCGGCCACGCTCCGATAGTGGCGATATTGATCAGCGCTCCGCTGCGTTGGCTTTTCATATACGGAAACACCGCCCTGGCGGCGATTATGATGCCGAACAGATTTACATCGAGAACCTTTCTGCCGTACTCGATCGACTGGTTGGTCATGTCGAGGTCGTAGTAGATCGCGGCATTATTAATGAGCACATGAACTCCCCCGAACTGCCGCGCCGCATAGGCCGCCGCCGAGTCCATCTGCTCCTGGCTGGTAACGTCGGACTGGATCGCCACAACCTTGCCGCCTTCCGCCGAGATTTCCCGCGCAACGCGCGTAGCCTGCTCCTCCCGGATGTCCGTTATGACGACATTCGCGCCTTCCCGGGCAAACCTGGCCGCGTATTCCCGACCGATACCCTGGGCGCCGCCGGTAACGATCGCCGTCTTGCCCTCTAGTTTCATGTCAATCACCTTTTCGCGCCGGGCTTGGCGCGCTGAAGTCCGGTTTCCGCGTTGCTTAGTCGTCAATTCCAAAGATTCGGCCTGCGTTCTCGCCCATCATTTTGGCAATTACACTTTCAGGCACTCGGGAGCCGCGCAGGTTGCTGAGCGTCTGCTCCGGTTGCACGGTGTCGTGAGCCGGATAATGGGAACCCCAGCAAGCGACGTTTTCCACGATGTCGTATAGTTTCTCAACCGAGCGCTCCCAGGGATTGAAACCAACCAGATAGGGACGGCCGAAAAAGATCTTCTCCGGTTCCAGGGATACGTCGTCAATCATGAAGAAAGTCAGGTAGGTTTCCGCCTTCTCCAGCGCCAGCAGGAGCCAGGAAATTCCGCCGTGCATGAATGCGATCTTCAGGTGCGGGTACTTTTCGAGATGACCGCAAAAGGCAAACGTGGTCAGCGCCGCGGCATTGTCCATGAAATAGGACACCGACTCGGCGATGGGATGTCCAATCCGCAAATTTCGGGCGACCCCCTCGATGAATGAACCTTCGGAGGTCCACTGTGGATTGGTAATCCCCGCGGAGGGATGAATGCATGCCGTCAGGCCAAGTTTTTCGATTTCCTCCCACACCGGATCATAGCTGGGATGGTTAAGGAAGCGGCCCTGAAAGAACGACGGACGAATGAAACAGGCCTTGAACCCCGCGCCCGCAACCCGGCGTAATTCCTGTTTGGCGAAGATCGGATCCTGCATCGGCAGGACCGCCACCGGGATCAGCCGGCCGGAGGAGCCGCGGCAGCAATCGAGTATCCAGTTGTTATAGGCCCTCGCCAAGGCGCAGGCGACATCGGGATTCTCCGTAATCGGAAAGTATTCAGCAAAAAGAGTGGGAAAAAGGACCGCGCGCCCAATCCCCATCGCGTCCATATCCCGCAGCCGCTGTGCCGGATCCGGTGCGCCCGGGTTAATTTCGACGGGTTTGCCCGGATCCATCGCACCGATTGCCTCGGCGGTCAGACCGGGCCGCCAAAGCGCGTGACGGTTAAGCGCGCTGGAGTTAAGCCAGGGCGCCGGCTTGCCGTTAAGAATGACCGCGAAATGACCCTCGTCGTCGTGATGATACGAAAACGCGGACCGGGCGGGCAGGCGATATTCTGGCTCGAGGTACTGATCCCATATCGCCTGCGGCTCGAAGACGTGGCTATCGCCGTCAATTACACTGTAGCTTTTCATGGGAACCTCGTTGCATTCGAGTGGCTATTTGGAGGCAGGGGCGTACTTTGCGGGAAAGGCCTCGCGCTCCCACCACTGGTCGAATTCCCGGCCCCTTTTCGGAAACCAGTCGGGGCGTTGCACCGGCAATTCGCGTGCGACGAACTGTTTACCCTCGATCCCATAAAACCGGCGCGCATTCGAACCCAGCAGCTTTTCCTGAACGGAGGCCGGCACTTCGGCCTGGTTCATGAAACGGATCGCGGTCCATGCGTCGGAAGCGTCGTGATGGTAAACGTCTGAGGCCCAGATGCCGATGTTCTCAAACCGCTCCCAATCCCGATACACGGGCTTTTCGTCGGACTCGAACGAAATCATGCACTGTTCGTTGAAGGCTTCGCTGGGCAAACGTCTGGCGGGCTGTCTGCGCTCGTTCGCGAACAGCTTGAACAGCAGATCGCAATGGTCCAGGAGTTCCGGCAACCACCCGGCATTCGACTCGAAAATCGCCATTTTCAGTTTCGGGTAGCGATCGAGGAAGCCGGAAAGGAGCACCTGCGCGGTCCATGCCATCGCCTCAAAGATGAAGCTGAAGGTCGAACTCACCACCAGCTTCCCGGCGCTGGCGCCCGCCTTCTCGATGAGTTCACCGGGAGACCATGGCAAGTCGCGCTCGATTCCAATAGGAGCGGGAAAAGTATGCATACCCAGCACTACGCCACTTGCTTCGATAGCCCGGAAGAATGGATCGAGCGGTGCGTACCCGTCATTCGCCATCTTGTCCGAGGCCCCAAAAATCCGGTTGGGGTAATGACCATTGGCGTCAATCGGCCGGATCAGAGCCACCCGGAAATCAAGTTTTGCGACCCGCTCCAGTTCCTGCAGGGCGTAGTCCGGATTTTGAATCGGAAGCAGCGCGGCGGGATGGAGCCGGTCGGGAGCGGTACGGCACCAGTCGTACGCCCAATTGTTATAAGCGCGGGCGAGCGCGTAGGCGCCGTCAACATTCTCGATGAATGGAAAATAATTGACCATCATGGTCGGAATGACGAGCACCTGGTCAATCCCCATAATGTCAAGCTCATTGACGCGCGCGTGCGGGTCGTATGCTCCGCGGTGATCGAGGTATTGGCATTGCTCCGGCGTCAGGCGCATTCGCATCAGCCGGCGTTGAACCCGTTTGTCCGCCCCCGGGCCGCCGATTGTGATACCGTTGATATTGATTTTGTCCCGCGGAGCGTCGTGCCCGCCCGTAACCATCGTGCGGCCGTTCAAAATAGCGCGGCCGGGCGTGTTCCAATAAGACTGTTTTACCAGGTCCCGGTAGTCGGCCTCGACGTATTTGTCCCAGATTTCGAGCGGATCGTTAATGTGCGCGTCACAATCAAAAACCGGATAATTCTTCACCAGCTGCGTTTCGGACATCGGCGGCCTCCTTCCTGTTTTCTAAACTATACAACCTGACGCGCCTGGGCCCGCCGGTTTTTTTCTTCCGTAAGCACCCCCCGCGGCTGCCACTGAATGGCGCTCTAGACAGTTGCTGACTCGCCTATAAACGGCACCCTGCCGAGCGACAGCTCATATCAGGGCGCTTGGTGTGAATCGCCTCGTCAACCGTCTGCTTTGCGGCTTGGATTGTCAGGCAAGGCTCATTGCGCTGAGCCGTGGAAAGCCAAACGTCCAGAACCCTTATTGTAGACCGAAACTGAGAGTCTCAGAACTGAGAGACTTCAATCATACCCGGAAACAATTTGTCAAGCGCAAAACTCAAAAGCTTCCAGTTTACGCAGCGCAAAAAAATTAGTGGACGCATAGAGGTTCACTCACCACCGGCGGGTTCGCGTGTGGCGCCCGGTTGCGATGCTTTTTAATAGGGCGTGCGAGAGGGTTGCCGGAGCACCTCTGACGGAGACTGTCCGAACCACTCGGTAAACTCGCGGGTGAACCTGCGCAGGTTTGAAAATCCCCAGGCTCGCGCGATGTCGGCGACTGCGATGGTGGCTGGATCAGCCCTGCGAAGGGCTTTATGTACCTGGTTGAGACGGCAGACTTTCAAATATTGAACTGGATCGAGACCGAGGCAATCGCGAAAGATCCTTACCAGCGTTTCCTTGTCGACGCCGGTTGCCCGGCACATTTGATCCAAACCGATGGCATCTCCCAGATGGCCCGCCATAAAGTAGTGAACCCGTTTCAGGACCACCTGCACACGCACGATTTCGGCCCGCCGAACTTCGGAAGTTTCGCCCAAGAGCATTTGCACCATCATTCGGTGCAGGGCCCGGTCGATTGAGGCTTTGACGCGAAGCAGGTCAGGGCTCCCGGCCTTGATCGCGGTAAGCGATTCGACCAGCAAACCACGGATGACCGCCACTTCCAACGGATGCGGCTTGATTCTCACCGGGCCGCGCCGCGGCAGCGCCAACTCCCGGCCATAAACGGTTTGGGCGCATTGCGCCAGCGATTCGGGAGGGGCCGAGATGAAAGCCCACTGCGTGCCTGAACCAGCTTTTATCATCAGGTCGGAGCCGCCGGCGCAGACACCGACTGAGGCGTCTTCCATGGATTCGCCAAACCAGCTCCAACCACGCGCCTTGCGCAACTCGACCAGGAAACCCAGGCGCTTGGGATCACTGGCCCCGCGCGCAAAAATCGGCTGGTTGATCGAACCCACCTGCGCATCGCAAATGCCGGTGCTGAAGCTGGCGTAACTGGCTCGGAAGACGCCTGATCCGGTTTGGAGAACTTCCATATCCACCCGTTTGAGGGCGGACGAGAACACCTCGGCGTCGTCAAACTTCGCGATATGGCCTTCCGCACTCGTGTTGGGCGCGTTTTCCATCGTGCACCTGAAGTTGCGGCTCTACGGCTTCGCCAACTATTAATCATTACTATTTTCTGAAAATGGGCATCCAGTCGCAATCAATTGCATTGGCGCAATCCGGCGCGAACGCCCGTCAGGTTCCCTTCCGACACAGCCTATTCTTTCAGCGCAGCCAGGCGGCTTGAACTCGGGCTTCCCATGGGGTTTGATTCCCACGACTGATTCCACCGCCCAATACCGCGGGTTGCACTGACCAGGAAGAAGAAAGGTGATGAGATGGCTAACGAACAAGACCCCTCCGCTGCCGGAAATCGGCGCCGCGACATCACGCAGATGACCCCTACCGAGGCCCGGGCAATGAGAATCGAGATGGTCAAGGCCAGCGAATTGCCGCCGGAGCCTATCGCCTCCTCGCGCGACATCATGGTCTGGGGCGCGGCGGGCGACATCCCGGCGCGGGTGTTTACGCCGGCGGGCAACGCGCTGGACGAACCGCGTCCGATCCTGCTGTGGTTCCACGGCGGCGGGATGGTGATTGGCGATAATTACGTGCAATCCGACCGCCCGGCGCGGCGGATCGCGAACCGCACGCACTGCGTGGTGGTAGCCGTCGAATATGCCCTGGCGCCGGAGCATCCGTTTCCCGCCGGCGTCGACGACTGCTGGGCCTCGCTGCGATGTGCGGCCGAGCACGGAGCCGAAATCGGCGGCGATCCCACAAGGCTGGCGGTCCACGGCGACAGCGGCGGCGGTTTGCCGGCCGCGGTTTGCGCCGTGATGGCTCGCGACGCCGGCCTCCCGCTGCGCCATCAATTGCTGGTCTATCCAAATCTGGACTGCACGATGCGCGAGGACACCTGGAACACCAACGTCAGCCACGGGCTCAATCGCGCCATGATGGAGTGGTTCCTGGGCCACTACCTGCCGCCGGGCGCCGACCCCACCGACCCTCACGCGTCGCCGGTCTTCACCAAGGACCTCAGTGGTGTCGCGCCGGCGACCATCATCGCCGCCGAGTTCGATCCGCTAATCGGCGAGGAAATCACCTACGAGCGGCGGCTGCGCGAGGCCGGCGTCGCGGTCGAGATGCGGACCTGGAAAGGCATGCCGCACGGGTTCTTTGTGATGACGAAGCTGTATCCGGAGGCGCTCGAAGCCACCGACTATGCCAGTGCGCGGTTGCGCGCGGCGTTGCGGCGATAACCGGGGCTTCAATCGTCGCGCCGAGGGCTCTGCTTGACGTGCAAGATGGACGCACCAGTGATCATAAAAGTAGAGGCGGGCGCGAAAGATGTCGACGCCTACTGTCAGCTTCGCACGATGCTCTGGCCTATGCCGGACGACGACAGCCGCCGGGAAGCGGCAGAGATATTCGCGGTTCCGGGAAAATGGGCAGTATTCCTGGCTCGCGGCGACGGGGCCAGGCCGCTGGGCTTCGTGGAAGTGCGGCTTCGCGAATACGCAGAGGGCGCGTCTTCATCGCCCGTTGGCTTTCTTGAGGGATGGTACGTAGTTCCGGAAGCACGAAAAAAAGGGGTAGGTCGAAGGCTGGTGAAAGCCGGGGAAGAGTGGGCTCGGTCCAAGGGCTGTACCGAAATGGCATCGAATACGGAGATAGAAAGAACTGAGAGCGTAGAAGCCCACAAGCGGCTCGGATACCAGGAAGTAGAGCGCGATGTTTGCTTCCTGAAAAAGCTGATCTGACCACATCGCCTGACTGGCAGCGCGATGGCCCACAGGCTTGCCAATCACCGCTGAACACTTGTATAGAAAGTCAAGGATGCGCTGAAATCAGTTGCGCATCGCGCCGTCACATGAACGCCCTGGTTCGCGCTCGCGCGCACGGAGGTAATCGCCATGACGACCCCACGCATCATCTCAGCAGATTCGCATATGATGGAACCGCCGGACCTGTGGGCCACCCGGCTGGATCTGAGCCTGCGTGAGCGCGCGCCGCGGGTAATCAAGCAGGAGGGCAAAACCGGCTCTGTGTTCGTCGGGCCGGGGCTGCGGCCGTTCCCGGTGGCGGGCGGTTTTGCCGCCGGCCGCAGCGGTGAGGAACTTAAGGACTTCATGGCCCGCGCCCAAGGCTACGAGGATGCGCGGCCCAGCGGATGGGACCCGGTGGAGCGCATCAAGGACCAGGAGGTCGACGGAGTATCGGCGGAGGTGCTCTACACCACGCTGGGCATGTCGTTGTTTGGGATGGAGGATGCCGAACTGCAACACGCCTGTTTCGGCACCTACAACGACTGGCTGGCGGAGTTCTGCGCCTACGACCCCAAGCGTCTGCACGGCATCGCGCTGATTTCGCTCAAGGATATCGAACGCGGCACGGCGGAATTGGAGCGCGCCGCTAAAATCGGACTCAAGGGTGCGATGATCTGGGGCGCGCCGTCGCCGAGCCAGCCCTACTGGCATCGGATGTACGACCCGTTCTGGGCCGCCGCGCAGGAGTTGCAGATGCCGCTGTCGCTGCACCTGGGCACGGCAGGTTCGCGCCCGCCTCGCCAAAAGGACCCGCAGGCGCCGCGATGGAACGACATGCCGTTCGCGCGCGGCTACATGAACGTCATCCACGAGGTGCAGCGCTCCTTTACCGACATCATTTTCAGCGGCGTGCCGATGCGCTTTCCCCGGCTCAAGCTGGTCTCAGCGGAAAACGACAGCGGCTGGATTGCCCATTACATGTACCGGCTCGACCACGCTTTCGAGAAGTGGGGCGCCTCGATGGGCGATCCGCTCGACCTGAAGCCCAGCGAGTACATCCGCCGCCAGGTATGGGTAACCTTCCAGGATGATCCGATCGGGCCGATGACCTGGCAGTTTTTTGGCGAAGACAATTACATGTGGGCTTCGGACTTCCCCCATACCGACTCGACCTGGCCGCACTCGCGCGCGGTCATCGAGAAGGATTTCAAGGGCGTGCCAGAGACGGTGAAGCGCAAGATCACCTGCGACAACGCCGCCAAGCTCTACCGCATCGAGGTTTAAAAGACTGCCGGGGGAGCGGTCGAGCCCACCTTCTTCGATCCTGACGCACCTTTTCCTTGCGCCAACGTCGCGCTATGCGGTTCGATCTATGTATGAACACCCCTCAACCGCATTCCTCATTGTTCGCGATACTGCTCGCGATTTTCACCATCCTCCTGACGATCGCGCCCTGTTCGCTCGCCGGATCCACCCACAGCGCAACGAATTCATCGAAGAAGCGCCACGTGCAGCCGGGTCAAACGCTCAAGGGCAAAGCCACCTACTATCCGAGCAAGCTTAACGGTCACACAACCGCCAACGGAGATACGTTTCATCAGACCGACCATACCGCGGCGTCGAACAAGCTCCCGCTGGGAACCGACGTTAAGGTGACCAATCTAAAGACCGGAAAGAGCACTGCCGTGACCGTCACCGACCGCGGCCCCAAGCTCGGAACTCGCAAGATCGACCTGTCGAAGAAGGCCGCGAACGAGATCGGCCTCACCCGCAAGGAAGGAACCACGCCGGTCAAAATCCAGGTGACGGGCACGCCAGACGGCCGCGAGGTATCGTCTGAGTAGTAGCACTTAACGGTCGTGACTTCGCAGATCCCGGCCAAACCCTGCCGTTGCAGGGCGGCGCATACGCACGTTCAAGCGGAGAGCGTGTCGTAATCCACCCGCGCCAACGCGAATCGCCCTTTGAACCGGAAAGATCCTGGTCTGTCGAAACCAAAACCTCAGTTCAATGCGAGACTCGACGGTATGGGAGCGAGCGCTCTCTCCCGTAGCGCCGGGCTCCCGCGCCGGTTCTTTTCATCTCGCAAAATGATTGCAACTCGCGTTTTTCGTATTCATCATCTTGGGCAAATGTGTTGCTTTTCGTTGTGGTTGTTGCCTTTGCCTCTCTGCGGATGACTAGCCTGATTAGGTTTGCGCCAAGGACCAGCCGACTCTGCCGCAATGGGGAAAACATCGATGAACCTGACGGAGCGCTGTGGAGTTAAGTCTGGCCCGCGCTATCGGGTGAAGTGAGTTTTCGGAAGTTCAGCCTGCGCAAGCATGCGATGATATCAGGAGGCCTGTTTCTGTTGATGCTCGTGATGGGATGGGGCGGCGCGGCGCTTCAGGCCAGCGGGGCATGGCCGCATCCGGAACGGCTGCAGACGCCGATGAAGATCATCTTCTTTACCATTTTTATCGTGTTTGCATTTTCGCTGATTCCTACCATGGTCAAGGCGTTCCTGGCCGGTCAGGCCTCAATCGGCAACGCTGACAAAACCTTCATCAGGTTAATCGACCGGCATCAGGTGGGTGTCATTTGGGGTTTCTGGATCCTCTGGATCGCGGGTTTCGCGGTAGCCCTCCCCACCATGATTCAAACGGGCTTTTTCACCAATTTGGGCGGGTCGGACACGGCCAGCAACGGCGACGATACGATCGCCCGGCAGATCGCCCGGACGCCGGTGCAGGGTACGCTGGTCTCCGCGCCGGGCATGAAAGTGGAAGAGATGATCCGCGGCTCGAGCCTGAAAATCAACCAGCAGTCCAATTCAGCGGTCCCCAGCGAACCGCTTTATTCCGGCGGGGCGATATTCAATTTCCGCGTCGCCGGAACCGGGATCGAATTTCCACGCTGCCGCTATTATTTCGTCACGACTCTTACCAGCGATCGCAGCCGTATCGAATCAATCAACGTCGGCACCGCGTCGGCCAAGATGACGCGCGCGCAACTGGACGCGGCCAACGCCGCCTTGCGCGCGCGCCTCAAGGCGGACGGCTGGCTGACGGGACATGAGGTTTATCGGGACGAAGAGGACCGCCAATTGCACGGCGGCAAGACGCGCGGCGAAGAGGGAAAACTCTGGCTTAAAGGCGATATAACTCTGGACATCGAAAGGCGCCGACTGGATGATCCCAAGCCCGACGAGGATTCCGCGACCGCCGGCGAATGGATTCAGTACGTCGATTTGTTCACCCGCAAGGATTATCCGTGGATCGAGCGCTACGAATTCGCGCCGCCGCAGAAATGAAAATTCCCACGCTTGCCGCGGTGGCGTGGTCAGCGGGCCGAACAATTCGAAGCGTGGGCGCACATGGCGAACCTCATCACTTCGCGACGATTCCGCCGATCCCTATTCTGTCATGCGGCCTGTTTCTTCAGCACCTCCTACTGAGCAGCGCGTTGTGCTGCCTGCTTCTTTAGCGCCTCCTGCTGTATCGCCGCGTCGTGCTGCTTCTGCGCCTCCTGCTGTTGAGCGGCGCCCTCCTTTTGGGCCTGTGGCTGCTGCGCGGCGCGTCCCGCGGGCTGCTGCTTTTCCGCTTGCTGCTGTGACGCTCCACTCTGACCCCTCGCCACCGCGGCGGCACTCAACTTTGCGGCACGGTCTTTTTCCGTCGCCTGCAATTGCGCCAGACGCTGACGCTGGACGCCTTGCGCCTGCGCGATACGGTGGCTCTGGAATGCCTGCAATTGCGCGACGCGCTGCTGGCGTAGCTGTTCGGTCCGCTGCACCGTTGCCGTATAGGCCACTAACCAGGCCGGATGATTGACCCGGACCCAGTTTGGGTTGTGGCCGCTCCACCAATGGGCATCGCGCCAGACGCGTTGCTCGTCGTAGGCACCCTGCCATTCGGGATGATGGGCGGCCGCCAAGGCCGGATTGCGCTGATACCACCAGGTGTCGGGTCGCCATATGCGATGATCGTCGAAATCGCCCCACCAGTCAGGATGATTCTGACGCACCCAGTCCGGATGATTTTCCCACCACCAACTGGCGTGGCGCCACACGTGATGGTCGTCCCAGTCGCCCCACCAGTCGGGATGATTCGCAAGGACCCGATCGGGGCGAAGCTGCCACCACCACGGGGCCGTATGCCAGACGCTATACTCGTCGTAGTCGCCCCACCACTCCGGATGATTGGTGCGCACCCAGCCGGCCCGGTATTGCCACCACCACGGCGCGGGACGCCATACGTGTTGTTCGTCGTAATCACCCCACCAGTCCGGATGATTAACGCGGACCCATCCGGGCTTGGTCTGCCACCACCATGCAGCGGGACGCCATACGTGCTGTTCGTCATAATCGCCCCACCAATCCGGATGACTGCCGGCGATTACTTCGGGATGGAACTGCCACCACCAGCCCGCCGGATACCAGACGTCTTTGTAGTAGGCGCCCCACCATTCCGGATGATTGGCAATTGCCACTGCGCGCTGGTTTGCCCACCACCACGGCGCCGCGTACCAGACCCCACGAAAGAAGTCACCCCACCATTCCGGATGATGCGCCCGGACCCAGTCGGGATGGTATTGCCACCACCAGCCCGCCGGATACCAGACGCCCTGGTAATAGTCACCCCACCATTCCGGATGATTCAGCCGGGTAAAGTCCGGAGCGTTTTGCCACCACCATGAAGCCGGATACCAGGTGCCGTCGTAGAAATCGCCCCACCATTCGGGATGGTGCGAGCGCGCCCAGTCAGGATGGTACAGCCACCACCATGCGGCGTCGTGCCAGGAGGCGTCCTGCCACCCGTTGCTGGTATCAATGGCGCCCCACACCAGCGGAGAAGGCGGTGGTGCTTTGGCGAGGCCCCCCGCGGGTGGCGGTGGCATCGGCGCGTCGCCAGCCTCCGGCATCGGAGCATAGGCCGCGGGCGGAGCCGGGGGAACCGGAGGCACATTGGCCGGCGCTGGCGGCGGAGCCATCGGGGCTGGTGGCGCACTTTCCGGTTGTGGCGCCGGAGCTTCAGGTGGAGCCCCCGCGGGCGGGGAAGGTAGCTGGGAGAATAAGTTCTTATGCTCACATGCCGCCAACATCGCCGCGATCGCCACCGCCATCAGCAATCGACCGAACCTGATCATAAAGTTAAACCTCTACAGTCTCAGCCCTTTCCAACTCTGTTCTTGAAAAACCAGCCCCGAAAGGCCCATGAAGCCTTCCATCGCAGCAACGATGCAAGAATCATCACTATCAGTTCTTGGGGCATCGCCTAGCTTAAGCGGGCTCTCCTCCCTAGCGCCTCCTATTGCCACCGATTTCAACGTATCCTCGGCTTTGTATGCACGTTCCTGATTTTAAACCTTTATCATGCTAGCTTATAGCATGATATTCAGTTTAGCAGCGTAGACACGAACCTAAGAGCGCACGCGCAGGGGGTCGCGAACCTCGAATGGCGAAAGGCCGCAACTGCCGCTGTCTATCGCATGTCCAAACTGGGGAAGAACGCGAACGTTTCGGAATCTCGCCTCCATCCGCCAGCAATTCGCCATAATCTTTAGCGGGATCGCAGCTGCCTAAGCAGAGATGACCTGGGCGCAAAGGGCCGAGTTGTGCCGGCTCGGCTGTGATTTGCGCAATGCGCCGTTGGATGGCGGCCTGAGAGTTGGCATAGCGCGAAAAGTGTAGCGGTTTATAAAGCTGAAGTCGCAAGAGCTCTGCGCCGATAGCTGATAAATGCTATCGGCTGATCCCTGAGAATCTCCCGACGCGGATCAGTGTGCGGTAGCGCTCGAGCGCTTTGAGGTGGTTTCGGTCGGATCGCAGGCCGATGTATCCGTCAGGGCGCACAGCGAAAAGGGTGATGTCTTGGACGCCGAGGAGATCGGCTGCAGCGGGTTCGAAGCGTCCGATATGGTCGGGCAGGTCGGGGCGTGTACCGATGGCAACAGCCGCTTCGAGCAGGAGCGAGCCGGTGGCGAGCTTCTGCAGGGTGGCGAGGAGTTCCGCGAGCGCGGAAGCTCGTGCGGTTGGGCCGCCGAGGGGCACGAGGGTGTGGCCGGCACGGCGGGTGAGTTCGTGGAGCCGACAGGGCCCCCTGTCCAATAGTTGGACGGGAATCGTGTCGGGAAAGCGTTGCCCGGGAGCGAGATGGCTATTGGTGTCGCCGCAGACGATTGTCGACCCGGAGTAGTTCACGTTCAGCTCGGTCTCAGCCACAACCTCGTGGTGTAGGGCCGTCGGCCCGGCAAACACCGCTCTCATGGCCTTGTCGCGGCTGTCGCGTTCGGTTGAGTCGGTCAGCGTTTGGGCACGTTCGGTGACATCGCCGGATTGGGCGATCATCTCGGCGACCGGGCGCCGCTCGGCCTCGTAACTATCGAGCAGTGCTGGTTCGGCGGCGCCTTGGCACACCAAGGCAAGTTTCCAGGCCAGGTTGACAGCGTCCTGAAGACCGCAGTTCATGCCGTGTCCCTCGGCGGGTGAGCAGAGGTGCGCCGCGTCGCCGGCCAGCAAGATCCGCCCAGCGCGAAACTGGGTGGCCACTTTAGTGTGGCAGTAGAATCGTGTAGGGTTCTCCACGTCGATGAAAGATACAGCGGGTTCGTAAAGGCGAATGGTCGAGACGGCGTCGGCGACGAGATCCGACTCCATCGAGCTCGGTCTCAAATAGACGCGCCAGCGCCGGCCGGGAAGCGCAGTCAGGATGACCGGGAGCGTGTCGAGATAAACGAAGATGGCGTCGAACCTGTTTGACCCAGCCTTGCAGCGTAGCGTCGAAGACGGCCCACGGTTTGGCGATGTCGTGGCCCTCGAAGCCGATGCCGCTCAGGTCCCGCGTCGGGCTGTAGATGCCGTCGCAGCCCACCACGTACCGGGCTTCCACTTGGTAGCGGCCGCCGTCGCGCTCGATCTCGGCCAGAACGCACTCGGGATGGGGTTTCAATCCCACCAGCCGAGACGAACGGTTCACCTCGCCGCCCTGTTCGTGGAGGTAGTCGGTGAGAATGGACTCGGTGACCTCCTCGGACACGCCTAGATTAAACCCGTAGATGCTTCCGCAGCTTGAGAGATCCATCGTTCCGAGCACCTGGCCCCCGGAGTGGACCTTCACAGCTCGCTGCCTCGTCCCGGCGTCGAGGAACCTCCCAACGAGTCCCAGCGACTCAAAGACCTCGAGCGAGCGGGGATGCACCACCGTCGCGCGGTCCCAATGGAGCGGCCCGGGCCGGGCATCAATCAGATGGCATGGCACACCGCGCCGCTGAAGTTCCGCAGCGAGGAGCAGCCCCGTCGGACCCGCACCGACCACGAGCACGGGCCGACGGTTGCCTGCGTGGGCAGTGTTACTCTCCGAGGCCACCTCTTTTGAACAGTTGTCCGAATTAGTCACTTTGCCCCTTCGTATCGCTCGTCACCGAGCTCATGGTCCCCCCCCGGCCATGACCAGCGCCTCATCTAACGAGATCCGGCTGGAGAGAACCGATGATCGGTGATGGTATAGAATCCAGTGGAGGGGCGAGCCCGGCTGGCGAGCCGAGCATCGGAAGGACATTCGTGGGCGTAGCCGTGAGCTGGGATCACATTTCTTCACCGAAGAAGTAGTGGCACGTCCCTCTACCGCAGTTTGAAAACAAGTTCACTGACGCGGCGTCGGCGCGGTCGGCACCGAAAATGTGAGTTTCCAGGCGCCACGACCAAGCAATCCGGCGGATACCACGTCGCTTCGCGGATCAACGAACAGGCTGTAAACAGGCGCATGAGGCAGGCCGATTCCCCATTGGTACCATCTAAAACCAGCTCGGTTCGTTTCCTGGAACACACCTGCGTTAGTTCCCACGATGGCAAAGCCCCGGAACAACTCGAGCGACTGAATCGCGCCCACACCAAATGTTGCGAGGTTCTCGGTTATGTTGAACCAGGAAGTTCCACCGTCAACACTCTGATACACGTTGCTTGCGTCGGTCACTTACACAAAGTTGTAATTGGCCGGATTGGCTGCGATACCAGTGATTATCGACTGGCCCGGGAAGGCCGTAAGTCGAGTCAACTCTGCCGGAGGGGGCGCAGTTCGCTTGTAGAGCGCGCTACCGGCGCCCACGTATAAAAGGTCGGCGTTGGCGTTGGGCCCGTTGGTCCCTTGATGCCCTCCGTAAACTATAGCACCGCTGTTGACCCGAATCGGAGGTCTAAGTTCGGTAATCGTGTCGCCCTGATCGAACGACTCGTAGAGTGCGTTCACGCCACCGATCACAAGCCGCCGGGGATTGATCACGTTAAGGACGAGCGGTGTTGGGAATGCCCCTAGCAGCCTGGCGCCGCCGCCGATAACCGTCAGCGGTACCTCATCCACGTTGAACAAAGCATTGCTGGCAGTGTAAATCTCGCGCGTGCAAAGTGCAGAGTTAACGCAAATGTAGCGAATCGAGTCTGGCGCCCTGCTGGTGACGTCAATGGCGACATCGCCGCTATCGCCGACCGCGGCCTCGTTCCATCTCACGTTTCCCGTACTGATCTGATTCGCCACCCCGTTATCTTGCGAGCCACCTACGACAACTCCCGAATTAGGGTCGAAGGTCACGTCAAGAAGTTCGGTGATCTGGAGGTTGCCGATGATCGAGAACCAATTGCCGGTGTTTGTCTGCGGGATGGTGCGCCGATAGATTCCGCCGTCGTCCACTTCGAGCAGGTTGCCATTGGCGTCAAACATCATACCGCGCGAATCAGCATGAGGCGCGGTGTTCCCGGCTGTACCTGTGCCGTCTAATGGTTCGACCTGACTGCCCGGCGCCTTGGTTGAGTCGATGCGAAACAGGACGGAGAGGCCCCCGGGCTGTTGCTGGCCGCCAACATATACCACGGCCGGGTTTTTCGCGTCGGCTACAATCGAGAAGTGGGTGGCACCGAACCGGTTTTTAATTATCGGCAGGTCGAGCGCGGCCCAGGTCACTCCCCCGTCCCTGGAGTGGAATAGCGCCAGGCCTCCGCTCACGATGCCGACATAGACATTGTTGTTGGCTCCGACCGCGACCTTGGCAACTTGTAATGTGCTGTTGAACAGGGCGTTCATCGTGGCATTGGAGACCAGACTCCAGGTCGCCCCGTGTCGGTTGACTTGTAAACACCGTTGGTCCCCTCTTTGCAATCGGCATAGTTAACAAATTGTACTGGCGCGTACAGTACCGCGCTGTTGCCGGGGTCTTCGGCGAGGTCGAAGACCCTTCCGTCGGGAAATCCGGTTCCCGCCGTCCCGGAAACCTCGCTGAAGCTCTGTCCGTTATAAACGCTGCGGAACATCCCGATGTTTTTACAGCTCCCGTTGTCCGAAATGTTCGCAGTCGCGACGATTATGGTCCCCCGCATCGCGACACCCGAGATATTGCTGCCTACCAGCTTGCCGCCGCCGTCGATCGACCTCCAGGTGCTGCCCCCGTCAGTGGTGAGCAGGAGACCGGTCAAGGGACCACCAGCTCTGCGATAAGCGCTGAATCGTCCGATGCCGGCGATCAGCGTATTGCCCTTCTTATCGGTCGGGTCGAACTTCAGGGCGCCGATCGACAGCGACTTTTGGTTGTCTGTCTGCGGCGTCCAATGCGGGCTGGCTGACGTGCCGTTAGTCGTCTTCCAGATTCCGCCGTTCACTGTCCCGACATAGATCACATCGGCGTTACCAGGATGCGCGGCGACGGCCTGGATAGCGCCGCCAACCTCGTTGTTAGGCGACGCCTTGGCTGGACCATTCTCAATCGGAGCCGGCCCCTGCGGTATCCAGAATCCGGGGAGGATAAGAATTTCATTCGGGGTCTGCGCTTGCGGCGGAGCGGGTAAGCCAAGCACGACGAACAGCGCACCAAAGGAAATCAACGCCACCAGACCTGTGATAAATCGAAAAGATGATGGCAGCTGCGCCCGGCGATGCGAAGGTAATGGCTTCATATGTTTCTCTTTCCATGCAGTCGCGATTTAGTGCTTTTCTTTAGAATCACTGCGTTGCCAAGCGAACCGGCTGACCGTCAACAACCTTTCAATCTTGAAGGCCGATGTATACAGATTGCGCTACATCGGCCGTTCGACACCCAGCCAGGCGATGAATCAGTCGGCGTCGAATTTGAACAGGACTTTCCAACTCTGTTATTCCTAAACACAATCTGTCCTACAATGGCCTAAAATCATTACTGCCAATTCTTGAGGCTTCACCGAGCTTAGGCGGTCCCTGTCAATAGCGCCGCTCATTGCCGGCGACTTCAGAGCATCATCGGCTTTGCATCCACGTTCCTGATGTTAAACCTTCACCGTGCTAAGTTATAGCATGATTTTCAGTTTAGCAGTGCGAACATAAACCTAAGAGTGCAAAGCGCAACCATGCAAGAAATCGCGCAAAAGCGCGCTCCGCCAAAGGAGACTAGAGGATCGCCCCGAGAAGAAAGCGCGCCGCGGTACGGACGCTATAGGAACCGATGAATGTGCGCCTTATACGCCGTAACGGAACGGCCGCAGGCATTTGAATCGGCCTGGCGCTACCCGTTCAAAAAGCTCAGAATTCCCCCGAGTTTAGCCCGTGAGTGCATGTCCGGGAAGGCTGGTAGTGTTCAGTTGAAGTCCAGGCCGTCAGGCTGACCCATGGAAAATCGCTCGAGCCATGTCTGCGATTCGTGAATGCGCCGCTTTCGAGGAGAGGTTCCGGTCCCGCCCGCACCACGATCGATCATCAAATTTTCAGAAGCACTGACCTTGGAATCCCTTGGCCGTGTTCGGGCCTCCTACCATCGAGGAGTTGTTTCCCCAACATTGCAAATTGCCTGCGACGGTGTTCTCCACGACCTGGGTGACTTCGGCGTTGTTTCCGACTTGTATATTCCCCCCGGCGATGTCGTCTGTGACCGAAGTCATTCCGCCGTTGTTCGAAACCTGGATGTTACCTTTCGCAGTGTCGCCGGAAACCCCCGTTGTCGCGGCGTTGTGCTGTACCTGGATGTTACCCCCGACCGTGTCGGCCGCGCAGTTCGGGCCCCCGATAAGAATTGCGGCTGCGTTACCTTCCACTTGCAGATTGCCCGCCACGTTTGTCCCGCAGACCTGATCTTGGGCCATATTCGCGGGGATGTTGCTGACCTGCAAATTTTCTTTGATAACGGTGCCCGGTCCAATCGAGAAGTTTCCTCCTTTGATCTGCAGGTTTCCCTGGATTGTAGCCGCGCTGGCGTAGAGCGTCCCCCCGGTTTGGGTCACGTTTCCGGTGACGGTGCCGCCGATGATGCAGGTGGTACCACTTGAGATGGTCAGGTTGCCATTGAAGGTTCCGTTATAAGTATTGCTGCATGGTTGACCCCATCCACTGGCTGTCGTAAAGCTCGCGTCAGGACGGAGCGAAGCAAGTGCAAATGCGGAGGTTTCGGAAACCAAAGCTAAGCCGTCATCCAGATTCGCAAATGGAATGCCCGCGATGCTGAGTTGGACAGTGATGATCACCTGATACTTGCCACCGACGACCAAACTAACTAAAGAATCTCGCGTAAGGTTTTGACTTCGCGTGCATTCGCAACCGTTCTGGTAACCCGCCATCGAAAGGGGCGGAATGCCCGGTTCATTATTCAGTGGAATCCATGACACTTCGACCTGCTGCGGCGACGCATTGGAGACAAAGGACAAGGTGTCTGTGAAGTTCAGGGACAAGGTTTCTCGGAAATTCACCGGCGTTCCAGCCGGGATTGCTGACGAAACCACTTGAACAGTATCGAACCATCCCAACGAGATCGCACCGCCGCTGCTATTGTTCGGCGCTTGCGCGAAAGCGTTGCCTGAAACATTGATCACCCCTTCGAGCGCAGCGGAACCGCCGAGCGTCACAGCGGCAGGATTCGGATTGGCTGGGAAAAAGTCCCGTTTGTCCTTCACCGTTCAGTGAATGCGATACGAAAGTCGATTTGGACATTGCGGAGTATGTGGGACAGCAGGTCGCTGCTCCATGCGGGTCGATGTCGGAACTGTACCCCGTCTCGACGCTTCCGTTCCAGAACGTGCCGTATGGTGGCGAATCCGCCAACCCTTGGCCCGATGCACAGTTGGACCAGGACGCGAGCGCCAAAAACAAAACGGCGAGGCCGAGTAAACTCCGTGCTTTCATGTCACCCTTTTTGCCTCACGGTTACCTGGACCGTAACGGCAACTGCCCTTTTCTTTTGACGGGGCACCGCCTGTTTAGTTTCTAGTCTCGCAGTTACGGCCGTCATGCGCCGCTATTCTTGACAGAGATAAATGACTTCCGCGTCAACATGGCCCGGTAAGCGAAGCTTAATGGTTAGTAGGGGAAACTCATCGTGTCGATTTTTAAAACATAGAGTCCTTGATAAATCGTTTATGAGATGAGAAAAAGAAATGGCAGAACCCAAGACTCGGAGCTTTGGTCGGATCATCCGGGACCGCCGCCGACAACTCGACCTGACTCAAGTAGAAGTCGCCCATCTGATCGATACTTCGGTCGCGTACGTCGGCCATCTCGAAGCGAGCAGGCGCCATCCTTCCCGGAAGGTGGTCGTCAAACTCTCAGATGCACTCGGGTTGGACGCTCGCGACTTGTTCCTGTTGGCCAACCCGAAAGTTGGGTTCCTCATTTCCGAACATCAGAAGTCGGACGGAAACTCTGCTTGGGATGCTTTCAACAAAGACAAGAAGCTGCGCAAGATTCACAAGATAACAGACCAGGAGATGGGGGCCCTCTCGGAACTGGCGATGATGGGCGTACGAGGCCCACGCGACTTCATCTTCATCCTGAACACCATCCGCCAAGCTTTAGGTCGATAGCTCTGCGGGGACGCTGGTCATCCCGAGTAGAGACGAATCCGCTACATCTTTTATCGACACGTGGTCGCTGCGCACCACGGCATGCTCCTGGCGGAGAGTCATCCTACGCGGAGGCTCTTTTTGGAACATGCTGTTTAGGAGCACAATGCCAGCGTCGACAGCCGCATAGGTGACCCGGGGAGCGCAGCAGTTTCAGTGACTAAATAGGGAGGGAAGGAATAAGGCTCTAAGAACCTGGTCGGAAAAACGCCGGTTGCTGACATTTTACACCAACGCTGGGGGGAACCGGGAGTTGCGGCGCGGTGGAACGCCCTTTGGACTCAAAACCGCGACTCGCCGTACAAAAACCGGCAGCACCAGGCGCGGGGCGCACGGGGCCAGGCATGAGCTTTAATATCCTCACTAAAGGCGCGCAAAACTCCCGCCACATCAGTGGGTCTGGTAAGCCGCGTGATGTTTCTCCAGTGCAAGTGCGTTGAACTTTAATTTGGCGGATGGGGTGGGAGTCACACTAGGGCAAAAAACCCTGCAAGGATAGGATATATTTTCAGCGAGCTTGGTGAGATACCCCCAAAACTACCCCCAACACGTCGGCGCCGGGCAGCACCTGGAAATCCTCGGCCGGAAGCTCGACTACTCCCGGCACACTCCACGTAGCTCGGGTAGAGCCGGACCTCCACCGTCTTGCCAGGCTTGACCTGGAACCGCGCTCTCCGCAAGCGCCAGCCGGCGGTCAAGAGGACGTGAAAGTTCGGAATTAGCCTTGGTCGCTCTTCGGCTCCGGCAGGGCCCGGAAATCCGCCTCGTCCAATTCCACCGCGGCGGGCACGCCCAGCCTTCGCAGGATTAGGATGGCCTCCGTATCAGATTCCGATCGGCAGCCAGGACGGCCGGATCGGGTGCGACATTGACGTTCTGGTGGTTGTTGATCTCAACCACTGCCCCCTGGTCGCGCCAGCCCGCGCGGGCCTTGAGGAAGAAGATCTGAGCAGTGACATTG
>DASZGF010000263.1:0-2067 GCA_035939115.1 Binataceae bacterium (SeqCode)
AAAGCCAAAACCGCCACGCTCAACGATTGGGGCGCCATCTGCTACTACGATGGCAAGTTCTATCAAGCCAAGAACCGCGAAAATCTCGAAATCTTCGATCGCGTAGGAGGTGGCGATTCCTTCGCCTCCGGCCTGATCTACGGTTTCCTGGCCGGCCAAGATCCCCAATGGTCCGTAGAATGCGGCGCAGCCCACGGCGCTCTAGCCATGACCACGCCCGGCGACACCTCCATGGTCACCCTTCAAGAAGTAGTGCAAGTAATGAAAGGAGTCGGCGCCCGAATAGCCCGTTGATTCAGCGCAGGGTCGCCACGTATGGAGTGCGGCGGTCTTGCCGCCGCTTTTGAGCAGTAAGATCAACTCAGCCGCTAGCCATGAACGGCAGCTTGTCTCGGCCGAACCTGTAGCGCAGGGCGGAGTCTTCGGAGCCCTGCGGCTTTTCGTCAACCGTCACATTGAGTCGCAACCAAGGAACCCCAAAATGAACAAACAACAAGTTCGTGGCCGAATCGAACAAATCGGCATCATCCCAGTTGTCCGCGCCTCCTCCTCGCGCGAAGCTTGCATCGCAGCCGAAGCAGTCTGCAAAGGCGGCATCCCCATAGTCGAAATCACCATGACCGTCCCCGGTGCCATTGAAGTCATTCGTGAGCTGGCAAACAGCTGCGGTTCAGACGTTCTCATCGGTGCAGGAACGGTGCTGAACGTCGAAGACGCCCGTCGGTGCCTCGACGCGGGAGCCCAGTTCCTGGTTAGTCCCGGATTCAATCGCGCAACGGTCGAGTTCGCCGTGCGCGAATCAAAATTAATCTTGGCCGGCGCCCTGACGCCCACCGAAATCATCGAAGCCTGGACCGCCGGCTCCGACCTCGTCAAAGTCTTCCCATGCGGCCAAGTCGGCGGCGCAAAGTACATCAAAGCGCTGAAAGGTCCGCTGCCACAAGTTCCGCTCGTCCCCACCGGGGGAGTCAATCTCAACACCGCCGCCGAATTTATCGAAGCCGGCGCTGCCGCCCTAGGCATCGGTGGCGAATTGGTCCAAGCCGAAGCCCTAAAATCCAACAACCCCGAATTAATAGTGGAAATCGCCCGCAAATTCCTCGAAATCGTGGCGACCGCCCGTGCCAAACTCGCCGGCGTCGCGGCGAGAGGAAGCGCGTAAGCAAAAATCCATTGTAGTGGCGCAGCATGCTGCGCCACTATCGCACTGGCGCTCACGCCCACTCTGCTATATCTTGAACGCTGAAGACTTTCAGCCAGTCGAGACACTACAAATTCAAATTCCCGCGTACCACGGATATCCGGCCGCAGGCGACGATGACCCTCGCCCATCCCCAACGTTTCACGGCGGAAACTGATCACTACGGGATTGACGGTGGCCGCAGCAACGCTAGCCTCTGTCTGCACGGCGGCAAAGAATAGCATGCTACCGTTGCATCATCCCCTCCAGAGCCCATGCTCGAAGCGCGTTCAATTCTACGCCAGCGCGTTTCAGCGGATTACGCCGCTGTTCAGCCTCACATCGTCAGGACGACCCGGAACTGCGCGTTCCCGCTCATCATTCGCGCGTAAGCCTCGGCCGCCTTTTCCAGCGGGTACGTTTCGATCATCGGACGCACGCCAGTCAGTGCAGCGAATCGCAGTGTGTCCTCGGCGTCAGTTGGCGTGCCCGAGGCCCAGCCTTGAATCGCTCGACTTCCAGAAATGAGCTGTATCGGTGTGACCTCGATGGGATCAAAAGTTGCACCCACCACCATGAGCTTGCCGTTCGGCCCCAGGCCGTTGATCACGTCGGACATCGATTTCGAGCTCGGCGCCGTCGCAAGAATCACCTGAGCACCGCCCAATTTTTGCAGTTCCTCCGCTGGTTTCGTCACTTTGTTATCGATGTACACGCTCGCTCCGAGTTTCTTTGCGAGCGCCGCGCTTTCCGACCCGCGCCCAATCGCGGCCACCCTATAACCAAACTTGCTCGCGAATTGGATTCCGAGATGACCCAGACCGCCGATACCCACCACCGCAACAAGGTCGCCGGGCATCGCGCCGCTGTGCCGCAGCGCGTTGAAC
>DASZGF010000264.1:0-107801 GCA_035939115.1 Binataceae bacterium (SeqCode)
CTTCGACCGCCAGGATTACAAGGGCGCTTATCAGCAGGAGTTTGTCCGCGAACGGATCCAGGAACGCCCCCAACTCGGTGCGCTTGTTGGTCCAGCGTGCCAGCGTGCCGTCCAGACCGTCGGTCAGCGCGGCGGCAGCGAAAACGTATAGCGCCTCGCGCAGGCGGTTGCGGCTGAGCAGCGCCACGAAAAATGGAATCGAAATGATCCGGCACAGGGTAATAAAGTTGGGCAGGTTGAGCAGATGACGGTGCAATGACTCAGCCGGTTTGACCACCTGGGCCGGGCGCGCGGCTTGAATAGGCGATGGCGATGACACTGTTTACCTCGCGCCAGCCCGCACGGACGCCTTCCGCATCCGACCTGCCATCGGGCGGGTGACCAGCGCGCGAACATGCACGCAGGCACCTTGATAATCCTCGCTCAACACCTGGCCGTCGCGCCGCGCCGCCGCGATCAGATCGCCCCGCGCCGCAGGCAGCGTGACCGACACCTCCTCACGCAGCTTCGCAAAGAACCCGGCCATCATGGCCACCAATTCCTCGATGCCCTCGCCCCGCAGCGCGCTGATTCTGATCGCGCCCTCGCTATGTAACCTATAAAGCGGACTTTCGGCAAGGTCGGCTTTGTTGAAAACCATGATGCGCGCAATCGTATCCGCCCCGATTTCCTTCAGCACCCGCTCCACCACCTCGACCTGCTCGCTATGCGTGGGCGAACTGCCATCGACGACGTGCAGCAGCAAATCGGCGGTTCGCACCTCCTCCAGCGTCGCCTTGAAGGCCTCGACCAATTGATGGGGCAGGTGATGGATAAAGCCCACCGTGTCGCTCAGCATCACGCTCATCCCACCGGACAGCTTGAGCCGGCGGATGGTCGGGTCGAGGGTGGAAAACAGTCGCGAGGCCGCTTCTACGCCCGCGCCCGTCAGCGCGTTCATCAGGGTCGACTTGCCCGAGTTAGTGTAACCGACCAGCGCGACGCTCGGATAGGGTACCTCCAGGCGGCGGCGGCGCTGGATCGAACGGGTTCGTTCAACTTCGCGCAGGCGGCGGCGCAACCGGGTCAGGCGCTCGGCCAGGCGGCGGCGATCAACCTCTAGCTGCGTCTCGCCCGGTCCACGGGTGCCTATTCGTCCGCCCGATCCTCCTCCGGCGCTAAGGCGCGAGAGATGGGTCCATTGGCGGGTCAGGCGCGGCTGCAGATAGGCCAGCTGGGCGACCTCGACCTGGAGTTTGCCGGCCTGGCTGTGGGCGCGCTGGGCAAAGATATCCAGGATAAGCTGGGTGCGGTCGATGACTCGCAGCTTGAGCTCGCTTTCGAGATTACGGGCTTGGGCCGGCGTCAGGCTTTCGTCGAAGATGGTCAGCATGGCCTCGCGCTCGCGGGCCAGTTCGCCCAACTCGGCGACTTTGCCGCGCCCGATAAAGGTGCGCGGATCCACTTCCTTGAGGTTTTGAAAGAGCTCGCCCGCCAGCACGGCGCCGGCGCTTTCTGCCAGCGCGCCGAGCTCGCCCAGCGAGTCTTCGGCCGCGAACCGATCTGCGCCGCCAATGGCGACGCCCACCAGGATGGCGCGTTCGCGCTCGGGTATGGTTGCTTGATTTGTGGGCGCCAGGGTTATGCTCTCAAAATAGGCTCAACAAGAGTGTATCAGATTGCAGCCCGCTGTTGAGCCCTTAATTCGACCGCTCCCGGCGCCAGCATCCGCTCGACCTCGCCCACAAATCCCTCCGTGGGAGCGACCCTGAAGTCATTGCCGAGCAGGAAAATCGCCTCGCGTGCCGTATCCAGTTCCAGATGCAGGTAGATCGGGCATCCGCCGCCATAGCGTCCAAACAGCGCCTTAAGGTTTGCCAACGACCCCTCGTCAAAGCCCGTCCTGGGAGTGCGGATATGGACCTCGCGCACGCTATCGACCATCACCACGCTGAGCGGCTTGAGCTCATCGAGCAGGATTTGCGCGCGCTCGTCGTCGATATCCAGCTTGCCGCGCGCCACCACCGGTTCGTCGCTGTTGATCGCCGCCTCGACCCGCTGATAGGTCTCTGGCCACGCGATCACCTCGACCGCGCCCTGCAAATCCTCCAGCGAGAACGTGGCGTAGCGCTTACCGGTCTTGTTGTTCTTGAGCTTCACTGCCTGCACCACGCCCACCACCACCACCTTGCTGCCATCGGGCGCGGAGGACAGGTCCGCCGTCGTAAGGTCGGTAAGGCGGCTGATCTGATCGGTGAATTTGTCCAGCGGATGAGCGGTGACGTAAAAGCCCAGCGCCTCCTTTTCAGAGCGCAGCAGTTCCTTTAAGTCCCATTGCACCAGCGGGCCGCGTGGCGCGACGCGCAGCGCCGGCGCCATCGCGCCAAACAACCCCATCTGATTGGCGCCGGCCGGGTCGGCGCGCCGCGCCACCAGCTTCAGCGCGTCCTCGATCTGCGCCATCGCCTCCGCCCGGCTGGTTCCGGTCGAGTCAAACGCGCCGCACTTGACCAGCGCTTCGAGCACCTTGCGGTTGAGCTGCTGCGGGTCGGCCCGCATGCACAGATCGGTCAGGCTGGTGAAGCGGCCGCCGGCCTCGCGCGCGGCGATAATCGCCTCGGCGGTTTTGGCGCCGACGCCGCGGATCGCGCACATTCCGAAGCGGATCGCATCGGGCACGACTGTGAACTCGACCCGGCTTTCATTCACGTCGGGGGGCAGCAGCTTGATCCCCATCTCGCGCAGGGCGGCGATGTTTTTGTAGGTCTTGTCCACGTCGTCCATGTCCAGCGACGTCAGCGCGGCCATGAACTCGTAGGGGTAATGCGCCTTCAACCAGGCGGTGGTGTAAGTGGTCAGCGCGTAGGCGGCGGCGTGGCTGCGATTGAATCCGTAGGAGGCGAAGGTTTCGATCTGCTCGAAAATGGTCTGCGCGGTCTCCTTGTCCACACCGTTCTTCTTCGCGCCTTCGGTAAAGCGGGCGCGCTCTTTCTCCATGACGACCTTGTTTTTCTTACCCATCGCGGCGCGGAGCAGATCCGCTTCCTGCAGCGTGTATCCCGCCAGCGCCTGCGCCGCGCCCATCACCTGCTCCTGGTAAACGATTACGCCGTAGGTCTCCTTGAGAACGGGTTCGAGCAGGGGATGGTCGTACTCGACCGGCTCACGCCCGTGCTTGCGATCAACATAGTGCTGGACCATCGTCTTGCCGTCCTGCACCGCGTCGAGCGGGCCGGGACGGAAGAGCGAACCGGCGGCGATAATGTCGTCGAAGCAGGTGGGCTTGAGATCCGAAATGAAGCGGCGCATCCCGGAGCTTTCCATCTGGAAAACCCCGACCGTGTCGCCGCGCGCCAGCAGGCGGTAAGAGTCGGCGTCGTCAAACGGCAGCCGGTTGAGATCAGGCGGGGTCTTGCCGGCGGCCTTGATCACCTCCAGCGTATCCTGAATTAGAGTCAGGTTCTTGAGCCCCAGGAAATCGAACTTGATAAGTCCGATATCCTCGACGAACTTCATCGAGTACTGCGTGATAGCGGGCGCGCCCTCCACGCGCTCCTTGTCGGCGTAAAGCGGGACCATCTCGTCCAGCGGCCGGTCGGCGATCACCACGCCGGCGGCATGACGGCTGGCATGGCGCAGCAGACCTTCGAGCTTGAATGCGAACTCGAACAGCTCGGGATATTTCTGGCGATCCTCGCGCAGCCGCGGCTCCATCTTGAGCGCGTCCTCCAATGGGAAGTCGCGTCCCTGCTTGGGCGCCGGATAAAGCTTGCAGATTCGATCGGTCTCGGCGAAGGACAGCCCCAACACGCGGCCCACGTCGCGGATCGCCTGTTTGCCCTTGATCGTACCGAAGGTGATGATTTGGGCGACCCGCTCCTCGCCGTACTTGCGCCGCACGTATTCGATCACCTCGTCGCGGCGCTCGAAGCAGAAGTCCACGTCGATATCGGGCATCGACTTGCGCCCGGGGTTGAGCCAGCGCTCGAACAGCAGCTTGTGCTCGATCGGGTCCAGTTCGGTTATCCCCAGCGCGTAAGAAACCAGGCTGCCGACCACGGAGCCGCGCCCCGGTCCGACCGGGATACCAAGGCTGCGCGCGTAGGTGATAAAGTCGGTGACAATCAGCAAGTAACCCGAAAAGCCCATCTCGCGGATTACCGGCAGCTCGCGATCCAACCGCTCATAGTAGGCCGTCTCGTCGAAATCCCCCCGCCGGGCGTGCACTTCCTCAAGCCGGCGCCGGAGTCCATCACGTGTGCGTTGCTCCAGCAGGCGCTGGAGGTCTGCTTCCTCCTGCGCGGTGGCGTCGAGCGTGATTTCATTTTCGGGGGCACAGGTGAGTTCTTCGGGCGGCATCTGATAGCGCGGGAAATGAAACTTGCCGAAGTCGAATTGGAAATCGACCCGGTTGGCGATTTCCACCGTGTTGCGCACCGGCGAGGTATCCGCGGCAAACGCCCCTTCCATCTCGGCGGGCGTCTTGACGTAGAGTTCGTCAGTGTCAAAACGCCAGCGCGTCTCGTCCGCCATCGTCTTGCCGGTTTGGATGCAGAGCAGGACCTCGTGCGCACGGGCATCCTCGCGATGCAGATAATGGCAATCGTTGGTGGCCACCATCGGCAGGCCAAGCTGGTTGGCTAGATCGCGCAAAGCCTCGTTGTAAGGACCGTGCAGCTTGTTGTCCTGCAACTCGATATAGAATCGGTCGGGGAACATTCGCGCATAGGACTCGGCCACTTCGCGCGCGCGCTCGGTGCGTCCGGCGCGCAGCGCCCGCGCCAATTCGCCCGACAGGCATCCAGAAAGGACGATCAGGCCCTCGGAATGTTCCGCCAGGATCTCCTTATCGATGCGCGGTTTGTAGTACAGCCCTTCGCGATAAGCGGCGGTCAGCAACTGGCACAGATTGCGATAGCCAACATGATTTTGGACCAGCAGAATCAGATGATAATTGCCCGCACCTTCGACGTCGTCCGCCTTGACCGCAAAGCCGCGGTCGGTGCGCTTGCCCGGCGCCAGATAGGCCTCGCAGCCGATAATCGGCTTGATTCCGCGCTCCACCGCCTTTTTGTAGAACTCGACCGCACCGAACATATTGCCGTGGTCGGTGATCGCCATCGCGGGCATCCCGGACTGCTTGGCATGATCCAGCAGCGGCACCAGTTTGTTGGCGCCGTCAAGCAGGCTGTACTGGGTGTGTACGTGAAGATGGACGAAACTCATGGCTGACCCCTCAACCCCTCATCATCATATTTCGGCTCCCTCTCCGTTCCTTTCGGGAGAGGGATATTTCTGTCCCCTCTCCCATTACTCTATGGGAGAGGGCGAGGGAGAGGGTGCCTGGTATTCTTTGCACTCGCGGTCGACCGCCGCTGAATCCCACCGATCGACGAAACGCAACGTGTAGAGTGCGTTTCTGATGGCCGAAGGATACCAGTCACCCTCTCCCTAACCCTCTCCCATAGAGTAATGGGAGAGGGGAAAAGCCCATAGACTCCACGACTACTTCTTCCCGGCGGTTTCGCCCTTTTTGGTCTCGCCTTTGGCGGCCTCGCCGGCGGCCGGTGTGGCGGCCTCGCCACCCTCGGCGGGCGCGGCGGCGGCACCCTCCTCGGGTACAACTTCGGCGGCCACGGGCGCCGCCTCTACGGTAGGCGGCAGCACGGTCACGATCGCAATGTCGCTGTCAAACACCGGGGTGATGTTGGGGCCGAACTTCAGCGCCGAGATGTGAATCACGTCGTGGATGCCAAGTTCCGTGACGTCGACGTCGATCGATTCAGGAATATCTGTGGGCAAGCATTCGACGTCGATAGTGCGGACCAGCGGCTGCAGAATACCTCCGTCCGCCACACCCTTGGGCCGGCCTTGAAAACGCAGCGGCACGGTCACCTGGAGCTTTGCCGTGAGGTCTACTTCATACAGGTCGGCATGGAGCAAATCGCCCGAGATCGGCGCCCGCTGCACGTCCTTGATGATCACGTGGCGACCGTCCAGATCGGACTCCGCCGCCTTCAACTTGAGCAGGCGCTGACTGGCGTCGGTGGTCACCGAGGCCTTGAGATTCGCAACCGCCACGGCAATCGGCGTGGCCGATCTTTTGCGGCCATAAACGATTGCCGGAACCTTGCCGGTGCGGCGCAGCGCGCGGACCTGTCCCTTGGTTCCCAACTCACGCTTTTCACAGTTAATATCAAGTATTTCCATCAGCTAGAACTCCGGATTCTTTCCATCTTACTGGTTCGCCGCCCGCGACCCCAGGCGAAAAACGACTCGCCGCGGCCGGGGAACCCTTAAAGAAACAACGAACTGACCGACTCCTCATCATGGATACGGCGCAGGGCCTCCGCGATAAGCTCGGCCACCGATAATACTTTTATGTTGCGCAGCTCCGCCACCGCTTTGGGCCGCAGCGGAACTGTGTTGGTGGTGATCAGCTCCTGGAGCTGACAATGGTTAAGCCGCTCGCAGGCCGGATCGGACAGGATTGGATGAGTGGCGCAGGCAATCGCTTCGTTGGCGCCGGCCTTGATCACCACCTTGGCGGCTTCGGTAACCGTGCCCGCGGTGTCGATCATGTCATCGAGCAGGATCGCGGTCGAATCGGTGACGTCGCCGACCAACTGCATCTCAGCCACTTCGCTGGCGCGACGGCGGCGCTTGTCGATAATCGCCAGGGGGGCGTTGAGCCGTCCGGCGAATGCCCGGGCCCGCTCCACGCCGCCGGCGTCGGGCGATACCACCGTCACTCGCTTGCCCTCAATTCTTTTTTTCAAATATGGGATCAGCACCGGCATCGCGAACAGGTTGTCCACCGGGATATTGAAAAAGCCCTGGATCTGGCCCGCGTGCAGGTCCACAGTCATCACCCGCGAGGCCCCCGCGGTGGTGATCAGATCGGCCACCAGCTTGGCGCTGATCGGCACTCGCGGAGCAACCTTGCGATCCTGACGCGCATAACCGAAATAGGGGATCACGGCGGTGATCCGCTTGGCCGACGCGCGCCGCAACGCGTCCATCAGGAGCAACAACTCCATCAGGTTGTCGTTGGGCGGGGTGCAGATGGACTGCATCACGAAACAGTCGCCGCCGCGCACGTTCTCGCGAATCTCAACGTTTACTTCGCCGTCGGGGAAACGCCCAACTTCAGCGTTGCCCAAACGCCCACCCAGCACCTCACAGACCTCGCGCGCCAAGCCGGGGTTGGAGTTGCCGGTGAAGATCTGCATTTTGTCTTTTGCCGGCTCAGGCATCGATTGTTCCGACCTCTTTTTGCGGCTGCCGCCGCCTGGCCACGACCGTTGATAAGGCGCGTTCTTTGGCTGGGCGGGAAGGATTCGAACCTTCGAATGCCAGGTCCAAAGCCTGGTGCCTTACCAGCTTGGCGACCGCCCAACTCGTGCGCGCCTCTCCCTAAAGATACACGTGTTATGTACTGCCCCTCTGCCAGATGCAGGAAATCCCGGTCCGCTTCGCCATCCGTCAGTCCTCTGGCAACGCCTGACCACGATTTTGGAGGAACGGAGGCGAAACCCGAGCTTAGGTGGCTGGCGTTCAGGCCGTCGCGCACAGCTCTAGTAGGGATCGTTGGCGATGTTACGGCCGGGTTAACGCATTGTCAATTATACCTTTTAACATAGGTCAACAACTGTGCCAAAGCTTGTTGACGGTTGGCTAATCCCCGGCAATGACGCGGGCCATAAAGAAGCGCGCCCCAGGCATTTGCACCGCTGCCGTTTCAGTCGCCGTCAGGGCTGCGGATTCGTTCGGGAAGAGCGCGAAAACCGCCCCGCCGCTGCCCGACATCGCGGTTGCCACCGCGCCCAGATTCTGAAGCTTCGCTTTAATTTCGGCGATCTGCGGATAGCGGGCGGCGGCTACGCTCTCCAAATCGTTGACCAGCAGGGCCGCGGTCAAGCTGCTGGCCTCAAGCGGCATCGGCAGCGTCGCGGGTCCCGGGCCGCTCCATTGGCGCCGCTCCAGAAAGCGGTAAATTTCCGCGGTCAGTACTGCCACCGGCGGCACCCCGATAGTCATGTGGAGGCGGCACTCCCCGTCCAGGTAGGTGATTTGTTCACCCACGCCGCCAACCCGCGCCGGCCGCGGATCGAGGAAGAAGGGCACATCCGCGCCCAGCCGCAACGCCAGCGCGGCCAGCGCCGCCTGCTCGATTCCATGAAGGCGCGCCATCAGGCGCAACACGCCGCCCGCGTCGCTGGAGCCGCCGCCCAGCCCCGCCCCGGCCGGGATCTCCTTGTGGAGGTCGATTTTGACTCGCCAGCGCAGGTTCCTTGTTTCAAGGAATAGTCTGGCCGCCCGCACCGCCAGGTTATCGTCATCAAGCGGAATCTCCGGCCAGTTGCATCGGATCGACACTGCGCTGCTTTCGGCCTCGCTGGACTCGATCACAATCCGGTCGAAGAGCGAAATCGGGAGGAAGAGCGAGTCGAGTTCGTGATAGCCGTCAGGACGGTGCCCCGTTATGCGTAGGAACAGATTGATTTTGGCCGGCGTCAGCAGTTCCAAACGTTTAGTCATCCTGATCCTGAACCTGGGTAAGCGGCGTATGACCGCGGGTTCTCCGGTTCACGGCTTCGCGGGCGTCGCGGCGAATCGCCCCGATAAACGCCATCAGCGATACCATCAAGCCCAGGGCAAACAGGATGCAGCCGATCAAGTACACCGCGTGATAGAAATCCATCTGCGCGGCGGCGTAGGAGACCGTTTTTTCATCCTGCGTCAGGGGCGCCAGCACCGCGCCGTCGGTGCGCGCGTCCAGCTCATCTAAATTGCGGTAAAGCTCCGCGCTGGGCGAAGTTTCGACCACCAGCCGCCGATACTGAACGATACCGTTAAGGCCGACCAGCCAGTTTCCGGTGCCCAGCAGGATCAGCACGACTCCCGCAATTACGCGCCAGTCGCTGTAGAGCTCCGGCGGTTTCATACATATTAGGATACGGGCCAGCGGCGGCAAAAACAACGCGCGCGGGCGTTCCACGGTGCTAACATACGGCTCCGAGCTCTGCGAATCCTTCGGCCGGGCGGTGTGTGAGTCTGACCTCGCCGCATTTGGTACACTTGAATCGTTGATTCGGATAACCTTGATTTCTGATGAGCAATGCAACCAATGACCGGCTCGAGCAACTGCTAAGCCGCTTTGCCGCGCGCGACCGGCTGGCGTTGGCGCGGCTGATCACCCTGGTGGAGAATCGCAGCGCCGACGTCGCCACCGTGATGGAGCGCCTTTACAACCGCGCCGCTAACGCCCATATCGTCGGCATCACGGGTCCACCGGGGGCCGGTAAATCGACCCTGATCGACCGCCTCCTAACCAAGCTGCGGGCGCGCAAACAGCAGGTCGCGGTGCTGGCGATCGATCCCTCCAGTCCTTTTTCTGGCGGTGCCGTACTCGGCGACCGCGTGCGGATGGGCGACCATTACAGCGACCCGGGGGTCTACATCCGCAGCCTGTCAACGCGCGGCAGCCACGGTGGCCTGAGCCGCGCCGCGCGCCAAATCGTCACTCTCCTCGAAGCATTCGAGTTCGACGTCATCATCGTTGAGACCGCGGGCGTGGGGCAGACCGAACTGGACATAATGGATCTGGCGCACACCACGGTGGTGGTGACCGTGCCCGAAGGCGGCGACGGGATCCAGATCATGAAGGCGGGACTGAACGAGATCGCCGACATCTTCGTGGTCAACAAGGCCGATCGCGACGGCGCCGATCGGGTCAAGGCGGAACTGGAGCTCAACGTCCATCTGCGGGCGGCCACCGGATGGCGTTCGCCGGTACTGCTGACCGAGGCGGCCCACGACCGCGGAATCGAATCACTTATCCAGCAACTGGACCATCATCGGGAATACCTGCGCACGCACACCGACCCGCAGATCGAGCGCCAGCATCGCGCCCACGAGTTTGTGGAAATCCTCGCCGATCAGATCGAGGAGCGCGCTAAGAACGCCCTGAGTAACGGCCGCGCGCGCGAGCTGGCGGAATCCGTGGGCGCCGGCCGGCTCAATCCATACACCGCCGCCCGCATGCTGCTCGACGACCCGTCCGCGATGGGTACGTTGCTGAGTAAGACGGTGATAGACTGATGACGATGGGATGGAGAAAGGACGACGCCCGCGTTTTCGCCATTGGCGACATTCACGGATGTCCACAGGAGCTGGGCGCTCTGCTCAAAGGAATCGACCCGGGCCCCGAGGACAGCGTGATATTCGTGGGCGATTACGTTGACCGCGGCCCCTCTGCCAGAGACGTAATCGACCTCCTGATTGATTTCAGGGGTGGCCATCCCACCACCGTCTTCCTCAAGGGCAATCACGAGGACATGATGCTCCACTTCCTCGGCATGCCCGGCCATTACGGCGAGTCCTTCCTGTATAACGGCGGCTTCGCCACCATGGCGAGCTACGAGATCGACGAGACAGAACTGGACGAAGCGCTGGAGCATTTGCCATCCAGTCATGTCGACTTCCTGCAAAAGCTCGAAACCAGCTATTTGCGGCCGCCCTACCTGTTCGTCCACGCCGGCGTGCATCCGCTGCGTTCGCTCGAGGACCAGGATGCGGAGGACATGTTGTGGATTCGCCAGGAGTTCATCGCCAATCCGCACGACCTCGGCCATACCGTGATCTTCGGCCACACGCCGATGCGCGATGTCATGATGGACCTGCCCTACAAGGTCGGGCTTGATACGGGCTTGGTGTACGGCGGCAAACTGACCTGCGTGGAATTTACTCAGGGACGATGTTTCCAGGTCGGCCGCGGCAGCAAAAAGGTCAGCAGCCATCGCCTCAAGGGCCTGCGTTAAGCCCTTCCGTCCCCCGCGCTCCCCAGCTAATCTGTCCTGTTCAGTGGCGGTGTAGCTCAGTTGGTTAGAGCACGCGGCTCATATCCGCGGAGTCGTAGGTTCAAGTCCTACCACCGCCACCACTTTGCCTGGCTGCTCCTTGAGTTCTCGGTGCTTTTTTTCTCTCGAATAAACGGCGGTAGCAGCGCTCAGTTTGCGGATTGGCGGCCGCAGCGCGCCCACTGACCGGCACGCCACGCGCAGGGCAAATTTCCGGCGGTCAGCGCGGCCTCGCGAGTTCTCCCCTCATCTCCTTCAGGACCTCTTCGATCTTCCTGCCCTGAAGATAGAGCGCCGCATCGTCCGCGTTCATTTTCGTATACATGCGGTAGAGAATTGCGCTCAAGTAGGTTATCTCAATGAGCGAGGTCACTAAAATTGCGATCACTTCGGTGCTCAATGCAGTACCCCCTCCCTTTACCAATCTACGGCTTGCGGTTTATCTGGTCAAATCCTCGCTATGCCGTCCGCCTTGGCAATCTTGACGCTGGTCAGGGGCACGAGCATAAGGTCGCGTAATTCTTATGGCTCCGCACCATTTCGCATCAAGTCGCGCATGAGTCCGTGCATTGCTTTTCCAGAAGCCGTTTGCGGCTTCGGTGTATTTAAGGAGAGCAGCGGCAGGAAGGCATCGATGCCGACGCCTTCCTGCCCTGCATCGCAATTACGCCTCGATGTTGTAGCAGCGCTTGACGTTGTCCAGGATGATCTTGTTGCGGGTCTCCTTGGATATGCCGGCGAAGTCCTTTTCGATCGCTCCGCGCGAGCGCGGCCAGGTCGAAACGCCGTGCGGATAGTCCGACGCCCACATATAATTGTCGGCGCCAAACCGCTGCAGCGATTCCGCGCTGAACGGCTCGTCCTCAAAGGTGCCGAAGAGCTGGCGCTTTAAGTAGAAGCTCGGCATCTCCTTAAGCTTGGCACCCGACAGCGCACCATAGTGCCGGTACGCATGGTCCAGCCGCCATACCAGATGCGGAAGCCAGCCGACGTCGTTTTCCGCCGATACAATCTTAAGCCGCGGGTACTTCTCCAGGACCCCGTTCAGGGTCAGCGTGGTGATGGCTTGTTGGATCGGATGGATGGCGTTGGTGAACCCCTCCATCCGCGAGCTGATTGCCGTCCCGCCGGTAGGCCGCCGCGGCATTACGCTGGTCCCGACGTGCAGGGATATTGGCATGTTCAGGTCCTGTGCCGCCTGCCAGAACGGGTCGTACATCGGGTTTGAATACGGCTTGTCATCCGGCGCGTTGCCCCAGATCTCCGCGCCCCGCAGACCGATCTTGGCGCAGCGCTGCAATTCCTTGACCGCGGAGGGAATGTCCCACATCGGAATCAGGGCCAGTCCGAGAAGCCGCTTGGGATTGCTCGAACAGAATTCTCCAAGCCAGGTGTTATACACGCCGAAGCACGCCCCCTGCAGCTCCTGGTCGGTGATCTGAAACAGGGGCATGCCCAGCGAGGTGTACAGGACTTCCGCGCTGACTCCGTCCAGTTCCTGATCCTTGATTCGCTCCACCGGATCCCAGGCGCCGGGACGGGCCTGTTCGTACCCGGCAGAGGAGGTGACGAACTTCTTGAAGTCTTCGGCGTCCTCGCGCAGCAGCTCGCCGGAACGGTTGAGGTTCTGGCCGGCGGCAAACAACTCCGACAGAATCGGAAGGTCGAACAACCCCGGAATCCGAAAAGCATAGGAGGGACCTTCCTTGGTCTCCTTCACGATCACGCGCGGCGCCTGGTCCTGATATTTCTTGTCCATCCGCGCCACCCAGAAGTCGGCGGGCTCAACCACGTGCGAATCAGCCGAGATATACTTAAGTGCTTCCATTGATTCAGCTCTCCTTTCGCTTTCCGCCGCGCACGGCTAAAGCGTTGATTTCCCGAACGGATTGCAGCCGGGCGGAGCCGGCCTTCAAACCAAGCCTGGAGCTCCGTCCATCCCCGAAACAAGCCCCTGTTTGTTTGTGAACCAGCAAAAGTGTATCGAAGCAAACTTACGCTTTTCGTCGCGCAGCCGTCAAATGGCTTCGGACGCATCCCCGGTCTCGCGACGATATGCCTGAATTATTAGCACGGCGACGGTTTTGGCCGATGAGCCGGGAAATCGCTCCCGGGGTCTTCTGCTCCGTCCGGTGCCTTTGGCTTGGAACGGAGCGAATCGAGCTTGCGCTGACCCTCTTCGCGCTCCAACTTGGCGAAATACAAGCCAACCAATGCGACCAGGAAAGCCGCGGCAGCCGGAAGAGAAATTGCCTTTAGAAGATCCATCCTCTATGCACTCGCTGAAGCATGGCAGCGCCGCTCAATCAGAATCCCCGTTGCTAATAAGGTTAAAGATACCGCAACTACAGTACCGTACTTAATCCAAGGATGTCTGTCGCTTTTCAGCAGATAATCCAGCGGCACAAAGACCAAAAACAAGACAGCGACCTCACGAATAAACTCACCATGTGTGCGACGCTCTCGCGATCGTCCACGGCTTTTCCCCTCCTTTTGGCCAGTCCAATTTCAAAAGCAGGTGGTACTCAGATAAAACTCTCAATCCCCTTTCTGGCTCCGAATCTTATACATGTAAGTGCCTTCTTGTGTCCTCTCCGCCAAATGCCTACTTTGGACTGGCCGTGGTCCCGCAGCGTACAGCCCGCCGGACCTCCGGTTCCAAGGGGGTTCGAAATCGCGCCCAGAGCAACCGCACACTCAGGCGATTGCTTGGACTCATCACCGGTTGGTTCAGCAAAGACGGTCCCCGCGACGGCAGGGTTGCGCTGGGCGCCAAGGGTGAGCGGATGGGTGTAAGACGGCTGCGGCGCGAGGGTTACCGGATTGTGGCGCGCAACTTTCGCGCGGCTGCGCCGAAATCGACGCTATCGCGATGGACGGTGATACGCTGGTGTTCGTCGAAGTGAAGACGCGTCTGGGTATCACGGCCGGGGCACCCGAGGAATCGGTCCATGGGCTGAAGCAGAACCACATCCGGCGGGCCGCGGCCATCTACGCCCGCACCCATGCGATGGAGGAGCGGCCGATGAGATTCGACGTGGTAGCGGTGTCGCGTCCGGACGGGCGATGGCGGATGGAGATTATTAAGGACGCATTTTGATGGTTGACATCAGGCTGATTCGCGAAAACCCCGACCAGATCAAGACGGAGCTGAAAAAAGTTGGATTCCCCGCCGAGGATGTTGACCGCCTGCTGGCCACCGACGCCCGGCGGCGCAAACTCCAGCACGACCTTGACGAGTTGCGCGCCCGCCGTACCCGCGAATCCAAAGAACTCGGCAAGATGTCCCCGCAAGAGCGCGAAGGCCGCCGCGCAGAGATGCGCGCGCTGGGCGAAAAGATCACCGAGGACGAACGCGAACTGACCGAGGCCGAAGCCGAGTTCACCCGCCAGATGTTGCTGGTGCCCAATCTGCCGCGGCCCTGGGTGCCCGAGGGCGAGGGCGAGAGCGCCAATTCCGTGGTGCGCAGCGAAGGCGAGCCGCGTCAATTCGATTTCACCCCGCTGCCGCATTGGGAGTTGGGCGAAAAGCTGGGCATCATCGACTTCGAGCGCGGCGTGAAGCTTTCCGGCAGCCGTTTCTATTTCCTGCTCGGACTCGGAGCGAGGCTTGAGCGGGCGCTGATCGCGATGATGCTCGACTTAAAGCGCGAGCAGGGCTACCTGGAGGTCGCGCCGCCTCTGATGGTCAACACCGAGTCCGTCACCGGCACTGCCCATCTGCCCAAATTCGCCGATACCATGTATCGCGACATCGAGGAGGACTACTGGTTCGTGCCCACGGCGGAGGTGCCGTTGACCAACTTCCATGCGCGCGAAATCCTGGACTCGCAGCGGCTACCGATTTGCCTGACCGCCTATACGCCCTGTTTCCGGCGCGAGAAGATGTCGGCCGGGCGCGACGTGCGCGGGATTAAGCGGAGCCATCAGTTCGACAAAGTCGAGATGGTCAAGCTGGTCCATCCCGACAACTCCGACGCCGAACTGGAGTCCCTGGTCGAAAACGCCTGCGAGGTATGCCGGCGGTTGGGGCTGCCGTTTCGCGTAATCCGGATGGGTACGGGCGACTTGGGCTTCCAGGCCGCCGCCAAATACGACGTGGAAGTTTGGGCGCCCGGATGCGCCGAATGGCTGGAGGTCAGCTCCTGCTCCACCTGCACCGATTTTCAGGCCCGCCGCGCCCAAATCCGCTTTCGCAGCGAAAAGACCGGCCGCAACGAATTCGTCCACACGCTCAATGGCTCGGGGTTGGGCTTGCCTCGCACCTTGATCGCGGTACTGGAGAATTATCAACAGGCCGACGGCTCGGTAATGATTCCCGAGGTTTTAAGGGCCTACCTGCCCGGCCTCGATGTGATTCCCCTCCCTTCGCGTTAAATTCGCTCTCTTGTAACACGTCCGTAACAAATCCTGCTTACATTGGATCTGAGGACACCTGTAACGTCTAACCAGATGGAGCCCTCCAGGAAACTGTCCGCGCGGACCGAGGCGGAGACAGATCCGCATGCCACCCAAGCGGTGGCGCCGCCGGCTGTTTCGATGTCGGCGCACCTCCGCTTTGTCCCCGGTTTCCTCGGCGACCGCCTGTTTCGCTTCACCACCGGCTTCCTGGCCTTCCTGGTGCTCGCGTTGCTGGTCGGTTTTGCCGTGGTGCTGGCGATGCAATCGCACCTGACGCTGGCCAAGTTCGGATTTAGTTTCTTCACCAGCTCCAACTGGGACCCGGTCAGCGAGGAATTCGGCGCCCTGCCCTTTGTCTATGGCACTGTGGTCACCTCCGCGATTGCTCTGCTGATAGCCGTACCGCTCAGCCTGGGTGTGGCGCTTTGCCTGGTCGAAATGCTGCCCCAATGGCTGGCGACGCGAATCGGATTCCTGGTCGAGCTGCTCGCCGCGATTCCCAGCGTGGTGTACGGGCTTTGGGGCATCTTCGTTCTGGGACCCTGGCTGCGAGACAGGGTTGACCCGCTGTTGGCGCGGTCTCTGGGATTTCTGCCCATGTTCCAGGGGCCACATATAGCGGTCAGTCTGCTTACTGCGGGCGTGCTGTTGTCGGTGATGATCATCCCATACATAACCGCGGTCTGCACCGAGGTGTTCCGGGTCGTCCCTTCAACCCAGCGCGAAGCGGCGCTGGCCTTGGGCGCCACCAAGTGGGAAATGATTCGAATCGCGGTCATCCCCTACGGCTACTCCGGCGTGATCGGAGCGATCATGCTGGGATTGGGGCGGGCGCTCGGTGAGACGATCGCGGTTGCGATGGTGATCGGCAACCGTCCGGAGATTGCGGCGTCGCTGTTCATGCCCTCCTCCACCCTGGCCAGCGTGATTGCAAACGAATTCACCGAGGCCACCAGCGATCTGTATCTGTCGGCACTGGTGGAGCTGGCGCTGGTGCTGATGGTGCTGGCGGTGGTACTGAACGCCGCCGCACGGATGCTGGTGATGGGCGTGGTCGGGGGACAGGGGGACCGCCGGTGAGGCCGCCAGCGAGCAGCGAGTCTTCCTACCTTTACCGCAAGGTCAAGAGCAGATTGATGATGGTGCTGACCGTGGTCGCCACCGTCATCACGCTGCTGCCGCTGTTTTTGGTCCTGGCTTACCTGGTCAGCAAGGGCTTTGCGAGCCTCAACCTGGCCTTCTTTACGCAACTGCCCAAGCCGGTCGGCGAGCCCGGCGGCGGCATGGCCAACGCCATCGTGGGCACCTTCGAGCTCATTGGACTGGCCAGCCTTATCGGCGTGCCGATCGGTATCGGCGCCGGGCTGTATCTCAACGAATACGGCGGGGCCATGAGCACGCCGGCGCGCTTCGCCGCGGACGTCCTGATCGGGATGCCTTCGATCGTCGTGGGCATTTTCGCCTACGCCGTGATGGTGCGCCCGATGCACGGGTTTTCGGCCCTGGCCGGCGGCTTCGCCCTGGGGATCATCATGATTCCACTGATCACGCGCACCACAGAGGAGATGGTTCGGCTGGTGCCCCATGAATTGCGCGAGGCGGCGCTGGCGCTGGGCGTGACGCGATGGCGCACCACGGTTTCAATCGTGGTGCGGACGGCGACGGCGGGAATCGCCACCGGCGTGGTCCTGGCGATCGCACGCGTGGCGGGCGAGACCGCGCCACTGCTGTTCACCGCCTTCGGCAACCATTTCTGGGCCCGCGGATTGCGCGAGCCCATCGCGTCTTTGACCGTGCAAGTCTATACTTATGCCATCTCCCCGTTCGCCGATTGGCAGCGTCAGGCGTGGGCGGGCGCTCTGGTGCTGACCGCTATCGTACTGGCGCTGGAGCTAGGAGTCCGATGGATAACGCGAGGTCGGCTCAAGCCGCTTCGATAATTCCTGTACCGGCGAGCAAGCCGCGGGAGGCTGCCGTCAGCGTGCCGGACACGGGAAAGCTCAAGGTCCTGGATCTGTCCGCGTTTTATCGCGGCAAGATCGCGCTGCGTAACATCAACGTCAACATCGCGGCCAACCAGGTGACGGGGGTCATCGGTCCGTCGGGATGCGGCAAGTCCACCCTGGTCAGATGCCTGAACCGGTTGCACGAGGTGCAGCCGGGTAATCATGCCGAGGGCCAGGTCTGGCTTGACGGCGAAGACATCTACGCCACCGGCGTCGACCCGGTGCAGATTCGGCGGCGAATCGGGATGGTGTTCCAGAAGGCCACTCCGTTTCCCACCATGTCAATCGAGGACAATGTGACCGCCGGGCTCAGGCTTAACAACCGCCGCATGAGCCGCGCCGAACGCGACCGTATCGTGGAGCACAGCCTGCGCCAGGCCGCGCTGTGGGAAGAGGTGCGCGACAAGCTGCGCGAGCCCGGTATCAGTCTTTCCGGCGGCCAGCAGCAGCGCCTGTGTATCGCGCGGGCGCTGGCGGTGGAGCCCGAAGTGCTGCTGATGGACGAGCCTTGCTCGGCGCTCGATCCAATCTCCACCGCGCGCATCGAGGAGCTGATTCTGGAGCTGAAGGCGTCCTATACCATCGTGCTGGTTACGCACAACATGCAGCAGGCGGCGCGGGCCTCGGACTATACCGCCTTTTTGTTAAACGGCGACCTGATTGAGTTCGGCGAGACCAATCAAATCTTCACCAACCCCAGTCGCCGCGAGACCGAGGAATACATTACGGGGCGGTTCGGTTAGGGGAGCTTCTGACGATGGAAAACACACAGCCGATGCACACCAATCGGCAGTACGAAGAGGAACTGCGCAATCTGCGCACCAATCTGCTCCAGATGGGCGGCCTGGTGGAACGCCAGATCGCCAACGCGATCGATTCCCTGGTCGAACGCGACTCCGAACTGGCCCGCCGGACTATCGCCAGGGACGCCGAAGTCAACCGCATGGATATCGATATCGACGCCCTGTGCATCCGCCTGCTCGCGCTGCGCCAGCCCGCCGCCAGCGACCTGCGCTTCATCACCACCGGGCTCAAGATCACCACTGATCTAGAACGGATCGGCGACATGGCGGTTAACATCTGCGAGCGCGCGCTGGAACTCAACCACGAGCCGGTACTCAAGCCGTATATCGATATCCCGCGGATGGCCACGCTGGCGCAATCGATGGTCAAGGACAGCCTCGATGCGTTCGTCAACAACGACACCGACCTGGCCGAGCAGGTAATCGCGCACGATGACGAGGTCGACCAGCTCAACTATCAGATCTTTCGCGAGTTGCTCAGCTACATGGCCGAGGAGCCGCGCACCATCGGGCGCGCGACCCGCGTGCTGTTCGTCTCCAAATACCTGGAGCGAATCGCCGACCACGCGACCAACATCGCCGAGATGGTGGTCTTCATGGTCAAGGGTAAGACCATCAAACACATGGACAAGGACAAGAAATGAACCGCCCGCAACTGGCTGAACGCAGGGGACCGCTGCCGCGCGTCCTGGTCGTGGAGGATGAGGATGATATCCGCGGGCTGGTGCGCTACAACCTCGAACAGGAAGGGTTTGCGGTGGAGGATGCGCGCGATGGCGGCGAGGGTTACGAATCGATCCGGCGGCGCGCACCCGATGCACTGGTGCTCGACCTGATGCTGCCGGGGATGTCGGGCCTGGAGCTGTGTCAGAAGCTGCGCGCCGACACCGCCACGCAGGCGCTTCCAATCGTGATGCTCACGGCCAAGAGTTCTGAGGTTGACCGCATTTTGGGGCTGGAGATGGGGGCGGACGACTACATCGTCAAGCCCTTCAGTCCGCGCGAGCTGGTGGCCAGAATCCGCGCCGTTTTGCGCCGCTCCCACGCGCAAGGCTCGCCCACCGCCGGACCCGCTTACGAGCGCGGCCGCCTGCGTATCGACGTCGGAACCTACGAGGTGTTCGTCGACGGCAAGCAGCGCCAGCTCTGCCTGCGCGAATTCGAGTTGCTGCGCTTTTTCGTCGAGCATCCGATGCGCGTTTACAGCCGCGAACAACTGCTCGACCTGGTTTGGGGACGCGACGTCTTCGTCGAGCCGCGCACGGTCGACGTCCATGTGCGCCGGCTGCGCCGCCAGATCGAACGCGACGACAGCAAGCCGGAATTGATCCTCACCGTAAGGAGCGTGGGTTACCGCTTTAACCCCGAGGCACTTGGGTAGAACGATAGTTCGCCGCCTGGCCGTGGCAGTGCTGCTGAGCATCCTGCCGCCCGCCGTGCTGCTGGCAGTGCTGGCGGCCAGGGGAGCCGTCTCCCTCGCGCTGCTGGTGGTGGTGCTGGCGATGGGTTTGGCCGGCGGAATAGCGGCCGCCGCGATGGTCGTGCGGGTGCTGATCGATCGGCGCGAGAGCCTGGGCACCGCCGCCGATGAGATCGAATCCCGCCGTCTTCCGCTGCGCCTGGTGCGTGGCGATCATCTGGTCGGCCTGGCCGAGCAGCGGCTGGTCGCAGCCGCCGATGCCATGATCCGCGACCTCGAGGACCTGGCCGAGCAGCGCGAAGAGCTGGAAGTGATTTTGCGCAGCATGTCGGAGGGCGTGGTGGTAACCGACGCCCATGGGCAGGTGATGCTGCTCAACCACGCTGCCCGCGAGATGCTTGAACTCAGCCATGACCTCGACTACCGCGGCCGCAGCCTGGTCGAGATCTGCCGCGATCCCGCCGTGCAACAAGTGGTTGCGGGCGCGGCCGGGCATCAGCAACCGTGGCGCGAAAGCATCGAGCTATCGATTCAAAGATCCGGACCGCTGCGCCGCCTGCGCGTCACCGCCGGCGCGGCCGGGGCGTCCTCGCGCGGGCGCGCGGCGTGGGTGCTGGTGCTTTACGATATTACCCAGCTCAAGGCCTACGAAGGTCTGCGCTCGGACTTCATCGCCAATCTGACCCACGAAATCCGCACGCCGCTGAGCGCCTTGTGCGGCTATACCGAAACCCTACTGGCAGGCGTTGATGATCCCGACACGCAGCGCCGCTTCCTGGGAATTATCGAACGGCAGTCGCATCGGCTCGCCAGGCTGGTCGACGACCTGATTTCGCTGTCGGATCTCGAACGCGGGCTGACCCCGTTGCGGCCACGGGAACTGGAGGTCAGACGCCTGTTTGACGAAGCGATCGAACTGATGGGCGAACAGGCTGAGCGCCAGGGCGTCGCGCTGGAACTCCAATGCCCCGACGGCTTGCCCGCCCTTATCGGCGACCACGATCGCCTCTACCAGGTGCTGATCAACCTGCTCGACAACGCGATCAAGTACACTCCGCGCGGCGGTCACGTAACGGTGTCGGCACGCAAGCTGGACCAGGCCGAGATCAACGGTAAGCCGATGATAGAACTGGCGGTTTCCGATACCGGAGAAGGGATCCCGGCGCAGCACATCCCGCGCTTGACCGAGCGTTTCTACCGCGTGGACCGCGCGCGCTCGCGCGAACTGGGCGGTACCGGTCTGGGACTGGCGATCGTCAAGCACATCGTTCAGCTCCATCAGGGTGACCTTCAGATTGAGAGCCGCATGCGCGAGGGCTCCACGGTCAGAGTAAGACTTCCCCTGCCGCCACCCGCCGCTGAACAGCTACCGGCCGCCTCAGCGGCCAGTTGAGCGAACGCCCCAACCAGGCCGTCCATTCTTAACTAATTGGCGTTGACCGAACCGCCGCTTGCCTCTTTGAAATATCCGCACCTTCAACCTCGCCTCTCCATAACTGGGCTCAATTGAGCTCCAGGAAAAAGAACCGGCACGGAGGCCGGCGCTACGGGCAGAGAGCAGGCAAAGGAGGAAGCACTCTTTTTGCCCAAGAATTTTTTCGTAGAGCTGGCCTCCGTGCCGGTTCTTTTTTTCGCACCAAACTGAGGGCGATTGGTAGAAACAACGGCGCGCGCCGTTTTCCTGCCTCGCCTCCGTGCGCGGAGTGGTCCGCGCGCGCAAGCTGGGAGGAGGCCCGCAACGCGGGCGGCCGGAACCATGCGGAAGCGGCGCTCGTTGTTGTACCACGAGGCCGCTCCCGCAGGTTCTAGATGTTTATCGTTTACTCCGTTAACGGTCGTCGCCGTCGCGTCCCGCCGAGGCAGCCACAGCCGGGCTGACTGCAACCTTCACACCCGCCAGGACAAAGGCACGCTCGCTGGGAGCGAAGCGCGGCGCCAGCAACCCGTCATTGATCTCGCGGGTCACGGCGAAGCGATTAAACACGGGCGGCGGCAGGAACAGCCGCGTGTTGTCGGCGAAGCCGTCAGAAGGCGTGTCGATATCACCTTCGGGGGCGGAAATAATTCCGTCATGGTTCTGGTCCACGCGCGCGACCTCGGCGGCATAGGCATCGAATAGCCTGCGCTGTAGGTTGCGGTTGCCATGCTCAAAGGAGACGAGACGTTCATATACGTCGAGGAAGACCTCGTTGGCCAGACCGCTGGGGATCCCGCGCTGGCGGAACTCGCGCTGCGCATCGACATCGCCGTCGAACTTGTCGGGATCGCGCGGAAGGTTGGGGTTATCGCCAACCGCGACCGGATTGTTTCTGATCCCGTGTGGCCCCGATCCTGGAACGATCGATTGCAGCCTTCCAATCTCGCCATCCTCGAAGGTATCCGCGGCCTCGCCGAAGTTGTCGGGAAAACCGCCGGTGAACGGCAATTCATAGAGCGGATGAACCCAGTTCGTACCGAGGTAGTTGAATTCCCAATACGGGTGAGCATCCATCTGCTGCAGTGCGTTGTAGGCCCCCATGCTCAGGTAGATCGGAACGACGTTGGTTTGGACTTTTGGGAAATCGTCCGACGCGGCGGGGAAGTGCACAGCCATACCGTCCTGGGTAAAGATAGCGCCCGGCACATTGTGGCCGGCACCCATTTTTTCCAGCATGGCCGCGTCGGCCGGCAGGAGTGCGCCGAATTGGGCATGGCCGTCCTTGCGCGGCATCGGTTTGACCGCCGGCACGGTGAGGTCATGGATCATCCATCCCTCGTACCATCCGCTCTCATTGTTGATTACGAACAGTCCTGAAATGTCCGTGAAAATATCGATGAATGCGCGCGGGTTGTTTGGATCCGTCGGGAAGCCGGGCTTTGGTTCGAGCACAAGGCGCACCGCTCCGACAGTGGGCAGTCCGCAGTTGCCGCCGGTCGCGCTTAGCTGAGCTTGATCGTTGACTCCGGGGAAAATCTTGGTGAATACGTTGGGCTGAAAGCCATTGGTATCCAACAGATAGTATTGGAACAACTGACTGGGATTATCTGCCTCCGAGTACGTTTGCGTGGGCAATTGGCTGTGCGGACGGTTTGCCAGACGCGCCAATTGATTCTTCAACGGGGCCGGCAAGTTGACGATGTCACCGCGATTGCGAACGGTGGCTTCATCCTGCGCGGCCAAGGGATTGGGATGGCATGGAGCCGGAGGTTGTTCGGCGCGTGCTCCCCGCGGCGCAAGTGAGGCCAGAAGCAGCGCCGCCAACCCGGCGCGGGCAAGCGCTTTGCGGGCCCCCAATCTCGTGTTGTGAAACAGCTTAAGTTTACTCACGTTTTTTCCTCGCTTAACTGCTAAACAAGCGTTTTTTATCTATTGCGGCAACCGGAGTCTGCCGCCGCAGGGTTATCAACCGGTGAGATGGGTCGCGCGCGCTCCATCGCTCCGTCACCGTTGCAAAGCAAAAGATTCCCCGCGCTCGTCATGGCGTCGTTTTTGGGCGCCATCCGAGAAGGCCTGATTCATCAATCCCTGGAGTAGCTTGAGGCGCTGTCCATATAATCTCAGGACGCGGCCTGCCTTCCCGCCGGCAAAGCAACCGGTCGGGCGAACTCCAGGTCGGCTATACTATTTGCTCCCGGTGTCCGGGCGCATGGTCATGTTTTGTTAATACAGCGCGAGAATATCCTTTGAATTGAACTCTGGTTATTCAATCCATCTCGCTGCCGGAAAGTTCCCAAATGCGCGGCAGGCACTGGCGTACAAGAAACGCGGCCCCATACCGTCTTCCGTAGCGCCGGCCTCCGTGCCGGCGTTCTTTTCCTTTCTGAGGGACGGTATAAAGATTCGAGCTTTATCGCAGAGCGCGTTGAGCCAACCGCGCTAGGATGATTAGCATTCCGGACAGATCGATACGTGCGACAACTGCAAGGCCAACAGCCATTCGCCTGATGATCCAGACTTTGAGCAAATCCGAATCGGCGAGTGCCTTAAAAAACCTCGCGCAGCAGATGGGCCACACCCACCAGGACCAGCGCGCCGACCGTCGCCATCGCCAGAAAGCCCACCGAGCCGACCACGACGATACCGAGCTGGCGGAAGACCCAACTGCCGATCACCGCTCCAATCAGCCCCAGCAGGGTGTCGGCAATGATGCCGTATCCGCTGCCGCGCATAAGCTTGCCGGCCAGCCATCCCGCGACGAGCCCGATTATCAGAACTCCGATCATGCCCTGTTACCTTCGACGCTGGATTATTAATCGCCGCCTCGTTGTGAAGCCGTGTTATTTCTCAGGGACGCGATCGAAATCGGTGGCCATGTGAATCTTGCGGTATTCGAACTTCCATTGGCCGTCCACCTTGCGATACTGGTCACGATAATAGCCTGCGGCCAGATACTTGGAGCCTTCGCTCTCCAGTATCTCGTAGTAAGCATAGCCATTGGCGCGGTCCGGACCTTCAAGCTCGACGATATGGTTATGGATGAAGGGCAGGCTTGAGTATTTGGCATTGACCCGCTGGAAGACCTTGGCGAGCTTGTCGCGCCCGGTGATCGCGTAGTCTTCCATCCCCTGGATACAAATGGTCGCGTCCTGCGTGAAAAGGTTCGCCATGCTGTGCGGATCCTTGGTCCACAAATAATGGCAATAGAGCCTGGGCAGCTCCCGGATCGCCTCGCGGTCGGCCAGTTCGGCCAGCAATTGCTCGGTGGTTTTCAACAGTAAATACCGGTGGGGAATCGCTATCGCGGCAGACCGTAGATCCGCTCCGCGATCAGGTTGCGCTGGATGTCCTGGGTACCGCCGTAGATCGTCACCGAGCGCGAGGCGAAGTAGTAGGTGTTCCAGGATCCATCGCACAGCGCGTGCGGCGAACCGGACATCGCCAGGGCGCCGGGACCACCTAATGTCATGCCCAGATCGTACAGCCGCTGCTCGGTCAGCGACCAATGCAGCTTCATCAGTGACGATTCCTCGGCCGGGGCGATTCCGCGCTGGTAGCGCGTCAGTTGGCGCAAGTTGGTCAGCCGCATCAGCTCGATATCGGCGTAGGTCTGGGCCAGCAGTTCGCGTACGCGGGGGTCATCGATCATGGGCTTGCCATCCCGCCGCGTCTTGCGCGCGTAATCGACCATCTCCTCCCAGCTCGTGCGGTACTTGGCCTGGTTGATCATCGTGTAGAGACCTCGTTCATAACTTAGGGCGCGCATCGCGATACCCCAACCATTGTCGACGCCGCCGATGGCATTGTCGCGGGGAATTCTTACGTTGTCGAAAAAGATTTCGTTGAATTCAGAGGTGGCGCCAATCTGCTTGATCGGGCGCACGGTGACCCCGGGCGACTTCATGTCCACCGCAAACATGGTGATGCCCTTATGCTTGGGCACCTCGGGGTTGGTGCGCGCCAGCAAGATGCACCAGTCGGCGTACTGCGCGGTGGTGCTCCAGATCTTGTGGCCGTTGGCCACGTAGTGATCGCCGTCGAGCACGGCGCGAGTCTGCAACGCGGCCAGGTCGGAGCCGGCATTGGTCTCCGAAAAGCCCTGGCACCAGACCATCTGGCCGCTGACGATGCGGCTTAGATAGCGCGCTTTGAGTTCCGGGCTGCCAACGTCCATCAAAGTCGGACCCAGCAGGCGCAAGCCCACCCAATCCAGCGGCAGCGGTGCGTCGGCGTAATGGCCCTCGGTCAGATAGATGGCCTGTTCCATCAAGGTGCCGCCGCGTCCGCCGTATTCCTTGGGCCACGACAAACCGAGCCATCCCGCCTCACCCAGCTTGAGCTGCCATTGGCGCAGCGTGGCGGCGGCGTCATCCTCGGAGAGCCGCCGAATCTGCGCGCTTTTCCATTCGTGCGGCAAATTCTTTGCAAACCAGCTTCGAATATCCTGGCGGAACTCTTGCTCAGCCGCAGTTAGATTCAGATCCATCCAACAGTCTCCCTGGCGCCTCTTCTTGCGGGCATACCTCCGAGCCTGCACCCCGTGCGAGGCGCAATATCCATCGGCACAGTAAATCAGATCGAGGAAAGCGACAAGATATGGCGCGCTGCGCCGGAGCGGGTCGCCCTGCCCGCGGTCATAGAGGATCTAGTCGCCGTGGCGCAGATCGGCATCGTCGCTGCTGTGGCACTCCCAGAGGTAGTCCCAAATCAGGAGCTTGTGCCGGCGTGCGCGTTTGATCTGATCCTCGTTCCCTTTAAGCTCACGCATCGCGTTCATGATGCGCCAATAGCGCACCAGGTTGCATTCGTCGGCGGTGTCATAAGTTTTGACCACCGACCAGTGCGAGATGGGGGTGCTCGGGTCGAAATCGGCGTCCCAGCCGGTATCGATCGGCGGAGCCATCAGGAACCAACTCGCCAACGCCGCTCCAACTATCAGCTTCATGGGCGATCCCCGGCAAATTCAAGTGATTTCTGGGACTGGACCTGTATTGTGCACGCATGCCGTCGCCTATGCGAGCGCGATGCGCCACTTCAATACCTTTGTGTTCAAATGGCACCGCTCCACCGCCCCGCCCCGGTTCCGGCTTTCCCTGCGCCGCCCGCACGGCTATCTTCGCATCAGAGGTCAACGGCGATGATTCTGAAGGTTGCGCGCCTGGGGCATCCGATCGTACGCACCGCGGCCCGCCAAGTTACGGCGGAAGAGATCAAGAGCAACGGTTTCCAGGTCCTGATCGACGACATGGTGGAAACCATGCATGAATACAGCGGCGTGGGCCTCGCCGCGACCCAGATTCATCTTCCAATCCAAGTGGCGGTTTTGGAGGTCGAGCGCAATCCGCGTTATCCCGACGCTCCGCCGGTGCCGCTCACTGTGCTGATCAACCCGGTCGTTACCATCCTGGATAATCAAACAATTGACGGCTACGAGGGATGCCTGTCCATCCCGGACATGCGGGGGATGGTGCCGCGCTTTACGCGGCTGCGGGTCGAGGCCCTGGGACGCGACGCGCAGCCGCTGGATATCATCGCGGAGGGTTTCCATGCCCGGGTCATCCAGCACGAAACCGACCATCTCAAGGGCGAAGTGTACCTCGACCGCATGCGCGACATGCGCTCGCTAAGCCATCTGTTGGAGTTCCAGCGCTACGTGCTGGAGGCGTTATCGGACGCGCAGCGCAAATAGCGCCCCCCCTACTTGGGCGGGTAAGGCATGACCAGCGGAACTTTGCCAGTGACCTTGGCGGTTTCGAGCGCCTTCTTCAGCGCGTCGTTGTAAATTTTGAGGTTCCCGTTCTCTTCCTGGACTTTGTCCAGTTGGTCGTGAAGCTGGTTGCTATCGCTTTTGAGCTTGCTGACCTGCGCATTTAAATCATCGAGTTGATGGGCCTGCTGAGCGATCATGGCCTGGTTCTGCGCATGGTAGCGCCAGGCGAAGAACCCCGCGATTGCGGCAATTATCAGGAAAGCAACCAGAGCACGCGTCATAACACTCCACCCCAGCGGCACAGCAGCCGCCTTATGCTACTGGACTGGGAGCTCATTGGCCAGCCGAGGTCATGTTCGCCCCGGAAGTCAGGCGCGAGAAACTCAACGCCTTCCACGGCAGCACCGTAACTCCGCTTCTGCTGGCTGATTGATTGCCACCGTAAACGATCGCGGCCTGGCCGGAGCCGGAAAACTCCCGGAACCTTAGAAGCGATCTGAACCAATCTCCGGCAAGCGTTTGTCCCATCTTGATCTCGACCGCCACCGGCTGGCCCGAATCGTCTTCAATCACGAGGTCGATTTCCTCGCCGGCGGAATCGCGCCAGAAAAAAAGGTTGGGGGTCAACGCGCGGTTGCGACGCTCCTTGAGTAGCTCGGCCGCGATCATCGATTCAAACAGCGCTCCCGCCAGAGGATGAGTCGTGAAGTGCTCAGGCCTGCTGACGCCGATCAGGTGGGCCGCTAGTCCGCAGTCCAGAAAGTAGATCTTCGGCGCCTTGACCAACCTTTTGCGGAAGTTTCGGTGGTATGGCGGGACCCTGAAAATGATGTGACTCGCCTCCAAGACGGAGAGCCACTTACTGACTGTCGGATGGCTCACCCCGGCGTCGGCGCCGATCTGGTTGAGGTTGAGCAGTTGTCCCGTGCGGCCGGCACAAATCCTCAAAAAGCGCTGAAAGACGGCGAGGTTCTCGACATTTACGATCTGGCGAACGTCCCGCTCCAGGTAGGTCTGGATGTAATTGGCGTACCATACCGACGGACTTAGCTTTCGCCCACGGTCGTAAAGTGCGGGATAAAAGCCGGTGGTGACGATCGTGGCGAGCGCGGTGCGCTCCGTGAGCCTGGAGGCCGAGCGAATCTCGGCAAAGGACAAAGGACACAAGACCAGGGTTGCCGCCCTGCCGGCCAGACTCTGAGTCACCCCGGCCAAAACGTTCAGTTGCTGCGAACCGGTGAGAATGAACATCCCGGTTTCGGTACGCCGATCCACGATACCTTGGAGGTAAGACAAGAGTTGCGGACAACGCTGGACCTCATCGAGCACCGCACCCGCGGGGAACTGGGCGAGGAAACCTCTGGGATCGCCGTCGGCGAACTCGCGGACGTCGAGGTCCTCGAGCGAAGCGTAGGGTTTTGCGGCAAAGGTGGCCTTGACCAGAGTTGTCTTGCCGGCCTGGCGCGGACCCGTTACCACGACGATCGGAAATCCGCGCGCCAATTCCCGCAGAGCGGCCCCCGCGGTTCTCTTGATCATGCGGGCCATCAGGCCCGATTCTAGCCGATTGAAAGTCGGACTTTCAATTTGCACAAGAAGAAAACTACGCTGCCATTTCAACCAACACCGGAACTCATGATTTGGCTTCCTGGAGCTTGACATTGATTGGCACCGCTGCTGCCTGAGGTAGATTGAACGACAGCATTGCGGCGGCCAGCACGAAAGCGCCCGACGCGAGCAGGCAGCCAATGAAGCCGTAGTATTCAAAGATAACGCCCGACAGGAGCGTTCCCACCAGCCTGCCGCCGGCGTTGGCCATGTAGTAGAAACCGACGTTGGTCGCGACTTCATCGTCGTCGGAGTAGGCCAGGATCAGGTAGGAATGGGCCGCGGAGTTGATCGCGAACACAACCATGAAGACGGCCAATCCCACCATCAGGGCGGGAGCCGGCGGCAATTTCAGGTCCAGCGCGCCCGCCAGGGCAAACGGGATCGCCGCCAGGATAAAAGCCCAAAGCCGCGCGGTAGCGCCGCTTACGCCCTGGCGCGCGCCCGCGTTGCGCAGGATCTCGGGCACGATCGCCTGCACGAAGCCGTAGCCGATAAACCACGAGGCGGCAAAAGCGCCAACCTGCCAGAACGACCATCCCAGGATGGAGGCCAGGAAAACCGGCAGCCCGACCACGAACCAGACGTCGCGCGCGCCAAATAAGAACAGCCGGGCGGCTGAGAGCCAGTTGACCGCGGCGCTCTTGGAAAACAACTTGGTAAATTTGACCTTGGTTTTGGCCTTTCCCATTTCCGCCGGCAGCGCCCACACGGTGCCGGCCAGGACGACGGCCAAGCCGATCGCCATCGCGGCCAAAGAGCCGACGAATCCCAGCGCGCCCAAAAGGACGCCGCCCATGAAGAAGCCCACTCCCTTGAGAGCGTTCTTCGAGCCGGTCAGGCGCGCAACCCACTTGAACAGCGCGCCGTCTTCACCTTGGGGCACAACCACTTTGATCGCGCTCTTGGCGCTCATCTTGGTCAGGTCCTTGGCGATACCCGAGAGCGCCTGCGCCGCCATCACATAGCTGACCGAAGCCAGCCGTGACCATTGCGGCTGGAGCATCGCGAGCATGATCAGCGCCCCGATTTGTAGGCCAAGCCCGCCGTAAAGTGTCACCTTCAGCCCGGAGCGTGCCGCAATCCATCCGCCCAGAAGATTGGTCACGATTCCGAAGAACTCATAGAACAGAAACAGAAACGCGATCTGGACCGCGCTGTAGCCGAGCCGGTCGAAATGCAGCAGCACCAGCATCCGCAGCGCGCCGTCGGTGAGCGTGAAACCCCAGTAGGCCGCGGTGACCAACGCATAGTTGCGAACTGCCGAGTTCATAGACATTGGGTCACGCGGCAGGCAGACTGCGAGCGACTTTAGCGGTGAGTTCAACCAGGCGATTGACGTAACCCCACTCGTTGTCGTACCAGACCAGCACTTTGAGCTGGGTACCGTCGACCACCATCGTCGATGGGCCATCGACAATCGACGAGCGCGGGTCATTAAGAAAATCAGCCGAGACCAGCGGGCGTTCCTCGAAGCCGAGTATTCCGGCCAGCGGCCCCGCCGCCGCTTCTTTGAACCAGCCGTTAACCTCAGCCGCGGTGACGGCGCTGGAAAGCTCGAAGACGCAGTCGGTAAGGGAAGCATTCAGCATCGGCACCCGCACGGCCAGGCCATTGAGCTTGCCCGCAAGCTCCGGGTAGATAAGACCGATCGCGGTGGCGGATCCGGTGGTGGTCGGAATCAGGGACATCAGCGCGGAGCGGGCGCGGCGCAGGTCCTTGTGAGGTGCGTCAACCACGGTCTGCGTGTTGGTGACGTCATGGATCGTGGTGATCACGCCATGGCGGATTTCGAGCCGTTCGTGCACCACCTTCACCACTGGCGCCAGGCAGTTGGTCGTGCAGGAGGCCGCGGTAACGATGTCATGGCGGCTCGGGTCATACAGATGGTCATTGATGCCCATCACGATATTGAGCGCCCCCTGCTTGACCGGAGCGGCTACGACAACCTTGCGCGCGCCGCGTTTGAAATGGCCCGCCAAAGTTTCGGGCGTCAGGAATTTGCCCGAGCATTCGATGACCACATCGACATGCGCCTGGTCCCAGGCAATTGCTTCCGGAGCGATAGCGTTGCTGTAGGCCACGGCGTGACCATTCACCGTGAACCCCGCAGCACCGACCGTTATCGCTGTTGGCCAGCGGCCGTGCACGCTGTCAAATTCGAGCAGGTGAGCGGCCACCTCCGGACCGCCCTTGGCCTCGTTGACGTGCACAATGGTAAAGTCCGGATTGCCGAACGCCGCGCGCAACGCCAGGCGTCCCATCCGCCCAAAACCGTTGATTCCCACCCGTACGGACATGGTCGCTCCCCGCCGAGTTCTATCGTTTGCGAGCCGCGCTCCCGCCCTTACGCCTGCTTGGCAAGCCGGCAGCGGCGGGCGCCGCTTCGCGCCGCGGCTCGACCTTGATCTGAAGCGGTTCACAGGCGCCGGGCGCACACGAATCCTGCGCGCATTGGCCTGGAGGAAACGCATCGGGGCCGCACAGCTCCGGCCGTCCGCCGCAGCATTTCTCGGTCAGATAGGCCATCAAGCCGTTCATGGTGTTGAAGTTGGCGCTGTATATGATCGACCGGCTCTCGCGCCGCGACGAGATCAGACCGGCATGCCGCAGCTGATTCAGATGGAAGGAGAGCGTCGGCGAGGGCTGCTTGAGCCGCTCTCCGATTTCCCCCGCCGCCATCCCCTGCGGGCCGCGCTCGACCAGCAGGCGAAAAATGTCGAGCCGCGTCTCCTGGGCCAGCGCCCCCAAAGCCGCAATCGCGATGTTCTTTCTCACAGTTCCATACCTACAGAGCAATGGTCGGCCGAGCGCACCGCGGTAACAGAGTTTTCACATCGCGGCTTCGAGCACGCACGAGCCTCATTCATTGGTGCCCACGCAGCATGGTTGAGCTGGCCGCGTTGCCCGCCCCTCACAGACCTTCGCGCTAGAACATATTTTGAGACTTATAGAAATATTGAGATATTGTCAAGGACATGATTGAACTGTCCGGCGTGGGACAGGCTTTCCAGCCTGTCCCACATTGACAGCCGCAAGGCTGTCGATGTCATCCTGAGCCGCAGGCGAAGGATCTCGCGGAGTGCGCTGCGTACTTCGCGATTTGTCTGATCCGTGGTCGCGCCCGCTACCAGATAAATCGCGGCCGCAAAAGACCCGGCCGCGAGATCCTTCGCCTCCGCCTCAAGGATGACAAAAAGGAGACGGAAACCGCTTGCTTACGCTCGCGGCTCTGATGGCAAGCACCGTAGCATTTTCCCCGCCTCTCTTTTGTCATTTCTATTTTCTCATTTCTCTCTTACTTGACCACGCCCTGCTCGCGCAGCGACGCTATTTGATCCGCGCCGTAGCCCAGATACTCGCGCAAGATCTCGTCGGTGTGCTCGCCGAAATTCGGGGCCGGCGCGGGCGGCGGCGCTGGTGTGGCCGAAAATTTCGCCGCCGCGTTGATCTGGCCGACCTTGCCCCATTTCGGATCGTCCAGTGTGATCAGCAATTCGTTTGCCATTACCTGCGCGTCGTCGAATATCGCCGTCATCGCATGGGCCGGAACGATCGGAACTTCCATCCGGCCAAGCCGTTCGAGCACCGTCGTCGATTCCTCCTTGACGAAGAAGTCCTCCAGATGGCGCACCAGCGGCGCCTCCGGACCTTCCAGGCGCGCCTGGTCAAACGGTATCCCACCGGCGACTCCCGAGACTTGTTTCAACGCCGACCATTGATCGGCGCTGGAGACGGCGAGGTAGATCCATTTCTTGTCCTGGCATTGATACGTGCGATGGAGCGCGGAGATGCCGCGCAGTTCGGGAGCGCCGTTTTCCAGGTTGGGCCGCCCTTCATAAAAGATATATTCGCCCGCCTGGCAGGCCATCGCCGCGTGCAGCAGCGAGGTCTCGCAACGCTGCCCCACGCCGATCATCTGGCGGGCGCGCAGCCCCAGAATGCATCCCAGAGCCGACAGCATCGCCGCGCTGTAATCGCCGATCGCGCAGGTCATGTACACCGGATGGATCGGGCTTCCAGGCGGCAAATCGTCGCGTCCGCTGCCGTCGTGGGCGGCCATCACTCCGCCCCAAGCCTGCGCCAACGGATCGAAGCCGGGGCGGTTGCGCTCGGGGCCGTAGGTGCCGAAGCCGGTCACGGTCATATAGATGAGGCGCGGGTTCATGGCCGAAACCGTATCGTAATCGATGCCTAGCGTGCGCGTGCGGCCGGTGCGCATGTTTTCCACCAGCACGTCGGCTTTGCGAATCAGGCGGTAAGCTATTTCGCGCCCCCGCGGCGTCCTCAGGTCAAGTGCGATAGCGCGTTTGTTCTGGTTCCATCCCATGAAACCAAACGCAATGGTGCGGAACGGATCGCCGTCGAGGTGCTCGATCTTCGAAACGGTGGCGCCGAAGTGGCCCAAAATCATCGGGCCCAGCGCGCCTGCGATATAGCCCGAAAAATCCACCACCAGAGTTCCAGTGAGCGGACCGCGCGAATTGCCTTGCGGCGCAGGGGGTTGCGTGCGGGGACGGGCTTCAGCGCGCCGTTCCCGGGCTTCCCGCAGCAACCGCTCCAACGCACCGGGATGGGCGTCCGGGGTGCGCGCGGGATGCAAAATTTCGCCCGGCGTGCGGTAGAACTTGATCGGGATACCCATCTGAACGGTCGAGCCCAGGAGCGGATCGTTCAGTTCGCGGCGCAGTTCGAGCGCGCGCACCTGTGCGTCGTCGATACATTCCTGGCGGGTCTTGACCGGGGCGCAGGGGATTTCAGCGTCATCGAACCGCTTGATCCATTGCGCCCGCGTGCCGTTGGCGATCTCGTTGCCAACGATCTCCCTGAGCACGTCGCGATCCTCGCCCTGGACGCCCCACGGCGCCTTTTCAAAGCGCGGATCGGAAATCAGTTCCGGCCGCTCCAGCAGGAGCGCCAAGCGATACCAGAAGCGCGGATTGCCCGCGGCCAGCAGCAGATACTTGCCGTCGCCGGCGCGGAACAGCCGGTAAATCGGCAAGGGGCCCAACGGATCCGCCGGGCCGGCGAACATCCGCATCATCGTCTCGTGACGCAGAATGGTACCCGTAGCCAGCATTACCGCTCCGGCCAGAATCGAAACCTCAACCGACTGCGACGGACCGCCCGCATCGCGATGGATCAGCGCCGCCACCGCCGAGGCGGCACCCAGCAGCCCAGCCTGATAACTGGCCGAAGGAAAAGTCTGGACCACCGGTTTACCGCTGACGGCCCACTGGTTCGCGCTGATTGCGCCGATAGCCTCAACGACGTCATTTTCGGCGTCCAGTTCCGCCAGCGGACCTCTGCTACCCAAAGACGGCATTTCCAGCAGCACGGAACGTGGATTGATTGCATGGACCGGAGCGAAGTCCAGGCCCAGGGCGCGCTGGCGGCTGGGCACGAATCCACTGATCACCACGTCGGCCAGCGCTATCAATTCGCAAGCGCTATCCAACCCGGCGGCGGAATCGAGATCGACGGCAACGTGTTGCTTGCTCCGGTTAAGCGCATGGAAATGCGGCGTCCCGCGGCCTCGATCGCCCCCCGGCGGCTCGATTCGGATAGTGCGGGCGCCCTGCTCCGCCATCGCCATTCCGGCATAAACCGCGGCCAGATGAGAGGCGAATTCGATTACCGTAACTCCGTCCAGTGCCTTGGCCATGTCCTCTTTACACCCCGCCGCCATGTAGCGCGGCGTTTTGGTTGCGGTCAAATCTCGCAGTAGTCTCGCGACGCCGGCAAGGGCGCGGTGCGCTGAGATGCGGTCGCCTGTCCATTGCACGATGTAGCCGTCGTAGCTATGGACCGCGTCCATTCACGGCCAGTGCTGCAGCGCATTCGGCTCAGAAGCACGACTTTTGCGGCTATCGATTCCGCATTGTCGCAGCGCATTTCTTACGCTCCGAGTTCCTCAATCAGGGTCTTGGCGTCCTTGAGGTCGGCGAACTCGAAGCCCTCAGTGAACCAGTTGTAGATCTCGGCGAGGATGACTCGGGCCTCTTCGATCTTGCCCTGCCGTTTGAGCAGCCGAGCGAGACTGGTGGTCGCCCGCAATTCAAAAAATCTCGCCTTCTGGCGGCGGGCGATGTCGATCGCGGTGCGAAAACAGCGCTCCGCCTCCGCCTCGTCGGGCGGGTCACGCATCAGCAGGAGATCGCCTTTGACCCGGTGGAGTTCTGTCTCGGCTGTTCTCTCGCCGCTACGCTCCGTTTCTCTTAACGCCGTGGCCACCGTCGCAAGCCCTTCTTCCGCGCGCCCGTTCTTGCGATAGCTGTCTGCCAGTCGGCCGTAAAGTAGCGTGGCTGCCGGGGAGCCCTCAAAAGCCGGAAGGGCTCGTGACATCTCGGCGAGACCTTCCTGCCCCCGCCCCTCATCGGCCAAGGCCCAACCTCGCAAAATGGCAACGTTCGCAGCAGCGAATGGCATCCCGTGCTCCGTGGCGATCAAAAGGAGTTCTTCGGCTCGCTCCAAGGCCATCCGGCTGTCGCGAAGAAACATATGATTGATAGCCTCCCGCGTCAAAGCCCTGGCAAGGGAAGGAGGGTCAGAGAGCCGCCGCATGGCGTCCAGATATTCGCGGCTTTTTCTGAGCGCAGCCGAGGGATAGCCGAGAAACAACAGCGTTGTGGTAAGGACGGCGGTTGCGGCCCGCGCGTATAGAGCCTCGCCGACGTTGCGGAAAGGTCCAGGGCCGAAGAGCGCAACAGCGAGTTCAAGGTGGTCGCGCGCCGCCTCCAGCTCGCCGAGGGAGGAAGGAATAGTGCCGAGTACGTAATGAGCCCCCGCGACCATCGCCGTAGACTTCGCCGGTTCGGCGAGGCCCAGTAACCGCTGAGCCAGCTCTCGCGCCATACCGTACTCGCGCCGGAGGAAACGGAAGTGCGCCAATTGCAGTAACGCCTCCATCTGCTCCGCGTCTTCGCCAAGCTGCTCAGACAACTCTCGTGTAAGAATAAGGACCGGTTCACGTTCCGGATCTACTGGATTCAAAACATAGAGCGACGAGCCTAAAGCCATCTGCAGTTCAAATTCCTGCCGGCGACGATCAGCGCTGTCGGGCAGGTTGTGGAGCAGCTCGAGTGTCCGTTTGAAATAACCGACCGCCTCGGAATGGGCCGTCTGCTGTGCCGCCAGGCGGCCTGCCCGTCCAAGGTATTCAACCGCTTTGCGCACATTGCCGCTGCGGTCGAAGTGATGAGCCAGCTCGGGGAGATGGTCTTCCAGGCGGTCGGCAAACAGGGCCTCGATTGCCTGGGCGGCGCGCTCGTGCAGCAGCCGGCGGCGCTCGACCAGCACCGAATTGTAGCAGACTTCCTGCGTCAGTGCGTGCTTGAAGGTGTATTCGACATCGCCCATCGCGGGCTGCTCGTAGATGAACTCAGCGAGTTGCAGCGCCGACAGCATCCGCTCCAGCTCGTCATCTGATTTCCCGGCGACGCGCTTGATTAGGCCCGACGAAAACTCTCTGCCCAGCACCGCGAGGGTTTGCAGCAACTCCTTTTCCGCAGCCGCCAGCCGATCGATGCGCGAAGCGAGGATCGCCTGCACCGTGGGCGGAACGCGAATCTCGTCCAGCGGCTTCACCAGCTTCGCCGCTCCGTTGCGCGCGAGCACGCCCTGCTCGAAGAGCGCCTGGACCATCTCTTCCATGAAGAAGGGATTGCCCTCGGTCCGCTCGATAATCAGGCGCTTGAGCGGCAAGATGCTTCATCATCGCCCGTCAGCGCAGTCAGCAACTCCTGGGCGCCCTCTCTGCCTAGCGGATCGAGCCGCAATTGGCTGTAGTAGGTCTTGCTGCCCCATTGATGGTGATACTCGGGACGGTAGTTGACTAGCAGCACGATGCGGGCGGTGGCGACGCCCTCCACCAACAGGTTGAGTAGCGCCTGGGTTTCGCTGTCGATCCAATGGAGGTCCTCGAACTCGACGATCAGCGGCTGACTGAGGCTCTCGCGCACCAGAATTCGCTTGATCGCCTCCAGGGTGCGCCGCCGCCTGGTCTGCGGGTCCAGCGGCGCCAACGGGTCTTCAGTCTCGGAAATGCCCAGCAAGGCATACAGATACGGCAGGGTGTCTTCCAGCGTTCGGTCGAGAATCACTACCTTGCCCGCGACCTTCTCGCGCCTGGCGCGCTCGTCATCTTCCGTGGCGATCTTGAAGTAGCTTTTGAGCAAGTCGATGACCGGCAGGTACGCCGAGGCTTTGCCGTGCGAGACTGAGTAAGCTTCCAGCACCAGACAACCGCTTTGCGCGGCGGCCTTGAACTCGAAGAAGAGCCGTGACTTGCCCACCCCCGGCTCGCCCATCGCGGCCACAACCTGACCATGGCCTTCACGCGCCAATTCCAACGCGCGCCGCATCTGCGCCAACTCCGCCTCACGCCCGACGAATCGGGTCAGGCCGCGGCCTGCCGCACGCTGCAGCCAAGTGCGTAGCGGACCAAGTCCGGTCACCTCGTACACGTCGACGGGTTCAGCCAGGCCCTTGACCAGGGTCGGTCCGAGCGCCTTGAGCAGGAAATAGCCTTCCACCAGCTTGCGCGTCGCCTCGCTGATAGCGATCGACCCGGTCGGCGCCACCACCTGCATCCTCGACGCCAGGTTGGTGGTGTGGCCGATCGGCGTGTATTCCGTATGCTCTTCGTCGGTATGGATCGAGCGCACCACTACCTCGCCGGTGTTGGCTCCGATGCGCGCCTCGATTGGCACGCCGCCTTGCGCCCGAAGCCGTCCTGCGTAGCGCCGCAGTTCTTCCTGCATCCGTAGCGCCGCGTAGAGCGCGCGCTGCGGATGATCTTCGTGCGCCACCGGCGCACCGAACAGCGCAAAGATCCCGTCGCCGGTGGACTGCACGATGTAACCGTCGTAGCGATGGACCGCGTCGATCATCAGCTTCAGCGCCGGATCGACAATCGCCCGCGCCTCCTCGGGGTCGAGGTCTTCCATCAGCTCCATCGAGCCCTTGATGTCGGCGAACAGTGCGGTGACGGTCTTGCGTTCGCCATCAACGACATCGGACTGTGGCGTAAGCAGCCTAACGGGCGCGCTCCCGCCGCTGGATGACTGGACGGATGGTACGCCGCGGGATGGCGCAGCGGAAGCGGGCGCGGAGGGTCCGGTCAGCCGGGCACCGCACCTCTTACAGAAATTGGCGTCAAAACTGTTGGGCGCGGCGCACGCGACGCAGACCAATTCCAACCGCGCGCCGCATCCCTGGCAGAATTGCGCATCGGCGGGATTGTCCCGGTTACACTTCGTGCATTGCACCACGTCACCCGCTTAATTGGTCGAGCAGCGCTTTGGCTTCCTCCAGATCAACTGTGTCAAACCCCTCGGTGAACCAGTTGTAGATCTCCGCCAGCATCGCCCACGCTTCATCGCGACGCGCCTGCTGGGCAAGCAGCCGCGCAAGACTCATAGTCGCGCGCAGTTCGTAGAACCTGGCCTCCTGCCGGCGCGCTATCTCTATGGCGTTGCGGAATGAGTCAAACGCCTGCTCTACGCTCGAACTATCCTGCAGGAGCAGCAGCTCGCCTCTGGTTCGATGCACCTCGGGCTCGTACAGCCGTTCCGAAGTGTCTTCGATAACCGCAACCGCCTGCGAAATCACCTCGAGACCCTGGTTGGGATTTCCCAGCTTGCCATACGCCTTGGCAATCAGGGTAAGATGGCGGGGCAGCAGGCCCCTCAATCCGAGCTGTCGCTGCTGATCGGCGACTTGCAGGAGACCCGCTAATGCTTCGGTGACGGAACCACGTTCAAGCAGGGCTATGCTGCTCAGAGCCGATGCAACCCAATGGTAAAACGAGAGTCCGTGCTCTGTGGTAAACGCGAGCAAAGTTTGCGCTGCTTCGAGAGCTTCAGGATCCCTCCGGAGATTTCGCACTACTGCAGACGTAAGATGCGCCACCGCCATGCTCATGGGGTGTTTGAGGCTGGCAGTATGTTTGAGCGCCCTGATGCTTATGGCGAGGGCTTTGTCCGCATATCCCACGCACCAACTCGAGACGCAGGCGCGTTGCAAACACATCGTCAACGCATCGAGATCGGCCGCAACTTTCTGGCCTGGCTCACACAGGTCAATCGCCCGTTCGAGATAGCTGAGCGATTTTCCAAATTCGCCCTCCCATTGGAGGTTGTCTCCCATATTGAAATAAGCTTCAGCCAGGTGTGATTTGCTGCCCTCGTGCTGCGCGATCTCCAGTAATTGCTGCGCCAGTTCGTGCCCACGCCGATGCTTTGCAAAGCCCAGATAGTAGATGCGAAGAGCGCTGAGGATGGGGAACATCTGCGTCGCGTTCCCAACCTCCTGACAGACCGACTCGGCGCGCAACAACGCCCTTTCCACTTCTGGCGCGTTGTATCCCAGCAGCACCATCGACGCTTGAGCGGTCAGCATCTGAAGACCCAGCTCCGCTGCCAGGCGGGTTGATCGCTCAGGAAGCCGATCAAGCAGCTTGAGCGCGGCGGTGGTATGCGAGGACGCCTCGTTGTAATGCGAGCGGCTGACCGCCTGCGCCGCCGCCATTTGCAGATACTCAACGGCCTTGGGCACGTTGTCGCTGCGGCTGTAGTGATGCGCCAATTCCTCAAGATGGTCTTCCAGCCGGCCGGCGTACAGCGATTCGATCGCCACGCCGGCGCGCTCGTGCAGGAGCTTGCGCCGATCCGCCAACACCGAGTCGTATGCGACCTCCTGGGTAAGCGCGTGCTTGAAAGTGTACTCCGCCTCGGGAAACGCCGGCACCTCGAAGACGAACTCGGCCAGCCGCAGATGGTCGAGCAGCGGTTCGAGTTCGTGCTCCGTTATCTGCGTGACGCTCCTGACCAGACCCACCGGAAACTCGCGGCCCAGTACGGCCAGCGTTTGCAGCAACTCCTTCTCCGGCGCGTCCAGCCGGTCGATGCGCGCGGTCAGGATTCCCTGCACGGTCGGCGGCAGATGCACCTGTGCCAGCGCGCGCACAACTTTGACCGCGCCGTTGCGCACCAGCACGCCCTCGTCGAACAGCGCCTGGACAATTTCCTCGATGAAGAACGGATTGCCCTGAGTTCGCTCCAGGATGAAGTGTCCAAGTTCCGCGATACCCACACCGCGGCCCTCTCCCTGGTCTGGGAGAGGGGTGCCAGCAGTGAGCAGCGCGTCGAGCATTTCCGCGGCGCCCTCGCTGCCCAGTGGGTCGAGGCGGAGCTGCGTGTAATGGCTGCGGCTGCCCCATTGATGGCGATATTCGGGCCGGTAGTTCACCAGCAGCAGGGTGCGCGCATTCGCAATCGAGTCGGCGAGTAGGTCAACCAGCGACTGGGTTTCCTGATCGATCCAGTGCAGGTCCTCGAAGACCATGATTAGCGGCTGATTGAGGCTGTCGCGCAGCCAGATGCGTTTGAGCGCATCGTGGGTGCGCCGGCGCCGGATCTGCGGGTCCATCTGCGCCAGCGGGTCGTCGGCTTCCGGGATTCCCAGCGGCGCAAAAACGTAAGGCAGCGTGTCTTCCAGCGAACGATCCAGTTCGAGTACCTTGCCGATGACTTTCTGGCGCCGCCGGCGCGGATCATCCTCCGCGATGATTCGGAAGTAATCGCGCAAAAGCTCAATCACCGGCAGATAGGCCGAGGCCTTGCCGTGGGAGACCGAATACGCTTCCAGCACCAAGCAATCGCTTTGTGCGATCGCCTTGAACTCGAAGACCAGGCGCGACTTGCCGACGCCGGGCTCGCCCATCGCCGCGACGACCTGACCATGCCCCGCGCGGGCGAGTTCGAGTGCATGCTTCATCTGCTCCAACTCGGCTTGCCGGCCCACGAATTTGGTCAGCCCGCGCTGCGCGGACACCTGCAACCGGGTGCGCAGCGGTCCCAGTCCTGTGACTTCGAAAACCGCCACCGGCCCACTGACGCCCTTCACGGTGGTCGGACCCAGTGACTTGAAGGTGAAATATCCTTCACCCAGCTTTTGCGTCTGTTGAGTCGCTGCAATCGAGCCAATCGGCGCCAACGTTTGCATTCGGGCCGCCAGCCCGGTGGAATGTCCGATCGGCGTGTACTCCGCATGCCCGTCTTCAGTCTGAATCGAACGGACCACAACTTCGCCGGTGTTCACTCCTACCCGCGCCTGAAGCGGCACTCTGCCCTCCACCCGCAGCCGATCCGAGTAGCGCTTTAGGTCTTCCTGCATTCGCAACGCTGCGTAGAGCGCGCGCTGCGGATGATCCTCGTGGGCCACCGGCGCGCCGAACAGCGCGAAGATGCCGTCGCCGGTGGACTGCACGATGTAACCGTCATAGCGATGCACCGCGTCGATCATCAGCTTCAGTGCCGGATCGACGATCGCCCGCGCGTCCTCGGGGTCGAGGTCCTCCATCAGCTCCATCGAAACCTTGATGTCGGCGAACAGTGCCGTCACTGTCTTGCGCTCGCCGTCGGGAATTTCGCCCACTGCCGGCTCCGTGCTCACGTTGATTCCGGAAACAGGCGCCGTGATATCCGGCGCCGCTGCTGTCGATGGCATTGCTCCGCTGCCTGCGGCCAGGGCGGTGCCGCAGTCGCCGCAAAATCTCGCGCCCGCGGCATTGTCGAATCCGCATTTCGCGCAACGCACTCGTAGCGGGGACCCACATTGGTTGCAGAATTTCAGCCCGTGGGGATTTTCGGTTCCACAGTTGCCGCAGCGCATTTTCCCCTCATGCTCAGTGACTCAGTTCATCCAGCAATGCCTTGGCGTCCTTGAGGTCGGCGGTATCGAAGCCCTCGATGAACCAGCCATAAATTTCCGTAAGCATCTTTCGAGCCTCTTCGCGCTTCCCCTGAGCCGCGAGTAAACGGGCCAGGCTCGTGGTGGCACGCAATTCGAGGGAGTTGGCGGCTTGACGGCGGGAGATATCGATACCACTACGCATGCATTGTTCCGCCTGTTCCTGCTCGCTGGGATTGCGCATGAGAAGCAGGTCCCCTTCTACGCGATGGAGTTCCGCCTCGTAGATCCTCTCATCGGTTTGTTCGATACTCGCCAGCGCCTCGCGGACCGCGTTAAGTCCTTCCCGCGGGCGTCCACTTTTTCCATAAGCCTCCGCCAGCGCGGTAAGCATCCAGGCATTACCGGCGGCGCCGCCGGTTTTGACCTCCGCGATGGCCCGCTCGATATCAGCGATGCCCTGCTCCCACTCCCCAGCACCGGCGCCAGCCGCGCCCCGAAGAAAGGTGGCCATCGCAATCAGATAGGCGTTTTGATGCTCGGCGGCGATGGAGAGTATTTCCCGGACCCGCTCCATAACTATGTCGCGGTCCCGCAGCTGCAGATGGAGCCGGGCGTCGGTTTGCAGCGCGTCGATGACCGAAAATGGATCGGAGATCAAGCGGGCGGTCGCGAGAAACTCGCCGCTTTTTTTGAGCGCTGCGGCGGGAAAACCGAGCATAAACAACACATCCGGCAGCAATTCCGAACCCGAGGCATGGAACGATCCAAACTTGATGAACCCGGGCGCCCGCTCAAGATGCTCACATGACGCTTTGAAATCGCCTCTGAAGCACTGAACGACGCCCAATTGCAAGTGCGCACCGTCGATCATCGAGGAGTCCTTCGCGGTTTGCGCGAGCGCAAGCACGCGTTCGGCCAAATCCGCCGCCGACCGGTGTTCGCGCCGGTATGTGCGAAACAAGGATAGGTCAAGGAGCACCTTCATAAGCCGCCCGGTGTCTCCGATCTGCTCAGACAAAGCCTGAGCGCGAGCCAGTACCGGCTGTCGCTCGTCGGCGCCGGGGCCCTTAACCAAAAACAGCGATGAAGCCAGCGCCATTTGCAAGTCGATTTCTCGTCGGGCGCGATCAGCGTCGTCGGGTAATTCCTTCAGCAATGTGACTGCCGCGATGAGATGGCCGATCGCTTCCGTATGCGCGGCCTGTTGCGCCGCGCGCCATCCCGCCCGGCCGAGGTAATCGACCGCTTTGCTCGTGTTGCCGCTGCGCTGGTAATGATTGGCAAGCTTTGAAAGATGGTCGTCCAGCCGTTCAGCAGCAAGCGCTTCGATCGCCTGGGCAGCGCGCTCGTGCAATAGGCGGCGGCGCTCAATAAGTATCGAATGGTAGGCGACTTCCAGGGTCAGGGCATGCTTAAAGGTGTATTCGATATCGCCCATCGCCGGCTGCTCGTAGATGAACTCACCAAGTTGCAACTCCGACAGCATCCGCTCCAGTTCGTCGTCCGATTTGCCGGCCACGCGCTTGATCAGGCCCGATGAAAACTCGCGGCCCAGCACCGCGAGGGTCTGCAGCAACTCCTTCTCCCCGGCTGCCAACCGGTCGATGCGCGAGGCGAGGATCGCCTGCACCGTGGGTGGGACGCGAATCTCGTCAAGGTGTTTGGCCAGCTTCACCGCTCCGTTGCGCACCAGGACGTCCTGCTCGAAGAGCGCCTGGACCATTTCCTCCATGAAGAAAGGGTTGCCCTCGGTACGCTCGATGATGAGTCGCTTGAGCGCTGCGATACCCTCACCCCGGCCCTCTCCCTGGTCAGGGAGAGGGTGGCCGGAGCCGGGCTGGTCAAAGAGAGGAAGGCCAGCGCCGAGCAGCGCGGTCAGCATTTCGTCGGCACTCTCACGGCCCAGCGGATCCAGTCGCAGTTGCGTGTAGTAGGTCTTGTTGCCCCATTGATGGTGGTACTCGGGGCGATAGTTGACCAGCATCAGGATGCGGGCGGTGGCAAGAGCATCGACTATGAGATTGAGCAGAGCCTGGGTCTCGCTGTCGATCCAGTGCAGATCCTCGAAGACGACGATCAGCGGCTGGTTGAGGCTTTCGCGCGCCAGGATCCGTTTGACTGCCTCCAGAATGCGCCGCCGCTTGAGCTGGGGATCGAGCTGCGCCAGAGAATCGTCGCCCGCGACGATTCCCAACAGGCCGAATAGGTAGGGAAGCGTGTCTTCCAGGGAGCGGTCCAGCGTGATGATCTTTCCATTGACCTTCTCGCGCCGTTTGCGCTCGTCGTCCTCATTAACGATTTCGAAATAGCTTTTGAGCAACTCGATGACGGGCAGATAAGCCGAAGCTTGCCATGCGAAACCGAGTAGGCCTCCAGCACCAGGCATCCGGCCTGCGCGACCGCCTTGAACTCGAAGACCAGACGCGACTTGCCGACCCCTGGTTCGCCCATCGCCGCTACGATCTGGCCATGACCGCTTTTTGCCAGCTCCAACGCCCGCTTCATCTGCTCCAACTCGGCCTGGCGTCCGACGAACCTGGTCAAACCGCGCTGCGCCGCGACCTGCAATCGCGTCCGCAGCGGCCCCAGCCCGGTTACCTCGACCACGTTAACCGGCTCGCTCACCCCCTTGATTCTGGTCGGCCCCAGCGGTTTGAAGTTGAAGTACCCTTCACACAACTTTCGGGTTTGCTCGGTGATGGCGATCGAACCGGTCGGCGCCAGCGCCTGCATCCGTGCCGCCAGGCTGGTCGAGTGCCCGATCGGCGTATACTCGTTATGCGCGTCACCGGTCTTGATCGATCGCACCACCACTTCGCCGGTGTTGACCCCAACCCGCGCCTCCACGGCAAGATTTCCAGCCTCACGCAGTTTTACCGAGTAGCGGCGCAACTCCTCCTGCATCCGCAACGCTGCGTAGAGCGCGCGCTGGGGATGATCCTCATGGGCGACGGTCGCGCCGAACAGGGCGAAGATGCCGTCGCCGGTCGATTGCACGATGTAGCCGTCGTAGCGGTGCACCGCGTCGATCATCAGCTTCAGCGCCGGATCGACGATCGCTCGCGCCTCCTCGGGGTCGAGGTCCTCCATCAGCTCCATCGAACCCTTGATGTCGGCGAATAGCGCGGTGACCGTCTTGCGCTCGCCCTCGGGGATTTCCTGGGATTCGACCTGTGATGACCCGACGGCTTGAATGCTGCCGGGCGGACGCGGCTGGTTTTCGGCCGGAGGACCGGACCTGGTCAGAGACGAGCCGCAGCGGCCGCAGAAATCAAACGCGGCCGGATTCTCAAATCCGCACTTCGAACAGCGATTCGCGAGCCGAATGCCGCACTTGCCGCAAAAGCTCATGCCAGGCGGATTTTCGGACTGACAGCCGGGGCATCGCATTTCCCCACCTTCCCTACGGCAAGATTACTATTTGTGTATCACGTTTAGGCGGGTGAGCGTTACAGGCCTTCAGAACTCTTGAGTATCCTCCAATTCACTCGCGCCGGCTCAACCGGGCGGGATAATCGGCAATATCACATGCGAGGGATGGTCGCGATCGTGGTAGATGGTGTTGGTCGCGACCGCCATCCGGCGATGCGCGTTGAGCGGCTCGCCGGTGTTGGGATTTAGGTCGAAGCGCGGAAAATTGCTGCTCGAGATGTCGAGGCGGATGCGATGGCCGGTTTTGAACAGATTTGACGTGGGATAAAGCTGGATGGTGAACTCGTAGATCTCTCCGGGCGTCATCAGCTCGGCCTGCTCCAGCGAGTTGCGAAAGCGCGCGCGAATGATGCCGTCCTCCAGGTTCATGTCGATGCCCCCGGGGTAATCCGGCCCGCTCGGGTGAACGTCGATCAGCTTGGCGGTGAAATCGGTGTCCGGTGCCGAGGACGACGCGTAGAGCTTGACGTCGATCGGACCTGTCACTTCGACGTCCTCCGCCAGCGGCGGCGTGAGGAAGACCAGCACGTCGCGGCGGGCCGACAGGGGCAGCGAGTCTTTGCAGTTCCAGATGTGCGGACCGCATTTTTGGTCCCACGCTCCTTCGTGCATGATGACCTCGGTCGACACCAGCGAAAAAGCCGAGGAGATATTGCCGCCGATAGTGGGCACGGGATCGCGCGGGTCGAAATCGTAACTGCTCACACTGAGCGGCTCGGAAGGCGGCTTGGGGCTCAGCGTGCCGTCGCCGTGCAGGTAGTATGGCGTCCACTGCGTACGCGCCAGTGGCCATTCGTGCTCATCGCGCCACGTCCCTCCGTGCATATGGCGTCCGTCGGGCCCCTTGGCCTCACTCCCGCCGCCCATCACGAAAATCTTTACCGGCGCGTCGTTATCGACTCCGTTGGCGATGTTCCGGAGCCAGCGGTCATACCAACGCAGACGAAATGCGTAACCGTCGATCGCCGCCGCACCGAAGTCGACCTCGCCGTGCATGTGCAGCATGTGCTGGCCGTGGATCCACGGCCCCATGATCATTTTGATTGGGCCTTTCTTGCGGCTTGACAGCGCCACGTAGCTCATCGTGGTTTGCCGCGCCCAGGAGTCGTACCATCCCCCGACCAGGTAGACTGGCACATCTTTGTGCGCCTCAACGTTGTCCACCACGTTAAAACCGGGCTGCTTCCAGTAGGCGTCGTTCTCGCCGTGGCCCATCGCGAAGACCAGCCAATCCTCGTACTCGGGCGCCAGCCGCAACGGTGTCATACCCTTTCGGAGGGGCAGATGCGTCAGGTAGGCGGTGATGTTCCTGCCCGCCTCTTCCAGCACTGCTCGGGTTGCCCGATCTTTCGCGGCGCGGCTTTTGATGGGTGCCGTGAGGGTAAAGATCCAGTTCATGAAACGCAGTTCGAACGCGCCCCCGTTGCGCATCCCGAAGTAACCTGCGTTGGCCACCGCGTCCACCGGGACCATCGCGCGCAGCCCCGGAGCGCCGGCGATCGCAAGGGCGTGCTGCGTTCCGCCGGGATACGACGTGCCGGTCGTGCCGATTGCGCCGTCGCTCCACGGCTGGCTGACAATCCAGGCCGCGGTATCGAAGCCGTCGGCGGGATCGTCGGTCATCATGTGCCATACGCCTTCGGAGGCAAAGCGGCCGCGCGTGTCCTGAATCACGCTCACGTAACCATGACCGGCGAAGAACTGCGGCCATACCGGGGGCTGTTGCGGATGCCCTTGCTTCCCGTAAGGCGTGCGCTCAAGGATTGCCGGGAATTTGCCTTCGCGGCGTTTTCCACCGAGGGCGGGAAAATAAATGTCGGTGGCCAGCCGGACGCCGTCGCGCATCGGCACCATCACGTTGCGCTCGACCACCTGGAGCGAGGAATCGACCTGCGGAGCAGGCGCTGGCGGCAGCGGAGCCGGAATAGAAGCACTCATGGGCACGACTATTACGCCATGAGAGGTCGCGCGAACAGTGGCTTGATCGATTCGCAACGCCGCCTTTTCCAGCGATTGGCACACTGCGCGCGTGCGTCCACGCCAATCGATGTCACTTCAGCGAAAAGCCGCCGCCTGGATCATTGCCCGAACTGGTGAACGGTGTGAACGGAGGATTGATAGCCTGCACGTACGATGGTCCCGGAATTGCGGCGGCCGGCTTGCTGAAGCTGAATCTGGTTGCGCCGGCCACAGCCAGCGGAATTTTTGGCGCGCCTCGCGCTCCGTTACCGCCCAGATTCACTACCATGCCACCTTGGTTGTTGAAGAAATTGATCGCGGTCAGCGTCGAGAAGCCGGTTCCGTTGACGGTGATCGTCGTGCCCGCCTGTGTCACCGATTTCACCGAGATCTTCTGCCCGATTGGCACCGACACGCCGTTGCTGCTTCTGCTGTACATGCCGTCGGCGCCCTTGTTTATCACCACGAAGGACCCGGCCCCGTCGGTGGCGCGTTCACGCCAGTCGACGGCAGCGTGAAGCTGATCAACGTGCTGCTCAGTCCCGCGGTTCCAGGATCCAGGAGGAACGGTCCCACCTTGCCGCCCGTCCAGGCGCAGAATAGGTTCACCCCCACTCCGTTGGTGGAGTCAAAACCGGTGCCACCCAGGCTCACCACCCTGCCCTGCACGACTACCCCCTCGACATTGTTGGTGGCATAGCCCGGGTCGCTGCTGGTCGCAGCCAGAGGAACGGCGTCGATTTTGGTGATAGTGGGGATGCCGGCGGGGGCAAAACCTTGAAGCAGGGCCGAGGCCGGGTTGGAGGCAACATAGCCGGTGTCGGTGTTGACCACCACCACGGTGACGAAGCCCTGACCCAGGATGGTTTTGACGGGAACATTCACGGTGAGCTGGGTAGGAGTCTTTCCCGCTGGTGTCAACGGACCGGCATTAACCGATCCACGGAAGGTGGCGACGAAGAAATTGACCATCGAGCCTGCCGTGAAGTGGCTGCCGCTTATCACGAACGAACTTCCCACCAGTACAATTTTCGGGATGCTGCTGATGGTTGGTGGAGGCGGTACCGGCGTCGGGCTCGGTTTGGGCGTCGGGGTCGCCGTCGAAGTAGGGACCGGAGTAGGTCCGGCGAGCGGATCGGTAATCGACCATGAGCCGCGTCCCAGCGTCCCGGCCATCAGGATGTTGGAAGAGGAGTCATAGGTCAGCCGCTCGACGTGAGCGTTGGGGAAATCTGTGCCAAGCTGATTCCAGACGCCCAGGCTACCAAAAAGCGATCGAAATACCTGATGGCCCGATCCCACGACCAAGCCGCTGGAGCCGCCATGTCTGACGAACTCTATCGAATCCAGATCGCCAGTGAGTCCGCCGCCGGGAGCCAGGTTTCCGGTGACATTCTCCAGCCTGTTCCGCCATCGCTGGATAGATAGACCTGGCTCGTATCCACCACGAACACGGCATTGTAGTCGTTCGGGTTGATCGCGACGCCGTTGACTTCCCGGCCGCTGCCTCTGCCCGGATAGCTGGTAAGTTCCGTGAAAGGCGCCGGCACCGCGGCGGTTCTCACAAAAACCCGATCGTTCTGGCCGAGATAAACAAGGTCAGGATTGCCAACGCCTCTTGAACGTCCGCCGTAAACCAGGGCTTTGCGTTGCAATGCATCATTGACGACGATGCCTTTGCCGACCTCACTGATCGTACTGCCCTGGTCGAACGATTCGTAAACTGAGTTTTTTGCGCCGATGATCAAGCGATTGGGATCCAGCGCGTCGGCCTTGATCGGGGTATAAAAGCGGGGCACGAGCGGGGCGCCGGAAACAACCGTAAGCGGCGGAAAAGTCATCGCCAGAAGGCGGTTGCTCGCATCGAAGGTGGCCAGCTCGAACCCCGATAGTCCACCCGAACTCACATAGCGCAGCGATATCCCGGCGGTAGCGGTTAGGCGCGTCTCCACATCGCCGCCGTCACTGTTGGTGAGATCGTTCCAGACAACGGCGCCGGTGGCCAGCTGCGCTGGTGTGCCTTCATCCTGCGTGCCGCCGAAAATGATCCGCGAATTGGCGTCGTAGGCGAGGTCGTGGAATTCCGTGACTTGCAGGCTGCTGCTGAGCGCAAACCAGTCTCCGCTGTTGTTGCGCGGACTGGTACGGCGGAAGATGCCGCCGTCGTCAACTTCCAGCAGATTGCCGTTGGCGTCGAAGGTTAAGCCCCGCGAGTCGGCGTGTGGCGAGCTGTTGTGCGCCGTGCCGCCACCCGCCGGACCCAACTTGTTGGAGTTGGTCAGATGTTCGAACTGACTGCCCGCGGGTTTGGTGGCATCGATTCGAAACAGCCTTCCGCTGTACAGGGTGGCGCCGATCGAGTTCGGAAAGGGCGGTACCGCCGCTCCGCCCTCGTTGGCGGCGGGCTGCCGATCGCCGCCGACATAGACCACGTTCGCGTCGGTGGGATCCGCCTGAATCGAGAAGTGCAATGAGCCCTGCCCTCCCGGATTAATCCCGATCAGCGTTCCGTGCTCGTTGGTCACCGGCAGGTCCAAGGCCGTCCAATGCGCTCCGCCGTCGCCGGAGCGGAATAGCCCTCTGAGTCGAAATCCGGTCGGGGAGCCGTTTTCAATGCCCACGTAAACGTTGTTGGCATTGCCAACCGAGATTTTGACGTTGCGGGTGGGGTTGACGCCGGTGTCGTTGAACAGGCTGTTGATCGCCGCGTCGCTGACCAAAGCCCAGGTGGCTCCGGTGTCAGTCGATTTGTAGATGCCGTCGGACGCTCCAGGCACAAACTCGGCGAAAGCCACGCCGGTGTAAAGCGTCGCGGGATTGGAAGGATCGCCGGCGAGGTCGAAGGTGATGCCTAGCGGCAGGCCGCTGATGCCGTTGCCGGAGATTCGTTCAAAATGCGCACCGGTATCGAAGCTGCGAAAGATGCCGAGGTTGAGCAGAGTGTTCTGATCAGCGGTATCCACCGCCGCCATCAGCGTGGCGCCACGCGCGGCTACCCCGGCAATGTTGGCGCCAACCAGCGTCCCGCCGCCGTCCAGCGGCGTCCAGTTAGCGCCGCCGTCGGTGGTGCGCAGCAATCCAGTGCGCGGACCGCCTAACAGCTCGAGGCTGCTGAACAGGCCAGCGCCGGCGATCAGAGTGTTGGAGGTCTTGTCGGTGGGATCGAATTTAAGCGCCCCGATTGACAATGAGGCTTGTTGGTCGGTGAGCGGCGTCCATGTCGGGCTTGCCAAAGTGCCGTTGGTGGTCTTCCAAATACCGCCATTAACCGTGCCGATATAAATGACGTTGGCGTTGGTCGGTTGGGCCGCGACCGCCTTGATCGCCCCGCTTGCTGCATTGTTGGGCGCGGCGTTCTCGACTTGCGACCCAAGCACCGGCCGCGGGCCCACCGCGCTCCAATGGCCGCCCACGACACTCAGTGCTGCCGCGACCGCTTTGGGCGGTGCAACCGCTCCCGTCGAAGGATTGATATCGGGCGGCCGATCCGGAGCGGGAAAGAACAGCGGTGGCCTGGGTGACGGCTGCTGAGAGGCGGTTGGTCTGGCAGCGATGACGATCAGGGTGACCGCTGCCAATGCGCTCAGGACCGGCCATAGAACCGAGCCGAGGCGCCTTGGGTCGGAGCGCGATCGCCTTGGATGCCCTGATCGCATGAAGTGTTTCTGTGTCGTCCCTGGCGCCTCATCAGGAAACCCGTTTGGCGACGGACAACACAGCGTCGTATATCAACGGCGCTGCAGTCGCGTCAATGTATTCTTTTCGCCTGTTTTAACCTAAGCTGAATCTGAGTACTACGATGTGGGCGGGCTTGGTCCCCGAAACGCCGTATCGCGCATGGGCCTGGCCCATATCTGCGAGCCCCTGCTCAGGTCGAACGCCCGCAGCGTAAGCGGTTGCTCGAGCCAGTTGCCGTCCACCAGTCGCCTGACGGGTGGACACAGATAAACGACAACCGTGCGGCAGACGAAAAACGGCGTGTAAGAAATTGCGCTCGGCATCTCGCCCACCACATTTCCCACGCGGCGCTCACGAATTTGCCAGGTATAGGTTGGAAGCCCCTGCGCATCCGCGGCGCCGGGCTTGCTCGTAATCGAGAAGTTCCCGTCGGCGGAAATGGCGATGCTCGGAGCCTTGTGCTCGCCGAGGAAAAGATGAGCCACAACGGGGCTGATCCGCCCGGTCTTGAGGTCGATAAGAGCCACGCCGTAACGCTCCCGAGCATTAGTGATTCCGCCGCCCGTCGCGAGGCCGCCCTTCGGCCGGCTCGAAAGGCGCCAGATTACTTCAACGTCATTGCCCAGCAGTTCGGCTTGCAGGTCGAAAAGATTTATCAGCCACTTGATCAATCAGGGCCGTCACACCTTCGGGCAGCGGCATTTGTGTTCGAACAACAACCTCGCCGCCATGCAGCGTGTCCAGGACCACCAGTTTCAAAACGCCCGCACTATCCGGCTCGGCTTGCGCAACCAATCGGCCGCCCGCCAGCGTCAGAGGTCTGGCTGCCGCGGTTGTACTCCACAAAAGCGCGCCGGACGATACTACAACGGCGTCAATCCCGTGGTTCGGGTTCATCATGTAAGCGATGCACCGCTGGGGATCGACGACAACGCCGGGGAGCATGACGTACGGAACCGCCGTTGCATTCGACGCCGCCACGCTTGGGGCGCAGGCGACGGGGGTGAGCAACATCACGAGCGCGGAGACTCCGAGCAGCGGCAATTTCATGGACGTTCGGGATCCTGCCCGCAACTACGCCTGAAGCAACCGGCTCCTGGTGTCAACCGGGGTTTGTGCTTCAGGCCTGCGCGTCGCGCAGCAGCGCTGGAAGCTGAGCTGCGAACTCCTGGCGCGAGAGCACGCGCATGAAGCCTGCCTGGCGCGCACCGGCCAGCGCTTTCAGATCAACGTGCGAGGCAAACCCGATAACCCGCGCGCCGGGAGCGCAGTTGCTCAGCGCCGCCATCGTCTCGTCAGGAGCGAAGGCCCGCTCGGAAAGATCGACCATCACTACCGACGGCTGGATTTCGCTACATCGCTCCGCCAGCCTATCGAGCGCCGAAACATACCCGACTTCCACGCCCAATGCTTCGCAGGCCGCATCGATCTTGGAGCGGAACATAAAATCCCTGACCAGTCCCAGAACTCGCATGCGTCAATCCTTTTGGGCGTGGCCCGCATTGTTGAAGCGGGCCGGCGAAAAGTGGCCGATGTCAGCTTCGGGACGGCCCCCGCTCAACATCGCCGCCATCACCTGGCCCGTAATCGCGGCCAGCAGGATACCGCTGCGGAAATGACCGGTGGCGTAGAAAAACCCGGGTACGGATGGAGAGGGGCCCAGGACGGGCAGGAAATCGGCGGTGGCGGGACGCAGGCCGGCCCACGCTTCGCGAAACCGCATCGTGCCCAGCGTGGGCAGCATGTCCCTGGCCGCGCGCACGATGCTCTCCATCCCCTCCAGCGTTACATCCTTGCTGTAGCGGGCCATTTCCCGCGTGGATCCGGCCAGGACCCGGCCGTCGCGCCGCGGCACGGCATAACCGCGCAGGGAGAAGATGGAGGGACCAACCAGGTTGGGCCGCGCCTGGAAGCATACGATTTGCCCGCGCACCGGATGGAGCCGCACATTGTCGGCTTCGATTCCGCGTATCATGCTGGCCCATGAGCCGGCGGCGTTAACCGCGGCGTCGCCCTCGATAAGCTCGCCATCGTGCAGGCGCAGTCCGGAGAATTTTCCCCCGCGGATTTCGATACTATCGACCCCGCTATCCTCGATCAGCTTCGCTCCTGCCTTCAGCGCCGCGGTCAGAAAAGCCTGGGTGAGCTGGCGGTTTTCAACCCGGTTCTCGTGGGGAAAGTACAGCGCATAAATGGCCTGGGGAGAAATCGCCGGTGTGATCGCGCGCGCCCGCTCGCCGCTGATTTCCTCGACCTGAAGGCCGGCTTCGCGTTGCCACGCGGCGCGCGCCGCCAGTTCGGCGCGTTCCTTCTCATTTAGCGCGAGGTAAAGCACGCCGCTTCCCCGGTCGTACTCCGGATCGACGCCGCTTTCCGCAATCAGCTCGGGAAGGATCGCTTCAAAGGCTTTTTTGCCTTCCACGCAAAAGCGCAAAAACGGGCCGGAACCTTCGGTCTCCGCTTGCGGAGCGATCATGCCCGCAGCGGCCCATGACGCTTCCTGCCCCGCTCGGCCCCGCTCCACGATAGCGACCTCGACGCCGGAGCGGGCCAGCCGCCACGCCACCGCATTGCCGATTATGCCGGCGCCTATGACCAGTACTCTCATCTTCGATTGCGCACCACTTCAGATAAGCTTATCCGCGGTTCGCCGCGAATCAAATGGGCCGGCTCAATCCTGTGCCGCGTGCAGCAGGCGATCTGCGGCCGCGGGCGCGGCGCGCCGATAGGCGAAGCTGAGCGTCCAGCCCATCGCGGCGCTGTATACAATTCCGCCCAAGGCGATCAAAAATCCTCCCGCCTGCGCGATTGCGGTTTGGCCGGCAAGCAGTCCTCCAGCCATTATCAGCACTCCGGCGTTCAACGCGCAAAAAACCAGCGATCGTCCACCGCTGACCGACAGTTCCGCCAGGCTCATGTGAGGCCAACCCAGAGCGGTTCGCACTCGCGCCACGAACGCGGCGAAGAGCTGATAGGACATGGCGACGATAAAATTGCTCACCCATCCCAGCAATCCCAGCACACCGTATGCGCAGACCAGACGCGCATGGAAGGGGCTGCCGGCACCGGTTAGAGCCAGCGTAATTCCTCCGGCGACGGCGAGCAGCAGGCAAAATACGGCGGCCAGGGCGTGGCGTTTCGTCCAATCGGCCGCCAAGCTGCGCGATCCGAGGATTCTTTGAAGGATGAAGGCGTACGATGCAAGTGTCACCGCGACCAATGCGGTCCATACCGTAACGTTCCCAACTCCGGCTATCAGCGCGATGAACAGCGCAATCGTGGCGGCCGCCAGGGCGAATATCTGTACCATCGCGGAGCGCGGCACTTGCTCGTGGTCCGAAATCAGCGCCGTCATGAAACGATAGGAAACCGCGCAGATCGCCAGCGTGATCCATCCCAGGACAGCCAGATGCGCGTGGGCCGAAAGATTGCGCAGTAGCGTTCCGGACATGAAATTGCGCTCCTTGTCAAAGGCGAGCACCGCGCCCAAGGAACTGGCGCACAGCAGGAAGAACAGCGCCATCAGCAGCCCCGTTTCCGCCACGCCGCGGCCGAAGTTGGGGGCCATGCAGGGCACGACATTGATCGTGAACAGGATCACGCTGACCGCCACCACCGCTCCCGCCATCCACACCCCGTCCCAGCTTCCGAGCATGAAATGCGCCATTACACCCGACGCGCCCAGGAAGTAGAGCACCAATTGTACTCTCGCCAGCCGCGGATATCTGAGCTCGCGCTTCGTCATCGCCGGTACGTAGCGGTACATCACGCCGAAGATCGCCGACGTCATCCATCCCAGCGTAAACGTATGAACCCAGGCCAGGACCGGAAGCTGGTAGAAATAGTCCGCCAGCTTTACCGCCGCCCAAGGCGCGGTCGCGGTGCCCAGCGCAAAGAAAAAGATCGCGATAGCGAAAAAATGGATCGGAAGGCGAAGCGATTCGCCTGGCGCCGGACGGCTGCCCGCCACCGGTAACCGATGGGATTGAGGCTGAGGCATGACCCGGTTCATTTAACGTTATCCGTGAATTCCAGGCCAGTGAAAGATGCGGGACTGCAGCGGTTTTGCGCATCGGGTCCCAAATCTTTTACAATCGCGCCGAGGTTTAAAATACCATGGCCCAGCCGATGCCAGAGGAATTTTTTCGCCGCGTTGATGAGAGCGACGATCCGCTGTTTTACAGCTTTCCCCGCCTGGTCGTGCATATCGATGATTGGGCGATCAACACAATCGGCGAGATCTTCGAGCAGCGGCTGCCCCGCAACGCCGTCCTGCTTGACCTGATGAGCAGTTGGCGCTCGCATCTGCCCGCCTCGCTGCATCCAGCCGCGGTTACGGGGTTAGGCCTCAATCGCGCCGAGATGGAGGACAATCCGGCGCTGACCGAGGTGGTCGTGCATGACCTCAACCGTGAGCCGCGCCTGCCCTTCGCGGACGACAGCTTCGGGGGCGCGACGCTCACGGTGTCGATTCAATATCTCACAAGACCGGTCGAAGTATTTACCGACCTGGGACGTGTACTGCGCGCCGGCGCGCCTTTCGTAGTATCCTTTTCCAACCGGATGTTCCCGACCAAAGCCGTATGGGTCTGGCAACGGGCCAGCGAGCCGCAGCGGGTCGAGTTGGTGAAACGCTATTTCGACGACAGCGGCATGTTCGACGAGATCGAAGCGATCGAGCGCCACTGCGAGAGCGGTTATGCGGACCCGGTTTTCGCCGTCATCGGCACCCGGCGGCGATGAAGCGAGGGCCGAGGATGCGCCGGCTCTTGAAAATCTTGCGCCTCCATGATTCTTAGAAACAGTCCGATCCTGTCCGAACCACCGCACGCAAAGCGGGGCGTCGGTTAGGAGCTGAATTGATTACCGGGTTAAGGTAAGCGGGGTTTGACCGCCAGAGCGGGCACGCCCGGGCGGAGGAAAATTCAACGATGGCAACCTACGACACGTTTGCAAATGTGCTGAGTGCGGAAGCTGACAACCGCATGAAGACCTGCGATGAGCGCATCGATGACAACGGTGCGTTTGACGATTTCTTCTGGCAATGCGGATGCGTCATCGAGGTTTTCGCGGGGGACGGAAGCGCCACGCTCAAACCCTGCGGCAAACACACCAATTTAAGCACGAGTTGACCCGCGGGAGCGTCGCGCCGGCTCCATCGCGGCCGCACCGGCCGGCTTTCAGGCGGCGGCTCGGTACGGTTTAGATTCGCCGCGATTGCGCACGAACGGCTTGTAGCCCAAGGACGACGCGGGATTAGCCGAGCCTTTTCTTTGTCGATGTACTGTCACGGTACAGCGGAACGCAGTTCGTACACATCCGATCAAAACGTCTGTTCTGACCTTTGCGCGCCGCACTTGTTACGGTATGATTGAGCGCACGAATCGGCTGCTATTTGCATCTTTGAAGATAATGGAGCGGATGCCGGTTCGCAGCAAGTCAGATGAGGACAGGCGACGTGGCAAAAGATAAGGCACTACGCAAGACCACCAAGACCGTGGGCGCTTCCGCACAACCGCGCCAGGCAAAAAGCAAATTGGCCGCCCGGCGACATCACGATGCCAACGTCGATAATATCCTGGGCTCAGCGGCCAGCCTGTTCGCGGAAAAGAGCTTCGGTCTGGCATCAATCAGGGAAATTGCGGCGCGGGCCAACATCTCGTTCCCGCGTATCTATTATTACCTGCGCAACAAAGAGGAATTGCTTTACCTGGTGGCCAAACGCGGGTTGGAAAGGTCGATGACCTCCTACGACAAACTGGCCGCCAATGTCACCGATCCGGCCGAGAAATTGCGCATCTTTATCGAGGACCACTTCAACTCCTCGAGCTCCAGCCCGTCCGAGGCCAAGGTGCTCATCCAGGAGACCAGCAAGCTGTCCGAGCCGTACCTGTCCGAAATTCGCGCGATGGAGCGTCAGTACACCGAAACCTGCCGCACACTGCTGACCGAGATGGCCAAGGCGAAGGGGAAAGAATTGAGCCGCGCGCGCTCGCGCATACTGGTTTCACTGCTGTTCGGGGCGCTCAACTCGATGGGCAACTGGTACATCCCCTCCCGCGACGAACCCCAGCTGCGCGAGATTACCAACGAGATCTACCGGATGTTTGCGGGCGCAGTGCAGTAAAGGGGCGGGCGAACTTCGCTCCGGGATGCGGGATACCTACCTAAATTGCCCGCCTATTTGCCTGGTAAACCAGTGGAACAGGCGTCTCGCCTGTCGATGACGCGCGAGCATTTTTTCGCTCGCGCCACCTCATAATCCTCACAGCTTGGCTCGCGTACCCCAGCGGTACTCTTGAACCTCTGACAAAGTATTCGGTAGCGCGAGTAAAAGAGTCTCGCGCATCATCGACAGGCAAGACGCCTGTCCCACTGATTTTGGGTAGGCAAGCCCCTCCCGCTCCCGCCCGCCTACGATTCGGACCTTCAGTATTGCTTGATCACTGATACCCGGCCGCCCTCGTCATAGACGTAGGTTTCCCCTGCGGTCTCATCCTTAGTCCTGCGATGGGAGCCGTCGCAAAAAGGCTTATTCTTGGACAGCCCGCACGCACAAATATAAAGGGGGAGCTCGGTGCCCTCCGCGATTTCATAAGGGAGATTGCGTTCATGCCTGATCATCCGTGACATCTGTGACTCCTTATTACGACTTGCGAAATGTTTGTTTCAATCGCCGCGGTACGCAAACTAAAGACCAGCGGCGACTCATAGTCAATACGCGGGTGAAAGTCCTAGCCAAGCGGCCTGGATCCGCCATCCCAAACTCAAAAACCCTCTCATGCGGCTCCCGGCGGTGCCGGGACCTCGATTGCCTCTATCTCCGCCGCATGACGGCGCGACGGATCGGCGCCGAGCACCAGGCCCAGGATTCCCGCCACGGCAATGGCGATGGCGGCGAACTGCCGCATCCCGGTCCGCTCGCCGAGGAACAGCGCCGCAAAAACCACCGACAACACCGGAACGCCCGGCACCACCACGGCGGTGGTCCAACTGAGCGACAGCCGGCTGATCGCGCCGTACCAGGTCAGCGTGCCGATAAAATAGACGATCGCGCCGGTTGCCAGCAGCGTGGCGACCACGTTGAAGTGGGCCAACTGGCCCAGCGACGACGGTCTGTACACTGCTACCAGCGCCGCCAGCAGCACCGTGGCGTGAGCGTTGCGCGCCGCGGTGACGCTGACTGGACGCAACGGCGGCATCACCCGCAGCGTAACCACGTGTGAGACCTGCCACATCAGCGGTGTCAGGGCGACCATCAGCGCGGCCCGGTTGAGGTCTATTCCGGCGCCGCTCCAGAACGCCGACACGATTCCCGTCAGGATCGTTGCCGTCGCTATCACCTGGCGCGGCGAAGGAGCTTCACCCACGACCAGGGTGGCGATTGCCAGTGAATAAACCGGCTCGGTCTGAAGCAGCAGCACGGCGCTCACCGCGCCGACCCGCCGCATCCCGTAAACCATGACCAGACTGGGCAGGAACGATCCGGCCAGCGAGATCGCCGCCAACCGCCATCGGTAGCGCGGATCGGTCAGGATGCCGAATCCGTCCCCGTTGCGCAGTATCGGCAGCGCGCAGGCCGCCGCCACCAGCGCCGAGCCCGAACAGAACAGCAGCGGGTCTATATGCGTTGCACCATAGCGTGTTACGACCGGAAGCAGCGCCCCGGTTGCCGTGGTAATCACGGCCTGCGCGAACCCGGCCGCCAGGGAGCCCGTGCGCGATGCTATCGCAGTTTCATCGACTGACGGCACACCGACTCATCCCGCCCGCGTGAAGTAGACCACCACCACGACCGCCGCGAGAGCCAGCCGGTACCAGGCGAAAACCTTGTAGCTGCGGGTGCGCACATAGGCTATCAGGATCGCAATGGCGGCAAGGCTGAACACGGCGGAGGCCACGAATCCCGCTGTCAGATCGCCTGTCATGCCGGAGCGCAAAAGCTCGTGGGCTTTGAGCAGGCCAGCGCCGGCGATGATCGGGGTCGACATCAGGAAGGAAAAGTTAGCCGCATCCTGCCGGTTGATTCCGAGCACACGGCCGACGGTGATTGTGGCGCCCGAGCGCGACACGCCAGGGATCAAGGCAAAGGCCTGCGCCACCCCGATCAGCAGCGCGTCACTGAATCTGATTTCATCGATATCGCGCGCCTGGGGCGCCATCTGATCGCAAATCCACAGCGCCAGGCCCAATAAGGCCAATGTCGCCGCGATCAACAGTGGAGATCGGAAGACGGTTTCCGCCTGTTTTTCAAACAGCAGGCCGAAGATTGCGCCGGGAACCGATGCCAGCACTAAAAGCCCCAACAAGCGGCGCCCTCGCCGGTCGCCGCTTATCGCCCCCTGGATTATCATCACCCAGTCGCGCCGATAGTAAATAAGCAGGGCCAGCAGCGAGCCCAGGTGCAGCGCCACATCAAAGGCCAGCCCCGGATCCTCCCATCCAAAAAACCATGGCGCGAGAATAAGATGGGCGGAACTTGAGACCGGCAAAAATTCCGTCAGTCCCTGAAGAATTCCCAGGACAGTTGCATGAAATTCTGGAAACATGTGTCCCCTTTTCCCTGAGTTTTAAGCGCCTCCCGGCAAAATGCGGCCTGACCGATCGCTCAAATCCGGCGCTCCAAGGCCTTGACTCTCCAGGCCGTTGCCGAGAATACTGATAGCCGGGCTTGAGTTAGCCCAAACAGGTTCCATCTAACGCTATGGCGAGCAATTTAAAGGGCAAAGTCATCCCCTTGTGGGAAGATGATGCCGTCAAGAAGAAGGCGGCGGCAATGCCGTTCACGCCGTCCACCGCCCCGCGCCAATTTCCCGTTGTCACCACCCCTCCTCGTTTGCCGGTAATGATACCGGACGAGATCCTCGACTACTATGGGTGGGTCTTCTGCCAGGGCGGATTTGTCAACCTTCACATGACCTTTGAGCAGTTCCTTACGGTCATCGCAGCCGTCAGCCCCTCGGGCCTGTGCCCCGAATACGACGGTGCGGAGGAGAGAATGTCTTCCACCGACTAGAGCGGGCGGTTGAAAAACCCTTCACATAGCCTCCGCTTCCCCCTTACCTAGCCCCAGATATTACGGAACGCAGCCGGTTAGGGTTCCTCGACAGCGGTTTACCCAAAAACCTCAGCTTGACGGGAAAAGGTGAGTTCGGCCGTGTTGCAGCGAGCGTTCTCTCCCGTAGCGCCGGCCACCGTGCCGGCGTTCTCTTTGTCTCGGACTATGCTCAAGCAAACGACTCTTGGGGGTCATCTAAGGCTTTTGGGGCCGGAAAACGCCGGCACCGAGGCCGGCGCTACGGAAGACGTGGCGCTTTTCGTAGGGCCAGCGACGTCACGGTGCCGGCGCCCGATGCGCTTGAGGTTTCGCCTTGATCAGGTTGTTGGGCACCCAGATGGTTTGAAACGGCGTAACGTCGGTCGGTGAGTTGAGTCCGTTGCGATCGGCAATCACCTTCCAGTTCTCCGGATCGCCCGTCACACGCTTGGCCAGAGCGCGCAGGTCCTCATTGGGGAGCAGCGCAAAGTTCACGCCTCCGGCGTTGGGCGTCATGCTCGACGGCGGCAGGTTGGCCGCCAGTTCATCGAGCTTATTGAACATGTTGAAGCGCAAGCTCGCTTTGTATTTTGCGATATCAGGCTCGGGCACATATTCGGTGCGGACATTGACGATGATCTTACTCTTGGCGCTGCCTTCGGGTATGACCGTTATTTCGTAACGATAGCGAGGCTTCATGCCCGCCATTGAACTGAAAAATCCCGGGGGATTGTCGGCCGGTTTCCACAGCGTCACGATCGATTGGTCGGAGGGCACGTCGAACAAAATACCCTCCCCTCTGAGCACATCCTGGACCAACTCCAAAGTCTGGCCGGCAGGGAAAGGCGTCTCATGCTCTTCCCCAACCGCAACGTCGGCGCGCGACGGAAGCGTCCACACGATTACGCAGCACGCGCTAAACACCAAGGCCATTAGGAGGACAGAAACAGGTTTTTTTGACTGCATGACGGTCAACCCATACAAACCATCGGCGGGCCGCAGACGCAAGGTGCAGGCGGGGTCGATGGCTAAGTTGCGTGGGGTTATTGAGCTTGGATTGCACCTATCCTATGCTCACGGGCCGAAATGAGCCGGAGTGAAACGATTGGCTGGGAATTCCGGCTGGCAATTGATGAACTATTTTAGATCGCTGGATTTTAGAGCTTATGGCCACCACCGATAATTCCCTGGCGCGCCACGTTGTCGCCATCATCGGCGGCGCAACCGCCGGTTCCGAAGTCGCCCACATCCTTGCCCAGCGCGGGGCTTTGGTTGCGGTCATCGAACAAAACCCCCGCCCCTACGGCAAGATCGAGGACGGTCTGCCGCGCTGGCACGTCAAGCAGCGCAAGGACGAGTACGAGGAGATCAATTCAAGACTGTGTCATCCCAATATCGAGTTCGTGCCGCTGGCGCGGCTGGGCCACGACCTTAAGTTCGACGAGTTGGCGCACCATTGGGGTCTCAGCGCCGTTATCCTGGCAAATGGGGCTTGGCGTGATCGGCCCTTTCCGGTCGAAGGCGCCGACCAATTTATCGATCGCGGGCTGATCTATCAGAACCCGCTGATTTACTGGTTCAATCATTATCGTGAAAAGGATTACCAGGGTACACGTTACCAGCTGGTACCGGGCGGGATTGTCGTCGGAGGCGGACTGGCATCAATCGACGTGGTGAAGGTCCTCCAGCTTGAAATCACGCTCAAAGCCCTGGCCAGCAGGAACGTCAACGAAGATATGGTGAAGCTGGAACGCGAGGGCATCGAGCCCGTACTCAAGGAGCACGGGCTGACCTGGGCGGAATTGGGCGTTGCCCCGTGCAAGCTCTTCTATCGCCGCCGCGTGCTCGACATGCCGCTGTCGGATATTCCGCCCGACGCCAATCCCAAGCGGGCCGAAGCGCTACGCCAGGCGCGCGCCAAGATTCTCGACAAGGCGCAACGCAAGTTTTTGTTCCAATTCCAGGAATTGCGCGCGCCCACCGGGTTTATCGAACATGAAGGACGGCTGGTCGGATTGCGCCTGAGCCAAACCGAGGTAGTCGACGGCCAGGCCCGGATTATCGCGGACAGCGAGGAAGAGGTACGCGGTCCATTCGTGGTAAGTTCCATCGGGAGCATCCCAGAGCGAATCCACGACATCCCTCAGCAGGGCGAGGTTTACCGCTACGCCGACGCCAAAGCAGGTCTGCTGCTCGCTGGCGAGACGGCAGTTTTCGCCGCCGGCAATGTGCTGACCGGTAAGGGGAACATAAAGGATTCCCTGGACAGCGGCACCGAAATTGGAACGCGGGTCGCGGAAAGTTATCTAGGGCTCAGCGAGGAACCGTTGCCCCTGGGTGAAATTGAGCGCGCCCGCGCCCATCAGCAGGGCGAAAGCCTCGCCGTCGCTATCGCCGCTAAACCGGCGCTATCGGCTGAGGCCGTCTCGAGCCTGCACACCCGGATTAAGGAACTGCAGCGGGCGCGCGGCTACGAAGGCGATTACCGGAGCTGGATCGCCAAGGTAACTCCGCCCGATTTGCAGTAGATCTGACACCGATTGCGTTGCGGAAAAAACGGCTGGAAGCCTGTGCTGGCGCGGCCGGAACTGGCGCGCCGCCGCGTGCGTTGACAGCCACGAGGATGTCAACGTCTTGAGTTCATATAATTTTCTACCGTTTGTTTTCGTAGCGTCGGCCTCCTTGCCGGCGTCTTTTTATCTTTAGCCCTCGAAAGAGCCGGCACGGAGGCCGGCGCTACGAAAAACGGCGGAAAATTTCTGGAAACTCGAGGGACAGGCTGGAAAGCTGTGCCACGCAGCCAGTCTTCAAAGCTCTGGAATCCCTCGGCATGGAATGGGTGGCGGCTCCTCGGTAAGCTAATTAGCAGGAGTTAGCAACGTGCAGGCACTCAAGCAGACCGACCCCGAGATTTACGACCTGATCAGACAGGAAGAGCGTTACGAGCTGGAAACCATCCGTCTTATCCCATCGGAGAATTACGTCTCCAAAGCGGTACTCGAAGCCAGCGGCTCGGTCCTCACCAACAAGTATTCAGAAGGCTATCCGGCCAAGCGCTACTACGAAGGACAGCGCTATGTTGATCAGATCGAGTCGATTGTGATCGAACGCGCCAAAAAATTATTTCACGCCGAGCACGCCAACGTGCAGCCTTACTCGGGCTCGCCGGCCAACCTGGCAGTCTATTTCGCCTTGCTCAAACCGGGCGACAAGATCATGGGGATGGCGCTGCCACATGGCGGCCACCTGACCCATGGCTGGAACGTCAGCATCACCGGTCAGTTCTGGAAGCCGGTCCAGTACACCGTCGACCGCGAAAGCAGGCGGATCGATTATGACGCTCTGCGCGAGATGGCCCGGCGCGAGCGCCCGCAAATGATTGTAGCCGGCGCCACCGCCTATCCGCGCCAGCTTGATTTCCGCATCTTTGGCGAAATCGCTAAAGAGGTCGGCGCCTTGCTGCTGGCCGACATCGCGCATGTTGCCGGTCTGGTGGTCGCGGGGGCCCATCCCGATCCCGTTCCGTATGCGGATGTCGTCACGACCACCGTCCATAAAACCCTGCGCGGGCCGCGTGGGGCCATGATCCTGTGCCGCAAGGAACTGGCCGACCGCATCGACCGCGCGGTCTTTCCCGGTTTGCAGGGCGGTCCGCACAACCACACCACCGCGGCAATCGGCGTGGCGCTGAAGGAAGCTGCCACGCCCGCCTTCAAGGAATACGGCCATCAAATCGTGCGTAATGCGAAAGCGATGGCGCAGGAGTTGATGGGGCGGGGTTTCGACCTGGTTTCCGGCGGCACCGACAATCATCTCATCCTGATAGACCTGACCAACAAGAAGGTCCCGGGCAAGAAGGCGGCTCACGCGTTGGAGAAAGCCGGTATCATCTGCAACTACAACACCGTGCCCTACGATCCGCGCAAGCCGTTCAACCCCAGCGGTATCCGGCTCGGCACGCCCGCGGTGACCTCGCGCGCGATGGGTGAGGATCAGATGCGCCAGATCGCCGTGTGGATGGACCAGATCATCGCTCAGGTTGACGACGAGGCGGCGATCGGTCGGATCGGAGAAGAGGTCCGCTCGATGTGCAAAGGCTTTCCCGCACCCGGTATTCTGTTGGACGACTGAGCGATTTGTTACCCCCGGCTCCGCTTCGGATCCGTTAAAACTCTGCGCACTTGCGACGACAGACGTGAGTCATCACTGACCACAGAAACGCGTGTGTGTCCAACAGCGCCTTCATGTCTCGAAGGCTTTCTGAAGATCGTCGGGCAGAGGCGCATCGTAATCCGGGCTTATGGTAATCAGCCCCTTCGCTGTTCCTGGTTTGCGCGCCGCGGCTGCTTCACGAAAGGGAACCAGACGGGCGATTGCTTACCAGCCTTTGCGATTACGATCTCTTCGCCCATCTGGACCCGCTTGAGCAATTTGGAAAACCGAGTCTTGGCCTCATGAATGTTGACTGGCTCGATCATGCGATTAGTCTAAAAGCATCCGAACAGGGTGAGAAGAAGCGTCTTTCGTGGTACTGCGGCTTGTGTTTAAGTCGCTATCGTGACGATGCAAGCGGACGGATCGGCAGCACAATCTCCAGTACTTGACGATAGCTCGGCGGCCCCAATCGCTGACGCGCCCGCGCCCACGGCACAACCCGAACGCGAACGATGGTTTGAGCGCGCGGCGTCGCCGCAGTTCGCCATTCCCCTTCTGTTCCTTCTGTGCCTGGCTGCCTTCCTCGTCAATCTCGGCGGCTATCCGCTCTATACTAAGGGCGAACCGCGCGAAGCCGTGACCGTGCTCGACATGTTCAAGGGCCACAGCATCAGTTCGTTCCTCCTCCCGATGCGGGCGGGTGTCGAAATTCCGTCCAAGCCCCTGCTGATGCACTGGCTGATCGCCGCGCTTTCCCTGCTCACCGGCGGCCTGGGCGAATGGACCGTGCGCCTGCCCTCGGCGATGCTGGCGACTCTGGGTGTGATCTGCTGCTACCTGTATGTGCGCCGGCTCTTCAGCGCGACTGCCGGCCTGTTCGCGGCGATCATGCTGGCCACCAACTTCCAGTATTTGCAGGCCGCAGGCGGCGCGCGCGTCGATATGACGCTGACCTTCTTCATGGAAATAGGTTTCTTCGAGTTCCTGATGATAGCGGAAGGTTTGACCGCGCGCCGGATGCTGCTTTACTTCGCCCTGGCGGCCGCAGTGCTGGCCAAAGGACCGGTCGGAGTGGTGCTGCCTGGCGCCGTGGCCGCCATCTTTATCGCCGCGCAGCGGCGATGGAGCTTGCTGGGGCAAATCGATCTTCTCAAGGGCGCACTAGTGGTCGGCATCCTTGCCGGCGGATGGTACCTGGCGGCGACCTTGATCGGCGGCAGAGCTTTCTTCGACAAACAGATCCTGGCCGAAAATGTTTTTACCTACCTCAATAACCCCGGCATGAACGCCGGACATGGCCATCCGTTTTACTACGTCGAGTTGGTTCTGCTGGCCGGCTTCCTTCCGTGGTCGCTGCTCTTGCCGCCAGCCGTCCTGCGCTTCGCCGACAGGCAACGCCTGTGCGAACCACGGCTGCTATATCTAATCATCTGGTTTGCGGTGGTGCTGCTCTTTTACAGCTTCGCCTCGGCCAAGCGCGGCGTTTATCTCCTGGCACTCTATCCCGCGCTCGCCGCAATCGTCGGACTTTACCTGGCCGAGGAACTAAACGCGCCATCCACCTCAGGTTGGACGCGCTTGGTGTCGATCGGGATGGGAGTCTTTTTCGCAGCCGCCGGGGTGGGCGGCTTGGTGGCGGCGGCGATTATCAAGGTATGGCCGGGCCTCGCGCGCATACCGCTGGCAGCCTTCGACATCAAGGCGCCCCGGTTCGTTGCGGAACTATCGGCGGCGATTGGCGCACACGGCCTGTGTGTGATCGCGCTCGCTGTCGTTATGACCGCTATCGGATACCTCCTGATGCGCACCGAGGCAGGGGGGGCGAAATTCGCCGCCGGCACCGGAATCGGCCTCGCCTGCCTGTCGATGGTCGCCAATCTGTACGTCCTGCCGGCGACCGCCAACACGATTACACTGAAAGACTTTGCCATCCAGGCGGCGCGCACGATTGGCGACGGCAAAGCCGCCTACCTGTTCGGACTCAACTATGACGTCGCGTTCTACAGCGGCAAGACAATTCCAGTCGTCGCCATCGACCCCAGGAACTGGCCCGAGTACCTTATCCTCGGCGAGGGCACCTACAAAGCGCTCGCCGCGCGAGAGATGCGCGACTATTCGCCAGTGCTCACGAGCGACCCCACCTACCTGGACGGCACCGGCAACATGATCCTGGCCCGCCGCAACCCCGGCTGAAGGATCATGGCCAGTGCAACTCGTAGCGGGTGTCCGCGATCTGTGGGAAAAATGGAGTGCCTCAAAGAACAGAATCACAGGCTGGAAGCCTATACCACGCAGCCAATTGATTGCTCTGTATAGTGGCACAGGCTTCCAGCCTGTGACTGGAGTTTCTACATTTCGGCAGCTGAGCATACGTCCGGTAGGTTATTCGACCCAAAAAAATGCGGCAATTCTGTCGCCTCTCCTTATCTTAGGAGAGGGGACCAAAAGGAGCCTCGCGCGTCAAGCTGAGCTGTTGATTCGCCATGACAACAACCCTAGCCGTCGAGTTGGAAGAGTCGTAGCCTTGCTCTGGCAATACCGCAACCCTGATGAGGCAGGAGCGCGACACCTTCTGGCAGCTCGAACGAGCCAACCGGCGCAAGACCGTCGAGTTGGTGGCGATGTTCATGCTGGTCTACTGCTCCCTTGGCTTCGGTCTCGATCTCATCTTTCATACGCTCCGTGGGGTGAACCATCGGCTAATCGGATTTCCCGCGCTGACGATCGCGGCTGCGGTGATCGCCTCGGCGCAGGCGCTGCGAGCGTATTATCGCGGATCGTCGGTGCTGATCCGCGCGGCCGGCGCGCATGACCTGACATCCGGGTCGGCGAAAGCCCAGATGGTCGTGAACGTGGTCGACGAGATGGCGCTGGCGGCGCGTATCCCACGGCCGCGTCTGTGCCTGATGGATGATCCGGCTCCCAACGCTTTCGCAACGGGCCGCGACCCGGCGAATTCGGTGATCTGCGTAACCCAAGGGCTGGTCGATCAGTTGGACCGCGAGGAGTTGCAAGGCGTGATCGCTCACGAGATGGCGCACATCCGCGAGCACGATACACGTATCATGCAGATGGCGACGGTGATGGTCGGCGGCTTTGCCCTGGTGGCAGGCTCGATTTGGCGGTCGGCAGATAAGCAGCGCAGCGGAGAGACGACCGCGATTCCGGGGTTCGGGTTGGTCGCGATTCCGATCCTCATCGTCGGCGGGATCGGATGGCTTTTCTCGAAGATGGCCGCGATCGCGCTGTCGCGCCAACGCGAATATTTGGCGGACGCTTAAGCGGTCGAGTTCACCCGCAACCCGGCCGCATTGATCCGCGCGCTCGAACATATCGCGCGTGTCGAATCGCCGCTCAAGCGGTCGCTGCGCGGATTGGCGCCGCTCTTTATCGTCGACCCGCTGGAATGCGGCAAAACGAACTGGGTCGAATACCTCGACGAGGTCGCGCGGATCGAGGCACAGCCGGACAAGAGCAAAGCGCAGCGCGACGCTGAAGCTGCGCAACTCATGGCCAAGAGCGTGCCTTTGGGCCTCTTTCAGCACACGGTCTCAAGCCATCCGCCGATACATGACCGAATCGTGCGGCTGCGCGGGCTGCTGCACGAGGCGTCGGGTCCCGCACAGGAGTCGGAGGCTGAAATTACCGCCCGCAGAAAAGCCGCCGAGAAGACGGTTACGGAGATCACTCAAACGAGCCCCGAGGCGATGATGACAGTGGTGGAGGCGATGCTGGGGGCGAACCCGGCGGCGCAGCAACTGATGCGCGCGCTGGGACAGAACGCGCCATCGAGCGAATCGGAGACGGCAGAGCCGCCGGAGAAAGACGAGACCGGCGCCGACCCCTTCGAGGAGGCGGCATACCGCAAGCTTTATAAGTACAATCTGGGACTCACGGGCGACCGCGACACCTCCGGGTTGGAGGCGGAGCGGCCACACCCACCGCAATCGCCGTTCGACGCGCTGCTCCGCGGCCAACTGGGAAAGATGGACCCGGCTCAGCTACGGGAAGCTCTGGCGATCGGAATGGCGGCCGCGCAGAAGAAACGCGCGGCCCCATCGTTGAATGCTACCGCCGACCCGGCGCAATCGAAAACGTTGCAATACATCTTTTGGATCGTGATAGCGCTTTCCGCGGGAGCAATAGCCGCAGCCCTTGCGCTTAGATAGCCGCAGCAAGTGCCGGTCGGCCTCAATGTCATGCGGCCGCCGGCCGGCTCAAGGCTACTGCACGCGGCGCATCAGTTGCAGGATGTCGTAGCCGGTGATTTCGCGGCTGCGGGCGGACCAGTTGGCCAGTTCCTCCGCTGACACTGTGCCCATCTGGACGCCCTTGGCCAGGTCCATCAGCGCGATCTTGATGGTCGCCTCGTCGATCATGTCGCCGGTCAGCGGATCGGCCATCGAGCCGCCGCCCTTTTCGTGATACAGCTTTACCACCCGCCGGGCCTCCTGCACCTGCTCTGGCGTGGGCGAGAAGCAGGCGTTGGCGATCTCAGCCTGCTGCGGATGAATCACCCAAGTGCCGTCCATTCCCAGCGCCGCGGCGCCCATGTTCTTCTCGCGCAGTCCACGCTCGATTTCGGCCACGCGCGCGGGCGGATCGTCCTTGCGCATCAGGCGGAGATAGACGTTGTCGATCGCGTGCAGTCCGGCCGCCTTGGCCGCCACCACGACCGCCTGCTTGCAGTAATGGAAATTGCGGTTCTGGTCCTCGATGATCTCGCGGATACCTAGGTTGGCGGCGAAATCCGCGATACCGAAAACCAGCCCGGCCATCCGGTCCGACGCGCTGGCAATATCGTAGGCCCTGATCAAAGCATGCGGAGTCTCGATCAGGGATTCGATTTGCAGCTTGTATTTCCAGCCGGCGCGCTTCTCCAGGTCGTCGAGCAGCTTTGAGACGGCGACGATCTCCTCCGGCCCGCGGGTCTTGGGCAGGATGATGCCGTGAAACCGATTGGGCGCGCCCAGCACCACCGCCTCCATGTCGCCCTTGAAGAAGCTGGAGTGGATGTTGTTGGGGCGGATGGTGACGACCTTCTTGCCGAAGTCCAGGGTGTTGAGCGCCTCGACCATCACCTTGTGACTCTTCTCGCCCTTGAACTCGTAGGGGCAGGCGTCCTCGAAGTCCGCCATCACATGGTCGACCGGCGCTTTGACCGGGTCGGCCGCGTTCTGATGGAGCTTCAGGTTATGGCCCGGATAGGTCAGCTCGGTTCGGGGAATCACAAGGCGCTTGCCGCCGTCGAGGACAAACATGCTCTAAACCTCTCAGGAGTTTTTGAGAAAATAGGATTTGCGCTTGATCAGCACCGAGCGCTCGATTTCAACCACCACCATACCGTCGGGCCGCTTGCCAACCAGCTTGAACTTCACCACTCCGGCGTCGGGCCGGTGTGCGTCGCGTTTTTCCAAAACGGTGGATTCCGCGTAAACCGTATCGCCGTGAAAGACCGGGTTGGTATGGCGCCCGTTGTCCATCTCCAACTCGGCAATGGCGTTCTCGCTGGTGTCCTCGGAGGCCAGCCCCACCACGAACGCCAGCACCACGCCGCCGTAAACGACGCGTCTGCCGCTGAAGTAGGTGTCGGGCTCACGGTCCATCAGATGCTGGTTGAAATGGAGTTCGGCGGTGTTCATCACCAGCGAGGTGAACATGTGATTGTCGTTTTCGGTAATCGTGCGCCCGCGCTGATGGACCAGCGTGTCGCCCACGGTGAAATCCTCAAAGTAGCTGCCGTCGCTGGTGATACTCATCTAACTCTTACTGCTCCATAATCCGCCGGCCGATGACTTCGAGCTGGATTTCGCTGGTCCCCTCGAAGATCGACAGCACCCGCGCGTCGCGCCAGAAACGCTGCGCGTTGAACTCCATCGAATAGCCATACCCGCCGTGGACCTGCATCGCCTCCCGCGTGACCCGCTCCGCCATCTCGGCGGCGAACACCTTGGCCAGTCCCGCCTCGTAATCGGATCGCTTGCCGGTGTCCTTCTGGGACGCCGCGAAGTACGCCAACTGGCGCGCCGCTTCAATCTCCACCGCCATATGGGCGAGCTTATGCCGGATCACCTGGTGATTGCCGATCGGAACGCCGAACTGGGTCCGCTCCTTGGCGTACTTCACCGCGTGTTCGTAGGCGGCCTGCGCCACACCCACGCCGCGCGCCGCGGTCTGGATGCGGGCCGCTTCGTAGGTGTTCATCAACTGGTAGAAGCCCTGCCCTTCCTTGGCGCCGATCAGATTGGCCGCCGGCACAAAGGCGTCGTCGAAGGACAGCGCGTAGCTGTTCATGCCGTGATACCCGATCGTCGGTATCTTCGAACCGGTCAGATGGGGCGGTGCGAAATCGTCGCCGGGGGTCTTTTCGAATAGCATCAGCGACAGACCCCGGTGTTTCTTCGACACGTCGGGGTCGGTGCGCGTCATGATAGTCAGGATGTTGGCGCGGTTGGCGAACGTGCACCACATCTTGGCGCCCTTGAGCAGGTAGCCGTCGCCATGCTTGACCGCGCGCAGCTTGAGCGACGCCGTGTCGGATCCGGTGTCAGGCTCGGTGAACGCCGCCGCCGTCATCACCTCGCCGCGGGCGATCCGGGGCATGAAGCTTTGTTTCTGCTCTGCCGTGCCGTTGTTGTGAATCAGGCTGCCGGTGATGAGATTGCGGGTCATCACCGACCCCACCGACAGCCAGCCGCGCGACAACTCCTCGGTCACGATCGCCATCGAGATGTAGTCCAGGCCCATCCCGCCCTCTTCGGGGGGAAAGATGATGCCGAAGTAGCCCAGTTCGGCCATCTTCTGGATGATGTGTTCGGGCACCTGGGCTTCCTGCCGGTCTAGATCGTTGGCGATCGGCACCACCTCGTGCTCGACGAACTCCCGCACCGAGCGGCGGATTTCTTCATGTTCCGGGGTTACCGCGGGCATCGTACTTCACTCCTTGGCAGGGCCGGGATTGCGTTTGCGGATCAAAACCGGTCGTTCGTATTCGAGCACCTTCTCGCCGCGCTGATTGAACCCGGTGGTGCGGAATTTCACCACCCCGCGGTCGGGCCGTGACGCTTCCCGCTTGGACAGGACCTCGGACTGCGAGGTCAGGGTGTCACCAGGATAGACGGTGCCCAGAAACTTCACCTTCTCGTACCCAAGATGAGCGATCGCGCGCTCGCTCAGGTCTTCCACCGACAATCCGAAAACCACGTTGAGGACCAGGATGTGATTGACGATGATATCGTTGTACCCCAGCGTGCGCGCATATTCGCGGTTGAAATAGACCGGGTTGAAGTTCATGGTCACGCTGGTGAACAGCGAGTTGTCGCCCTCGTTGATGGTTCGGCCCCAATGGTGCTTGAACACGTGTCCCACCTCGAAGTCTTCGAAGTAGTGTCCCCGCTCGATTTTCCTGACTGCCATTTTACACCACTATGCGGCCTTCGGTTCGATCCTGCGATACCTGAAAGAATTGCAGGCGAGGCTGAATTGAGGCCCTCTGGAGTCCTCGCCGCCTCTCGGGTTGCCTCTTATAGCGCCGAATAGCTTCAGCTAAACACCATGGAAGCGCCGATTTAACCGTTGTTGATTTCTACGGAATTCCCATGGATCAATCAACTGTGCGAAGGCGCGGGGCGGGGTCGAATTAACGGCGACCGGGCCTGGCTGTTGTGCGCGACGCTCTGAAACGCTACCTATGTTAGGTTTTCAGTCGCAGATCCTGAATATTTTGCGGAAGGTTAAAACATGAAGGCGGTTATATTCGACAAAAACGGCGGCCCCGAGGTCCTTCAGTACAAGGAAACTCCACAGCCCAAGCCCGGCCACAACGAGGTCCTCATCCAGGTCAAGGCATCGGCCTGCAACTATAACGATATTTGGGCGCGGCGGGGGCTGCCCGGATTGGAAATCATCATGCCCCATATTTCCGGCTCGGACGTATCCGGGGTAGTCGCCGAGGTCGGCCCGGGCGTGCAGAACGTGAAAGTCGGTGAGGAAGTTATCGTGCACTGCGGCTTCTCCTGCCGCGAATGCGAAAACTGCACCGCGGGCAACGAGTTCTTCTGCAAAGACTTCAAAATCTGGGGCTTCCAAACCGGTCCGCTCGACGGCGGCCATGCCGAGTACTGCAAGGTCCCCGCCGTCAACATCCTGCCCAAGCCGGCCAAGCTCAGCCACGAGGAAGCCGCCTCGATACCGCTGGTGCTCGTCACCGTTTGGCGCATGCTGGTAACGCGGGCCAAGGTTCGCGCCGGCGATTTCGTGCTAATCTGGGGCGCGGCCGGCGGACTGGGCATCATGGCGATCCAGGTCGCCAAGCTGGCGGGCGCCCGCCCGATCGCTATCGCCTCGGGCGACGACAAACTCAAGATGTGCAGCGAACTGGGGGCGGAGTTCGTCATCAATCGCAGCAAGCAGGACGTCTTCAAGGAAGTCCGCAAGGTAACCGGCGGCAAGCGCGCCGACATCGTCTTCGAGCATACTGGCGCCGATACCTGGCCAATCTCGATGCAGTGCCTGAAATGGGGCGGCACCATCGTGGTCTGCGGCGCGACCTCCGGCTTCGACGCCCACATGGACATCCGCCTTTTGTGGAACAAGCAGCAGAACTACCTGGGCTCCCATCTGGGCAGCAAAGCCGAATTGGTCGACGCGATGCGCTTCGTCGAATCCGGTCAGATAAAGCCCATGGTCGGCAGGGTGCTTCCGCTCAAGGAATTGGGCAAGGCCCAGGACATCATGGAGCGCAACGAAGTGATGGGAAAGATCGCGATCAACCCAACCTGACCGCGCAACTTTCTCCCCCTGAAAAGGGGGAGATGGCCGCCGCTGCGGCGCCCGGAGAGGGTCCTTTGTCAGCGCGCGTTCTTTTACGCGCGATTCTATTGATGTCCGAGGACGAAACTCCGCGCGATCGAGCGCAACGTCTCCGCTCCGAGTCTACCGATGAGGAGCGGAAGTTGTGGGCAGAGCTCAGGGCCAAGCGCTTTGCGGGCTTCAAATTCCGCCGACAACATCCGATAGGCCCATATTTCACCGACTTCTGCTGCACCAAGCGGCGCTTGGTGATTGAATTGGATGGTAGTCAGCACCTCGAAGAGCAGCGGGAGCGGAAGGATGCATCGCGGCGTGCTTATCTTGCTGAGCAGGGCTATAGTGTCCTACGGTTTTGGAACAATCAGGTAAACACCGAGTTGGAAGGCGTACTGGATGCGATTCGCATAGCTCTGACGGATTCCTAATCGCGCGAAGCGCGCTGAGAAATGACCCTCTCTGGGCGTCGCAGCGACGCCCATCTCCCCCTTTCAGGGGGAGAAAATTATTCGGTAACCGGTGAAAATCTCGGTCCCTGTCCTGCAAGACGAACTGCGCCGCCGCGTTGAAGGCGAGGTCCGATTCGACGCGGGTAGCCGCGCTCTTTACTCAACCGATGCGTCCAACTACCGCCTGATCCCGCTGGGCGTGGTGGTGCCGCGCCACGAGGGCGACGTGATCGTGGCGGCCAGGCTCGCGCGCGACAACGAGGTGGCGATCTTGCCGCGCGGGGGCGGCACCTCGCTGGCCGGTCAAACCTGTAATCGCGCCCTGGTCCTGGACTTTTCGAAGTATCTGAATTCGATCCACCTGATCGACCCCGCGCGCAGCCTGGCGGTGGTCGAACCCGGCGTCGTCTTAAGTCAGCTCAACGCCACCGCCGCCAAACACGACCTTCAATTCGCGCCCGACCCAACTACCAAGGACCGATGCTGCCTGGGCGGTATGATCGGCAACAACTCCTGCGGCGCGCATTCGGTCCAGTATGGAAAGACCGTCGACAATCTGCTGGAGGTCGACGCGTTGCTTTACGACGGCACGCGGATGCGCCTGGGGCCCAACGACAACGAACAAATCGCTCACAGTGTCGCACGCGGTGGACGGGCCGGTGAAATTGTCTCCCAGCTGATCGCTCTGCGAGACCGCCACGCCGATCGGATACGCGGCGGCTTTCCCCATATTCCGCGACGGGTCTCGGGCTACAACCTGGACCAGCTTCTGCCAGAAAATGGCTTCAATCTGGCACGCGCGCTGACCGGTTCGGAGGGCACGCTGGCGCTGACGCTGTCCGCAACCGTGCGGCTGGTGCCGCGGCCGCGCTATCGCGCTTTGCTGATGATGGGATTCCGCGACATGTTTGAAGCAGCCGACCAGGTGCCATGGATCCTGGAGCATCGGCCGCAGGCGTTGGAAGGCTTTGACAACCGCCTGGTCGAGTTCTGCCGGATAAAGGCAGGCGCATCCGACGTCGAGCGGATGCTCCCGCCCGGCGGCGGCTACCTGATGGTCGAATTCGGAGCAGACACCGCGGACGAAGCGCGCGGCCGCGCGGCGGAGCTGGCGACGCAGGCGGAGCATCAGCCGGTCCGCGCGGCCTGCAAGCTGTTCAGCGAAGAGCGCGAGCAGAAGGCGGTCTGGGAGTTGCGTGAATCAGGTCAGGGCGCCAGCGCCGTCATAGCGGGGCGTCCGCGCACCTGGCCGGGTGCCGAGGACGTCGCGGTAGCGCCCGCGAAACTGGGCGGCTTCCTGCGCCGCTTCACCGCCCTGCTCGACCGCCATCACCTGGAAGCCGCCACCTTTTACGGACATTTCGGCGACGGATGCGTCCATTGCCGGATCAATTTCGATTTCTCAAACCCGAACGGAGTGCAACGCTTTCGTTCCGCGATGGTGGACATCGCCGACCTGGTGGCCGAGTTTGGCGGTTCGTTGTCGGGCGAGCATGGCGACGGGCGGGCGCGCTCGGAACTGCTGCCTAAAATTTTCGAGCCGCAGCTGATCGAGGCGTTTGCCGAATTCAAACGTATCTTCGATCCCGGCAACCGGATGAATCCGGGCGTGATTGTGGCGCCCGATGCGTTGGACGCCAACTTGCGCGCGACCGCGCCGGCACGCCCAATCCATACCCATTTCGATTTCAGCGCTGACCAGGGCTTTGGCGGCGCGGCCTCGCGATGCGTCGGGATCGGCAAATGCCGCCACCTGGAAGGCGGCACGATGTGCCCGTCCTACATGGCGACGCGCGAAGAGGCCCATTCCACGCGCGGCCGCGCCCATCTGCTCTACGAAGCCCTGACGGGAGATTTCCTGGCCGGAGGCGAGGCCGATAGCGTCGTCCATGACGCGCTCGACTTGTGCCTGGCCTGCAAGGGATGCAAGCGGGAATGCCCCGCGGGCGTTGATATGGCCACCTACAAAGCGGAGTTCCTGTCGCATTATTACCAGCGCAATCGCAGGCCGCCCTCCGCGCATCTTTTTGGCCGCATCCATCAGGCCGCAATGCTCGTGCAATTCACGCCGCGCCTGGCGAACTGGCTAATGAAATCGCAGGGCGTAAAGAACCTGCTGCATACCCATTTCGGTATTCATCCCGAGCGCACGCTGCCCGCGTTCGCTACGCAATCGTTCCGCTCATGGTTTCGTCGGCCGGGACCCTCCGTGAGGCACGGGCGCACCGTGGTACTGTTCCCCGACACCTTTACAAACTTTTTCGAGCCGCAGGTGGCGCGCGCCGCGGTGGAGGTCTTGCAGCGCGCGGGCTTTGAGGTCGAAATCCCCGACGTCGATCTGTGTTGCGGGCGGCCGCTGTTCGATCAGGGGATGCTCGATACGGCGCGGCATTGGCTTGCGCGCGTGATGGACACGCTCAGTCCGATGGTTAACGCGGGCAAAACCATCGTCGGATTGGAGCCCAGTTGCCTGCTCACCTTTCGCGACGAATTGCCGGGCCTGTTTCCGAACGATCCGCGGGCCGCAAAGCTGGCGCGATCATCGTTAATGTTCGATGAGTTCCTGGCGCGTGAGGTGGGTGAATTCGCCCTCCCCGCTTTGTCTGGCCGCACCGCCCTGCTCCATGGCCATTGCCATCAGAAAGCAATTGCGGGTCTGGACAACGAGATCACGATTCTCAAACGCATTTCAGGTCTCGAATTGCAACTCCCCGACTCAGGATGCTGCGGGATGGCGGGTGCGTTCGGCTACGACGCGGATCACTTCGAGGTATCGCGAGCGGTGGGCGAGCGCGTGCTACTGCCAGCCGTTCGCGCCGCCAATCCGCAGACCATCATCATCAGCGACGGCTTTTCCTGCCGCTCTCAGATCGCACATTTCTGTGACGGTCGCCGCGCGCTTCATTTGGCGGAAGTTCTGAACCTGCCGTCTCCGGCCTGAACAAGTTTGCGCCCTAGTCGAAATCAGTCGGCATTCTGTGGCGCGACCGGACGCGGCTGAAGTCGGCGGAGCATTCAGAACGGGGTCCACGCGAACCGCGGATCAATTACATCCATAAAAATTAGTATCGAAGCCACCACGGCAACCTGCTCGTCGCGCGCGGTCCCATGATTGAGCGCAATCTGCGTACCCACGCTAGCTTGATAAGTCTCGGCCAAAAGTGCGAGGCCAGGCATGAGAAACAGGTCTGAAGGCCGGCCGTCTCCGCTACCGACCGGCTGATCCAGGTTTAATTCGATGAATGGACAGAAATATCGCAGCCATACCGACACCGTCCCGGCAGTGGCGTAGTTCAGATAGGGCATCGAGTAGTCGAGGACCGGGTCGAAGAAAAATTGGCCCGAGCCTTTGCTGTCGAATAAACGGGAGTAACCCAGATCACCCTGGATTTCCAGTGCGCGCAGATATCCCGTCAAGCCGACGTTGGGCAATTGTCCCAGCCGGCCGCCCCAGGCAAGCGTGATATCCGCCTCCACATAAATGGGGTCGGCGCCTAGGTGCGAATTGGTGGGCAATGATAGGGCTGGAGCGAGCGCGAAAGCAAAATCCTCCTCGGGCAATTTCAGGAACACATACTTGAGCTGGAGGTCGACGTTGCCAAAGCCCGTGCCGCTCTGCTGCTCGCGCGGCGACCAGAAGTCGTATTGGCCATCGATTGTCATCCCAAGACGTTCGCTCAACTGCTTTTCGAGGCCGAAACCCCATGCCGTGTGCCGGCCTTCGCGACTTTTATCCCAATCCGCAGCCAACGGCATCAAGTTGTTGTTGAGCGTGGCGTCTTCGGCCACCAGGGTTTGCATCAGGTCGGGTTCCGCGGCGTCCGCGCGCTGGAGGCGTTGAACCATCAGCAGCGCGAAGCCAACACCGATCGCACCCGCCAATGCTATGCGGGCGGAGGTTGACGATTGGCGGTGTTGCAAACCGCCGGCATGTCGGGAGAAATTCAAAATACTTTCATTGTCATCAGGACGAGCGGGAAACCGGCAAAACACCTTAAACCAGCTCGAAAACGATTGCTTCAGACAGACGCCGGCGATGTAGCGGCACCTCTGCGGGTCTCCTTCGTTTCCGAGGACGCCAGTTCCGCCGCCTGGGGCAGCCATCGATCAAGCACCGCACCGACTTCCTCGACCTTGACCGGTTTGGTGATGTAGTCGTCCATGCCGGCGGCAAGGCATTTCTCACGATCGCCTTGCAACGCGTTGGCAGTCATCGCGATTACGATGTGGCGGCGGCGACCGGACTCGCGGCGGCGCAATTCAATTGTCGCCTCGTATCCGTCGAGCTCAGGCATCTGGCAATCCATCAACACGATTGAATAGAACGTACGCGCCAAAGCTTCGAGCGCCGCCTTGCCGTTGACCGCGACGTCGGGGCTGTAACCGAGCTTTTGCAGTTGGCGCATTGCTACTTTTTGAGAAATGGGATTGTCTTCAGCGATCAAAATACGGACTTCGCGCCGCATCTCTCTGATGCGTGAGTCTTCCGCTGATACCGTAAGGGGCTGAGCAGGCAGACTCTCGGTCGATTCCGTGCTGCAAAGGTCCGCCAGCGCCCGGAAGAGTTGGGCTTGCTTGACTGGCTTGATCAGCCACCCATCGACATGAGCTGATTGCTCGTCGACGTCGGTGCGTCCACCACGCGAGGACATCATCAGGAGCCGGGTGGCCGAGATCGCGGGGTCGGTCTTGACCAGTCGCGCGAGCATCAAACCATCCATCCCCGGCATCTCCAGGTCGATGATCGCGATGTCATAGCGCAGACCGCCGGCGTGATCGCGCAGCGCAGTCAGCGCCTGCGCGGCACTGGCAACGGTATGGCTCACGATTCCCCAGCCGGCAAGTTGACGCTGCACGATTTGACAGTTGGTGGCATTATCGTCAACCACCAGTACCCGCATGCCGCTCAGATCATTGCGTCCCGAAAGCGCGGCGCTGGTGTGGGTCGAGCGGCCAAAGTGGGCGGTAAATTGGAAAGTCGAGCCTTTGCCCAACGCGCTTTTGATTTCGATCTTCCCACCCATTCGCTCCACCAGTTGCTCCGCTATGGCAAGGCCAAGGCCGGTGCCGCCATACTTGCGCGTGGTTGAACTGTCGGCCTGCGAAAACGCTTCGAACAGGCGCGCCTGCGCCTCCTTGTCGATGCCGATGCCGGTATCGGTTACTTGAAAGAGTACAACCACCTCACGATCGGTCGCACTGACCATCCCGACTCTCACCACCACTTCGCCCTGTTCGGTGAACTTCACCGCGTTAACCACCAGGTTGGTAAGCACCTGCCGCAGGCGGGCCCATCCCCACGTAGAAAGCGGGGCACGTCGATATCGATCGCCAGCGCCAGCTCGACACCCTTTCGGTGCGCCCGCTCGGCCAGCAGGTCCACCGCGCCTTCAACCACCAGCGCCAGCTCGAAATCGATGTCTTCGAACACCAGCTTGCCGGCCGCGATCTTGGAGAAATCCAGAATATCGTTGACAATCGCCAGCAATGAATCGGCGCTGCTGTCGATCAACTGGGCAAACTCACGTTGATCCGCGTTCAACTGGGTATCCATCAACAGGCCGCTCATCCCGATGATGCCGTTGAGCGGGGTGCGGATTTCGTGGCTCATGTTGGCTAGAAATTCCGACTTAAGGCGCGCGGTCTCCAAAGCCAGGTCGCGCGCTTGCGCCAAACGGCGCTCAATCTCCTTGCGGTCCTCGATCTCGGCGACCAGGCTGCGGGTGGCTTGACGGGTGATCAACATCGATGTCATTCCAGCCAGCACCGCCGTGATCAGCGTGCCAAGCACTACAATCCCAAGCAGGCGGCGCTGCGGTGCGTAGGCGATGGCCAGCCGCGTTCCGACCACATATCGCCATTGAACATCGTGCGAATTTTTCGACTCAGTGCCGGGAACGTACGCAACCAGGCAGCGCTCGCCACTGATCGAGCTTTGCACCACCATGGTGCCGATCTTATTCGCCGCAATTAATGGCCTGAGCGCGGGAAAGACTCCCGCTAGAGGTTTACCCACGTCCGCCGGCTCACTGGCAAGAAAAATCCTTCCAGTACCATCGGTGATGACGTACTCGTCGTCGGTGCTGTCTATCGACTGCAAAAATCTCCAAATCTCGCTGACCGGCAAATCGGCGCTGACCGCACCTACCGGACGGTCGCTGTCAGGCCCCTTGATCGCGCTTACCAGGTGGACCACCATTAGGCCTAACGATCGGGAAAACTCTGCGAAAGTCATCGTGCCGCCGGCCTTGAGCACTCGCCCAACATACTGTCCGCCCGGGCCCGGCCCGCCGGATTGTGTGACCATTTTGCCTTCGGCGTCCCAGATGCTTACCCGTTTATAAATCCCATAGACGCCTAGAAAACCGGCCAGCGCTGCCGTCTTCGCGCTCTTGCTCGCAAGCGGTTGGGCTAGCAGATCGGTCGCCGCCAGCGCCATAACATCATGCGTCCGCTCGCTCATATAACCTTCGATGCTCTGGCGGATTGCGCGAGTTTGCTCGAGATTATCCTCGCTGATTTGATTGGTCAGAGTCCGCTCGGCCGAGTAATAAGCTGCGGCACCGATAGCCACCACGGGCAGGGCGCTCAACGTTATCACTGCGGCAATGGTCGCCGCTCGGGAATTGCGAAGCCACGCGCCTAACACCTCAAGTTGCCCAGTCGCTCGGTTCATCAGTTTTTGCACCAGAACGTCCACACAGATGTGTCATGTGGCAATTGAGCAAATGCCATGCCGCGGTGTCGCTATCCATCCCGCTTATCCCAGAGGTCGCATATTAAGTTCAACTGTCTGTTGCCCAATAGTAACTGGGCCTGCAATACGGTGGGAGGATACCTTGGCAGCCATCTCTACGTCACCGATTAATGACGTCACTTTCAAACCAAAACTTAAACAGTAAAGGCTGTCAAAAATTAACAGCGAGGCGATTGCGTGCATCCTTTGCACGAACAGCAGCACCATTTGCCCCCATACTCAATTCTTTGTGTGTCGGTAACGGACATGTGGTGCACCCTAACGACTCACCCGCGCTTTGCCTTGGCCAAAGAGATCGACATTCGCCACTCTGAGGCTTTTCATGCTGCCGGAGCGACCGGGCAGGACCGATTCCACCGAGAATCTATAACCGGTTGAAGAGCAGCACGCAGCCGTTGTAGACCGCGTGGGTGAGGATGGGGGCCAACAGAAACCCTGAGTTGTTGAAGCTGATGGCCGCGGCGATCCCCAAACCGAAGACGGGTATCACTGCGATTGGCGGATGCACCAGCGCGAACAGCGCGGCGCTGCCTAAAATTGCCAGCAGCGGGCCCGTGGTGCGGCGCAAACCCTGAAAAACCAGGGCGCGAAACAGAAATTCTTCAGCCAGCGGCGCCGCGACAATCAATAGCACGCAAATCCAAAGTGGCTGATCGGCGCGGGTGAGGAATGAACTCAGCTCCGCGTCCTGCTTCCACACCTGCCATTGGGGAAACCAGCCCAGGGCGTGAAGATAAGCGTAAGCACCAAGCGCGGCGGCTCCGCCCCATATTGCGCCCTGAATCAGACCACGCGCAGCAGGGAGCCGCCGTCCCTCATCGTCGGTGGGGACCAGGCCTATCTGCTTCCACAGATCGGGAACCCGTTGCAGCCAAAAAATGACCAGCACGGCGGCGCCGACAATCAGCCCCGCGATCATGTAGGCGATAGTGATTTGCGCGGTCAAAGATATCGACGATGTGTGCTGCAAAAGCATCAGCGCCAGGGGTTGCGCGACAAAGAAAACCAGCGCGGCAATCATGCCGTCCGCCAGACTAATCGTGCGCGGCGGTGACTGTGTAGGGTCAAGCAGATAGGAAGCCACGTCCTTGACCTTCTGCCACAAGGCAAACGCAAGGAGAGTGGAAAGTACCAGTTGTCCCAAGCTGGTCCACAACGACGCCGAATAAAAAATGTTGGCGTACATTGCCGTCAGCACTAGGTAGAGGTACACCATGCTGACTCTCATTTGCGCTGGCCGCTCGGTCTCTAGTACGTCGGTCGCCAGAACGCCCACCCCGGAAGCGATGAAAGCGTAGAGCGCGATTCCATAAAATGTCATTAAGACATAGCCCCATGAAGTGACATGCAAATGCGGGCTGAAATGAATCAGCAGGACTAAAACGGTGCCGCCATAGAGCAGGCCAACCACGGCCCAAAACATCGCCTTGTTCAGCAGCATCGAAACCAGGCTGCGCGGAAACGAGAGTAACAGCCACAGCGTCTTATCTTCCCGGCTCAAAAGCGGCAAGGCGCTGTGGATAAATGAATAGGCTCCGACGACAAAGGCCACCATCGCGGCGCGGCGAAAATTGCCCGTAAGTGCGGAGCGCAGATGCGCATCAATGAGCAAATAATAAGCGGGAACCAGCAGCGGAACGACTAACACCTGCACCAGTAAATTTCGATCTCGACGCAGAAGCAGCATTTCCTGAGCGCCGATTCCCCTAAGCCAGGTATCATGAATGCGATCTTGCCCCAGTGATCTGCCCCCTTGATAAGGCCCGCCTGCCTTTATCAGCCCGTCGCGCGTCAACCATTCGCTTGCGCGCACGGCGAAAAAGACCGTGGCGAGAATTCCTCCGAGCATTTCCAGCTCGATCAATTGACGCTGCCATCCACTAAGGCCCGGAGTCTCAAGTATTAGCGGCAAGGAGGAGGGGTTCCAGGTCAACAGCTCCGGCATTGAGGCCGCCCGATGCACCAGGAAGCTGGCGATCGGAGGGGAAAACAAGCAGGCATAGAAAATCAGCAGGCAAACTGTTCCGAGGACGGTGAACAGTGCCTGCATATTCTTGAGCCGGTCAATGCTGAGGAATTTACGCAGTTACGCAGCCCGACCTCAACGACAGTGCATATGCATCCAGCCGGGATCGCCAGGTAAAGCGTGGTGGCAAATCCCAACGGGACCGCTGCGTAGCCAGACCCGCCGGCAACAAATATGAGCACAGCAAAGGGGAACAAAAGCCACCAGACGAATTGATCCAACAAGGAATAAACGAACAGCTTGGATACGAACAGTGCGCGCGCGGAAACCGGAAAGGTATAGAGCCACTCAAAGCTCCATTCCACCTGGCCCAGATCCTTGTTGTTCATCCCCAGGGACAAAAAAACGATCATCGGTATCCATAACGCAAAAAGCCGGCTCAGCGATCGGTAAAAGATGGATCTTGCCTCCCGCCCGCGTGGCGAGGTCGCCGCTGAAACAAACAAGTCCATCCTCGCGCCGGTGAAACCGGACGCGCCCTGTGCGGAAAAGGTCTGGCGCATCCGGATTAAGCGAACGTTCTCTTCGTCTTCAGAGAAAGCTCCCTGTCGAACCTCAAAGGTAAAGAGTTGATCGAGATGGCGATTCCACATGCCCTCGTATTTCTTGCGCTCAGCGGGATCGTGCAGTCTTTTTATCTGCTGCAGGGCCTTATCGGCTTCGATCAGCCTGGCATAGGTGTAAGAACCAACGGCAAGCTTGTCGTGGGGTTCAGGAACGTTCTGCACCGCCGCCGAGATTCGTGCTATTCCACTTGAGCCGACCATGAATCCGGAAAAGACCATCAGAAGAAAGAGGCAGACACCAAAAATGGACCGGCGTCCAGACTTCGTCGGTGTGCCTGAACGCTGCGCCTTGCTGCCTTTCGTCTTGCGCCGCAAGCGCACGCTCTGCCAGCGACTAATCTGACGGCGGACGGCCAAACGTCCGATGATCCAGACCGCACGGAGTGTGCTCGGAAGCCGGCAGGAATTCACGCCTCGGTCACGCCGGCGGGGTCGCCCGCCAAAGAGAAAAAGATTTCTTCCAGTGAGCTGTCAGTCGCCAGGCGCGCGCGCAACTCGGCCAATGTGCCATGCGCCACCAGTCGGCCCCGCGCCAGGATCGCGATTTGTGTGCAGAGTTTTTCGGCCTGATCAAGGAGATGGGTACTGAAGAAGATGGTCCTGCCCTCGGCCGCCTTCGCCTGGAGTATGGCGTGCAGTGCCCGGGTCGCGAACGGATCTAATCCATTGGTCGGCTCGTCAAGAAGCAGCAGGACTGGATCATGGAGCATCGCGCAGGTCAGGGCGAGCTTTTTCTTCATCCCCCTGGAGTAATTGGCGGCAAATTCCTGCAGCGCGTCGCCGAGTTCCAACTGTTCCACCAGCGCCTGCGCCCGCGGTCTATTTCGCTACGGCTCAGCCCGTGCATCTCTCCGGAAAAACGGATGATCTCGCTGCCGCGCAGATAGTCATAGAAGACGGGCTCATCAGGCAGATATCCGACCCGGCGCTTGACCTCGACGCGATCCCTAAAACAATCCAGACCGTCGATTCTCGCCCAACCGGAAGTTGGAGCCAAAATGCCCATGAGCATCCGGATAGTGGTGGTTTTGCCCGCTCCATTGGGGCCGAGCAGTGCGAAGAGTTGGGCGCGACCCACCGACAGATTAAGGTTCTTAACGGCCTCAAAGGCGCCGTAGGTCTTGGTAAGATCCTGGATTTCGACCAGGCTGCGCGCATCAGTTGCGGACATATAAGGGCTCAGCTAAAACGGATTCGGCTCTCCGCAATCCTAGCACTGCTGCTAACGCATACGGCTATACTCTCCAGCACTTGCCAGGAGCTACACGCGGAGAACAGAGTCACACGTCTTCAGGGAATATAATAAAAGGGATCGGGCACCTTGAAGGTGCGCTCGGCGTAGCCGCCGGCTAGATCGCTTTCCTGGTCGCCCATGTTCAGCACGATCGTATATCCCTGCCGCACGATTGTGGCGCGCGACGAGGACTTGAACTTGATGACTGATTCCGTCCGATAACCGGCGGTCTTCATCATCAGATCGTTCCATTTGTCATATCCCGCCGCGCGCAGATTGCGCTCAGTCGGGGCGCGCAACGAGCCGGGCCGTCCAGTGATGAAAAAGACCGCCATCCCCTCTTTACGCGCCAGACGGTACAGCTCAAGCGTCGGCAGGATTGGTTTGTTACGTGCCTGACTGATCCAGACCATCCAGCCGCACGCCCCCTGTGGATAATCGCTCGGAGACAAGTCGCATGGACCCTGCGGAATAAATCCGAAATCGTCGGCCTTGATGACCGGCCAGTTGGAGAGCGCGGTCTCGTCAATGTCCAACACGATAGCCAACTTGCCTTTGCGATTTGCCTGCGCCGTCAGGTAAGCGGCGGCCTTACCGACCGCCGCCGCAACGTCGCGCTCGTACTGGCCCGATTCATAGTACCGGGTCAATGCGATCTTGTACTGGCCGAGATTGAAGTTGCTGGGCAGCTCGGTGGCGGTCGTGGCACTTTGGGCCGCGGCTGGAGCCGTGGCGGTTTGCGCGGCGGCGGGCACCGTCGACAGCAATACCATCGACACGGCGATCAGAAGACGGATTGTTTCTCTCATGCCACATCAATGCCGAATTTTCGGCCGACGTGCCAGTAGCTATGGGTATGCGATCACGATTTTTAAATGTGGCGCGAGCCGGGAAGCTCGCGCCTTTACGACAAGCTGGACTCACGCCCGCTGCTTTTTCAGGTTACTCCGGCCAGCCCGCTTACCAAGGATAGCCCCATGGCACGGTCATCAATGGCACTGGACGGCAGTCATCGCCGTCGTAGTCACACACCATGTTCTCAGGATAGCCGCCGTATCCGTAGGCATAGCCTCCATAACCGTGGTGCTCGTACCAGTCATGGTCATGATGGTGGTATCCATATCCGCGGTAACCATATCCCCCATGGTGTTTATACCAGCCCCAATGATTGCCGTGGTCGTGATGCCAACCGTCATGGTCGCGCGCCATCGCCTTCATCGGCATCGCCAGCACCACCAAGGCAACCACCAAAGCTAAAAGTCCGTAAATCATCGCCTTCATCGGGTTCTCCTTCAGCCCTTTAATCAATGAGCATCGGCCGTGCCAGAGGAAAATCACAAATCTTGCGGCCATATGCTCTGAATTGTCCATGCATGTATGTAACTTTGGCCGAGCCGAAATCATGAGCCCGCAGTTCAGGTATCGCCGGGTGAAATTCGTTTTACCTCAAACCGACGCTATCTTTTCTACCGATCTTGTGACGTCAATCGGAGGACAAACGTGTACAACCCGAGCGGCTAATGTTAAGGCCAGGTTTGGGTTTCTAGCTGAAGGTTTTGCGGGCCAAAAAGAACATCACAGCGCCGACCGCGGCATAGACCGCTGTCCCTTCGATTAGACCCAGGCTGACGCCGGTTGTGGTGAGGAACAGGGCCAACACCAGCAGCGAGCCGATGATCGCGACCACCTGCTCGATGCGCCGTTCGCGGGCGCGCACGCGCGCCACATGCGCGGTAATGGGAATCCCGCAGTTGGGACATTTTCCGCCGCGTTTCACCACCAAATCCTGATGGCAGGCGGGGCATTCGATTTTGGTCCTAAGCGGCATTGCAAAATCGGATCGAAACAAACGTTACGACGATAATAAAAAAGGCGGCCCGAATCATCAGGCCGCCCTTGTTCAAATTATGATTTTTCGGCTGCGCGTCAGGCGTGCACTTTGTGGAGGTGCAGATGCCGGCCCAGCGGAGCGATTTCAGATTTGCGCTGGCCGGGCCGATCAGCATGGTGCGGCTTGTCCGCCGAAGGCTGTGCCGGTTGCGCCTTTATCGCGGCCAGTTGCGCCAGTTTCTTTTGCTTCCATTCGTGCAGACCGCGCCGCATGTAATCAGGATTGATGTCGAGCATGTCGCAGACGTTATCGAAGGAAAAAATCCACCGCTTATCGTGCAGATTGATCCATTCCTCGGCGTCGCGAAACAGCCTCTGCCCCTTGCTCGTGGACGCGTCCACATACTTCATGAAACACTCGATCCCGTCCTCCAATACACTGAGGATCAGCCGCTTCTCACCCTCGAGCACATGTTTGCGGCGCATCGCCTCGAAGTATTGAATGGGCAACAGCGTATCGGGCTCGAACAGGCTCGGCAGCCGTTCATCCAGAGTTTCTTTCTCTTGCATTGTCACTTCCTTTTGACCTCTCGCTGGCTGACTCGAGTCACCCACCACCTCAATTTCCTCATTTAGACGCTTAGCGGCCATTTGATATTCAACCCCGCTCGTCAAATTCGTTCAGTCCTCGTTGCGGTCAATCCTCATTGCGCTCTTTATAGATCTCGTGCCAAGCCATCTGGATGGCCTCCAGCTTGCTCTCGCTGGAGGCGGCGGGATCATCGTCGAACTCATCGCAATCAACCACCCACTGACGCAGGTCGGTAAACCGCGCGTCCAGCGGATTGAGACCAGGATGGTTTTCAGCCAGCACCTCGGCGATGTCTTCCGCCTGATCCCATTTAAGACCCATGGTTCGTTTCCTTCCTTCCTCGTTCCGCTCAGCGCTTGTTCCGCTCAGTGCACCATCGTAAAAAACCGAACGGTCAGGAGACCTCTTCCACGCTTCTTTTCTCCAGTGCCAGCTTGATCGCTTGCTCCATGATGCGATGGGCGAACGGGGTGGTGGCTTCGTTCAGTTCATCCACTAATTTCACCATCAGTTCACGGTCGCTCCCCTCACGCGCCGTATTCAGGCGCGCGGCCAGCGACTCGATAGCGTCCCGCTCCTGCGCGCTCACCAGGCCCCCATACTCCTTCAATTGCTTGCTGAGCGCGCCCAGGATTTGCTCGGCGTCGTTGCGCGCCGCAATCAGCAAACGCTGATCGAGATCCTCCTCCCCCAGGTCAATTGCCTCTTCCAGCATTCGCTCGATTTCCTCGTCCGTCAGCCCATAGCTCGGCTTGACGTCCACCGAATGCTCCCGCCCGGTCCGCTCGTCGCGCGCGGTGACGTTGAGTATCCCGTTTGCATCGACCAGGAATGTCACCTCGATCCGCGCCATCCCCGCCGGCTGCGGCTCGATCGGTCCCAATTTGAACCGTGCCAGACTTCGGCAGTCTTTGGCCAGTTCGCGCTCCCCTTGGAGCACATGGATATCCACATGGGTCTGGTTGTCCACCGCGTTAGTAAACCGTTCACGGGCGCTGGTGGGGATAGTGGTGTTGCGATGGATCAGGCGTTCCATCACTCCACCCATGCTCTCGATCCCCAACGACAGCGGCACCACGTCGAGCAGCAGCATATCGCCGCTCTTGCCCATTAACACGCCAGATTGCACTGCCGCACCCAGCGCCACTACTTGGTCAGGGTTCAGCGAGCACAATGGTTCGCGGCCGAAAAACTCCTCAACCCGCCGCAGCACCAGCGGCATCCGGGTCGAGCCGCCAACCAGCACCACGGCGTCGATGTCAGACGGGGTCAGGCCAGCGTCCTTCAGCGCCCTGGCGCAGCATTCCGTCGTGCGGGACACCAGCCCCTGGGCCAGCCGCTCCAGTTCATCGCGGCTCAGCCGGCATGAAATCCTGCCTTGAGGCAACCGCAAATCAAGCTCCGTCGCCGTCTCCATCGTGAGGCGTTTCTTCGCCTCCTCCGCTACTTGGCGAGCAGAGTTCCACACCTGGCGGTCACGCCTGAGGCCTTCAGGTAACTGCTCGAGCATCAGGTTGACCACTGCCAAATCAATGTCGTCGCCCCCCAGGTGGGTGTCGCCGCTAGTCGCCAAAACCTCAAAAATTCCTTCTTTGATGTTCAGGATGGAGATGTCGAAGGTACCGCCACCGAAGTCATACACCGCCACCCGTCCAGTCGCTAAAGAAGGCAAACCGTATGCCAGGGAGGCCGCGGTCGGCTCGTTGACCAGTCTGAGCACCTCCAAACTCGCCAATCGACCGGCGTCTTTGGTCGCTTGACGCTGCCCATCATTGAAATAAGCGGGAACCGTAATGACGACTCGCTCCACCGGCTCCCCGGTGGCTGCCTCGCCCCAAGTCTTGAGGGTGCGCAGTATTTCTGCCGAAATTTGTGGCGGTGTGTAGTTCCGTTGCCCAACTTGAAAGCGCACCACCGGGCCGGAGAAGTCGGCAAAAGCATATCGATGGCGGTCTTCCGCAGCCACCTCTTCGCCACCCAGGCCCATATAGCGCTTGATTGAACGCACCACGACACCCTGGTTATCACCATGCAGACCCGCCGGACTGACCCGGCCGTCCCGTTCCACGTTCAAATGGGGCTCCAGCTCGATTGCCGCCTTGCCTACTTCAACCTTGCCGCCTGGCAGCAAGGCAACGACCGAAGGCAGCATCGTGTCACCCGACTTCGGATCGGCGAGGACCCTGGGGCACCCATCTTCGATGACGGCGATGAGACTATTAGTGGTACCCAGGTCGATGCCGAAAATCAGTGCCATAATATGACCCATTTTGAGACAATTTTGTCTCAAAGTTATCTCAAATAGTGTTGATCCAGTGCGCAGTCGATGTCCCTGGCCAGGGTCCGCAGATAGGCGATACGCGACAGGATCGCTTTAAGTTGGACGATCAGACCGGGGTCATGGTTTACCCCCGAATCCCAGCGCGTGAAATTAAGCTCCAACTCGGCCAGTGCTTCCTTCAGCGAGGCGTCGATACCCTGCTTGCTCGCAGCGATTTGCGCGCGGAGGATCTCCTTTTCGTCCCCACCGTTGAAATCGGCGTCACGCAATTCCGACAGCGTCTCCTGTACTTCGAAAATCAGTTCGGCCAATTCGGGCGCGACCTTTTTGTTGTCGCTTGCCAGCTTTTCCCCGTGCAATTCCAACCAGTAGAGCGCTCGGCCCACCGGATCACGCAACGTACGGAATGCCCGCGTCAGCAACGCGGTGGCGGTGAGGCTGACGGCGCGAATCTGAGCGGGGCTATTGGCGAAACGATCGGGATGAACCCGCCGGCCTAAGTCGTGGTAGAGGGTTTCGAGTTGGCTGGGATCAAGGATAAGGCGCCGGGGTACTCCCAAGGCGGCGAAATAATCAAGCTCCGCCGCCAGGGGTGCTCCACAATCGGAACAAATCAGGCGCGGCTCCTGAAGCCGCGCACACGATGGACATTGCGCCTGCGTCATGGCTATCGCAAAGGACTGAGCTGCCGCTCATACCGTGAACGACTCCCCGCATCCACACGAGCGTTTGACGTTGGGGTTGACCAGCTTGAACCCGGAGGACATCAGCTCTTCGGCGTAATCCAGTTCGGACCCGTTCAAATAAAGAAAGCTCTTTTTGTCGACGATCAATTGCGCGCCGTCGCGCTCAAAGACCTTGTCGCGCTCTTTGGCGCAATCGACTTCCATCCGGTACTGGAGACCCGAGCATCCTCCACCAATCACCTTAACCCGCAACCCCGCACCCGGTTTCTCCACCACCAGCTGCTTGATTTTGCCGGCCGCATTTTCGGACAGCGAGATCATTCAATCGCCTCCTCTAGCCCTGCGCCGCCTTGTCTGCCGGCGTCGTCTCAGCCTGCTGCTCGTGCTTGCCCTTCCAGTCCTTGATCGCCGCCTTGATCGCGTCCTCGGCCAGCACCGAGCAATGGATCTTCACCGGCGGCAGATTGAGCTCCTGGACGATCGCGCTGTTCTTGATCGCCATCGCTTCATCAATCCGCTTGCCCTTGACCAGCTCCGTAACATAGCTGGAACTGGCGATCGCACTGCCGCAGCCGAAGGTCTTGAAGCGCGCGTCCTCGATCACACCTTCGGGACTGATCTTGAGCTGCAGCTTCATCACGTCGCCGCATTCAGGTGCGCCAACCACGCCGGTGCCCACATCCTCCGCATCCTTGGGAAAGCTGCCCACGTTGCGGGGATTATTGTAATGGTCCAAAACCTTGGTCGAGTAAGCCATAATACCTAAAACCTCAATGCAAGAGCATTAGTTCCGCGTTCTCCGCGCTGCTCGCTAGTCGCGCTTCCATTCCACCGATTTAAGGTCAATCCCTTCCTTGGCCATCTCGTAGAGGGGGGACATGTCGCGCAATCGCCTGACCTCATCGGTCACGCGCTGCGCCACAAAGTCGACTTCCTCCTCCGTATTGAAACGGCCCAATCCGAAACGAATCGAGCTGTGCGCCAACTCTTCTTCCGTTCCCAACGCCCGAATCACGTAAGATGGCTCCAGCGTTGCCGAAGTGCAGGCCGAACCCGAGCTCACTGCGACATCCCTGATCCCCATCAGCAGCGATTCGCCCTCAACAAAAGCGAAACTGATGTTGAGATTTCCCGGCAGCCTCTGTGTCGGATGACCATTGAGATAAACTTCGTCCAGGCGCTCGAAAAGTCCCGCCTGCAGCTTGTCGCGCAGGCTGCGCAGACGGTCGCTCTCCTGTTCCATCTCTTGGCCCGAAATTTCGCACGCCGTGCCCAATCCGACGATTCCCGGAACGTTCAGGGTACCCGACCGCAACCCCCGCTCATGCCCGCCGCCGTCGATAATCGGGGTCAAGCGAACGCGCGGTCCCTTGGAGCGCACATAGAGAATTCCAATGCCCTTGGGGCCGTACATCTTGTGGGCGCTCGCCGAGAGCAGGTCGATTCCCGCCTTCTCCACGTCTATCGGAATCTTGCCCACGCCCTGGGTGGCGTCGCTGTGAAAGACGATACCTTTCTCCTTGGCGATCCGGCCGATTTCGGCGATCGGATGAATCGTGCCAATCTCGTTGTTGGCCGCCATGATGGTGATAAGGATGGTCTTGTCCGTAATCGCCCGGCGCACGTCCTCCGGGTCAACCATTCCGTAATTGTCCACCGGCAGGTACGTCACCGTCGCTTTGCCCGCCCGCTCCAAGGCCTTGCAGCTATCCAGGATGGCCTTATGTTCGGTCACGCAGGTAATGACGTGATTGCCCTTGTCCTTGTAGAACTCAACCACACCCTTGATCGCCAGGTTGTCGGACTCGGTGGCCCCGCTGGTGAAGATTATCTCCTTGGGCTTGGCGTTAATCAGGGCCGCTATCTGGCCGCGGGCCTTGTCCACCGCCTCTTCGCCTGCCCATCCAAAGCTGTGGTTGCGGCTGGCGGCATTGCCAAATTTCTCTGTGAAGTACGGCAACATGGCGGCGAGCACCCGCTGGTCCATCGGGGTAGTCGCGTGGTTGTCCATATATATCGGCAGCTTGACCATCACTTTATCCTCAGACCAGGAATACGGTAATCCCGCATTAGTGGACCTAGTAGGTATATTATAAATCCAAAGGCTCGGAGTCAAACGGAATCGGACCTTCGTGTCATGGGATTTTTATCAATCAGAACAAAGACAAATTGCCCGCATCCACCTGGATCCAGCGAGGCACCTGACCCACTAGTCAGAGTCGGCGTAGTGACCCCAACCGCGGCATCGCAATCCGTCTGTCCATTAGGAAAGGTAAGTCGGGTCTGAACGCGATACAAGCTGGGGTAATGATCTAGATCGCTAAAAAGGACCCGGATTGCCTTGGTCGAACTCAATCTCGGCCAGCCGGCGCTCGGATCGGATCGACTTGAGAGCGGCCTCGCGGACCTGCTCAAAATGCCCCTCCAGCCAGCCGGCAATGCGTGCGCAGGCCGCCGTCGAATCCGAGATTGCGGCTTTTTCCAGCAATTCAGCGGCGATATGGCAGCGGAAGGCGAACTTTTCCAGCCCCCCTGCGTGCTCAGCCGACAGCGTCAGCACCCACGCGCCGCCGCCGGCCGCGGTTTGCTCGACCGCGCTTAGCCGATAGGCGCCACGCGCGGTATTAAGCAGAAGTGGGTCAGCCATCTGCCATCTCAGTGGAGCGGGTGTCGCTGCCAGTGGGGCGGGCGTCCCTGCCCGCCATTATCTAACATCATCGTGCGCCGAGACTAGGCGGCGCGCGGAAGGGCCTTAATCTTGACTCGCCGCTCCCAGAACAGCACCACCGGGCCCGCGATGTAGATCGAAGAGTACGTGCCGGTTATGAATCCAACCAACAAGGTGAAGGCGGAGGGGCGCAAAATCGGTCCACCCAGCGCCAGTAACGCGATCAACACTACGATCGCCACGCCGGACGTCAGGATAGTGCGCGAGAGGGTCTCGTTGATGGCCCGGTTCATGATCTCTGGCAGCGCCTCGCGCCGGCGCTTGAGCGCGTCCTCACGAATGCGGTCGGAAACGATAATCGTGTCGTGAACCGAATAACCGATAACGGTCAGCAACGCGGCCAGTGTGGTCAGGTCAAACTGCAATTGCGAGATAACCAGGGCGCCGACCACCACCAGAATGTCGTGCACCAGGGCAATTACGGCGCCGGCGCCGAAGCTCCAACTGACGTTACGAAACTGCAAAGCGATGAACGCGCCCATGAAGATGGTTGCCGCCGCCACCGCGGCAATCGCGTCGAAGCGCAACTCCCGTCCCACACGGGCACCAACACTCTCCACGCGCAGCACTTCGACCACGTTCTGGCCATAGGCCTTGGCCAACGCGTTATCGAGTAGCTCCGTGAACCCTTTGAGATTGCTGAGCTTTTCAAAGCGCATCAGGTATTGGCCGTTGCCGCCGAAGTCCTGAACCGTGATCTCACCCAGGTTCAGCGGCGCCAAGGCGCGGCGCAGATCGTCGGCGCTAGTAGCGTGATTGACCCGCAACTGGACCACCGTGCCGCCGTTGAAATCAACCCCGTAGTTGAGGCCCTTGCTGAGGAGCAAAATGATCGCCGCAATATTAATCGCGGTCGATAGCAGAACAAAAAACCTCCGCTTGCCGACAAAATCGATATTAACGTCGGGCCGAATCAGCTGAAATGACATCGCACCTCATTGCTCCTCAACTTCGACTGCTGCCGAGCCGCCGGTAAGGCGGTGGCCTGGCAACGGCCACGCAACCTCTGACCTCGGCACACCGTGGGGCGCAGCCGCAGACCAAGGACAATTAGCCGGTTAGACAAGGAAAGGAAAGAACCCCGGACAGGGCGCCACAGCGCCTCACCCATCACCGCCGGAACTGGCGCGCAAGCGCGGGATTCCGGCGGGAATCAGGCCGCCGCGGTGCGCGATTTGCCGCACTTGCCGCAGAGGTTGTGCAGGTTCGCTGGATCCTCGACGATGCCGTCGTCGAGCGAATGACAGACCTTCAGGCACTTGTCGCAGATGAAATAGATGCCTTCGATGGTCTTGTTGATTCGTTCGCGATTGAGGATGCGGCCCCTGAGCTTTTCGATTCGGATGCCGAGCAGCTCCTCGTACTGGCGCTTGATCTTGCGCCGGCCCGCCTCGTCCTTGGGAAGATCGGCCTCTTCCTCATGCTCGTCAGACTCGGTGATGCCGACGTACAGGTCCACCTTCGATTTTGACTTGCGTGATCTGGCCACCTATTTGCCCCGAAAATGCTTCTAACGGGTACGCGCGCTATAGCCGCAGTTTTTGTCGCACACCCAAAAGAATCCTTTCTTGCCGAAACCGCTGTAGTATATCACCCGGGTCTCGGCGCTGCAGCTTGGACACGCGTGCTTGCGCGCCTCAGCCCCCCTGCTCTCCGCGGTCTTGGCCTTTTTCTCCGCCATTGCGATCCCTCTTACAATAAAATACCCGGCCAGTTCATCTTACGATACAGGCCGGGCTGTTTAAGCGTAAACGGGCAGAGCTGATTCAGTCAATAGTCAAGGGATTGTTGTTGCGCGGAGGACCGCCAAGTTCTAAGGCTTTAGCTCTTGGATCCAACGCTCAAAGAGAACGACCCGGTTCTTTTCATCGACCGCAAGGGGCGCCGATATCTGAAGCGGCTGCGGCCCGGACGCAAGATCACCATTCGCGGCGATATCCTCGGCGACGAATTGGTGGGCCTGCTCGAAGGTTCGCGCGTCAAGCTCAGTTCGGGCGAAACTTTTCTGGTGCTGCGCCCCACCTACGCCGACCTGGTGCCGCACCTGCCGCGTCAGGCGCAAGTGATCTATCCGAAAGACACCGGTCCGATGCTGCTGTGGGGCGATGTCTTCCCGGGCGCCACCGTCATCGAAGGGGGAATCGGCGCCGGCGCACTAACGATCGCCCTGCTGCGCGCAGTGGGGCCCGCCGGCCGCCTCATCTCCTACGAACTGCGCGAGGACTTCGCCAAGATGGCGCGCGACAACGTCGCCGCGTACTTTGGTGAAGCGCCGCAGTGGACGCTTAAGATCGGCGACCTCTATGAAGGCTTCGAAGAGGTCGGCGTCGATCGCATGTTCCTCGATGTCGCCGAGCCGGGCCGCGCAATGGCGGTCGCCGCCCGCTCCCTGCGCCCCGGCGGCGTACTGGTCTGTTACGTACCCACCGCGCTGCAACTCAAAGATACGGTGGATGCATTAAACGACAGTCCGCATTTCGGAGAAGTGGAAAGCTTCGAAACCCTGATGCGCCATTGGCAGGTCAAGGGACTCAGCGTGCGCCCACTGCATCGAATGGTCGCGCATTCGGCCTTCATCATAATCGCGCGCCGCCTGGCCGATTGAGCCCAAAACAGCAGTTGGAAGACGCGAAGGTGATTGCTCAGAGTTTGTCGGCCGCATCACCCTGCACGGGCGCTTCACGAAGCGCCCCTACAAAGAGATACCGCTGCCAGGTTTTCGGCGTAGGGGCGGTTCGTGAACCGCCCCTACGGCTGCGGGCTAATCCGCAGGTGAGAAAAACGCCCGCACATTGTCATTCTCAATCCGTGACAGGGTGAGGGTGATTTATGACCGATCAATACGGACCGACCAATGCAATCGTTATGGATGCAGAGAAGTCCAACCGATTGTTTTGGGTTGAGGCGACGGCACGTTTCGGTACGGGGCTCGACGTCGGGAGCCGGTGCGGTAAGGTCCACGGCTTCATGAACCCGCACTGAGCCCGGATGCGCCCCAAACAGACAGCCTGGGCGTGCGTTCTGGTCCAGCAGGCGCCGCATGGCCAAAGCGACCGCCTCGGTCTTGTTGCCACCAGTCAGGCGCTGGCCCGCTTCCTCGATGAGAGCCACGACTTCCGGACGGTTGATTGTGACCACCTTCGCCATAATGTGCCCATAGCCATTACATATGTTCTTGCATAAGAAAGAACCGCGCCGCCTGGTAGCCCAAAGTGCTCGCCACACGGGCGCGAACGCCCGTGGTTGGCCGAGACCGTCAGATACCTACCAGAACGCCGGCACGGAGGCCGGCTGCTACGGGAAACAGGATCCGCTTGTTACGTAGCAGCCGGACTCCGTGCCGGCGTTCTTTTGCTGCCACCATAGATGACGAATTCGGCGCCGACAAATAAAGGCGCGATCGGAGGTCAGGACTCCAGATGGCGTAGCGCGAGTCCAACATGATTCGAACGACGGTCTCAAGGCTGTTCGGCCATTGCTCCGTACTCCTAACGCGGAATCAGACTAGTCGCGAGTGCGAATCAGAGTGGTCATCTCGCCGGCGCCGGACAGGAATTCGGAGGCTCTAACGGACTCGCGTCTCTTCTCAGCCATTTTCGATTCGACACATAACTGATTCAGGTCGAAGCCGAGCCATACGGTTCAGAGTGCCGGCGTGGACTATCAGTCCAGCCGCATCAATGAGCCAAGCACGTTCATTTCGTTTTTTTTACTACATCCGCAACGCATCAGCGAGCGCCTTCTGGCTGAGATGTGCATTTGCTGCCATCACGGACCACATCCTTTTCTCAGCTAATCGAATTAATAACGCCGAGGTAAAACGTCATTGTTTCACCTTTGGCGCTGAATTTCCTTCTTGAGGACCGCATCGCGAACCCTCAATCGGATGCTGTTCAATCGACCGGTTGAATTTTCCCGCCGCTACTCAACGTCCAATCTGTAGGAGACATGGACGTGCTTACAGATTTTGACATGACACTCGGCGCCGTCGCCGCGATAGTTCTGGATTATGCCGCGGTCGCATTCGTGATCGGGCTGCTGGTGCTGGATCGATGGCTGGGGATCCGACGCGGCCTCACCCTTGACACCCTGCTCGTTCTGATGGTCGCGCTGAGCGCCGGTGCATGGATGGCCGGCTCCTGGTTCAGGGGCTACTTGCAGCATGACGCTTCGGCCCGCACCGACATCACCCAATTGCGTCCTCCCGATGCGGACAAACAGGCAAATCGCGTTAATGTCCGGTGCTGATTCGACAGGATCACGAAACGGCTACTCCGCTCGCACCCTATTTGACGAGCGAGTGGATCTCGGCCACATAGCCGCCAGGAAATTGCACCATGGCTGCATTCCGTTGCTCGGCTTTATAGGGACGCACAAGGACCGTTACGCCGGCCTCGTTAGCTTTGGAAAGGGTGTCCGAGAGGTTATCGACCTCATATCCGGTTATTTCTCGTCCATATGGATAAGGCAGATGGCCGTCTGTAACGAGGGCCGTCATGTTTCCAAATTTCGATTGCATCCGGACTCGCCGATAAGTTTTCGTCGGACAGCCGATTTCAATGCCTGGCGCATGGGGATCATCAGATATGACCTCTCCGTGCGAGAATGCCAGAAAGCTGCGGATGAAAGCTGCCACTCTATATGTTGAAAGGTAAACACGGTTTTCTGGGATGGTCTGGAGGCGCCCATAGGAGGGCGCGGTTGTATGCCAGTAGAGCTGTGTGTTTACCCCACCGGGCCATTGGATGATCGCATCTCGCCCGATCGGATCGTTGAACGGGCTGACAAGAACATCCGCACCCGTCTCGCGAGCAGCACGGATAGCCGAATTCATGTTGGTCACAAGATAACCCGTCCGCTCTGAGCCAAATGGATATGGGATCGGCGTCTTGAAACCGAACACGGATAGGGTTCCCACCGGTGTTAATACCAGTTGCGACATCGTCTTACTCGGTGTCGGAGTTACTGTGAAGACGCCTTGCTTTGACGCGGTACCGCCGAAAGTGGCTAGCAAGCTCGATACGAAACGATTGAAGTCCTCTGGTGCGACATAGACGTGGGTGGTGTCATACTGCGGACCCACCGCGAGATTGACGGCAATCTGAGCAATCGAGGCTGTCCCAGAAAAGAGTAACAGGCTGACAGATCCGATAGCGAGAAGGGCTGCTACAGCTTGTGACGGAAACACCCTGGTCGTTCGCATGAGAATGTCCTTCCATATAAGAGATGAGACAGCTAAAAAAGGTATTGGATCGAGGTCGTCACGAAGTCTACCTCTTTTCCCTTCGGTACCGTGTTCTCTAAATAACCGCCTACGAAGAAGTGCAAGTAATTGACCTGAAAATGTGTGTGAGCATCGACTTGCCAGTCGAAAGTGGTCTGGGCCTGACTTCCAATATAAGTATCGCGCGTCGTCCCAACCGGGCGCAAAAGCATGCCTGATAAGCCGTAAACTCCATCCACGGTGCTTTGACGCCAAAACCAACCCAATTCGCCGTTGAGCGCGACCGTCTTCCCAAGATGCAGCGTCAAATTTGGGTGCATGCCGAGTACATTTAGTGGACCATTGAGAATCGCTTGATTGAAGTAAAAGCCTGTAGGAAATAGCGGATTGAAAGTTTGCAGGTTGGGTCCGTTCTTGTCGTGGTCCCCGCTCGCGACCCCGGCTCGCAGTCCAATGCGAGGCTCAAGTGGAACCTCCTCCAAAGTGTAGCCCGTATCAGTCGCTGCGCTCCAGGCGAGGATATACCCATCGTGAAACACCCCGGTTTGGCCGACAAACTCTGTGTTGGAATCCCACGGCCCCCTCGCGCCCCACAATCGCGTGCCGAGAGTGTGACGGGTTTCGGTTCCCGTTTCGTCCGCGTACGTGGCGAGTTTATTGTGGATGCCCAGATAATACAGGTCAATATTGCCACCGGTTATGAGCGAGAGTGGACGTACTGCGTAAATACCCCAAAAAGTGGTCTGCAGCCGAGTCTCGTCATCGAACACCCCGACGTTGGTCTCGACCGGCTTGGCTATAAAAGCATCCACTCGCCATGGCTCCGCGTTTAGGATGGCACGAAAACCATCGAAAGGCAGAGGTACGTTCGGCCCGTAGCGATCGGATATCAAGCGCTGGGATCCATAGATCAGCCATTGACGGCCAACGCGGAACGTCAAGGTAGCGTTCCGGTGAAATGGATGGAGGCTCACATCGACGAAGAACTGTGAAAAATCAAGTTGATCTTCGTCGATTTGAGGGCGGGGCCCACCTACTCGGTAATTTTCCCAATCGCTCATCAACTCAGTGAAAACACGCACGTTCTCTCCCAAGTGAAGATCGCCAAAAACCAGGTAGCGCTGGAGCAGGAATCCACCAGGACTTTGCGGCTGCTGTCCCCATAAGGGATTATGAAAGCGCTCATAGCGCTCACGGATCTCACCGCCGAACGAAAGATACCAGTCCCCTTGCGCGTCAAACGGTATGTATTTGAGTGGGTCCCAGAAATCGTTGTGGCAAGCGGGATCATGAAGGTAGCTGAAGTCGTCATCGTATCGCGTTAGAGAGTATCGGGGTTCCGAGGGGCACGACGAAGCAGCGCCACTGCCCGTTGCACTCAGCACAAGAAACGCCACAACTACGCATGCGGTAACCCAATGCCACGCTCGTCCATTCGGACACGTCGTCTCCACTAGGCCCGACTGCCAGCTTTATTAAGTACTCTTAATCGTCGATTTGTGCCTCGCGTCGCGTTGCACAGCCGTCTCCCCTGTTGGTCCCCGCAACATTTAACGGTGGTCGCCTGCCTTTCGCCGAAAACGTGTAGGTTGCGCGCAAGGAACGCGTCGGTGGCGAGGTAATCAAGCGTCATCGCCACCACGAGGAGGGCCCCTACGAGTTTGGGCGGGCTCGGCACCTGAACATCGAAGAACCGACACCCAAGGCCTATTAGAAAGCCAAGGACAAGTCCCGCAATGATCTTGACCATCTTTGTCTCCTCGCCCTGGTGCTGATTTGCGACGGACCGATCTTTGCCAGAACTCTGTCGCCCCTTGCGACAACGCTTTAGGAAGATCGAAAAGCTCCATCTCCGTCTGATACTTGCTTTCACATTCAGTTCTGATTCAGACCCAATCGCCGCGCCGTCTCCCGGGCTGATAATGTTGCCGGGGCGGCTCAGAATGCAAAACAGTCACAACCGAAATCCCACAGTTGCGGCCGCCAGATATTATGCGAATGTGATCCACCGACGAGCTTAATGGCCCGGGATTGCGCTCTGGCGGCTGCGCCCTTGCCGGATGATTGGCGACTATAACCGCCGTAACTCTTCACCGGCGACCAGTCGGGACTCACCGGCAGCGGCGGCGGTCCAAGTTTCGCAAACCGATCGGCGGCGTGCACTATCTTGCCGCCAACCACTGTCAGAACCGATTCGAGCTGTTTGATCTGCTGTTCCGGAACCGAGAAATAATCCGCTGTTAGCACGGCCAGATCAGCGAGCTGGCCGACCTTGATGGCGCCTTTCTTGTCATCGTCATTTGAAAACCACGCGCTGCCCCGAGTGTATAAGCGCAATGCCTCGGTTCGGTCCACACGGTTCGCGGCTGGGTAAAGCACCATTCCGCCCACGGTCTTTCCGGTGACAAGCCAGTAGAGAGAAACGAATGGATTGTAACTGGCGACCCGCGTAGCATCCGTCCCGGCTCCAACGGGGACTCCCGCGGCCAACATTTCCCGAATCGGGGGTGCGTGCTCGGCCTTCCCGGCTCCGTAACGGTCCACGAAGTACTCGCCCTGAAACGCCATCCGGTCCTGGACCGCGATGCCTCCTCCAAGTGCACCAACACGGTGGATGTTGGGTTGTGAAATGGTTTCCGCGTGATCAAAGAACCAGCGCAGTCCGTTGAAAGGAACCTCACGGTTGACTTCCTCAAATACCGTTAAGGCGCGATCGATCGTTTCGTCGTAGGTGGCATGTAGGCGGAACGGCCAGCGCTTTTCAGCAAGCAAACGGACTACCGACTTGAGCTGCTTCTCCATATTTGCCGGCATGTCCGGTCTCGGCTGCAGGAAATCCTCGAAGTCGGCCGCCGAGAAGACCAGCATTTCGCCGGCGCCGTTGACGTGATAATAATCGTCGCCTGCGCCTGGCCGGGTCATCTCTGTCCATTTCGAAAAATCGTCGAGTTCGCCCCCGGGTCTTTGAGTGAAAAGGTTGTATGCAGTTCTTATGGTAAGCTCGCCGCGGCGGTGGAGCTCGTCGAAGACGGCGTAATCTTCCGGGTAATTCTGAAAGCCGCCTCCAGCATCGATCACGCTTGTGACCGCCAGGCGATTGAGTTCACGCATGAAAAGCCGTGTCGAGTTGAGCTGATCCTGGCGCCCGAGCTTTGGTCCCTTGGCGAGGGCTGAATATAGGATCGTCGCGTTTGGGGTGGCGATAAGCATGCCGCTGGGATTACCAGCCTTATCTCGTTGGATTTCTCCGCCCGGCGGATCGGGGGAGTATTTATCGTACCCCACAGCTCGCAGTGCCGCCCAGTTGAGTAGCGCCCTGTCGTATAGATGAAGGACGAACACGGGTGTGTCGGGGGCCACCGCATTGATTTCGTCCAGCGTGGGCATCCGTCTCTCGGCGAACTGGAATTCGGTCCATCCGCCGACCACACGTACCCATTGGGGCGCGGGCGTGCGCCGCGCCTGTTCGCGCAACATGTGCAGGGCGTCCGCGAGCGACGGGACTCCGTCCCAGCGAAGCTCCAGGTTGTAGTTGAGCCCGCCCCGAATCAAATGCAGGTGGACATCGTTCAAGCCTGGGATGACCACCTGTTTCTGCAGGTCGATAGTTTGCGATCCGCCGTTCTTATGTTTAAGCGCCTCCTGTTCATCCCCGACCGACACGAACTTGCCGTCCTTTATCGCGACGGCAGTTGCCGTAGGGCGTGCGGGATCGAGCGTCGTGATTGCTCCATTGATCAAAATCAGGTCGGCCACAATCGAAACCTCCTCATCTTCTCAAGAGAAGAAAAAAGGCCCGGAAAATTGACAAGACTGCTGTAGAGCCCGACGTTTACAGCCCACCGCGAAACTTAGTGGGCTCCTGTCCGTGGATCATAGTGTAGGCGTACTCCACGCCCATTCCATAGGCGCCACCGTGTTCTTTCACGATCGCCATTACCTTGTCATAGGTCTCGCGCCGCGCCCAGTCGCGCTGAAGTTCAAGCATGGTTTGAATCCAGGTCATGGGCACCGCCCCAGCCTGAATAACTCGTTGCATCGCCATATCATGTGCCATTTGCGTAATGTCCCCGCAGCAATCGGCCACGACATAGACTTCGTAACCAGCTTCAATTGCCTGGACCGTTGGAAAGGTGATGCACACCTCCGTCCAAAGCCCCGCCATCACGATTTTCTTTCGGCCAGTTGCCTGGATCGCGGCGACGTAGTTCTTATCCTCCCACGCATTCATACTAGTTCGCTCGACCGGCTTTTGATCAGGGAAGACCGCTACCAGTTGCGGCCAGAGATAACCACTGAACGACTTGGTCTCGACGCTTGAAAGAACGATAGGCACATTGAACACTTTTGCCGCCTTGGCAAGGCCGACCGTATTATTGATTACTGTCTGGCGATCGATGTTGGTCACCCCGAACAGCATTTGTGGCTGATGATCGATCAGCGTGATGACACAATTGTCCGGCGTGAGCAGGCTGTGGACCTTTCCGTTCGTACTCATGATCCTCTCCTTGTCAGGATTTTTTCCCTTAGGGTTGTCTCGAAAATCTTCCGATGATTGGAATGAGAATTTAGATCTCTTCTAGACCTCGCAATCACGATCCGCCCGCTGCGATCTGATGCGAGACGATTGGCGGCGTCGGGCCGACGTGAAATTCACGCGCTCGTTGAAATGCTGAGCTATCCTCATCTGTTGCTCGCCCATGCTGACGCAGATGCTCGAACCAGGACTCGACCATAAAGTATTCAACATATCGTGATGACTTCGCAAAGTCGGAAAACAGCCCCCAAAATATCGCCCCGTCGCGAAACCTGATCGTCCGCAGCGCCTGCATCGCCCGCCGGAACTCCTCCGCTTGTGCCGGGTTGATTTCATAATCAATCGAGACCATCACCGGACCAGCATCAGAGTTGATTTGGCCAATCACAGGCGTAGGCATTAATTCCGCCGGTTCCAAAGCGAAACTTTCAGATTCGGGAAGCCGATAACGCAGCGCGGCGGCTAAGCTGCACACCATGAATAGCGCCGCGATATTCAACGCCATCGAAATGCTGGTTCGTGAGGCGCCGGCACCCCACATCAGGCCGCCCAAGGCGATGCCACCCTGGACCATGAATTGATACATCGCCAGCGCGCGCGCAGTGACCCAATGCGGAACAGCAATTTGGGCGGCAACATTCAGTGAGGTCATTGCGAGGACCCAAACGGCTCCGCCGATGAACATCACCGCGAACGCGGGGCCAATGCCAGGGACATGACCCAGTACCGCCATCGCCGCTGCATATATCATCGTTGACGCAACAAGTGTGTTGTCGCGCGATAGCAGACGGCGGATCTTGGGGACAAGCGCCCCTCCGACGACGCCCCCCAGTCCAAACAGTCCGAGTAACTCGCCATAGCCAGTAGCGCCAATTCGTAGCTCATACCGTGCAATCAAAGGGAGCAATGCCGATAAGGCGCTGCCTCCGAAAGTAAACAGCCCCGTGCGAATAAGTATCGCAGTCAGTCGCGGCGAATATCGGGTATAGCGAATTCCCGCCTTCAGAGCCCCCACCAGTCTTTCGGCGGGAAGAGTCGAATGCTCTACTGGGCGGTGCCACGCACACAGGACAGCTTCGACACCAACAAAAGAGGCAGCGTTAATCAGGAAAGCATAGCCGGCACCGATCGCGGCCACTAACACGCCCCCAATTGCAGGTCCGATTGCCCTCGCTAGATTGAACTGTATGCTGTTCAGCGCGATCGCCGCCGAAAGCTCCTTGCGCTCGACCAGTTCCGGCAGGCTCGCCTGCCACGCGGGGTTGGTAAACGCTGATCCGATTCCAAGCAAAAAGGTCAACGACAAAAGGATCCAGGGCGTCACCAAACCTTCCACGGTCAACACGCCCAGCAGGGCTGCCGTGCCGAGCATCCAGCCCTGTGCGAACAGCAGGAGCCGGCGGCGATCTATCAGATCCGCGAGAGCACCCGCCGGGATTATGAAAAGAAATACAGGGAGGCCGGAGAGGGTCTGGACGAGCCCGACCATCAGTGCGTTCGGCGCGAGCGAGGTCATCAGCCAGGCAGCCGCGACATTTTGAAGCCACGTGCCGACGTTTGACGCGAAAGAGGCAAAGAACAATCCCAGAAAAAGGGGTCTATGGATTGGAGCCCAGAGCGAGCCTTCAATAGACGAATGGGAGCGCTCTTGCCTTAGGCCGTCGTATGCTGCGAGGTATGCCATATCTGAGCGGCGATCCAGGCAACGTTCCAAATGCGATAGACTATCCGCGCCTCCCCTGCTTAGTATCTGCGTCACACTACCGAGGTCAAGCAACTTAACCCTGGCCCCTTCCCTGGAAAGGAAGGGGAACCAGTAAAATCCCCATTGCCGACCTAAGCGCAAACCCCTTCCCTCAAAAGGGAAGGGACTATCAGAAGGAGAACATCGACAGTCTCGTCAAGCGAGAGAGGTTGAAAACAGTTTTAGTGATGTCCAAAAAGCGAGCCGAAAAATCCTGCCACCTTGTCCAACAGGTTTCCGTTGGGGGGAACCGGCCCGGCTGTTGCCATTGGCGGACTCGGTACCACCGAGGTCCCGGAGCCGGAAGACGGCATGCCCGCACTGGCGGTCCCAAATCCGGCGAAACCGCCATGCAGCGCGCACATATGGCGCGGCGCAGTCCCCGACAAAAATGGCAACGTCACCCGCCTGGGACACGCGGGCGTGGCCAGACCGCCGGTGTCGGGATCGATGGTCGCCATGTCGATACCGTCGGGAAGCGCGAAGTCAGGCGACGCCTCCGGCACCGCGTCCTTCATGAAATTCACCCAGGCCGGCAGCGCCGCCTGTGCCCCGGTAAGGCCGATGGTCGAGGGGTTATCGAATCCCACCCACGTGCCGCAAACCAGCCTCGGAGTATAACCGATGAAGTAGGCGTCGTGATAATCTTCGGTGGTTCCGGTTTTGCCCGCGGCCGGAAAATCCACACCCAGCGCCTTCGAACTCGCCGCGGTGCCAAATTTCATCACCTCACGCAGGGCACCGGTGACGAGGTATGCGACAGCCGGTGCGACCACGCGCCTGGACGCGAGCGTGTGCTGATAGACCAGATGATTCTGACCATCAACCACCGCCTCCAGCGCGTAGGGCGGATTTGCACTCCCCGCATTCGCGAACACCTGGTAGGCGGAAGTCAGTTCGAGCAGCGTCGTCTCGCCCGCACCCAGCGCGATCGGAAGGCTGTTGGGCAGGACCTCGCCGATTCCCATGTCATGCGCGGTGTTTATCATCCGGCTCGTCCCCACCAGGCTGCCAAGGTAGGCGGTGGGAACATTGAGTGAATCGGCCAGTGCTTCGACCGCGGTTACCGTACCGCGATAGGACCGCTCATAATCGGCAGGCATCCAGCCGCCAAAGGACATTGGCCGGTCCGGCAGAACCGAAGCCAGGGTAAAGGCCCGCTCGATCGGATTGCGCGCGGGATCCAGGGCGGTCAGGTACACGATGGGCTTGAACGCGGAGCCCGGCTGGCGCTGGGCCATCGTGACCCGGTTGAATTGCGTATGCGAATAGTCGCGCCCCCCGACCATCGCCCGAATCGCCCCGCTGCGGGCGTCGATCACGACCATCGAACCTTGCAGGCGTTGACCGGCGTGGCGCAGCCGCCGATGGGCCCGCTCAAGCCGCTCGAGGTTGCCGATCACGCTTGATTGCGCCACTTCCTGCAACTCAGGATCAAGCGTGGTGTAAACCGTGACGCCCTGGAGGTCGCCGTTGAAACCCGGGAGCCGATGCACCAGGGTGGCCACATAGTCCACGAAATATGGCGCCGGCCGCACCGGAAAATCCGCCGCAACCTTGATCGGCGTCGCCATCGCCGCCGCGTACTGCTCGTTGTCGAGCAGTACCGCGCGACGCATTACGCCCAGCACCGTATCGCGCCGCTTGCGGCTTTGCTCGGGATGGCGCCGCGGGTCGTAAAGCGAGGGCGCGTTGATCATCCCGATCAGGGTGGCCGCCTCGGCTGGCGTAACCTCGTGCAGATCCTTGCCGAAGACGTAGCGCGCCGCCATCGGCAGTCCATAGATGGGGATGCCGCGATAGTCACCCATCGGCACGTCATTGATGTAGCGCTCCAGGATTTCGTCCTTGTGCAGCCTTATCTCCAGCACCAGGGCGATCGCGGCCTCGCGGAACTTGCGAGTAAAACTACGCTCGCGGGTCAGGAAGGTGCGCGCCAATTGCTGTGTGATCGTGCTGGCGCCCTGAACCAGACGCCGCGCCCGCAAATCGGCCCACGCCGCCTCCACGATCCGAACCGGATCGAAGCCGGGATGGTAGTAGAAGTAACGATCCTCGGTGGCCAGCAGACCCTGCACAACAAACGGCTTCAAATCGCGCAGCGGGGTCTCCACCCGTTCGGAGGGCGCCTCGGACATCAGCCGCCCGATGACCTGCGGCTCGACCAGCGCCTGGGCTAGCTTTTGGCCGGTCGAGTCCTTGATCTCAGCGATGACGCCATCGGCCACCCCAATGTTGAACAAGGCGCCCGGGATCTCACTCACACCCCAGCGAAAGGGCCGCCTGAAGATGACAATCCGCGTGGGGGTCTGCGCGTATTCTCCGGGCTTGGCTACCACCGGCACAGGCGAGTAGCTGAGCCGCCGCAGCCGGTCGAGCAGATGGATCTGGTCGATGTCGTCGCCCGGCTCCAAAGTCATCGGCGCCGAGAACACGCTGGAAGTAAGCGCGGCGCGGCGTTGTTCTATCAGTTCGGAAATCTCGCCGTAAACTCCGGCGAGGTAGAATCCAAAGGCGAAAAAGCCAACGAATAGCGTCCCTACCGCCACCCTGCGCCATCGCAAGGTGCGCAACCACATCGGCACCTTCAGCGCCATGGTCTTCACAGCAGCCTCGGCCCGCGGCCGTCGCAGCCTCTTTTCATGCTACCTCCACCCAAACACACACAATGAACCGCCGGTAGAGCGGGCCTCCGTGCCCGCCGTCGAAGCCCAAGGCCACCCAGTCGCGCCGGCGGGCGCGTATGCCCACGCTACTACTTAAGTATAGCTGTGGGGAACTGCGTGACGCTCGATTTTATAGGCCCGCCTCTGCGCGCGCGGCGGGCGTCCACCCGAAAGGATGTCTGTGGCGCGGCGCAGCGCATCGTCGGCATTCGGGGCCTTGCCGCATCCTCATACCTGCGGCACCGATCATGTATTTTATGAACCGCTGGTCATCCAAGCCAAGAGCCCGGTCGGATAGGCCCGTATGAAGTCGCTACGAGTCCTCGATGGTCTGATGGTTGACGTTCTGATCGACAATCAGCGCGACGGCTATTCGAGCAAGCCGCACGACGTCTCGCCCGAGTTCAACAACGTGGTCGCGGCGGGTGCAAAGGAAATATCCTGCGTCACGCTCTGCGGCGCACAGCTCGGACTCTCCCTGATGCTGACGGCGCATGTTGGGAAGCAAGCGCCAGAAGCTTTTATTCGATGCCGGACCGGAGGGCGATATCTTCCTGCGCAACTGTAGAAACCTCGGTGTGACCTTGGCTGACACACAAACCTTCGCGCTCTCCCACAGACACTGTCGACTACGCCACTTCGACCCCGAGCATGAGCATTTCGCCATGAATGCGGGCGCAGCACAGCGTATGAGACGGCCCCGCCGCCTTCTTTTTAGAAACTGATTCGAGCCGAAGAGCCGAGGAACTGCGGTGAGCTTTCAAACAGAGGAGATCGTCGCGCGACGCGCTACCACCGTTTGCGCCAACATCCACCCGGCTACGCCTAGAACGGGGCCGTATTCAACCACCGTTGTAGCCCAGACAGGAAGCGACCAGTAGACGGCGAGCGAGCTCACGGTCCAGACCGCAAGCGGCAGCGTGCGTGGAGTGAACAGAAACGGGGTAATCCAAAGGAGGTACCACGGATAAATCGTCGGTGCGAAGAGCAGCGTCGTGGCCGCAGGCCAAGCCCAGGCCTCCGGTGAGTCGAGGGGCAAATGCCAGCGCGCCCGGAGCGCGACCGCAAAGCCGAGACCGACAGGAAGGCCGACCAGGCCCGCGGTCGGGAAGACCCGCTCAAGGGCCGAATAAACCGGTGCGTTGAAACGCCAATAAGCCAGATAGGCTCCCAGTGAGCCGAGCGGCAGCCTGCCCTGGCGGAGAAATGGAATGTAGAGCGCGGCAAGGACTCCGACGCATAAAGCTGCATCGCGAAGACGGATGCGACGCCAGAATAGGGGCGCTAACGTCACCGGTACAAATTTGACCCCGACTGCGAGCGCGAACGCAACCGCTGCAACCGTGCGCCTTCCGCGCGCCAGCGAGGCAGCGGTCAGAACAAGCCACAGCGCACCTAAGAGATCTACATGTCCATTTCCGGCGCTCTCCAGTGCGATTAGCGGATTCCATGCATACGCGAGCACCCACCATGGGCTTCGAGTGGACGCCGACAGCCACCAAAGGAGAACGGCGACTATAGCAGCATCACAGACAAAGATTGCCCATTTCAGCGCGCGCGCTGAGTCATCTACCATTATGACGGCGCGAAAAAAAAGTTCCGCTGCGGCCGGGTACGGCGTCGGGAAATCAGGATGGTTCATCAGCAGAGTCTCAGCCGTGTGCAGATGCCGGACAGCGCTGTTGCTTGGCACAACTATGTAAGGATCGTAGCCGAGCCGCTGGATTCTACCATCCCACACATACCTATAGACATCCGTTGAAAGGGTTGGCGGGCTGAGCAGCAGGGGAACTCGCCATGCCGCTGCGAGCACCAGGCACAGAGCAAGTACTCGATTGCTTCCCCCGGCAAACCGGCCAAGGAGCCAAACGGTTCGAAGATATGCGATGCCTGCCAAAGCAGTGCAAGCGACAAACACCAGCCGGTGTGTTCCTCGATCGAAGAAAGAGATCCCGAGCATGCAACCTGCGATGACCAATCCCCAGCCGAGGACCGCGGCCGGCGCTACGCTCTCGTCCCTCACCACCCGCGCAGCTCCGGTCGGCGGGCGAGCCACGCGGCCGTCCGCAGGGCGCGATGAGGAAATAAACGGAGCTCGCGGGCCAAACGCGCCAGATCCTCAGCCTCATCCACGTCATAACCCGTTTCGGTGAGTGCCACCCGGAGACCCAGGCCTCGCGCACTTGCCATCAACGAATCAAGGGCTGTGCCAGTTCCCATCCCTTGCGTATCAAACAACTCGGCTTGCACCGTCGTACTACCTACGAGGTAGTAGCCACCGTCAGTAGTTGGACCCACCACCACGTCCGCCCCGTCGAGGAGCCGGAAAGCCTTATCGAGCGTCTCCGGCGGCAGTTGAGGGCTGTCGCCATCGATAGCGACCACACGGCGGTATCCCCTGTCGATGAAGATGCGGAAGGCCGAGACGAGGCCCGCGGCAAGACCCTCGCCGTGTTGTCCGACGATTTCGATCGCCGGCAGCCAACTGGCGAGATCGGCGACATCTGAAG
>DASZGF010000265.1:0-33161 GCA_035939115.1 Binataceae bacterium (SeqCode)
TTCCTGCCCCTTCACTCCTGCTATCCATCTCCATGGCGTCATCCTCCGGCACCCGCCTCCAAGCGGGCTTGAGTTGTGGCTCAACTCGCCGGATCTTGACGCTTTTCCGCTTTTTCCACCACCTTCACGACACTACCCGAGAACAGCAACGGCAAGATACTCGGTGTCGAGACCGGCCTTGTCGGCCGCGATCAATGCGAACAATGAGGGGGCATCGCTCCTTCCATTGTGATCGCATGCGTCTTCACCTCCCCCAGGCCCAACATCCGCGCAGGCACCAAGACCAGAATCGGAGACAGCACTAACTTCACAAGTAGCGGCGTAGCCAAGTGTCCGGGCTTGCGTACGGCCGCAACCAGAGCCGAAGGTCTGAGTGCCATACCCAGCACCAACAACATCACCCCCGATACTGTTGCGCCCAGCAAATGAAGGGCCATCAGCACGAAAGCTGGTACGTGCATGCCACCCAGCCTGCATGCCGCAGCGAGCGCGATTGCCCAAAGCAATGGAAACTCCGCAACCTCCTTTGCTATGGCCTTGGGGCTGCGCCCGGCTTCGCTTCCGTATAAGGGAGCTATCACCGAGCTGACAACAAGGTCGAGGGACGTTACGGTGACCTCGGCAAGTACCGCAACCTCCAACGCCTCGAGTTGATGCTCAGGGAAGAGCCCTTGAAGCACAGGAAGTCCGAGATAGGTAACATTACCGAAAGCGCTCGCCAGAACCAGCGAGCCTTTCACCCGCGAGTCAATCCTGGCGGGGAGAAGGACCAGCGACGCAACCAGCACACACGTCAGCGCCCCAACCGTCAGTATTAAGGGGACCTGCCAGAATGTCTTATCAATCGGCAGTTTGTACACGACCTCGAAATTAAGCGCAGGAAGAAAGACGTTAATCACCAGCTGGCCGGCCACACGCCGAGTCAGAGCTACATCAAGGTCAGGCAACCACCAGTGTACGAGACTGCCGATTAGCGCGATCAGCCCCAGGGCAAGAAAGACAGTTGCGACCATCGGCCTAGCCGATAAGCAGCTGGTTGAGGGCGTGGTGAAAGATCACGAGGCGAATCGGCGCGATGAGGACAACTGTTATGCCCAGGGACGTCCAAAGGACCCCGCACGCCATCCTCACACCGGGCCGCCGCTTGCGACAGTCGCCATTTCAAAAGCCATCCGTGTGAACTTCACGCATCCTTAACGAATCCAGCCCGGCAGCATAAGCCCAGACCGGCTCCTCATGATAGTGGTGCACACGCGCGGAGGTAAGCGCATCGCGCGCAGAGCTAACCCGCTAGGGCGGGCTACCATCGATGCGCGAGCGGCGCTCGTTAGCGACACTGATAACTTGAGAATGCCTTCCGTTCTTTGCCAAGACCCATATGCCGGCGCGCTTTGCCGCCGAAATTCAAGATGCTGGTCATCGACCGAGCGGAACGTCACGGCAACGTGCTCACCGGGTATCGACGGGATGGCCGGTTATCTGCGGGCCAAACAGGCAGGCTGCGGCGCCTCCGCTTTCAACCCGTGCGAGGAGCGGCCGACGATTCAGAAGGTCGTCCAGGCCCCGAGCTTTGATACCCGGAATGGAGATGAACCAAAGACGCGCTGATGGAGTTATCGGTGGCGAGTCGTAACGGAAATCATATCCGGTGTAAAAGTCGACCGTAGCCGCATCCGACACTATCACTCCATCGCTCGGCAGACGGCGCTGGCGAAAAAATTCGACGACCGAACGAAGGTCGGCATTGCGCCTGGGAGAAATCGCCCGATAGGAGCTATTGACCAGAACTGGCGCCAGTAACGCGGCGAGGGCGGCCTCCCCGAGCCATCGCCGTCTTTCTGATAACCAGCATCGAATCGTCTCGCATCCCTGGCCAAGGATGAGTGGCATCGCCGGCGCCGCGAACGCCATGTGCTGATTTCCGCCAAACGGCCATAGATGAGCAAATGACGCTGCAATCGCCAGCAGTATCGGCGCCACCAGCATCATGGTTGCTGTGCGCAAATTCGCGCGCCAAAAACTGACAACTCCTACTACGGCAATTGGGAGGATTATCCAGCCGGGTGCACGCCAGAAGTAGCCAGAAAATGCCAGCAGCGAACGGGCCTGGCGCCGCTGCCATCCGGAAAGGCCCCGTGCCTCGTCCAGTAATCCATAAGGCCGGCCGATCTCTGCGCCAGCGCTGATCCGGTCAGTCCTGTTAGCGAAATGAGCATCATGAGGTTCGCGGCGACAAAGGCGATTCGCTGCCGCGCGGACCATCTCCCAAAAGCCGGCGCGGCCATCACGAGAGCGGTGCCGGCGAAGGTAAAGACCGTCGCAAACGACAGCCAGACTCCGCTGGCACCGACGGCGCCCCACAGCAGAAGCCGCGCCGGGTTCGGTTGCGTCTCACAGGTGGGGAGGGCGAGCAAAAAGAGCACGATGCCGAGCAGAACATCGAGACTGAAATGCTTTAACGTCCCGGCCTGACCGATCGCGACCGGCCAAGCGGCAAACAGGATAAGCGCCCACAACATGGCCGGCCCGTTGTCACATAGGCGACGCGCCAACGGTGCGAACAACAACAGTGCCGCCAGCGCGGCTATCAAGGGCAATAGGCGCAGTGAGTATTCCGAGATTCCAAAAATCGAGACGATAAGTTTTTCCGCTACCAGGAAGCCCGGGGGCGACGCCTCGTTCCAATCCAGCGGACCAAACAATTCGGCGAAGCTTTTGTGGATAACGTTGAGGGCTACGAAGGATTCATCGTACCAAAGCGAGGAATCAGCCAGGTACCGGGTAAGACGGCATATGACACCGAAGGCGAGCACCGCCAATACAAGCAGGTTATGTGATTGCTGCCCGGTGGTATCGCGCATAAGGGAATGCCGGATCACGATATGTTCGGCTCCTGTGATTGCCCATTATCACACAGCCGCTGCGGGCGCACCGTCGAGCAGCCAACCGAGAGACCGGACGGACCGACGAGCCGGGTGGTCGCCAGGCGGTCGGGTCGCGCTTGCTTGATGCTTAAGCGTGTATCGTCGCGCTGGCCGATCGGCGGGCTTCGTGTTAGTCGTTTCCTTATGAAATTCGGACTCTTCGGAATAAATCACGGACCGTGCGCGGCTCCGGCGACTGCTGCCGCAGTGGCGCGGGCGGCCGAGAATGCTGGTTTTGACAGCGTGTGGACGGGCGAGCATATCGTGCTGCCCGATCCGCAGGTGCCGCCCTCTCCGGTGCCTGCGCATGCACCATTTATCGATTCCGCCGTGGCGCTGGCTTACGTCGCGGCGCATACCGCGAAGATCAGGCTCGGCACCGGGATCATTATTTTGCCGCAGCGCAATCCGCTGGTGCTGGCCAAGGAACTGGCCTCCCTGGACGTGGTTTCCGGCGGCCGGCTCATCTTTGGGATCGGGATCGGCTACCTCAAGCCCGAGTTCGACGCGATCGGGGCTCCATTCGATCATAAGGGACCGCGGACCGAGGAATTTCTCGCCGCCATGATCGCGTTGTGGACGATGGAAAAGCCGGAATATCACGGACGCTTCGTGTCCTTCGGCGGCATCAATGCGATGCCTCGTCCGGTGCAGAAACCCTATCCTGAGGTCCTTTTCGGCGGCCATACCAAGAGCGCCTACAGCCGCACCGCACGCCTGGCCAAAGGATGGTTTGGGTTTGCGCAGGACGCCGACGGGACCGCCAAGTGTATCGAAGGACTGCGCGACGCGTGCAAACAGGCGGGGCGACGCTTCGAGGACCTCGAAGTGAGCGTCACGCCGCGCGGACGCATCGACGTCGATGCGGCCAAACGCTTCGCCGATTTGGGCGTGCATCGCCTGGTCCTGACTCATCGCGGACGCACCGAGCAGGACGTCGTGCAATTTGTGTCGCAGACGCAGCGCGACCTGATCGGCAAAGTCTAACCCTGAAGCGAGAATTTCCTGCACCCTCACCCGCGCGTCACGGCTGTTGCGAGAAAAAATCGCAACAGCCGCGCCGCTTGCCCTCTCCCGCAACTAAGCCAGAGAGGAAATCGCGGACAGGCGCCGGCATCGGGGAGCGCGCGATGCGCCTTGGCGTTTTTGCGTGCTTTTGGATAGGTTGTTCTCAGCCGCAATAATGGAGGCTAGTGATTTCGGTGGATCTTAATTACACCCCGGAAGAAGACCGCTTCAGAGAGCGGGTGCGCAAGTTTCTCAAAGACAATCTGCCCGCAGGATGGGGGACCAAGGCAGGCAGCGGCTCCCTGAACGGCAGGGGGAACCTCGAATTCATGCGCGACTGGACGCGAAAGCTTTATGACAACGGCTTTCTCGGAATGTCGTGGCCCAAGGAATTTGGCGGCCAGGGCGCCAGCCAGGTGGAGTTGGCGATTCTCAACGAGGAGATGGCCCGCTGCCGCGCGCCCTCCCCGCTTAATTACATGGGACTGACGATGACCGGGCCAACCCTGATTGCGCACGGTACCGAGGAGCAGAAGAAGCGCTTCATCGGCAAAATACTTACCGGCGAGGAGCTGTGGTGCCAGGGATTTTCCGAACCCGGCGCCGGATCGGATCTGGCGGCCCTGCGCACGCGCGCCGAACTCAAGGGCGATGAGTTCGTGGTCAATGGGCAGAAGGTCTGGACCTCGGGCGCGCACTATGCCGACTGGTGTTTTCTGCTGGTGCGGACCGATCCGGCCGCGCCCAAGCATCGCGGCATCAGCTACCTGCTGGTGGACATGAAAACTCCGGGCATCACGGTCAAACCGCTGCGGCAGATGACCGGCGAAGCTGATTTCAACGAAGTATTCTTCGAAGACGTCCGGGTGCCGCGCGAAAACCTGGTCGGGCGGCTCAACGAAGGCTGGCGCGTGGCAGTGACGACGCTGTCCAACGAACGCGGCACGATGGCCTTCGCGCTGGCGGCGCGCTACGAAATAATCTTTCACGAGGTGGCGGAGTTGTGCCGGCGCTACAGTGGCGGAAGCTCCCCGGTGGCGCGCCAGCAGGTGGCCCAGTTCTACATCGATCTGCAGGCCCTCAAATACAGTCTCTATCGCAACTTTTCCAAAATCCTCCACGGCGAGACGCCCGGGCCCGAAGGATCGATCGCCAAGCTGTGGTGGTCGGAAATGGATCAGCGGATGGAAGATTTTGCGGTGCAGTTGCTGGGCCCAGCCGGTCAACTGATGGATGGTTCTCCACACGCGGTGGATTCCGGCCGCTGGTCGATGGGGCTGCTGCGCGCGCGCTGCCTGACGATCGCCGCGGGAACCTCGGAGATCCATCGCAATACAATCGCCGAGCGCATCCTTGGTATGCCCAAGGGTCGCTGACGAGGAAGGCGCGCCACACCTGTCCTACTCCTGGCGCGGGTGCGGCTTCAGTTTACAATGTGGCGATGCCGCCGCGGGGCGGTATCCAACTATCGATGGGGAGATTCAATCTTGGCCGAGCCTAAAAGATCCCTGCCCAAACCGACGCCGGAGACCAGGCATTTTTGGGAAGGAACCGCCGCCGGCGAATTACGCCTCCAGCGCTGCGATGAATGCCGCCACGTGTATTTCCCGCCGCGGCCATTTTGTCCCAAATGCGCCTCGCGCAAGGTATCGGTGTTCAAGGCCAGCGGCCGCGCCACGCTTTATAGCTACGTGATCAATCACCGGCCGGTGCCGCCCTTTACCGCGCCCTATTCAATCGCGGTGGTCGAACTGGATGAGGGGCCGCGCATGATGACCAATATCGTCGATAGCCCGCAAACGCCCGCGGCCTTGCAACTCGATATGCCGCTGGAAGTGGTGTTCGACAAGCAGACCGACGAGATCACGCTGCCCTTTTTCAAACCCGCAGGTGCATCAAGATGAAGCGGAAATCGATCGCGGTCGTCGGCGCCGCCGAGACCACCGAGCTTGGCCTGATCCCCGACCTTTCCCAAATCCAGCTCCATGCCGATGCGGCGCTCAACGCGATGGCCGACGCGGGGCTTAAGCCCGGCGACATCGACGGCCTCGCGACGACTCCCGAATGGACGCCCATGCTGGCCAATTATCTGGGTATCACGCCGAGCTGGGTGGACGGCACCATGGTGGGCGGATGCTCGTTCATGCTGCACGTGCGTCATGCGGCAGCGGCCATTAACGAGGGCCTGTGCAATACGGTGCTCATCACCCACGGCGAAAGCGGCCGATCGCGCGTCGGCGTGGGCGGTTTTGTCGGCAATCGCGCCAGCCTGGAGGGTCAGTTCGAGGTGCCTTACGGTATCATGGGGCCGACCACCGTCTTCACCATCCCGGTGCTGCGCTACATGAAGACCTACGGCGTCACCGAAGAGCAACTCGCGATGGTGGCCGTGGTCCAGCGTGAATGGGCGGCGAAGAATCCGCGCGCGACGATGAAGGATCCGATCACGGTTGCGGACGTGCTCGGCTCGCGCATGATCGCGTATCCGTTCCGCCTGATGATGTGCTGCCTGGTGACCGACGGCGGCGGCGCGCTGATCCTGACCTCCGCGCAGCGGGCGAAAGACTTTCCGCGCAAGCCCGTATATATCCTGGGCACCGGCGAGGCGGCCGAGTCGTGGATGATAAGCCAGATGGAAGACTTCACCACCTCCAAGGCCTTCCGCGTCTCGGGCAAGAAGGCTTTTGAGGAGGCCGGCATCAGCCACAAGGACGTCGACCACCTGATGATTTACGACGCCTTCGCGCATCTGCCGCTCTATGGGCTGGAGGACCTGGGCTTCTGCAAGCCGGGCGAAGCAGCGGCCTTCATCTGGGATCGCAACACCGCGCCCGGCGGCAAGCTGCCGGTCAACACCAACGGCGGCGGGCTGAGCTACATGCACTCGGGGATGTACGGAATGTACGCGCTGCAAGAGAGCGTGCGGCAGATGCGCGGAATCGCGGCGGCGCAGGTGCCGGGAGCGAAGACCTCGGTCTGCCACGGCGTGGGCGGGATGTTCGCCGCCAGCGGAACTATCATCTTCAGCAATGAAGGTCCGTGAGTTTTTGCGATAGGTGTGGCCTCTGGCGTGATTCCTTAAAAACTAAAGATAGTGGGACAGGCGGGGACGCCTGTCCCACTATCTTTAGTTTTTAGATCTTTCAGATCTTCCAGACCTTTTGCAGATTTAGGTACCTTTCACCTTTCCGACCCTATCCCAGTCCTGACTCCTATTGCGCGACGCAGCCGCCGTCCACCGGCATCGTGATTCCGGTCACCAGCGACGCCGCGGGTGAGCACAACCATACCACTGTCTCGGCGATTTCCTCGGGCAGTCCGAGCCGGCCGATCGGCTGCATATGCTTGAGCAGGTGGGTTTCAAATTCACTGCCAAACCCGATGCTGCGCTCGACCATCGGCGTGCGAATGTATCCCGGACAGACCGCGTTGACCCGAATCCCCTGCTGCGCATAGAGCAGCGCGGCCGACTTGGTAAGACCGGCCACACCATGCTTGGCCGCCGTGTAAGCGAACGCTCCGTGAGCACCCACCAGGCCCATGATGGATGAGGTATTGACGATCGCGCCCCCACCCTGCTTGAGCATCCGCTCGACCTCGTACTGCATGCTGAGGAACACGCCGGTCACGTTAATCGCAATAATCCGATGCCAGTTCTCCTGGTCCCACGGATCGCTTCGGACGTTGGTGTTGCCCTCGATCCCGGCATTGTTGACGCGCAGTCCAGCCGGCCATAGGCTTCGACGGTCTGTTCAATGGCGCGCCTGACTTCGTGGCTTGGAGACATCGGCCTTGAAGAAGCGGCCGTCGCCGATTTCCTTGATCATGTTCAGGGTCTGGTTCCCGCCCTCGGGGACATAGTCGACGATGGCCACCCGGGCACCCTCTCTGGCAAAGGCCAAGGCTGTGGCGCGGCCGATTCCCGAACCGCCACCGGTTACGAGCGCGGTTTTTCCTTCAAGGCTGCCTGACATGCTTTTTCACTCCGTTGATGGCCTTACGGTCTTTTCCGCCCATCCGCCTTAGTTGCGACTCTTATTGCGCGACGCAGCCGCCGTCCACTGGCATCGTGATTCCGGTTACCAGCGACGCCGCGGGTGAGCACAGCCATACCACGGCTTCGGCGATTTCTTCGGGGCGTCCCAACCGGCCAATCGGCTGCAAGTGTTTGGTTATGTGCTGCGCCATGTTCGACTCCAGGCCAACGCTGCGCTCGACCATCGGCGTGTGTATGTATCCTGGGCAGACGGCATTGACCCGAATCCCCTGCTGCGCGTAAAGCAACGCGGCCGATTTGGTGAGTCCGGCTACACCATGCTTGGCGGCGGTGTAGGCGAACGCTCCACCCATGCCCACCAGACCCAGAATTGATGACGTATTGACGATCGTCCCGCCGCCCTGCTTGAGCATCCGCTCGACTTCGTATTGCATGCTCAGGAAGACGCCAGTCAGGTTGATGGCGATCACGCGATGCCAGTTTTCCTGATCCCACGGGTCGTTGCGGGCGCCGCCTTCGATCCCCGCGTTGTTGAACGCGCAGGCCAGCCGGCCATAGGCTTCGACGGTCTGTTCAACGGCGCGCCTGACTTCGTCCGGCTTGGAGACGTCGGCCTTGAAGAAGCGGCCGTCGCCGATTTCCTTGATCATGTTCAGGGTCTGGTTCCTGCCCTCGGGCACATAGTCGACGATGGCCACCCGGGCACCCTCCCGGGCAAAGGCCAAGGCTGTGGCGCGACCGATTCCCGAACCACCACCCGTTACGAGTGCGGTCTTTCCTTCAAGGCTGCCTGACATGGTTTTTTCACTCCGCTGATGGCGTTGCGGCTTTTGTAAAACAATTCGGGTTCTTGCGCAAACCAGTCCCTTTTCTTCCTCTCACTTCTCACTTCTCTCACCTCACTTCTCTCTTCGGCGCGCCGGGCTCAATTCGCGGATAGGTGCTCCCCATGCCCGGAGTGCTAGAGTCTTCCTTGCTTCGCGCAAATAGGAGGTCAAGCAGGACGATGGACAAGCTTACCGTCGAGGATCGTCTGGAACTGCATGAAATAGCGGCGCGCTATGGCGATCTGATCGACGCCCGCGACTGGCAGGGTCTGGCGGATGTGTTCACCACCGATGCCGTGTTCGACGCGACCGACCTGGGTATGCCGCTGCTGAACGGGCTCGAGAAGATACGCCAGGGCATGGACCGATCAACGAATCATCCGCTAGGGCATCATATTACCAACATCTATGTCGAATCATCGGGTGATGAGGTGATTTTGCGCAGCCGGATCATCGCCGCGGGCCATCGCGGACGCGTGTCCTCGGCGAGTTATCGCGATCGGGTAAGAAAGACGGCGGAAGGCTGGCGGATTTTTCATCGCGTCTGCACCCTGCGCCGCACCTGGCGGCTACCGGGTCAGTCGGACAGTTGAGTCGGCGGCCCGAAGCTCTGCCATTGACCACTGCCTGTGCCGCAGTCGAGCGAGTGACTGCCTGCGTGGCACAGGCTTCCAGCCTGTGGACTCTATTGCGCAAAGAAGTCACCGAACACCCCGATTTGCTCCAACAATTCGGTATTCACCCCTCCGCTGCTCACTTGATTGCTGCTGCCGCTGCTTAAATATGTAGAAACTCCAGAATGAGGTCGAGACAGGAAGGGCGTTTGGCGTTGCGCCGCCACCTGGGCAGCGCGGCGTAGGCAAGGCCGCGCAACGGTCCGAAGACCTTGAGTGCGGCGAGCAGGAGGGCGGAGTAGGCGGCGACGACCAGGACGGGTTGTCGTGGGACGGCGAGGGGATTGCGCAACTGAGCCTGGCCGACACCCAAAGTATCTTTCTCTTCGCGATGACTGACTTCGATTTGCCAACGGTCGAAGTAGATTTGCAGCAGCCGGCGGGCCGCGCTGGATAGGTCGGTGCACATTAGATAAGCGGGCTGGCGATAGTACCAGCGTCCGGTCTGGCGTTTGCGGTAGGGGGTGGGAGCAATGACGAACAGGCGCAGGGGGCGGGTGCGGGCGCCGCTTTGCCACAGCACACCTGAGACTTCCTTATAGCGCACGATGCGGCGCTTGCCGCCGTAAAAGACCTTGGTGGTGCGCCAGCCGATCTGCTCGTTGAGGCGCACCTGTTGGGGGGGTAAACTTATTCGCACTGTAGATGCGCCGGCCCTCATTGACCGCGGGCCAGCACAGCCGGGCATCTTTGCGGGTGCGGCTGATGAGCTCGGTGCGCGGGGGAAGACCGCCGAGCACGGTGCGATTACAAAAGGTGCCATCACCGGCAATAACCAGAATCTTGAGTTGCGCCCCGGCATAGTCGAGCGCGGCGCGGATGGCGGCCATGGAGTTGACGAAGCGCTGGGAGAGATTAAAGCGTTTGCGGTGCTGGCGGTATTGTGCGTGGGCCGCGGCCTCGGCGCGTTTGCCGGGCTTCTTGACGGTGGAGACTTCTTCAAACCGGATCGGGAGGGCGCGGGCGGAAAACTCCCCGATCTGATGCAAGGGCAATAACAGCGACGCCTGCAAGAAGCGCAAGCCCAGGATCAGATTGGTGTGAAAGGGCGGCGACATGGGGTCGCGGTGGTAGGCGGCTTGGGGGATGGTGCGTCCGGTTTTGCGCACCCGGGTATCATCCACCGCCACGTCGATCAGGCGGCCGCGACAAAAGCTCAGGCCTTCTTTGATGATCGGCGCGAACAGCGTCTGAGGATCCCACTTGGCGCGCGAATGCAGGAAGTAATCCGCCGCCCAACTGCACTGCTCGCGGCCATTGGTCCACAGGATGCGCGATAGCGTGGCGCGGCCGAGCACCAGCAGGGCGCCCAGCGCCTGCTGCTGGGCGCGGGTCAGCAGGCGGCGTTGAGTAAAGGTGGCGCGCCAGCCCTCGGTGATGGCGAGAAAGGTTTGCAGCAACAAGGGCGGGAGCATTACTTGGACTCCGGGAGCAGGCCGAAAGTGTTTTTTTCGGTGCGGATGAAGCGGTCGCCGCGCCCCACCTTCTTGGTCAGGGAGGAGACCAGCGACTCGCGGTCGACGCTGACGCCGAAGGCTTGCTGGATGCGTTCGATGATGATGGAGATGTGCAGCGGGGAACGGGTGCGTCTGAGTATGTCATAAGCCATATCGACTTGTGACATGCCTTTGTGCTGGGGCTCCGGGGGACTCTGCTGCGGCGGCGGTTGGCGCAGGCGCCTGACGGCACGCAATTGAGCATCCAGAGAGGCTTCAAATATGGAGAGGATCGTATCCTTAAGATCATCCGGCATGATCGCAGTCCTACCTGAGGATAGACTGCGCAAGGATACCATCGTCAGGTCGGTCTGTCAATAACAACCCATATGGACAGACCTAAATGTATAAACTCCAGGCACAGGCTTCCAGCCTGTGGCTTTGTTAAGGTCAGGGGGACAGGCGTCCCCGCCTGTCGATGACACGCGAGCTTTTTTGGCTCGCGCTACCGAATTTGCAAGGTGGCGCGAGAGAAGTGTCTCGCGCGTTATCGGCAGGCAGGGACGCCTGCCACACTAATTTAAATTCAATTAAATCAAGAACCACAGGCTGGAAGCCTGTGCCTCGAGTTTCTACTTTACTCGGCCTTCTATGGAACACAATTAGCTGTGTTCAATTAGTGCCTGAGGCTCTTTCTGTCCCCTCTCCTTATCTTAGGAGAGGGTTAGGGAGAGGTTTGCGCGCAACGCCAGTTTAGCCTGCTGCTCACTCTACCCACGGCCTCCGCTCGAACTGGGCGCTTGATTTTAGCGGTGCGTATGACCTCTCCCTCACCCTCTCCTAAGATAAGGAGAGGGGACAGAATTACTGCTTTTTTTGACCGATGACGCGACCCAGGTGCTGTTCAGCAGCCAGATTTGTAGAAACTCCAGCCACAGGCTGGAAGCCTGTGCCACGCAGCCACACGGTCACTCGTGTAAACTGCGGGCGCCTCTGAGCCGCGCTGTCGCGCCAGTGTCAACCTTGAAACTTACGGGGTCGATTATCAAACCATAGTCGCGCGTTGCCGCTTCCGCTGACACCATTCCCTGCTGCACGTCGCGCGCTACCAGTTCCGGATCACGTTGCATTGGATCGCCGAAGCCGCCGCCGCCCGAGACAAACATGCTCAGGGTGTCGCCGGCGCGCAGCGGCTGATTGGTCTTCTTACTGGGCAAATCGATCCGTCCGGCGCCGCCCCGATTTATCACCCAGCCGCCGCCCTTGGCCGGTTTTCCGCCCATGATACCAGGCGGCGGGATGCTGCAGCGGTCCGCGGCGCGCACCGTCACTTCGGTATCCTCAAGCGCCGTAACTTCGCGATGCAGTCCTAGGCCGCCTCGCCATTTGCCGGGGCCGCCCGAGTCGGTCCATAGCTGAAAGCGATCGAACATCACCGGATATTCGATCTAATACGCCTCCATGCTGGGACGGTTGTCGTTTCCACCGAACAGGCTGATTGGCATGCCGTCGAGCCCGTCCTTGACCGAGCGGGCGCCCAGTGAACCGATCACCGCATCCATATAGCTCCAGATCCTGCCGGTGGCGCGGTCAACGCCGTTCATCGTATAGACGTGCACGTTGCCCGACGCGGCCAGCGCCCGGTCGGGAACGGCTTGCGCCAGCGCCTGGAAGATGGCGTCGATCACCGCCTGCACCGTCGCCATCCGCGCGTTGCATGCCGCCGGCGGATTGGGATTGACCATGGTCCCCGGCGGCAGCGTAAAAGTCAGCGGACGGAAGCAGCCCTCGTTCATCGGAATGGCCGGGTCCAGAAAGCATCGCAGCGCGTACACCACGCCCGAAAGCGCCTGCGAGAAGGCGGCGTTAATCGCTCCGCGCGCCTGGCGATCGGTGCCAGTGAAGTCGAAATCGCAATCGGAGCCTTTCACCGTAACCGCGACGCGCACCGTGTAGGTCTTGTCGGGCACCACGCCGTCGTCCTCGATCACATAGGAGCCGTGGTAGGTGCCCGGGGGGATTTTGGCGATCTCGGCGCGCGTCAGCCGCTCGGTATAATCGAGCAGCTCGCGCACGAGGGCCTGCAACTGCTCCAGGCCGTATTTCTCGATCAGTTCAACCAGCCGCCTCGCACCCACATTGGTGCCGCCGACCATCGAGCGGATGTCGCCCATCACCTTTTCGGGCGTGCGGCTGTTGGCCGATATGATCCTGACCAGGTCCTCATTCAGACGCCCGCCGTCGTAAAGCTTGACCGGCGGCAGCATCAGCCCTTCATGGAAGTACTCGGTGGCGGTGGCCGGCAAGCCGCCGGCGGAAAGCCCGCCGAGGTCGGCCACGTGAATCAGCGCCGAGGTCAAAAAGCGCGGCTGATCGCCGCTGAAGACCGGCTTGAACACCATGATATCGTTGGAGTGAATCCCGCCCCGAAACTGATCGTTGAACAAAAAGACGTCGCATCTTTCATGGTCTGGGGCGGGAAGTCCTTCATCAGCTCACGCGGCGACCAGCGCAGGCTGGACAGATGCATCAGCGGGGCGCCCAGCGACTGCGCGATAACCTGGCCAGCGCAATCGCACACGGCGGCACTGGCGTCGGCCGACTCCTTGACCGCGGTGGAATAGGCGCTGCGCACGGCGACGATGCCGATCTCTTCGGCAATCGTCGCCATCGCGTTCTTTATCACTTCGAGCAGAACCGGATCGTTCATTGGCCTTCCTCGGCTGTTAAATAGCTTGTACCCGAGGGTGGGCGTGCGGGGCAATCGATCACTGGCAGGAGTTTTTGCCAAGGGTTGTATGCCATCGCGGTTGGACTCAGTCCCGAACATTTGACATCATATCAATGCATCAATTGATGCATTGGAGTTTGACATGGAGCGCCGCGTAGATGCCCACATCGCCCGAACTCAGTTCGGCCAGATCATGGACCGTGCCGTGAAAAACAACGAGCGCTTTATAATCGAGCGCCGCGGCGAACCTGCCGTGGTCATCATGAGTGTGCAAGATTTCATCCGGACCGCTGCCCCTGCTCCTGACTGGCTGCAAAAAGCCTGGAAGGGAGCCAAACGACGGGGTCTGGACAAATTGACGCCCGACGACGTCAACGCCGAGATTGCCGCTTACCGGCGCGAGAAAAAACACGCCTCTCGTCCATCGGCGAAGTGATTCGCGCGGTCATCGATAGGAGAAGCCGTGAAATACGACTACATCATAGTGGGAGCGGGGTCGGCCGGCGCGATCGTTGCCAGCCGCCTGAGCGAGGACGGGCGGCGATCGGTTCTGCTGCTGGAGGCGGGACCCGACTATCCCGACCTGGAATCGATGCCCGACGTGGTCAGGGTCGGCTATGCGGGTTACGCGCCCGCGTACGACAATTGGATGGACGAGCGGCACATCCGGCGGTGGACGGCCAGGGCTACGGCGAGCACCGGGACGGTACCGTTTGTGGGCAAAGTGGCGGGCGGCGGCAGTGCCGTCAACGGTGCGATGTTCATTCGCGGCGTGCCGGAGGACTACGACTCATGGGCTGCGGCAGGAAACGAACTGTGGAGCTTCGAGCATTGCCTGCGCTATTTCCGCAAGCTGGAAACCGACCTTGACTTCGCCGCCAGCGATTTCCACGGCGCCAGCGGTCCGATAAAGGCCCGGCGCCCGGGGGCCGCCGAATGGCTGCTCGATCAGAAGGCCTTTTACGACGCCTGCCGCTCAAGGGGTTTTGCGGATTGCGCCGACCACAACCTGCCCGACGCCAGCGGCGTGGGGCCGATGGCGTTTAACAATCCAGGCGGCGTGCGCTGCAGCACCGCTATCGGTTACCTGGACCCCGCCCGCCATCGCCTCAATCTCACCATCCGCGCCAACTGCGCCGCACGGCGCATCATTTTCGATGGTACAAGCGCAGTTGGCCTCGAGGTTGAAAGCGGCGGCTCACGGTTCACCGTCGAGGGCCGCGAGATAATCCTCAGTGCGGGCGCCGCCTTAACGCCGCAGCTCTTGATGCTGTCCGGCGTTGGACCCGAGGATCATCTGCGCAGCTTCGGTATTCCCCTCGTCCACAATTCGCCCGGCGTCGGAGGCAACCTGCGCGACCATCCCTACAGCTTCGTCAACCTGCGCACCCAAAAAGGCTATCCGCTCAATTCGCGCGGACCGTGGATTCAGATGGCGCTGCGCTACACGGCCAGCGGCTCGCATTATCGCAACGACATACAGATGATGATGACATCGGTGACACATCAGTTCAGCACCGACGGTCAGGTCGTGCCGATCGGCGTCTCGATCGGCCCGGCACTCTACCGGTCGATGAACTGCGGTGAGTTGCGGCTTCAATCGACCGATCCGAACGTCCAGCCGCTCATCGACTATCGCTATTTCGAACACGAGTTCGATCGGCGGCGGATGCGCGAAGCGCTACGGTTAGCGGTCAAGCTCAGCGAGCACGAGGCGTTCAAAAGCATTGTCGAGGAGCGGATCGCGCCGACCGACACGGACCTGGCTACCGATGAGGCACTGGACGAATACATCGCGCGCAGCGCGGGTACCTGCCAGCATATTTCGGGCACCTGCAAGATGGGTCCGGCGCGGGACCCGATGGCCGTCGTCGATCAGTCAGGCCTGGTCCGCGGCGTGCAGAATCTAAGGGTAGTCGACGCCTCCATCATGCCGCACTGCCCGCGCGCCAACACCAATCTGACCACCATGATGATCGGTGAGCGCCTCGCGGACTTGATTCGCCAGGGCGGCTGATTGTTACGCAGAGGCTTTGTCACCGCCGGCGCACACAGTCTCTTTTGTTTTGGCCAGCCGGTTGGCCGCCGCTATGGCTAAATTTGCGGATTTGCTGGGCGAGATAGTTGGCCTCGCCCACCTGGCTTATCAATTCGAGCTGGGTTTCCAGCCAGTGCAGATGTTCCTCTTCGGAAACCAGCATCTTTTCGAGCAGCTCGCGGGTAGCATTGTCGTGCAGTTCGACCGCCAGGGCGATGGTCTTGTTAAAGCGCCCGACGGCGGTGACTTCCGAAGCGAGGTCGAGTTTGAACTGCTCGGCGACTTTCTCGCCGACCTTGACCTTTTCCAGCCGCTGCAGGTTGGGCACGCCTTCGAGGTGCAAAATCCGCTCGATCAGCTCTTCGGCGTGCTTCATCTCCTCGATCGATTCGGCGCGGACTTTCTCCGCAATGCGCTCGTAGCCCCAATGCTCGCACATCATCGCGTGGATGAAATACTGGTTGATCCCGGTAAGCTCGCCGGTGAGAACTTCGTTGAGGGCTTCGATTAAGCGGGAATCCCCTTTCATGCTCGACGCTCCTAAACGCCGGACAGCCGCGGCGTGGCTGATTCCGGACCTAGTTGGCGCATGCGACGCCGCCGGCTCCATCATAGCCCGCGCTGGCGCCGGCGCGACAGAGCATCGCATTGATTTCGTCGCGGCATGGCGCGCAGCGGCGGCCGGCGCCGCAACTCTTGACGATGGCGCGCAGGTTCGAAGCGCCCTCATTGATGAGCTTTTCGATGGTTGCGTCGGTTACGGCTGAGCACTGGCAGAGAATCATCTGTTCCACCCGGGCGCCCGGTTCAAAGGCCAGGAGTAGGCCACCCTCATTGATATTGATACTGATTCTCAATTTAACTCCGCCCGGCCCACCTGTCAAGCCCGCATGCTTTTTGTTGCCTTTAATCCATCCTTAACGGAACAATTTGTAGGCGGACAAAAAAACCGCTCGAGATTATTTGCAGATTAAAGGAGGTTGGACATCAGTGATAAGAAAGCTGGCCACGTGTTCACTTTGGATAGCGGCGCTTTCGATTGTGTTATCCGGTTGCGCCATGTCGCCGGCGAAACAGCAGGGGATGATGATTGGCGCTGCCGGTGGCGCCCTGGTGGGTGGTGGAATAGGCTGCGGAATTGCCGCCGGGATAGACGACGATGATCCCACCTCATATGCGATTGGATGTCCGATCGGAGTAGTCGGAGGAGCCCTTATAGGTGGAACGGTCGGCTACCTGCTGGCACAGGAACCGGCGCCGCCGCCTCCCCCGCCCCCACCTCCACCGCCACCCCCGCCCCCGCCTCCTCCGCCGCCTGTGCAGGAGCGGATCATTTTGCGCGGGGTGCACTTCGACTTTAACCGGTACAACATCCGGCCTGACGCCGCGCCGATTCTTGACGAGGCCGCCGAAATTCTCAGCAAGCATCCCGACGTCACGATCGACGTCAACGGATACTGCGATATCATCGGCGGGTTCAGGTACAACCAGAGGCTGTCGGAGCGCCGAGCAGGCTCAGTGGCGCGTTACCTTGAAGGCAAGGGCATCGCCTCCAGCCGCCTGGTCACCCACGGTTACGGCAAGACCCATTTCGTGGCGACCAACGCTACGGCTGAGGGTCGCGCTCAGAACCGCCGCGTGGAGCTGATACCGGCGGGCCAGTAACAGCGGCGTTTAACAAGTACGTGCGGAGTCTTGTCCGGGCCGCGGTCCCAACCAGGGGCCGCGGCCTCTTTTCGTAACGCCGGCTGCCGTGCGTTGTGTCCGGCCCTGTCCGGCGCGAAGGCGGGCGGCGCGGCGGCTCAGGAATGCGCCGCGGCGGCGCGCAGGCGGGCCTGGTTGGCCACCTTGCGCGCCCCTTCGGTGGCTTCGTAAAGCCCCAACATGCTGGCCAGTTCATTCTCCAAAGGAGTAGTCGCCAGATCCTTGTAATGCCGCGTCGCCGGATCTTGCTCCAGCCGATGGCGCAGCCGGGTGACTCGCCACAGAAACCGCAATGCGGGCACGTAGGTGCGCAGCATTTCTCTTATCCGGCGGGGATAGAAGGTAAGCACGCTTTCCCGCGGCAGGCCGGCGCGCCGGTCTTTGCGCCGTTTGATTCGGAATATTCCGCTTTGCAATGGATGCACCCGCTCGAAGGCGTGACTGGCGTAAAAGGTGAAAATCATCGAGGTCAGGCGCGCGGGATTGATCCCGTCGCCGATCGCCCGTTTGATCAGGGTCTCGATATGCTCGGGCGAATAGTAAAGATGCCAGGCCCGATCGTAGATCGATTGCCACTCCTCGGCGGTCATCAGCGGATGGTCGGCGGTGACGTGCTCCGCGTCGTAGCGATTAAGGTCCGGATCGAGCCGCGCCCCGCGCGCCACCATCTCCTGATGGTCCTTGCATCCGGGCAGCGGCGTGAGCACGAAAAACTCCAGCATATCGATCGGCAACTCGCGCTGGATGATCGCGATGTCGCGCGCGATGGTCTGGGGCGTATCGGTGGGAAATCCCAGGATATAGCCGGCGTAGGTCAACACGCCCAGCCTGCGCCATGCCTGCAGCATCGCGCGGTATTCGGTGATGCGGTTCTGGCCTTTGGAGGCGCCCTTGAGGCTGTCGGGGTTGATGTTCTCCAGACCGATGAAGACCCGTTTGCATCCGGCGCGGGCCGCCTTTTCCACGAAGCGGGGAATCTTATGGCACAGCGTGTCGACCTGTATCGTCAGGTGAATCCTGAAGCGATGTTTTTCGCGCAATTCGATGATGCGGTCCAAAATCGCTTCCCAGTTGCGGTTGCGCGCGAAGTTGTCGTCGGTGATGAAGTAGGTGGTTACACCCGAGCCCTGATTGGCGCGGATCACCGCTTCCACGTCCGCCGCGCTGCGGTAGCGCGATTTGCGTCCCTGGACGTTGATGATAGTGCAGAAGCTGCAACTGAACGGACATCCGCGCCCCGCGTCAAAGGAGCTGATATTGCCCAGGTTTTGCCTGATCAGACTTGGCGGAAGGTAAATCGGAGGCTGTCCTTCCAGACCGGGTAGATCGGCGATGAAGTTATACAGGGGCTTAAGCCGTCCCTCGTAAGCGGCTTTGAGAATCTCCTCCAGCCGCCCTTCGGCCTCTCCGGCGAACAGCGTGATACCAAGGTCAAGCGCCTGCTTCAATTCAGCCGGCATCTCGGGCAGCATCGCCATGCATCCGCTTACATGGAAGCCGCCCATCACCACCGTAATCCCATGCCGGCGCAGGGTTGCGGCGATCTCCATCGCGCGGGGGAATTGATTGCTCTGCACGCCCACCAGGCAGACCACGCCACACAAGGCGTTGCGGCGAAAGCGCCTGATGATGCGTCCCAAACGAAGCACCGAGTTGGTTTCGTCATGGGCGTTGATTTCAATCTCGACGTTGTCGCCCAGAGCGCGGCGCGACTTTACTTCGAGGGCGAGACCGTACAGGCATGAGAGTGAATTGGAAGGGATCCAGCCGCGCCACCACTGAATCACGTAGCCGTCTTCGTCGTAATGCGACGGCTTGATCAGCTCGATCAGGAACCTTGCCCGGCGGGTGGGGTTGTTGCGGCGCGTACCGGCCTGTGCCGAGCGGAGAGCGGCGTCATTCACGAATATGCGCTCTGTAATCGATGGCGGGGAGCAGGCGCCTTGCGGCTTTCAAGGACATTCAGTGAGAGCGTAGCCCAATATGACTCGCCCTACAACGAGCGCGGGCCGCGGTAGGTTGTGTCCAAATTTGGCGGCCAGTGTCACAGGATGACCAGCAAGTCCAATGCATAAGTTCCGCGAACTATCTTACGCGAACTATCTTAGTAGTATGGCTGCCAGGATTATTCCTATGAAAAAAGTGAAGACTAAAACCGTAAACCATCGTTGCGTTTCACCCCGGATTCTCGGTCGTCTAAAGCCCCCTCTGAGCCCAGCGCTAATCGAATTGTTTATGGGTTCCTGATGGTCGTCGTATCTCATGTCTTCGCAGCTCCTGGTGGTCGTCGTCATCACCGAATCCATGAGAGCGATCCGCGCAGCCTCGACCTCACCAGCCGACTCGGTCCAGCATTAGCCTGGCTGAGACTGTCAATTCCAGCCCTCGCGTCGTACCAATCATCTGGCACAAGCGGCGGTCCTTGCAGTAGCATCGCAGCCGTGGCCGGTCGGATCCATCAGTTCTACGCGGTGGCGTTTGTCGAAAACCTTCCCTTAAGGCAGCTCACTCAGAGCTTCCCGGGCACCAGGCTTACCCCCCATTACATGTATCAAACCATCGACGGCGGCGGGATGTACATCTACCCCTTCGGCGCCGTGGTGACCTACGACGTCCCACCCGAGCGGCGCGAGGCTGAGTTGGCGCGGCTGCATCAGGTGCGCCCGGGACTGACGGCCCAGGTGGTCCGCGAAGACTACTCGGTGCTCGAGGATCCGCAATCGCCCACCGGTATCCACGACGGGATGCTGGTGGTGGACCGCCTGACCCCGCCCCGGGCCGGTGTGGTCGCGCTGACGGTGGCGCAAAGCGCGGCGATGGAATACTACGAGCGCATCGTGGACCAACTGTTCGTGCGCGCCGCCAAGCTCGTCGATCGGCTCGAAAGCCGGGGATCGGTCGCGATTCGCACCCGTCCGCTTCATCGCTTCATCGGCGAGGCGCTCTCGACTCGCACCGAAGTCCTGGCGGTGTTGCATCTGCTGGACAAGCCCGAAGAGACCTGGGAAGACCCGGCGATGGATCGCATTTACAACGACCTGCGCGCCGAGTTTGACCTGGGCGATCGTTTCGCGGCGCTGGAGATGAAACTGCGCAGCGTCCAGGAATCGCTGGAATTGCTGCTCGACGTGGCCAGGGACCGCCGTCTGGTGCTGCTGGAAGCAACGATCGTCGTTCTGATCGTGGTGGAACTGCTGCTGAACCTGATTCGGCTTAAGTAGCGTTGGAAAAACGCGTTCCATCTCATAGGACGCACTTTTTTCAGACACCCTCTCCCTACCCTCTCCCATGGAAGAATTGGAGAGGGTGTTAAAGAAGTTCTCCAGGAGAAGAACTATGGATGGGAGTAAGATCAGCAAGCGCGCTTATCAATTCTAACCACCCCTCCCATTTATCTATGGGAGAGGGCGGGAGAGGGTGTCTGCGGCTCCTGCCCTCAAAGAGTTGCCTTCCGATACCGCCGAGCCTTTTCATAGGGTTGAGTCTCCTGGTTTGGATTAACCAACGAAGCTTTCCACCAGATCGCGCAACCTGCCTGCGGCACCGCTTAGGATCGGCTCGCCATCACCAACCAGCAGCGTGTCGAAATCGAGCGCGAGCAGCTCGCGCACGCTGTTGCGCAGCCGCGCCGGATCGTCGAGTACCCGCTCCCTCAATAACCCGCAACTTCCCGGCGGGTTGCCGATCACTGCGTCACCGGCGATCAAGATCCTGCGCTCCGGCCAGTGCAGCGCAACTTCGCCGGGCGACTTGCCGGGAACCGCAACGACGCCCAGCGGACCGACCTTCTGGCCGGCGCGCAGTTCGTCGTCCAGTTCGGCGCCCTGGCTGCGCGCGTAACCGGCGTCGTCGGGATGGATGGCGGTGCGCGCACCGGTCGCTCCGCGGACACGGTTTGCCGCCCGCACGTGATTGCGGTTGGTCAGGATGATGCGGGCCGCGCCGCGCCGGGTAAGCTCCGCAAGAGTGTCAGCGTCGGGTTCGACCGGATCGATGCAGATGTTGCCGCCCTGATCCAAAATCAGAAAGCCGTTGAAGTTGTAGCCATGCGGGGCCGAGAACCATGGCCAGGTGAAGACCCCGGTTACGATTTCACGCATCGCGATTCCTCAATTTCCGCCAAGGGTGGCGAGTTTAGATTCCGCCGCCGCTATCGAAGACTTCGCTGCGCGCCTGCATTTGGGTGACGTTGCTGCCCGCAGGCACGCTGCGTGTGAGCCAGACATTGCCGCCGATCATCGAGCCGCGGCCGATCGTGATGCGGCCGAGAATGGTCGCGCCGGCATAGATGACGACGTCGTCTTCGACCACCGGATGGCGGGGCACGCCCTTAACCAGCTCGCCATTGCGGCCCACCGGAAAACTTTTAGCGCCCAGTGTGACCGCCTGATAGACGCGCACGCGCCGGCCGACGATCGCCGTCTCCCCGATCACCACGCCGGTACCGTGATCGATGAAGAAGCTGTCGCCGATTTCCGCTCCCGGATGGATGTCGATGCCGGTTGCCGAATGCGCGAGTTCCGCGATAATACGGGCCAGCAGTGGCGCACCCAACAGATAGAGTTCGTGCGCCAACCGATGGTGCGTCATGGCGGTGATGCCGGGATAGCACAGGCGCACTTCCTGGATGCTCCTGGCCGCAGGATCACCCTGGTAGGCAGCCTGAATATCGCTTTCGAGCAGAGTGTGCACGTGCGGCAGACGCGCGGCGAAATCACGGGTGATTTCAATTGCGCGCCCATCGCCTTCGGCCCGATCCGATTCGGTCTGCTGCGAGGCGAAGCGCAATTCGCGCTGCACCTGGAGGTGCAACGACCGCAGCGTCGCGTCGAGCGTGTGGCCGACAAAGTAGTCGATTCCTTCGTCGGTCAGGTCGGGCAATCCGAGCTGGGTTGGAAAAAGCGTGGCGAACAAGCCGTCCACGATCGTGCGCAGCGCCTCCCGCGAGGGCATCTCGCAGATACCGGAATCGCAAGTCTGCCCGGACCGGTCGCGTGAGAGGCGGAGTTCGGTCACGATTCGATCCAAATCCCAATGCAGGCGCGCATTGCCAGCGCCGTTGTTTATCCTGCCGTGTACACTCATACTCGGAGCCCCTTGGCGTCAAATATGCCCTCGAACAAAACCGTGCTCAGGTAGCGCTCGCCGGAGTCCGGCATTATCGCGACGATGGTCTTGCCCGCATGCTCCGGACGCCTGGCGATGCGCGCGGCCACCGCCGCGGCGGCCCCGCACGAGATACCTGAGAGTATCCCTTCCTCGCGCGTCAGGCGGCTCGCGTAATGGATCGATTCCTCGTTGCTGACCTGTTCGATCTCGCCAACCAGCGAAAGGTCCAGAATTTCCGGCACGAATCCCGCCCCGATGCCCTGGATCTTGTGCGCTCCGGGTTTAAGCGGCAGGCCCGCCCGCTTCTGGGTGAGCACCGGGCTCGCCTCGGGTTCCACCGCGACCGCAATGATCGGCTTGCCCTTGATGTGCTTGATGTAACGAGCGACGCCGGTGATAGTGCCTCCGGTCCCTACTCCCGATACCAGGATATCGATGGCGCCGGCGGTATCTTCCCAGATTTCCGGCCCCGTCGTGGTTTCATGAATGGCAGGATTGGCGGGGTTCTTGAACTGTTGCAGCAGGACGTAGCGACCCGGATCGGAGGCCGTAATCTCCTCGGCTTTGGCCACCGCTCCGGTCATTCCCCGCGCGCCCTCGGTAAGTACCAGTTTCGCGCCATAGGCGATAAGCAGCTTGCGGCGCTCGATGCTCATGGTGTCGGGCATCGTCAAGGTCAGCGGGATGTTGCGGGCCGCGGCAACAAAAGCCAGCGCGATACCGGTGTTACCGCTGGTCGGTTCGACGAGTTCTTTGCCCGGACCCAGCAGGCCGCGGCGTTCGGCGTCCCAGACCATCGCGGCCCCAATCCGGCATTTGACCGAATAAGCGGGATTGCGCCCCTCGATCTTGGCCAGCACTGTGGCCGGCGCCCCGTCGAGAACCCGGTTGAGGCGCACCAACGGCGTATGCCCAATGGATTGTGAATTGTCTTCGTACCAACCTGACATCGTGGTCTCCTGCCGTGGGGCACCAAGGCGACGGCAGGCGACATCATATCACGGAGCAGGTATTGAGTTGGATCGCGATGCCTGGTGCCTGCCTTCTACTCGCTCGCCTGCTTACGCGAGCGGCGCGGCTGTTGCGATTTTTTTTGCAACACCCGTAACGCGCGGGTGATGGTGCAGGAAAACGTCGCAATCCCAGCCAGGCGTTTCTGATAATTTGTCCTGATTTTTATTTTCGCCTCCGGGCTAGAAAACCGGCACGATATCCGCCGCGCTGATCTCTCCGACGTCCACACCCTTGATGTCAAGCTCCGGAATGGCGGGAAACTCGATACCCCAGCGACTGACCAACTTGGCCACTCGCGCCATCGCCAGGCGCCAATTGGCCGCCTGTTCGTCGTAGGAAAGAACGCCCAGTCCGGCCGCGCGGGCTATCTCGATCAGGGTTCGGTGATTGTCCAGAAAATATTCCGGCAGGTCCCAGAACTGGCCCCGCTGCGGCTCCCACAGAACCATTGAGAGGAACACAAAGCCGGCACGCAACTGGCGGGTTACCAACGGTTTCAGTTCGTCGCCCAGGCCGGGCCAGTCCTTCTCCAGCAGCGCCATGCAAATCTGCAGATGCCGAGCTTCGTCACGGCCAACGCGGCGGAAGATCTCACGAAACAACGGATGAGAGGCTTTGGCCGCCATCCCATGAAACAGGCTCGAGGACGCCACCTCGCCCATCATGAAGGAAGTGAAGAGCACCGCCAGCGGATAGCGGTTCACCGCTTGACAGAAGCCACGCCAGTAGCGGGCGCCGTTATGATAAAGCCAGGCGATATTATTATGCGCCGCCCGCTCCAGCAGCGTATCTGGCTCGAAATCAAGCGGACCGCCGGGTACCAGACCCTGGATCGCCTGCTGACAGCACTCTTCGTGGTTGACCTCGTCACGGGTGATCGAAAAGAAGCATTTGCGTACCGGGTCTTCCTCGTGGGCCTCGAAGGACTGGATCATGGCGCGCGCGAAGACCGGCGGGCCCGAGGAGTCGAAATTGGCCAGCAACGCCCACCAATACATCAGCGCAACCCGCTGCTCCGCGCTCCACGCCGTAGGGTCCAGCAAATGCCATGGCAGGTCCGTAGGGTTGAAGCCCTCAACTTTGGCGCGCTCGTAAATTTCGGCCAGTTTAACCGCATTCCCTACGCGCCATTCCATGGGGTAGATATTCGGCTTTTCGATTGGAGGCGGCGGCTTGAAACCTTCGGGCGGGACAACCAGCGGCATTTACCTGCTCCCGGCAAAATTCTTGTCTCTTATTGTATTACCCCCGAACCAGACCAGAAAGGGCGCAGCACCCGCGCTCTGTTACTCCGGCCCAATAATTAGCCGAGCGCTGTTCTGATACGGCACAACGGCGGGCGGAGACGCCTTCTGCTCAGTAGCGCGGCCCTCCGTACCCGCGATTCCCCATACCCGTCCTTGGCGGGCAGGGACCCCCCACCCAGAACGGCGGGCACGGACGCCCGCCCTAAGCGCAGGTTTTTTTGCGTCAGCAGGCGGCCCCCGGGTGCGGGGGCGCGCTCAGTCAAGTTGGCGGGATGAGTTACTTTGATGATGAAGGCTCTTCAGGAACGATGGGCAAATAGCCCAACCGATCCCGATCATGAATCGCAGGATGGCGCGACAGAGGTGTGGCGGGGCTAGCCTCCCTTGGCCGGGCGAGCCGGTCCAAACGCATGAAACTCAGGACCATCCGGCCGTCGACTCCGGCGGCCGAGGCTGCCGCCAGCACTTGTGCCCGTATGACGTCGGGTTCCGGCGGTATGGGTTCATCTTGTGCAGGATCAAAGAATAGCGGTTCATCCGGTTCCGGGTCGCGCCCGAAGCGTTCAAAGAACGCGCGATAACGCATTCTGAACACCTGCAGCGTCGCGACCGCCATCCGCTCTTCGATTGGCCCAAGACGGCAATCACTTACAGCGAAGCGGCCAGAACTACGAAGACACGTGTTTCCAGTTTTTCTTCCCACCTTCGTTATGACTCCATTTATCGAAAGCCATACAGTGCAAAACGGATGCCGTGGCCAGCTTGACCGTTTTTCTGGAAAACTGCGCCATTTGATGACATTGGACGGACTTCAGCAATACCCTTTGCGGCGCTTTGGAGCCACTATTTTTGGCGGTGCATCCAAAAGTTAACGCAGGCAGTACGCCTTCATCTTCTTTTGCAAGGCGGCCCTGGAAAGGCCCAAGGCCTGCGCCGTGCGTGACACGTTGCCCTGATGTTCACGCAAAGCCTCGGTGATATGGCGGGCTTCAAAGGCAGCGCGGGCATGGCGGAGAGATTCCAAAGCGACAGGACCGGGTACCGGTGGGCTGATGCGTTCGACAGTTGGCGCCGATCCAACCTGCGCGTTGGCTTGACCGGCACCGGGCACGGAAACTGCCGGGACCGGTGTTTGCGAGTCGCCTAGCGCTTCAAGTGTCGGCGTAAGCTGGCTGGGCCTGATCAAGTCACCCTCGCGGGCAAGCGCGACCGCGCGGTCGATTTCGTTGCGCAACTCGCGGACGTTGCCGGGCCAGTCATGGCGGGTGAGGACGTCGATCGTTTCGGCCGCGAAACCTTCGATGCGCTTGCCATTGCGCTGCGCGGCGGCGTTGAGGAAGTGCGCGGCCAATACGGCGATATCCTCACGTCGCTGGCGCAAAGGAGGCAGCCTGATGGGGAAAACTGCCACACGATAGTACAGGTCCTGCCGAAAATTGCCCCGTTCCACCTCGGCCTTCAGATCGCGGTTGGTTGCCGACAGGACCCTGACGTCCACCTTGCGGGGGAAGTTGTCGCCAACCGCTACAACTTCCTCCTCTTCGAGTACACGCAGTAGCTTGGCCTGCATGCTCATCGGCATATCGGAGATTTCATCGAGGAAGACAACTCCGCCATTGGCGGCTCTGAATAGCCCGGGATTGTCGCGCACGGCGCCCGTAAAGGCCCCGCGCCGATGGCCGAACAGCTCGCTCTCCAGCAGGGTTTCGGGCAACGAAGCGCAATTGATGGCGAGAAAGGGTCCCTCCCCGCGAGCGCTCGCCATGTGGATCCCGCGAGCGACCAATTCCTTGCCGGTGCCGGTCTCGCCCTCGATCAGGACCGGAATCGAAGAAGCGGCCGCGCTCTCCATCAGGCGGAACACCTCGATCATCGCCGGGGTTGTGCCCATGATCTTGCTGAACACGTCGGTACGCGCCAGGTCGCGGCGCAGCACCCCGACGCGGGTTCGCAGGCTGGCCTCCGATTCACGCACTTGTGCGTACAGGCGGGCATTCTCGATCGCAACCGCGATACTGCCTGCCAGCGCCTCGAAAAACGCCAGGTCGTCCTCGGAAAAGGACTGCGGACCGCGGCTGTTGACCGCCTCGATCACGCCGATCCTGCCCTGATGCGAAATCAACGGCACCGCAAGCAGGTCGTGGGTGGTGATACCGGTAACCAGGTCCACGCCATGGTAATGGCGCTCGTCGTGCTGAGCGTTGATGACTCTGATCGCGACGCCATCTTTAAGCGCCGCTCCCGCTATTCCCTTATCGGCGGAAAAGCGCAGTTTTTGCAGACGCTCGACCACGCTCGGATCGGCCTGCGAAACGTAAGGAAAATAAAGTTCGTTGTGCTCCGGGTCCAACAGGAGCACCGAGATACCTTCGGCGTTGAGCACTTCGCGGCACTTGGCGACGACCAGCGGAATCAGTTCGCCCAGCTCGATTCGGGCGGCAAAGGCGCAGCCCAAATCATATAACAGGGCGAAGCGATCCGGACGGTTGCTGGCGGTAGCAATCTCGTGAAGCCCAGTCTCGTAATGGGGGCCGCCTTGCGACATCAGTTGTCGTGGCTTGGAGGTCTTGTCGTCCAAAGCATCTTCTACGCGCTGGATTTTCCTACAATCAGTCGATCTAATCAACCGCCTATAACGAACGCGCAGCTGGTTGTGCCGCTGCCGCCAATATTGAGGGTGGCGATCTTTTTAGCCCCCTCGACCTGGTAGTCGCCGGCCGTTTCGGTGACCTGCTTGAAGGCGTCCAACACCTGGCGGACCCCGGTCGCGCCCACTGGATGACCCGCCCCAATCAATCCGCCGCTGGGATTAATCGGCATCCTCGCCCCCAGCTCGATGACGCCTTCCTCCACCGCCTTCCATGATTCCCCGGGCTTGGTGATGCCGAAGTGATCGATCGCCATGTACTCGGAGGTGGTGAAACAGTCGTGGGTCTCGATCGCGGAGATCTGCTCCAGGGTTACGCCGGCGCGCCCAAAGGCGTCCAGAATGGCCCGGCGTGTCTGCGGCAGGATGTAGGGATTGTCGCGGCTCTCGGTAACCTTGGTATCGAACTCGACCGGCGCCGTGCGATGGCCCCATCCCAGGATGCGCGGGAGCTGTTCCAGTTTAAGGTTGCGGCGCTGCGCATACTCGCGCGCGTACTTCTCGGAGGCCAGAAAGATCGCCACCGCGCCGTCGGTCACCTGCGAACAGTCCGACGCCTTGATGCGGCCACCGATCACCGCGTTGTACCGGCTTTGCCGCGACGCATGGCTCTCGCTCATGTACCAGTTGCGGGTCTGCGCCAGCGGATTGCGCCGCGCGTTGGAATAATTGACCGCCGCAATGTGCGCCAAATGCTCATCGCGCAGACCGTAGCGTTTGTCGTACTCATCGCCCAGGCGGCCGAAAAGCTTCGGAAATGGGAATTCGATTCCTTTGGCCTCGCGTTCGTACCACGCCGCCGTGCCCAGGTAGTCGCCGCCGATAGCGGGGTCGACCGTCTTCATCTGCTCCACACCGACCACCGCGGCCAAATCATAACGCCCGGCTTCGATTTCGGCGGAGGCGGCCAGAATCGCGATCGAGCCCGAGGCGCAAGCCGCCTCATGACGGCTGGTGGGAATCCCGGAGAAGGCCGGGTCCACATCGATCACAAAGGCCCCCAGATGACCCTGGTGGGCATAAAGCTCGGCGGCGAAATTGCCTACGTGCGCGGTCTGGACCTCGTCCGGCTCGATACCGGCCGTTTCCAGCGCGCCCAGCAGCGCCTCGCGCATCAGCGCCACGATGTGCTTGTTTTCTTTCGACCAATTGCGGGCGAAGTCGGTCTGCGCTCCGCCCAAAATGAATACCGCCGGCTGGCTCATGGTTTATCTCCTCATCCAATGAAGGTGCGGCCGACCTCCAGCACGCTGCCCGCGTACAGCTTTTTGTCCCCTGCCGCCGCGCGCTCCACGATTGGCGGGACCTTCAGGTCATAACGCTTAAGCAGTTCCACGGTGGCTGTGGCGCCCAACAGATCGACCAGCACCGAAGGCGGCGCCCAGTTGAACCCATGACTCATGATCGTGTCGATGTCGGCGTTGGTTTCGGCCACCTCACCGACCCGGCTAAGCGCGTAGCTGACGTAGCCCAGCATCACGCGCCGGGCGAGATCGGCCTCCCCACCTGGCGCGGCCTTCAAAACAGCGAACGATTCGCGATAACGCCCGACCCGATGCAGCGCTTTCATTCGCTCGATAAATTCGATCGGCTTGGGCGCCGCCGCTTCGTGGTACTTGCCGCTGCTGGTGTCGAGCACCTCGAGGCCTTTTTCAGTGCGGCGATAAAAGCCGCCATGACCAGGCGTCTTATCACCGAGCCGGCCTTGTGTGATCCCTTCCTTCATGTAGGGCGGCAGCTTGAACAGCGGATGCGCCTCGTCGCGCGTGCTCGCGTAAACATTTTCCACAATCGCTTCGTGAACGTCCCAGCCGACCAGGTCGATTGTGGCCAGCGGCGCCATCGCGCGTCCGGTGTACGGCCCGATCAGGTCGTCCAGGAACCCGACCCCATAGTCCGGCACCAGTTGGGCTATTTCGTTGAGCGTCTTGAAGGCGATCCGGTTGCCGGCAAACGCCGGTCGGTCGCTAGCCACGATCAGACGGCGTCCGAGCCGCTTGCTTAGTAGCTCGACCACCTCGGCGACCACCGCCGGTTGCGTCTCGGCGTGCGGAATAACTTCGGTCCCGACTATCACGTGCGGCGGATTGAACAGGTGAATTCCCAGGAAATGATGGCGGAAAGATTCGCTGCGCCCCTGCGCCATCTCGGCAATCGAGAGGCCCGATGAAACCGTGGCCACGATGGAATCGGCTGTGCGGTAGCGATCGACCAACTCGAAGAAGCTCCGTTTGAGCTCCAAATCTTCAACTAAAGCTTCAAATACGATCGCCGCGCCGGCCACCGCCCGCTGCAGGTCGGTGTCGTAGGCGCCCACTTCTATCTGTTCGGAAATGGATTCGGCGCGCGCCAGCCCTTGAACATCAACCAGCGCTTGCGCGGCTTTTTCCCGGTCGCGGGCCAACATCACGACATGATAGCCGCCCGCGGCAAAGAGTTCAGCGGCGCCGATCCCCATGACCCCATTGGCGCCCAGCACTACAACCCGCCCGCTGCCGGAACCTAGGCGTTGTGGCGTACTCAGAAGGCCTCCCTGTGGCCGGCGATCGGTGCTTTCTCTATGGTCTGATTGCTTCCCAAATCGGCCCCTTTGCGCGGAGGGTCAGCTTAGCGTTGATCGTGGTTCTTTTCCAGTGCTGATGACGACCAGTTGACCATTAGATTCGCGTTCCCGGCCAACTTATTGATTTCACGCTTCCAGCCATCCACATCGATGCGCCGCCAGCATTTGGCGGGCCGCGTCGGGACCCCAGCTTCCCGCGGGATAGGTCAAGAGTCCTTCGCGACCGTCGCGTTCCCAAACGTCCAGGATGCTCTGGATAAAACGCCAGGAACGCTCGACCATTTCGGCCTCCACGAACAGCGTCTGATCGCCGATCATCACCTCGTAGAGCAGCATTTCGTAGGCCTCGGGCGATCGGGCCTGGAATTCGCGCTCATACTGCAGGTCCATGTTGACCGGCCGAATCGACAGGTCCAGCCCGGGCTGCTTGCCCACCACGGAGAGCGAGAATCCTTCATCGGGTTGTATTCTCAAGGTCAGAACATTGGCGGGCAGCGAATGATGCTCGGCAAATAGAATGGCCGGCAAATGTTTGAAATGGATCGCAATCGAACTGGCGCGGCGCGGCAGCGCCTTGCCCGTGCGCAAATAAAAGGGCACCCCCGACCAGCGCCAGTTATTCACGAAAACTTTAAGTGCCACATAAGTTTCCGTGGCGGAATTGGGCGCCACGCCCTCGGCCTGCAAATAGCCCGGCATCGCCTTCCCGTCCACTTTACCGGCGGTGTACTGCGCGCGCACGACCTGGCTGTGGACCTCCTCCGGATTAAGCGGCTTGATCGAGCGCAGCACGTTAAGCTTCGCTTCCCGCACCGCGTCCACATCCAGGCTAACCGGCGGCTCCATCGCAATCAGGGTCAGAAGCTGAAAGATATGGTTCTGGACCATATCGCGCAGGGCGCCCGCGTGGTCGTAATAGGCCGCGCGCGTGCCGACGCCCTCCATTTCGGACACGGTGATCTGCACGTGGTCGATGTGATGGCTGTTCCAGATCTGCTCGAAGATGCTGTTGCCGAAGCGCAGGACCATGAAGTTGCGCACCGTCTCCTTGCCCAGGTAGTGATCGATGCGAAAGATCTGGCTCTCGTCGAGATACTTGTGCAGTCCGCTGTTGATCGCCATCGCGCTGCGCAAATCCACTCCGATCGGCTTCTCGACCACCACCCGGCTGAAGCCGCGGCCCTGCGGCGGCGAGATCAGGCCGGCGTCATGCAGCCGCTGCACCCAGTCCAGAATCGATTCGGGAGGGATCGCCAGGTAGAAAATCCGGTTGGGAGGCAGCCCTCCTGACGCTTCGATCTGCTCCAGGTGCGCCTTGAGCCGGACAAAGCTTTCCGCTTGCTCGATGCCCGAGATATAGTCCAGCCGCGCCGCGAATCGATCCCAACAGGGCTCCTTTACCGGCGCGTTGGAGTAGTGACCGATGGCGTCGCGAGCACGCTGGCGGAACTGCTCGATCGGTATCGGCCTGCGAGCGCATCCCAGGATCATGGTTTCGTCGGCCAACATCCGCTCCCCGCAGGCGTCCAGACTGTAGAGGGCCGGAATCAGCTTGCGCATCGCAAGGTCTCCCGACGCGCCGAAGATAACCACCGTGCAGGGCGGCACCTTCTCGGCGCCGGCAAGCTGTATGATCTGGTCCATTACGAAGCTCCTTTGCACCAGACTAGCGTTATCCGCCGCCGTGCGCACCTATTAAAAACTGGCGCCCATCCGAGCCTACCGAAGCAAGGTTAACGATCGTTTGGTCCTGCGCCAGGGAATGGACTAAGATGCAGGCGCGATCCGCCATAGGTTCACGCGCTCAACCCGACCAAGGAGTCTGGCGATGGCTTACGACCTGGTAATCAAGAACGGAACCATAATCGACGGTACCGGCGCGCCGCGCTATCGGGCCGACGTTGCCATCGCCGGCGGCAGCATCGCCGAAATCGGCCAAGTCAAGGACGGTGCGCAACAGACCATCGACGCCTCTGACCTGATCGTCGCGCCCGGCTTCTTCGATCCGCATACCCATTATGACGCGCAAATGTGCTGGGACCCCCTGATCACCTGCTCCTCGTGGCACGGCGTAACCAGTATCGTGATGGGCAACTGCGGCGTCGGCATCGCGCCCTGCCGGCCCAAAGATCGCGAGATCGCCACCTGGGACCTGGTCAATGTCGAAGGGATTCCTTTCGACGTGCTGAACCGCGGCATCACCTGGGATTGGCAGAGCTTCCCGGAGTTCATGGACGCCGCCAGCCGTCGCGGCAGTGCTCTGAACCTGGGCTTCCTGGCGCCGCTTACGCCGTTCCGGCACATGGTGATGGGCGAAGAGTCGATGGAACGCGCGGCGAATCCGCAGGAGCGCACCGAAATTAAAGCATTACTTAAGGAAGCGGTGGCGGCCGGGGCGGTGGGCTTTTCTTTAACCCGGGTGCGCCAGCATATCGGCTACCAGGGGCGTCCCCTGGCCTGCCGCCTGGCCGATCGCGAGGAACTAAAGGCGTATTCCAACGCGCTGCGGGAGTTGGGCAAGGGCACGATCGAAATTGCGCTTAACCAGGACCTCTCACTGGTAACCGATGAGGAAGCCGAGTTGCTCGACTTCATGCTGACGCAAAGCGCGCGTCCGGTGACTTGGCTGGGCCTGGCGCCCACTTCGGGAAGGGGCGACGCGTATGTCGAGACGCTCCGCAAGATGGCTCCGTATATGGAGCGCGGCGGGATCCCGCAGGTAATCGCCTATCCTTCCGAGCCCCAGTTCAGCATGCGCAATCCTTTCCTGCTGGCCAGTATCGAATCGTGGCAGCAGGTATTCAACAAGCCGGCCGAAGAGCAGAAACGCATCTACCGCGACCCCGCCTTCCGCAACGCGTTCCGCGAAGCGCTGAAGACGCCGCAGATATTTTCCGGCCGCTGGGACCGGGTACGGATCGATGAAGCCGGCGATCCCGCTTTGAAACATTACGAGGGCAAGATGGTGGCGGAGGTCGCGCGCGAGCGCGGAGCGGACCCGCTCGACACTTTCCTGGAGCTGGCGATAGAAGACGACTTGCGCATTCGATACGCGGTCACCAATCGTGGCGAAGACCGGCTCGCCGGGCTGATTAAGGATCCGCGCACGCTGGTCGGGCAGGCTGACGGCGGCGCGCACGTCGATATGATCTGCATGGCCGGCTATCCCACCCATATGATCGGGACCTGGGTGCGTGAGAAGCAGCTAATGAGCCTGGAGCAGGGAATCCGGCGGATCACGT
>DASZGF010000266.1:0-3585 GCA_035939115.1 Binataceae bacterium (SeqCode)
CTCGTCCGGCCTGAAACCGTAGTCTGATCTTACTCCGACGGCCGACATAAATCTGGTCCGGTGAACGACTCCTGGGCGCGCGGGCCTGGGCGTTTCAGAGTCCCGTGCCGCTGTTACGCACCTGGTCTTCGATCCAGAGGTACGTGCTGCCTATCCCGTCTTCCAGGGTGATTTGGGGTTCCCAACCAAGGACCTCACGCAGCCGGGTGTTGTCGGAGTTGCGTCCGCGCACCCCCTGGGGACCGGGCACGTGCCGCTTGGTTATCCGAATGCCGGCCGCGTCGGCTGTGATATCGGCAAGCTGATCGATAGTGACCATGCGGTCCTGCCCGAGGTTAAGTGGCAGGTGATAGTCAGACCGCATCAGTTTGTGGAGTCCCACCACGCAGTCATCGATATAACAGAACGAGCGGGTCTGCTGTCCGTCGCCCCAAATTTCTATTTCATGATTGCCGGTGAGCTTCGCCATCGCGACCTTGCGGCACATCGCGGCAGGCGCCTTTTCGCGCCCGCCCGTCCAGGTACCCAGCGGCCCAAAGATGTTATGGAAGCGGACGATCCTGGTCTCGATCCCGTAATCATCGCGATAATGCATACACAGCCGCTCGGTGATCAACTTTTCCCATCCGTAAGCATCCTGCGGTTGCGCGGGATAGGCATTATCTTCCTTCAGCGGGACTATATCGGGGGTGGTCTGCAGATACTCCGGATAAACGCAGGCGGAGGAAGTATACAGGTAGCGCTTTACTCCGTTTCGTCGCGCCGCATCCAGCGTATGAAGATTGATCAACGCGTTGTTATGCAGGATCTCGGCGTGATGGGAGGATATAAAACCCATCCCGCCCATGTCCGCGGCCAGCGCATAGACCTCGTCCATGCCGGTGGTGGCCTTAACGCAGTCCTCTCGTAGCCGAAGGTCAAGCACAAGAAACTCGTCAGCTTGCGACAAACCGAACTCCGGCGCTTTGATATCGGATCCTCGCACCCAGTAGCCGTGCTTTTTCAGGTGAGCAACCAGATGGCTCCCAATGAAGCCACCTGCTCCCGTCACCAATACCCTAACCATCGTTAACTCCTGATTCGGCCTGGCCACTCATTGACAGATCAATCGCGCCGGCCCGCTTCGCTCCAGCACGGCCGCCGTCAACAATTTCAAGCAGCCGCGTTTCGAATAGACGGAGGGTGCGCCCCTTCTCCCAGTGGTCTTGCGCATAGGACCGGCCGTTCGCACCCATTGACGCGCGCTGTTCGGGGTGCGCCTTCAGATGTGAAACAGCCTCGAGCAGCGCCGAGGAGTCTTCCGCCTCTGCCCTGACTCCCGCGCGCGCGTCATTGAGCACGCGCGCTACCTCGCTCCCCGAGCTCAGGGACGCCACCACCGGGCGTCCGGCCGACAGCAGCGTCAGCACCTTGGATGGAAACACAATGTCGGCGACAGTCTTCTGCTGCGTCACCAGACAAAGGTCGGAGGCGGCAAGCATATCGCGGAAAATGTCGGTGGAAAGAATCGGCAGGAATCGGACATTATCCAGGCCGCGACGCCGCGCGCTCTGTTCGAGCTTCGGCTTCATGGCTCCGTCGCCCACCATCAGGAACAGCAACTCAGGATGGGAACCTCGTGCACGTTCGGCGGCGCCAAGCACGACCTCCAGCCCCTGCTTTACACCCATGTTGCCGCAGTGACTGACGATGAAACGATCGCGGACCGCATGCTGATCGCGGAACCGTTGCCCACCGTCCGCCAGCGGTAGGCTGAACAGCGCGGGCTCAGACCAATCGGGACACAGCGTGACCTTTGCTTCAGGAACACCCTTAAGAACGATCTTCTCACGCATGGCGCCGGTCAGGGTGGCGACCCGGGCGGCATTGCGGTAGGCGACACGCTCGAGTCCGTAGAGCATCCTGACCATGGCACCTGGGGACAACATCCCAAGGTCGACGGCGGCGTCGGGCTGCAGGTCGGCGACATGAAACATGTATGGCACTTTCCACCGCCGGCCGAGGGTGACGGCCGACGCGGCCAGACCGAGCGGGGGCGAGATGGCCAGGATAACGTCGGGGCGCGAGCGCGACATCGCGTTGAAAAAGGAAGCGGCGATGAATGAGCCCTCATGAATCATGCGGCGGAGCGAAGTGACGCGGTCAGGCACGTACATCCAGGTACGATGGATCTCGACGCCGTTGCGCCATTGCTTCATCGCAACACGGCGCCGGTATCCGTTCATTGTGCGCCAGTCGGGATAGTAGGGAAACGAGGTACAGACGCTGACCCGGTGGCCGCGGGAAGCCAGATACTCACATCGGCCGGTCGTGAAGGCCCCGATTCCGGTCTCTTCCGGCCAGTAATTAATTCCGATGACCAGGACGTGCACGATGAGACAATCCTACGGACATGCGCCCTTGTGCGGACCGATCTCCTGACTTTGGCAGGACGGCTTGCCGGGGCTCGCGAGCGCGGAGAGACCTGTTAGTTTAGCAATGAGCGAGGGCTGATGGAGCCTTGCGGCTCACGCGGCTTGCAGCTTGTCGGCTGGAATCGAGCCGGGCCTGATGACGTAGCGGTCAAGCGCACTACGATAACGATGCGTCGTCTTCATGCTCGTGTGAATAGTAATGATTATAGTATGTATACCCGCCTGGCCCGTGACCTTCAAACCCGTTGAGTACCAGGCCGAGAATCTTGGACCCAACGTGGTTGAGGCGGGTGCAGGTGGTTTGGACGATCTGTTTTGCGGTTTGTCCGCCCACCACCAGCAGCACACCGTCAACCATGGTCGAAAGCGCCACACTGTCGGTGACCGGAATCACCGGCGCGGAATCCAGTATTATGTAATCATATCGCGTGCTTAAATAGTGCAGTAACTCGCGCATTTCCTCCGATGCCAGCAACTCGCTGGGATTTGGCGATGACGGACCCGCGCTCAGAAAGGAAAGCCCCGCGTTATCGGTTTCGTGAACAACCTCTTCAAAGGGCCGCTGGCCTACCAGAACCTGGGTCAGACCGAGATAGTTGTCGAAACCCAGGACCTTGTGGCAGCGCGACTTGCGCAAATCCGTATCGATTAGCAGTATCTGGGCCCCGGTCTGCGCGAACGCCAGCGCGCTGTTGATCGCGGTCACCGTCTTGCCCTCGCCCCCTGTCGCGCTGGTAATCAGAATCGTCTTGGGCGGGCTGCCGGCGCGGGAAAACAGCAGCGAGGTTCGAATCGTTCGGTAGATCTCGCCGGCCATCGACAATCGATTGCTAGTCACGACGATTTCCTTGCTTTGGCGGTCGTCGGTCAGTCTCTTGTGTTCCAACGCTTCAACGCGCTTGCCTCCGGCGCCGTAGCCATGCGCGCCATTGAGCCGCGCGAACGGCGGAACGATGGCCAGGCTGGGAAGTTTCAGATAGCGCTCCGCCTCTTCGGCATCCTTGAGTCGGTCATCCATGTGCTCCAGCAAAAAGGCCAATCCTATTCCGATACACAGTCCCAGAAAACTGCCCATCCCGAGACTGGCGAGAACCCTCGGACTGGACTGGTGGCGGGGAATCTCCGCCTTGTCGACGATTGACACGTTGGAGGTCGGCACGTCAGCGGAGAC
>DASZGF010000267.1:0-13204 GCA_035939115.1 Binataceae bacterium (SeqCode)
GCACTCGCGTACTTGGCCTCCTTGATGGCATCCAGGAGAACGTGGTCGGCCCCTGCCCGACGCAGAGCCGTTATATTTCCCTTAGTGGGAACAAAAGCGATCCCGCGCTCCAGCACCAGTTTCGCCACCCGTTGTGTGAAACGCCACCGCGCAACAAGCTAATTACATCGCGCAGGCCCAATGGTCTTTCATGAGCACCCGCAAATGTGAGCGCTCCTGCACAATACAGCGCCACTATACGCAATGTTGCCACAAAGTGGCGGGCGCCACGCAAGGAGCGCGGTTCCCTACCGCGCCCCTGTTGGTCAAAGGAGAGAGTCATACCTCGCCATCGCGCCATTTTCGTTTTCCGGCCGGCCGGATCCATCCGCAGCGTCGCCAGGCGAATCACTATCGCGTGCTAAACCGCGCACAAGAGACTGCGAATTCTATCGAACCATGGTTTTGTGGTCATAGTCTCGCTTCGGCGAGAACCGAGCACCCTGTGCCACCTGGAAGATCTCGTTCCTGTATCCCAATACCCCCGAAGTTAGGGACGCTTACCAAGAACAAACCGAGATCGTTAAGCGAAATAACGCAATGATTTAGTATCTAGCGCGGTCTCGACGCTGGAAGGGTAGCCTACTCATTAGAAAGCCGCACTTATCTCAGTTGCTCGCCTAATACAACAACTAAGCACAATTACATACAAAGAATAGACAGGCCCAACGGTCGGGCTTCAGTTTTGGCTGTGGTTAACACGCGTGGACCGAACTTCACGCCGGCCAGGTTGACACAACCAGCGTAGCTATCTCTTCTCAGCCTTCCGGCTCGATCCAGCCTTCTGTATAACATAACGTCCATTGCGCTCGGCTATCCGTAGCCGCGGCCGCGGCATCCATGACGCATTGACGCATTTGAGGCCTTTTTTCGGATAAACGTCTTTAGGACGTTTAAGGGTCTAACCGACAAACAGTGTAAATGCGAAATGCGTCGAGCCAGTCCCCGCCGGCCCGTCAAGCTCGGTACCGAAATCAAACCCCGTCGATCGCCAGATCGCCCAACGCAGCCAGCGGCTTTGCGCGATCGCGCTTTCACTGGGGCGGAAGGCGGGCCGTGGGCCAGTGCCATGAACCGTATCACCATCATCTCCGATCGAAAGACCGCGTCGGAATCAGCGGGTGCGTCGAGATATGCCGTGCCACACCTTTTTTGCACGCGCTTGTGCACGCCGGTTCAGTTTACTGCTTCAGCGTTCCTCCCCTGTCAGGAAAAGCGCCACGCCCAATAGACAAAACAGAAGATTGGGCAGCCAGGCCGCCAGCCACGCCGGCATAATGCCGGAGTGGCCAAAGGCGATCGTAAAGCCCAGGGTTATCCAGTAGCTGACTCCAAGCCCCAACCCCAGGATGAAGCCGCGTCCCGCGCTGGAAGCGCGCGGCACAGGGTCCAGGCTCAATGCCAGCCCGCACAACATCATCACCAGGCATGAGAGCGGCAGCGCGTATTTCACGTCGCGATCGACGAGGTAGGAGCCGGGGTCCAGACCGTTGCGGCGCAACTTGGCAATATAATCATCCAGCTCGGACAGGCTGAACTCTTCGGGACTCAAAATGGCGAAGGAGAAGTCGCCCGGCCTGGCGTCGAGATGAAAATCGCGCGTCGCGGCCGCGGCCAGAGATCCCGGATGCTTCAGGTTTAGCACTTTCAGCCCTGAGAAGATCCAATCCTTACCGTTCCAATCCGCGCTGTCGGCGCTATAGATGGCGTGCAGCACGTATTGCGGTCCGATTTGGAAAATCCGTATCCCGATCAGACGCTTGCGCGCGGCATCGTAGCTCTTGACGCCGACAAAGCTGTCGCCGGTTCGCAGCCAGTTTTGCGCGGTGTAGGTCAATTGCGACTGATGCTGAATCACGGCGTTAAGCAGGTATTTGGAGCGGCGCGTCGCCGCCGGCACGACCGTCTCGTTGAGCCCGAATGTCACCAGGGAGAGCAAGGCTGAAATCATCAGCAGCGGCAGCCCGATTCCCAATCGGCTGATTCCCAGCCCCTGAAGGGCCAGCAACTCGCCGCTGCGGTTGAGCATCGCCAATCCCAGCAGCACCCCGGTCAGACAGGCGATCGGGATCAGTTGGGGCCGTCATCAGGGGCAGCTTAAGCACCAGGTATTCGATGCCGGCGGGCCGCAATAAGCCGTAGGACATTAGGTCGTCGAACTTGTCGATGAAAGAGGCCAACAAGTCGAGCACTAAAAAGGTGATCAGCGCCGCCAGGAAGGTTTCGGCGAATATTCTTATCACCAGCCATGCGACCGTAGGCGGCAGTCGCGGCGGCCTCACACGCACTTGCGCGCCGATCGCGGCACCGCCTATCCGCCATCCTGGGGCGGCCATTTCGATCGCCGATGACTCCATTGCCGGCTTCAAACTCTCACCACTGCATACCGGCGCTGCGGGGCTCCGGCGCGTCAGGCCACATCTTACGTACCAAAAGGCCGACAATCGAGTAAAAACGCCCCCGTTCGACGCGGCTTAAGGTTGTGAACTACGATTTCGGGGCGTTTGGTTCCCAAAAAGCAAGTGCATGACCGCTGCTGGGAGGCTGTCCCAGGCTTGGTCAGATGAAAACTCTTGTTATTTCGGGCTCGCTTATTGTCGGCGGCGCGGAGCGTGCCATTGCGCAACTCGTCCGAGCGATGCTCCGGCGCGGCCATCGCGTCGACGCGGCCTCCCCTGGGTGTGCCTTGGAGCGGCCTGGTGTCCGACACCGATCTCAAGATCCATTCGGCTGCCATCGGCGAGTCACCAACCTGATTGGCACCACTTGCGATTGCCGACGTCGTCTCGCTATTTGCGTCCCGACCTTCTGATAGTGACAAGCAGCGAATGGGTGCGGTCGCGCCTGATCCACCGGCGTGCCGCCGGACCGCAGCGGATGACAGTGTTGAGTCGAATCGGTACTATCGGGAAACAGATTGAACACGCCAATAGCACATCGTGGCACACGGTGGCAGCTCAACTCAGCAGCGCCACAGCTTTTAGCGGGTAGTAAAAAAAAACGAAGTGCGGCGACCAAGGACCTTGCCACCATATTCGCGCGCCGAGCAACATGCCCCATATGCTCAGAATCAGCAGGTCAGGCCAATACTCCTGCTGTTCTTTAGGAAAGTGCGCCAGCACCCAGTAGCCCGACGCGACAAGCGGCACAGACCATCGAATTGAAATGCACTCTCCCGAATAATTGCTGGAGAAGAGCGAGTACACGGCCCAGGTTCCACCGGCGTAGGATCCGGCGAAAATGAACTCGGGTAGCTCTTCATCGCGCCACCCGATCAGCTGGTAGATCGCGACAATCGACCAAAAAAGCGGAAGGTTGCGACCGATGAAGCCGCGCGGGCCGAAAAAGCATACCGAGGGCATAGCCGATGGTCTTGAACCCGAACGCCGTCCCCAGACCCCCGTCATTTCAGCTGCGGTGAACGCCGAGCCAGGGAAGGCTACATTTGTGCGAACACTGTTGAGCGGCCCCAGCGTGCCGCCGATTGTGTAAATTGCCACATGATGTGCGATTACCCAAGGCGCGGCAGCCTGCCCGAAAAGAAATGGCGCTCGAAAGCTCCGAGTGCGGTAAGCACCCGAACCTTCGCGGCAACGTGAAGGACCGTTCCAGTGCCCTGCTTGAGCGCCTAGCCAAACCCGCTCAACTCCGGCATTGGCTAAGGTTGCCCGGCAGATGAACGTAGGTTGGATCAGATTCAGCGGCCAGCGCCCTGTGCTTCCGCGGCGATAGTGCTGGCCAGGCACGGCGATGGTGGTGGGCGCGCCGCAATTGTTTCGCGCCTCCCCGCGCCATCTGTTCGGCGCGCTGGTGCGGTCGATCGAAGGTGGCGTTACCGAATGGGTATGTCATCCGGGTTACGCCGATGAGCAGTTGCGCGCGTTGCTGCCGGCGGCGCAGGTGGATTGGCGCGAGGCCGAACTAAAGGTGCTGACCGATCCGACTGAAGGAAGCTGCTCCAAGCCGCCGGGATCGGCCTGGTGAGTTACGCCCAACTGGCGGGTTGAATGCTTCGCCGCAGCGCAGTCGTGCCGACGCCCCACAATGCCAGGGCGGCGAACCCCTCCAGGCCCAGATCGCGCAGCACTTCCAGACCGGGCAGCAGCGGGAGCACGCCGCAGGCGGCAACCGCGGCAAACAGCCAGATCCATTTTCGCCGTGGGTAAACCGCATCCCCGCGCCCGGCCATCACCAGGCCCATCGTCAGTGGGACCGCGAGATTGAGATAGTGCAGATGGGAGACCGGGCTGGAAAGCACCATGATGATGGCGAGGCTGCCCAGGAAGATTTCCTCGTCAAGCGGCGATCCGGGTGGACGCCAACGCGCCGCCGCCAGCGTCAGCGCGGTCAGGAAAATGGCGATCGCCCAATGGGCGGGCGTGGCCCAGGTCTCCAGCGGCCGGGACCGAAGCGGGCGCGGGAGCTCGACAGTCTCGTCAAGGTTATACCAGCGATGGATTAGCGCGAGGAAAGATTGGCTGTCGGTGGCGTTGATGTCCAGCAATTCGCCCGCGCGCGAGCGATCGGCTCCACCGAGCAACGCCGGTTGGATCAGTACCTGGTTCCACTCGCGCGCATAGCTGATCGTGCTGCCCGGTCCAAAGAAGGCCGCCGGGATGACGATGAGGCCCAGGATCAGGCCCATCGCACATGATGCGAGCAGCCGCAAATCGCGCCGCCACAGCGAATAGATCAGCAGGTAAGCAGGAAAAAGCTTCAGGCAAATTGCCCCAGCCAGGCACCATCCGGCGGTGGCGCTGCGTCGGGCCATTATCGCACCGATCATTGCGCACAGCAGCGCCAGCAGCAGCAAGTCGGCCTGGCCGCGTTCCACCGCCACACCTAATGGACCGATACATATGAGAGTGGGCAGCAGGCGCAGCGACCACCACGATCGGGCCCCGGGTGGCGGAATTCCGCTGCGATTTGCGGCTGCCGCCCGCTCCAGCGCGTTTGCCAAATGGTTTAACGCATAGACCACAAACAGGAGGTTCAGCACATACCAAAGCGCCACTGCCATTCCAAAGGGCAGCATCCCTGAGCGGCTGTGGCCGCGCGGCGGGTCGGCCAGCGGTATCAGTGCGATCGCGAACAGGGGCGGGTAGTGATAATGCCAGCCGCGGTCGTCGGTAATCGTGTAAGGGTCATGCCCGGTGCGCACCGCCCACGCCGCCCGCAGGTACACGTCGAGGTCGGTCATGCGGTAGTGCAGAAAGGCCGAACGCATCTCGACGATCGCGCCGAAGGCCAGGGCGCACAGGAAGAACAATGCGATGCCGATACGCTCGATTGCGCGGGGGCGCGCCCAGACGGCGCTTACCTGCGCCGGCGCTCGTTTACTGCCGGTTGGCCCTTTTTCCGCGCGCTCGTACATCTTGATTTGGCTCAGGCTAATCGCCGCTCTCCAGCCTCGCCGCCGCTTTAATCATCACAGCGTGCAAACCTGCGCCACTATCCAGAATTTCCGTTTTGACTTTCCGATTTCGACTCCTTCTATAGACCAAACGACCTCCCTCGGCAAGGTTTTGGTCTGAGGAATCTCAATCTCGGATTCCCCTTCGTCTCGTGCGCCCCGACCGAGATTTTCCGCCGTCAATGCTTCATATCGTTCGAGCGGGTGGAAAAATCCCTGACGCTTCTGGCTGAGATTTGGGCCCGACAATATATTATGGGCGACCGACTATCCGCACGCCGACGGCTTTCCCAACGCGCCGCAAATGATCAAGGAACTCGGCTTAAGGCCCGATGTACTGGCTAGGTACTCGCGGCCGGAGCCAAACGCTTGTACCGCCTGAATCGATCGCGTTATAAGCAGATTCGGATCAATTTAACGAGGCACAAAAATTATGGCGACAATCGAGGCCGACTTGCTGTTCAAGCTCCAAATCAAATTCGACAAACCCGACCTGATCGGCAAAATCTAAACCGGCACCCGAAGCATCGGCCGCGGGCCGGGCTGGGTCGAGGGAGATCGGATCAAGGGCAAGATCGAATTGACCGACTGGGTTTTGATGAGGTCCGACGGCGCCGGCGAGGTTGACGTTCGCGGCACGATCAAAACCGACGATGGCGCGAATATTTACATCTACTACACCGGGATCCTCGACATGAGCAAGGCGGCGGGAGGATCCTCGCCAGGCAAGTGGCCGATCCGCACCGGCGTGCGCTTCGAAACAGGCGCCGACCGCTGCGCGCATCTGAACCGGATCCAAGCCGTCGGGATCGGCGTCGCTGACTTCGAATGCGCAGACGGTCAGTTACGAAATTTATGCGTTGAAGTAGTAATGTCTGACATCGACTTACGGAGGCGTTCTGCAACGTCTGGCAGCATCGCGGCCGCTTCCCATGCGAAAGGTTCGCGGGCCCGGCCGTGCCGCGGATAGTAGGGATCAACTTGTTGAAATGATCGTGGGAGTGTCTTCAGAACGCCCATCAGCACAGCGCCGCCGTCGCTTAGTGGACACGCAAGCCAACCGCCATGATGCCATCATGGATAATCGCCGCCGCGAAAAGCAGGAGGCCGCAAATCCGTCGCATGCCCCCAAGTCAGGGCGGTCAGCCGAGGTGTGGACATAAGCTATTGAAACCCAGCGGGATTTACAACGAATACGGGAGGTTTCCCGCAGCGGTTGTCACCAGGGCGGGTTGCCGATAAGGTCGGGACAATCCGGCGATCCACCGGCGAGGGTAGCACGTCGATCGTGGCTTCGATCGGGGCCGCCGATTCGAAAGCAGTGGCGGGGGGCTGAATCGTCAATATCATGTCGGTGAGCGCGGCGAGATGGCGATACTCGGCGCAGGTGAGCATCCTGATCCTGCTGTGCGCGGCGATCTTCATACCTGGAATCGCGTCGCTGCCGACGACCGATCGCGACGAGGCGTTATTTGCGCAGACGACGAAGCAGATGGTCGAGAGCGGCGACTTTATCCGACCTCGTTTTGAAGAGCAGGATGCCTTTACCAAACCGATCGGAATCTATTGGGCGCAAGCGGCGGCGGTGTTGCTGATCGGGCCGGCCAATCGGACGGTGATTTGGCCGTATCGGATTCCCTCGGTATTGGCGGGATTGATCGCGGTGCTGATGACGTGGCGAATCGGGCGGACGCTGTTTGACGATACGGCGGCGATGATCGCGGCCGGAATCCTCGCCTCGTGCACGCTGACGGTGATCGAGGCGCATCTCGGGACCACCGACGCGATGCTGCTCGCGTCCACGACAGCCGCGATGGCGTGCCTCGCCTCGATCTACTCGGCGACAATCGCGGGAAGGCGGCCGGCGCGGCGCGAGGTCGCGGGCTTGTGGACGGCGATCGGACTGGGGATTCTGGTCAAGGGCCCGGTGCTGCCCACCGTGGTTTTCCTGACCGTTGGCGCGCTGGCGATCGCCGATCGGCGACAGCGAGTTGTCGCGTCCCGCAGCGTGGCATGGGTCGGGGCGCTGCGACCGCAGTGGGGACTGCCGATCGCATTAGCGATTGTTTCGCCCTGGGTAATCGCGATCGCGCTCGCTTCTAGGGGTCTGTTTGTCAGCACATTTTGGAATGAAATCGGGCCGAAGATCTGGGGTGTCGACCGGCACCACGGCGGGCCGCCCGGATATTACGTGCTGTCGAGCCTGGTAACGTTCTGGCCGGGATCGTTGGCGGCACTAATTGCACTTCGCCTGGCCTTTCGATCCGATAAAAGCTTAGGAGAGCGATTTTGCCTCGCGTGGCTCGTTCCGGCGTGGATCGTTTCCGAGTTAATACCTACAAAGCTGCCGCACTACGTACTGCCGATGTTTCCCGCATTGGCGCTGATTGTCGCAAACGCCGCGTACTCGCCGGAGGTAGACTGGAAGGGCCTGATGCGATCGCCGCTTGGATGGGTTTCCACGGGATTGTGGGTGATCGGCGCGATCGCGATCGCGATCGCCATGGCGGCGCCGATCTTTCTCAAGCATCGAATCGGCGTTATCAACCTGGTCCCCGCCGTGGCGGCCCTGGCGATAGCCGTCGCGGGTATCGGTTGGGCTCGTCGCGGACGGATCACGTGGGCGCTGTGGGCGAGTATCGCGGGAACGCTTGCGATTTATCCGATCGTGTTCAAGGTACTGCTGCCTCAACTAGACGCAGTATGGCTGGGCGAGCGCGCGCGCGACGCTATCGTGAGGAATTTCGGCGACGCCAGCACCGCCAGCCGTCCGGTGGTCGTGGTGGGATACCAGGAGCCGAGTATCGCGTTTCTGATCGACAGACCGGTCGCGATGCTGGATCGCAACGCCGCCAGTGACTTTCTGGGGAAACATCGAAACGCGATCGTGCTCGCGGATGGCCCGGGAGAAGCCGCGATCCAGCGCCTAGCCACACCCAAAGGAATATCGCTACGCGAAGTGTGGTCATTCACGGGATTCAACTACACGAAGGGTCGAACAACGCGGCTCGCGCTACTCGAATGCGATAGCCATTGAAGTGGCGGTACGAGGATCACGGGGAGATTGATACGCTTGCTCATCCGCGATGGATTCGGCTCTATTAGCGAAGCGGCCGGCCGCGCCATCGAATAGTACGCCGGCCGCGGGCGGTGCGCGCTATTGACGTTTTGCGATCGGCGCACGAGCCCTTTGGCGCTGGCGCCCAAGCGCACGTCGCATTCGCCCTGGAGCATGTACACGATCTCCTCGGCGGCTGTGTGCCAGTATTCGGGATTGATCTTGCCGGGCAGAATATGCACCAGGCCGAAGCTCTGCTCGCAACCTGGATCCAAGTCGCTGTTGGCCACCCGCTCGAACGCACCCAACCGACGCTGCCCCTGGGTCTAGGTTACGTCGAAGGCGTCACTCACGACTACTTCCGCAACGGCACCACCACGCTCTTTGCGGCCCTCAATGTCCTCGACGGCAGCGTGATTACGCAGTGCAAACCACGCCATCGCCATCAGGAGTTCCTGAGTTTTCTCCAGCATCTGGACCACAACGTCACCACTGACTTCGACGTCCATCTGATCTTGGACAATTACGCCACCCACAAACATGCCAAGATCAAAGCCTGGCTGGCCCGTCATCCCCGCTATCACCTGCACTTCACTCCCACCTATGCCAGTTGGCTCAATCAGGTCGAGCGCTGGTTCACGCTGATTACCCAGCGCGCCATCCGCCACGGCTCATTCCGCAACGTGCGCCAACTGATCAAGCAAATCGAGGACTTCGTCACCCACTACAACTCCAAAAGCCGCCCCTTCATCTGGACCGCTACCGCCGACTCCATCCTCGAAAAAATCAACCGCATCTGTTCCATAATCAATTAATTGGACAGAAGCCCTTCTGAGAAAAAAAACGGTTGAGGACCCGTTGGCTGGTTTCCCAACCTCCTCGGTCCTACACATAACGCAGGTCCTTCGCGCATCGCGACCATTTCTCATTAAGCGTCGTCGCGTACCGGGTTTACCCGTGAGCGCGATAACTAAAGGGTGCCCGATCTCTTCACATCTATCCTTTCAGTTTTTTGATGTCATCATTAACCCGGAATTTCCGTTTTGACTCTCCTGTTCCAACTCGCGTATAGGCCGGCCGACCTCTCTCTGCAAGGGCTTCGCCCGATATATTGGTCGACGGTCCTCCCAGCGGCGCCGAAAGGGGCTGGTTTCGCCTCCGGCGAGCACGTAACGCCCGGAAATGACCCTTTCCCAGGGCGCATAGGCAGACACTTCCCCCGCCAAACCAGCACCGTCTCATCGAAAATTGCTCCAAACTGCGCTCGCATTATCCCGCCGGCGACGGCGGCAGCATCCCGATTTTTGCCAACATGTCCGCGAACAGCCGCCGCGTCAGATGGCTCTCCGCCAGCAGCAACCAGTAGTAACGCGCGTGTTTGACGAGTCGTCCGCCGGTTTTCACCAACCGCTGCTGCAGACTGGTCAGCGACCAGTTGGCGACCCGTGCCGGCAGCGCCAGCCGCCGCCACAGGTTCCCCAGGTTAAAAGCGATCACGCTCAGCCACAGCCGTACCTCATTGGAGCGGAAGCGGTGACAGCTAAGCCGCGTCATCGCGACCGTTTGCTTCCCTTCCTTGATCCACTGTTCCGCCCTGCCGCGCTTGTTATAGAACCGCACCACCGCCCGATTTGAAGCTGTAAGATTAGTCACGATGAATCCGACACGGGGAAACAACTCGCCGAAGTGGAACTCTACCTTCGCCACCACCCGCCGCGCCGTTTTCCAACTGGCCGCCTGATAGAAAAAGCTCTTGTACCGGACCAGCGGTCTGTAGCTGGGCCTTCCCACCGGGCGAGTTAACAATTCCGCGATTTTGCGCTCCACGTTGTCGTTGGCGGGAAGGCGGATGACGTACTTAACGCCGCGTTCTTCCAGCGCCGCGTAAAGCTCCGGTTTGGCTAAGGCGGCGTCGCCGCGGAAGGCCACTTCCTTGCCCAGCCTCTGTTGCCGCTCGATCTCGGGCAGCAGCAATTCCTCCCAACCCTCGGCGCTGTGGACGTTACCCGAGCGCAGTTTCGCCGCCAGGCAGTCGCCATCGCGGTTGAACAACAGGAGGGGGTGATAGCAGGTGGACTCGAAGTGTCCGTTGTAGGCACTTTGCTCCTGCCGCCCATAGACCGGGATCTCGGTGCTGTCCATGTCCAGCACCACTCGCCGGGGCGGATCGATTGCTTCCGCCTTGGTGACCAGCTCGCGGTTGATGCGCGTCAGACCGGCGAGGTTCTCGGATTGCGCCAGCAGCTTCGTCTCGAACGACTGCAAGCGCGAGGTCAACGCCGCGCCGCGCTCCCAAATCTTACTAGAGCCGATGAGCCGGAAGGCCGGGTCCTGGGAAAGCCGCCCGGCATCGTTAACATCCTCGTACCCCGCCAGTCGGCTGTATACCGACTGCCGCACGAGGTCGGTCAGCGGCAACTGGGTGTTCTTCCCTCGCGCGTCGGCCAGGTGCCGTTCGATGAGCGCGCCCGAAGCCCAGCCGTTCATCCAACTCTCGCACCAGGAGCAAGCCGCCGTCCGAAGTGACGCGCGAACCCTGGAAGTCGATCTTCAACTGACCATTGAACGAGAGCTGAAAAGGCTCTTCTTGCGTCTCACCCACCGCCGCTCCATCTCCACACCGACCCAATCCATCCAAACCCGTGTCTATCAGGGCCTTTCGATCATTCTATCCAATTGGTAGTCCACTTGGAAAACGGAAATCCGGGTTACATCCCGGTGGCGCTCCCAAATGTGACCGGGGCGTCCAGCCTCCACGGTGGCGATGGTGTCTCTGAGAATTATTATTTCATCCGGCACTTGTTCCACTGCGAGGGCGTACAGCATCAGGTCGTCAATTCCACGGCCGCGAAAACGGCGACCGACCAGCAAAGGCTTGGACATTATTTACGCAGGAATCAATAGCGCTGTGCGCGTTCAGCGCGACGGATCTTCATCAGCGAAAACACACTCGTGGCGCCATGATAGATTATCTGTGCGGAAAGCTTACTCTTGCCAAGGCGACGATTTCGAAAATGAATTGGCACTTCCGCCACCCGCGCCGGGTGACCACGCATAAGCAGTTCGGGAAGGACCTTATATCCCTTATACGCCCGCAGATTCCCTTCAAGGGTCGCCCGTTCGTAGACCTCTCTGCACATCAAAAAAAACCCACTCATTGGATCCTGGATCGATAGATCTAGAGCACGGCATGTTAGAACTGTTGCGGTGCGGCTCAAGATTCTCCGCGTTGGTGGCCATCCGGAGATCGACCCTCCTGCGACATAACGCGAACCCACGACCATCTCGAAGCCTCTTTGCAACTCCGCCAGAAGTTCGGGAACCGCTTCAGGTGGATGAGATCCATCGGCATCCATGCAACCGAAAAACTTTCCCGTTGCCAGATCGAAGCCCGCCAAAATTGCCTGCGCGAGGACTCTATGCTTTACTCTTCGTCGCTCAAGCCGCACGTTGGGCATCGCTGCGCGCACGCCTTCCACCAATTGCCAGGTGCGATCGGCCGAATCATCGTCGACCACGATCATTTCGTAATCCCTGCCTTCCAGCGCGCTGGTGAGACCAACAAGGACCTCTTCGATATTCTCCCGTTCGTTGTAAGTAGGCACGACGAGTGACAATTCAGGAGTTGGCACGCAATTCATTCGCCACCTGTTGCTTCGCCGAATCCCTTCCGGTATGAAACCGCGCTAGTCTGATGCTCGATCGGCCGCACAAGGTCTACTTATACTCCACCGCTGATTCAAATGCGAGCGAACGACCCAGGCATCTGATGCTTCTTGTCCGTGACGGGAGTTGCCTCGGTAACGCAGTAATAGCCATCAAATCAGCAGCTCTAGCCTAGCGGCGACGGATCTTCCGCTCTGGATTATCGCCCGTGCCGGAGCTTGTCGATAGCGGCCGCCGCCCAAGCAGCGACATACGCGGCCGTTCTGCGCTTCTTCTCGGGCGTCGGTGTCAAAGACCACATCGTCATCGCCAGTTATTTATCTGGCCCGTTCTGTTCACCCTGACGGGTTTCTATTGGCGCAGTTTCCGCATCGTTCAAAACGATAAATCGGGGTCGCTCGGATTGATCCTCGGCTATGCAGCATTCTTCGCGCTATTGGCATTCTGGACCCCACCCTTCCATTCGACCGATCTATTTCGACTACGTTACTACGGCTGGCTTCAATCGCACTATCATATGAACCCCTACGCCAGCGCCGTGAGCGACGTCCCAGGATGGGAGCGCGACCCGATGATCACGGAGACCTTCTGGCGGGATACTGCGTGCGCGTACGGCTTCCTTTTCGAGCTTCTGGCTAGACTTCTCCGAAGCGCCCCAGCCCCAAGGACTCAACCAGCACCACCGGAATAACAGCCGTAGTGACGCCCGCAGTCAGCCCGTAACAGAGTAGGAATAGGACCAGAAAAATACTCGAGGTCTGTGAGTTCCGCGTGCCGAGCAGCAGGAGCAAACCGGCTGCCAGCACGATCAGGACCCAAGGCAGCACCCTGCGGCCGGTGAATCGATCGCAGAGCACGCCCAGCAGTAGAAACCCCGGAACTGCCAGAGCCGCCTCTGTGCTGGCGACCATTGCCGCATGTTGAGGTGAGAAGCCTGCCGTAATAAGAAACGCCACGAGATGAACAAACGAGCCATTCAATCCGATGCTAGCCGCCATCAGAATGAAGGCCAGAAGCCAGAATGGTAG
>DASZGF010000268.1:0-33734 GCA_035939115.1 Binataceae bacterium (SeqCode)
ACTTCCATCAGGGTAAATCTTGGGACGTCGTCATGACCCGGGACCAGAACATCGAGATCAACCCAGCCGACCACCTCGAAAGGTATTCGGTGTTCATTCAGATTCTCCACTTCGTAGGAATAAGAGGAGGTAATGATCGCAACGCCCTGCTGCTGGTCAAAGCCTGCTTCCTTAGCTCCGATTATAACCTCCCAATTGCGGCGATATATATCGGAGCGAAACACGTTGTCGGCAACCTGAGAATAGATCATTTCAGGCACAACCTTGGCATACGCGGCCGATAACACATCGTAGGTGATGTGTTCGCGGAGCCGGTTACTCGCGTACCTTTCGATCACGATCGTAACAAAGGCGGATATCAACAGTGCGATACCAAGGTCGCGCAACAGGTCGGCTCCAAGATGGTCCTCGTCCCCCGACTCGGTGATGAGTTTCCTAACATTGTCTGCCAGAGCGTTTGTTGGCGCAGGGGCGGTAGCCTGGCCCAAATGGGCGCTGGCGATGGTTCCCCCTGGTATGCTTTGCCCTAGCTGAAATATCAGTAGCCGGTTCGGGATTTCATAAGAACGATGTTTTAAAATGATCGCTATAAGAATGGCGATGACGCCAACGAGTACGCAACTGAACATGGAAAGATTAAAAATCCAGTTTTGTCTGGAAAAGGTCGCTTTGAGCGCTTTCGCGTAGTCTCGCGCCATGCCCGCCGTCCTTGGACGATTAAGATCCCTTCGAACCCACAGGAATCATAGCACCTATCCAGCGCGGACTTCCATTTTCATTCCCGGTTCGGAACGTCGGGAGTACCGGCCGGTTTTGGACATACCCAGCTTGAACTCGCTTGCGAGTGCAACCGGTTCTCGTGCCAAAGGAGCCTGTTACGCCTCAAGTGGGCATCAAAAGACGAGGGGTTGACGCATTTCGGACCTAGTTCGCGCTCGCCTTAGGGCACGGTCGCGACCTCGGCGCTCCATTCGTCCAGCCAGCGGTAACCCACGGCCAGCAGGGTCGGTCCCAGAAAAACGCCGATAAACCCGAAGGCGGTCGCACCGCCCAACACCCCGAGCAGGACCAGCACCAGCGGCATGGTACCGCCGCGGCTGATCAGCAGGGGCTTGATGAAAGCTTCCACTACGCCGTGCGCGGCTATCGACCACACCAGGAGAAAGATCCCTGCGCCGTGGCTTCCCTGATGTAACAGCCAGAGCACGGCGGGGGCCCAGACAAGTGCCGGTCCAAAGGGAATTATTGAGAGTGCGAAGGTCAAAAAGGCGAGCAGGAACGCACCCGGAACACCCGCTATGGCAAAGCCGACTTCCGCCACCAGTCCCTGCACCAGCGCGGTTCCCAAAACGCCGAAAATAACCCCGATTATGGTGGTGTGGGCGACGGCCAGCATTCGCCCGCCGCGCTCCGCGCCCGTGATCCGCATAATTGCGGCTCGCAGCCGCACGGCCAGGGTCTCGCCGTCGCGATACAAAAAAAATGCTACAAAAAGACTCAGCAGGGTCTGCAATATGCCACGTCCGATCGCCCTGACGACGCGCACCGTCACGCTTCGGGCCTCCTCCATCAGATGGCTGACCTGCATCGAGCGCTGCGCGGCGGCGGCTGGGCTAGCGCCCGCTTGACTGGGTTGGTCCCAGTACGCCTTCAGCCGCGGCCCCACGGTCGGCAGGCTGGTGAGCCATTCCGGCAACGGCGGCGGCCAATGCTGGATTTCATGGGCAACGGTCTTGGTGACCTCCCTGGCCTCGTCGGAAAGACTCCAGAAGGCGATCGCGAACGGCGCCACGGCGACGATTGCCAGGGTAAAAGTCATAAGCAGCGCTGCCAACGAGCGCCGGTTGTGCAAGTGCAGATGTAGCTTGAGCCAGTCGTATAGCGGCCACGTCGACAGGCACAGCACTACGGCCCACAGGATTGCCGACGCAAAGGGCAGCAGCACCTTCAGGCATCCGAGAACCACCAGCAGCAGCACGCCTGCGGCCAGCGCGATTTCGATCCAGCGCCGCTCGATTACTCCGGAATCGCCTGGAACAGGTTCCATCCGTCCTTGTTTACGTCATATGGCGGGCTTTCAAAACGCTCCACTGCATCAGAAATAATCGTTTAGCCTAAGGCGAAAATCATGTCCCGATGGCCGGGGCACGTTAGCGCCCTCGCCCGGTAAGCGGCCCGGCTGAGGATTATCGAGACCTTCGCAATTCCTAACAGTTACGCGGCAGGCCCTTTAGTCCAATCCCAGGCGCTCCTTGCCTTCGGGTGAGATCATTTGCGGGTTCCACGGCGGCTCCCATACCAAGTCGACGTTGGCTTCTGCCACACCCGGCAGACCGGTGAGTTTCTGCTTGGCGTCAAATGCGATCGACGCGCCCATGCCGCATCCCTGCGCGGTTAGCGTCATCTTGACGTCCACGATACTGCCGCCCTCAGGCCGGGGCGTGACCGTCATCCCGTACACCAAGCCCAAGTCCACGATATTAACCGGAATCTCCGGGTCATAGCAGGTCTTGAGTTGCTCCCAAACCATCGATTCCAGGTCCCCGCCCGCTGACTCCGAGGCGGGGGCTTGCGCGGCGGACTCGGCGGGGTCCTTGCCCAACGCTTCCGCATCCTTGCCGGCAATCCGAAACAGCCCGCCATAGGCGGGCACCTGGACGGTAAAGGTTCCGCCCAGCGACTGGCTAATAGTAACCTCGGTGCCCTTTTTTAGCCGCACAACGTTCCCCGAGGGCACCTGCACGGCGTCGCAATCCCGGCTGAGCTCGACACGTTCCATAATGTTCTCCCTACAGTTAATCCTAAGACCTGCCCGTAGTGCGCGCCACCCCAACCGTGCCTTGGACAGCGCATCGAGTGGAAAAAATCGCGATGCGGGTTGTCTAATCGAATAGCGCGCCGGCCCCGGCGTCTAAATCCAATGGTGGGGCGAGATGCTTAAAAAGGCCCCGCGCCAGCCAGCCTGTGGACCTGATTAATGCGGCCGCAAGGTGGAAAATGCCATAAATCAAAGCCCCAATCGCCGCCTGGGAGGGTTTCGGGGACCTGGCTGCCGGTCGGACGCCAGGTGGGTGACCAGCTTTTCCGCCGCCGAGTTTCAAAAAAGACGAACTTGCAGGCTGCAAACCTTCGCCAGCATGGTTAAAATAGAAAGGCGAGGGGCGTTTGACAGAAATCACGTACCCGACCTAAACTCGCGAGTTCCTGATGGTCTGGTAAGTGTTCGCGCGTTGCGTCCAATTCGGGAGGTGAAACCTGCCTGATTCAAATTTGCCTAGTGCATCTGGAAATCGGATGAAGCATAAATACGAAGGCAAGGATCTTCAGGGTCTCGTCGATCTCGGACGAGAGCAGGGCTATCTTACCTTCGACCAGGTTAACGACTTTTTGCCCCAGGATGTCGCCTCTCCGGGCGACCTGCGGGCGGCGCTGGAGAGCTTCGAGGACATGGACATCAAGGTCCTCGACGAAGTTCCCACCGAAGGCGCGGAAGTCGAAGCCGAGGCCGAAACCAAGGAAGAGCCCGAAGAAGAGGCCGTCGATACTCTCAGCGAGTCTTCCGACCCCGTTCGCCTCTACCTCAAGGAAATGGGGAACTTTCAGCTCCTGACCCGGGAGCAGGAAGTGGAGATCGCCAAGCGTATCGAAGCGGGCGAAAAAGAGGTCGAGGAAGAAGTCCTCAAATCCCCGATCATGCTCGACCATATCATTCATATCGGCGAGCGGGTCGAAGCGGGTGAGGCCGACTTGCGCGACGTCTTTGAGGAAGGCGAAGAGCCCGACCCGGACGAAGAAAAGGGGCCCGAGGCCGACGAGGCGCAGCGCGAGCGGCTGCTGGGCTTTACCAGGAAGCTGGGCAAGGTCCGCGAAAAGTTGGAGGAAACCGAAGCGGAGCTGCGCTCCAAGCCAGGTCCGCGCCTCAAGCCCAAGCTGGAAAAACAGCATGAGCGCTTAAGGCAGCGAATCAAGGACGAACTCAAGGCGATGCAGCTGTCGCCGCGCGTTGAGGACGCCGTCATCAATGAGATGCGCCGCCTGCTGCACGAGCATCATAAAAACCATCGGACGATTGTCAGCTACGAGACCGCAAGCGGCAAAAGCAAGAATCTGTTGCTGCGTGAGGCGGCTGAGTCGGAAGGCCGCCATCTGCTGAGGGTCAACGGGTCGCGTCAGAACCTCGGCGATGTCGCCGCGAGGATCCGTGAAGCGCAGCGCAACATCAAGGAGATCGAGCGCCGCGTCAAGGCCAGCGGCGAGGAGCTGTCCCATTCTCTGCGCACCATCGAGGACGGGCAGGCCAAGAGCCGCCGGGCCAAAAAGGAGCTGACCGAAGCCAATCTGCGCCTGGTGGTGAGCCTGGGCAAACGCTATACCAACCGCGGGCTGGGCTTTCTGGATCTGATCCAGGAGGGCAATATCGGGCTGATGCGCGCGGTGGACAAGTTCGAGTACCAGCGCGGCTACAAATTCTCGACTTACGCCACCTGGTGGATCCGGCAATCGATGTCCCGCGCGATCGCGGATCAGGGCCGCACGATCCGTATCCCCGTGCACATGGTCGAGACCATCAACAAGCTGCTGCGTGTCACCCGCTTGCTGGTGCAGCGGTTGGGCCGCGAGCCCACTCCGGACGAGATCGCCGGACAGATGGAGATGCCCCTGGACAAGGTCCAGAAGGTGCTCAAGATCGTCAAGGAACCGATTTCGCTGGAGACCCCGATCGGCGACGAGGAGGAGAGTTCGCTCGGCGATTTCGTCGAGGACGAACTGGCGCCCTCGCCGGTGGAGGCCGCGATTCATACCAACCTGGGCGAGCAGACGCGCAAGGTGCTGGCGACTTTGACCCCGCGCGAGGAGCAGATCCTGCGCATGCGCTTCGGTATCGGCCAGAAGACCGACTACACCCTGGAGGAAGTCGGCAAGCAGTTCGCCGTCACCCGCGAGCGCATCCGTCAAATCGAGGCCAAGGCGCTGCGCAAACTGCGCACCACAGCGCGCTCACGCAACCTGGAAGGTTTCGTCGACCGCGGCGAGTCCTAAATCAAGAGCAAACCGGGGCCGTCCGTCAGGACGGCCCTTGGAATTTATACATCCTAGGGATTTAGCAAAGGGCCAGCGCTTGGTGGTTGGGGTGCTTTTGCCCGGCGACCGCGGGGCTGCGCTTTCCCTTCCCCCATTCAGTGCCATGGGGGAAGGCTAGGATGGGGTGCAGGATCTTTTTCCAACGCGTTATGAATCGCCTTTAGCACGCCATACTATGTTGCTTAGCACATCGGTGTTCCAGAACCGGATGACCCGATATCCGTCTTCACCCATCTTCGCGGTTCGCCTTTCATCATAGGCGACGGTGTCAGCATGTTGTCCGCCGTCCACCTCTACTAGCAGGCGGCGCTCATGAGAGCGGAAGTCGGCGATAAAGCCTTCGACCGTGTAGGAGCGCTGGAAGCGATACCCAAGATTGCGCCGGCGCAGGTGGTACCAGAGCCTTGCTTCAGCTTGGGTCGGATGCTTGCGCAGCTCGCGCATTTTGACCAGAAGCGAACCATCGATGAGGCCGCGGCGATAACGCTTGCGCATAAATCGTTGCCTGCACCCCATCCTGGCCTTCCCCCATGGCACTGAATGGGGGAAGGGAAAGAGCAGCCCCGCCACCGCCCACAGAACACACCCCAGTGCCATCGCAGATCCAACCTCACCACGGGCGTGATGCATTTTAGGGTCAGGGGCAAGCGTGGGAAGATCCGGTTCGTGCCCGTGCATGCGATGACGCAACGCCTCATCGAGGAATGCCTGGCGCTCGCCGGCGACGGCGCCGATACGGCCGGCCCCGTGTTCCGCCCGGTGACGAACAAAGCCGCACCAAGGAACTGGACCGGTTGCTCAATCCCACCCGTTCTCATTCATTAACCTCGGGGCGGCTAAGGGAACGAGGTTCACGCCTCTTTTCTCAAGGTGATGAGGAGCTTGTGGCCGGTCGGCTTGGCGATGGGTTGAAGAGTATTGGTTGACGGGATGCTCGCCCTTTTCAAGTCGCGCAATGTTAGCCTGCGCGGTCTTGAGCCTTGCAGCGAGGGCGCCGATTGGATTGTCGGCGTTGATGTCCGCGCTGTACGTTCCCCCGCCCCGGATGAAAAGGTCAGGCACGGGCGCGGCTGGTTGGCCGCTGGGTCGATGTCCAGCGTTCAGGTGGCGGTCGCCTCGGCGCGGGGACCCGCACGCTATCGGACCCAACCTCGATCAGCCGGGCCGCGGGCAATCTTCGCGCCGACACGTCTACGGGCGCGTTTGCCTCATGACACCTACTTCAGGTTCGACGCGACGAACTGCCAGTTGACCACGTGCCAGAACGCCTCGACGTACTTGGGCCGCTCGTTGCGGTAATCGATATAGTAGGCGTGCTCCCACACGTCGCAGGTGAGTAGCGGACGCTCGTCGCGTACCAGTGGATCCTCGGCGTTCGAGGCCTTTTCTATTGCCAGCGAGCCGTCTTTCTTTTGCACCAGCCAGGCCCATCCGCTGCCGAATTCCTCGACGGCGGCCGCGCTGAATGCCTTGTTGAATTCCTTGAAGCTCTTAAAGTTGTGCTCGATCGCCGCCGCCAGCTTTCCGCTCGGCTCTCCGCCAGCCTTGGGCGCCAGGCAGTTCCAATAAAAGCTGTGGTTGAAATGCTGGGCGGCGTTGTTGAATAGGGGTCCGGGCCCGGCGGTCTTGATGATCTCTTCCAGCGGCATATTGGCGAATTTAGTGCCCGCAATCAGCTCGTTGAGCTTTTTGACATAGGTCGCATGATGCTTCCCGTGGTGGTATTCGAGCGTTTCCTCGGAGATATGGGGGGCAAGCGCGTTCTTCGGATAAGGCAGTTTCGGTAATTCAAAGGCCATTTCTTGGATCTCCTTCGCATGGTTTGACGGCTCAATTCACCATCGGGGCCCCGTTGTCGCACAGGAGCCCACGTCGCGAACCCGCTGAGTCGTTGGCTGCCGAGAGAGCCGACCGGAATATTTGACGTTCTATAACCGGCCGGGTGGCACCGGCCGCCACAAGCCTTTTAAGCCGACGGGAGGAGCAACGTTGCCACTACCTCCACGATATGAGGGGCATTGCTGTCCGTCAAGGATTTTTCTTGCCATGCGATCAGCTACAGAGGCCGAAGGCAAGGCTGGCGCAAACGGTATTTCGAGTTTAATTTAATCCGCCATCGGGAATAAATTCACCCCGAAACCTTGACCTTGAGGTGAAAACTTGATTGATGCTGCTAAAGTGAAAGGCACGCGCCGATGGTTGTTGAGCGCTGCGGAGTGTTGCTGAGAAGGAGGAAGCTATGGATGCGTTCTTGATGCTGCTGCGGTGGTTCCACTTCCTGTTCGGCATTACCTGGATAGGGATTCTGTATTATTTCAATTTCGTCCAGGTGCCATTTTTTGCCGAAACGGATCCTGCGGTCCGCAGCGGGGCGGTTCAAAAGTTGGTGCCGCGCGCGCTGTGGTGGTTCCGATGGGGCGCGATGGGCACGGTGATCGTCGGGTTTCTTTACCTGCTCATCTGGTGGGCGCAGCTGGGCTGGGCGATAACCTCGTGGACCGTCGCGATCCTGACTGGCGGCACGATGGGTATCATCATGTTCCTTAACGTGTGGCTGGTGATCTGGCCCAATCAGCAAATTGTGATTGGATCCGCGGTTACGGTGGCGGGCGGCGGGCAGGCCGACCCGAAGGCCGCCCCGGCAGGTCGGCGCGCCGGCTTGACCTCGCGCACCAATACCGTGTTCTCAATTCCGATGCTCTTTTTTATGGGCGCGGCCAGCCATTATAGCCTCTTCGCCGTCGCCACCGGGGGTGGAATCGCCGGCTGGTTTATCCTGACCGCAATTGTCATCGCATTGATTGAGATCAACGCCCTGACCGGCAGCGCCGGACCGACCAAGAAGCCGTTGGACTCCGTGCAAGGCGCGATCACGTCGGGTTTCGTGCTCTGGCTGATCTTCGTGATCATTATCAAGATCACGCTAGGGTGAGACTAGAAAAGAGAAACGAGAAAAATAGAAAAGAGAGTTCAGATCAGAAAAGAATCAGGCATGGACTTCTGATGGCCGGAAGTCCCTCGGCGCGTTTTGGGTTTCTCTCCTCTATTTTCTCATTTCTCTTTTCTCATTTGTCGTTCTTGGCAGCCTGGAGAAACGTCGTCAGGTTGTCGATTTCCCCCGCCAATTGCGGAAAGGCGCGCATCGCGTGAGTCTTGCGCTGTGGCTTGTAGCCGGGCGGATAGGAAAGATGCAGCACACGTGCCTCAACCAGCGCGCGGGGGGAGCCGGCAATAGGAGGACCTTGGCTGCCCGGAAGGTTGGGATTGCGGTTGTGGCACACGACGCAGTTGGTCATGTAGACGATCCGCCCACGCTGCGCCGGGGTCTGCGGTGCGGACGGACCGCAGCCGATGATCGCTGCCGTCAAGAACGTCAGCGCCGCGATCCGCGCTCTGACCGGCACGCTGCACAGAACTGAAAGCCTCACGTCATTCTCAGCAAAATCGAGGAATGGCCCTTGCGGGCGCGGGCCGCCTTGCCGCGAAAGCGTTAGCCCTCGCCGGTCGGCCAGGACTCTTCAATTTCGCGTCCGATCGAGCGCATCGGTAACACGATGCTGCGGCTGCCCAGAATCAACGTGTGGAGCATGTTGCGCACGCGCGCCAAGGTGCTGGTTTCAACCGGCCTCTGGCGGCACATATCAAGCTCGGGCTCGCTGATTTGAACGGAACCGGTCAAGCGCGGCGCCTGCGGCGATCTCCTCCGCTCCTCCATTTCCCACCTCCAAGCCGTGGCAAGGGCCATCCTAACGGCGGCGATGCGCGGTGTCAAAACTCTTGCGCTTTCGGCGCTGCGCTATGAAAATTTCTTATAGGGTTGCAGATCATTCAGAGGGGAGGGGTTGTTTGACTGTGACCAGTCCCAGACTTAATTCAAGGAGGAGACGATGCGTAAGATCCTGATCCTGGCCGTTGCGGCCTTACTGCTCACTTCCGCGTGTCAAAAAACCGAGGAAAATCCACCGCCTGCCGCGGCTCCTGAAGCTGCGGCTCCGGCCAGTCCCGCCGCCGCCCCGTCAGCCGCGCCCTAGGCTTGGGCGGACTCGCTTTCCGGCTGCTTCACGTCCGCGCCCGCGGACCCAAATCCGCGGGCGCGGCAGGTAAATACCAGGATATTTTTGGAATAATAAACAGTGAGGCGTGGCCGGGTCGCCGTGCGCGCCGGTGGGAAGCGGGACAAAAATCACAGCCGCGACCGTCACGGAGCGGTCAGGCTGGCAAACCCCGACACAGACCGCTCGCTCACGCGCGCGGCTCGGATAGTCAGGTATCTCTCTTAAGCTTAGTCGGTGTCGCTCTCCGCGGCGGGCTGCGCGATCAACTCCTCCTGCACCATCTCTTCGGGTGGGACCAGGGCGGCGGCGTCGAACAGGCCGGGGCGGTCGAGGTAGGGCTTGAACTTGGCGTACAGTTCGTCGAGTTTGGCCTGGTAGTACTCGACGTTCTCGTCGGGATGGGCCGGGTCGTGCTCGGCGACCATCTTGGCGGCCGCGTTGACCTTGACCCGGAGCCCCTTGCCGGTCACGTAGTACGAAATCTGGTCGCCGCTGTTGTAGGGCCGCGACGCCTTGAGCGCCAGCTCGTAGGCCGCCGCCACGTTGCGGCGCTTGCCGCTGATTTTCTGGCGATATACTTCGAGCGAATCCTGCAGCGTGTCGGTCTTCATCAGCTCGCGGATCGGCATCTGATGGGCGGCGATGCGGTCCTTGTAGGCCTCCAGCAAGCCGCGTATCTCCGCACGCCGGTCTTCCAGCAGCAGGCGGAACATCTCCTCCATGAAGCGGCGCTGGAAGCGCTCCAGGCCGCGCGACTTAAGCCCCGAGCCGCGGATTGTCAATTCACCTGACTCATCGATGAGAACGTAATTCTTCATCTTGTAGCTGAACATCGCCGGATAGCGTCCGTCGATTTCAAGCTTGATACCCTCGGGCAGCGCACCGGCGATACTGTCCAGCAGCATCTCCTGCTCGCGCTCGCCGGCGCACCCTTCGGGCGCGACGAAGTAGATGCCGTCGGTGTCGGTTTCGATGACCTGGGCGCCGCGGGCCTCCAGCTCGACCATCGCGCGCTGGATTAGCTCGCGCCCGCGCCGGGTCACGTCCTGCGCCTGCGCATAGTCGTTGAAATGGCCCATCGAAAAGCCCAGGTATCCGTAAAACGAATTGACCAGGATCTTGAAAGTCTGTTGCAGCGCTTCCATGTGGCGGCGCTCGCTTCCCGCCATCTCGCGCAGCGCCGTCTTGGCCTGCACGCGAAAATTCCTCAACTGCTCCAGCATTTTGAGGAAAACGCGCAGGCGGTCGGCGCCCGGCCCGAGCCCGAACTGCAGCATCAGCGAGGGATAAAGCGAGGTGACGTCGCAATGCGCCACCTGATGGGCCACGCCCAGACGGCGGACCTCGGTATGGCCGCCGGCGAATGCGAACGGCTCGCCGGGAATCGGCACGCCGTGATGCTCCGCCAGGTAGGCCCGCAGCAACAGCGAGTCGATCTTGGTCGCGTTCCCGCGCAGGATCACGTTCTGGTAGGAATAGGGAAAAATCTGCGCCTGCACGAAGTAGCTGAGCGAGAGCATCTCCGCCAGCTTCGCCACCTGCCGCGCGTTGTCCAGGGTGGCCTCGCGCAGCGCCGCCGGATCGTTGGCCAGGCAATCACTGACCCGCTCGGGTTCGATGTAAATGCGCCCGGCGTGCGCGAGTTTGAAATGGCGCTCGATCTCCGCCAGGGCGAAGCCCTCCAGCTCGCGGCTTGAGATATCGTAGTGCTGCGCCAGCATCCAGGTATCGACCACGCTGCGTCCGTAAATGTCGAAGCGGCGGTAGGCGATAGTCCGCTCCGCGATCTGCATCCGCGAGGAGCGGGACTTGATCAGGCTGCCGTCGCGCCCCAGCTTCAAAGCCACGCGATTGCGGCGGGCGCGCGCCTGAAGATAATCCAGCCCGAAGCGGAACAGGTTGTGCCCCTCGATAACGTCGGGATCGCGCTCGCGGATGATGGCGACCAGTTGCTCGAGCATCGCCTTCTCATCCATTTCGGATCCCAGCAGGACGCGCTCGAACCCGCTTGAATCGGTGACTGCGATCGCGGCGATGCGGTCGCCTTCGCGCGCGCCGGAGGGGAACTCGAAGCCCGCACTGATACAGGCCTCCACGTCGATTTGCAGCCGGCGGAGTTGGGCGAACTCCAAGCCGACGAAAAAGGTCATCCCGGTCAGCATCAGGAACTGCTCGACCGGGTCGGTGAGCACGAAGTAGGGGATTTCGCTGCCACCCGCGGCCACCTTGCGCAGATGGCGCTTGGCGGCTTCAAGCGCGGCAGGTGTATCGAAGGTCGCGAGATAGCGCAGCGCGAAATCTCCTTCGAGCTCGCGGATCGAATGCGGAGCGTCCAAAAAGGACAGCAGCGAAGGATGGCCCAGCAGCACGAAGAATTGCGCGGCGTGCTGTTCCCGCACAAGCTTGTCGTCCACCCGGCGGAAAATCTCGGCCTTTTGGGGACCGATCTCGACCGCGACTATGCCGGGATGTTCGGAACTGCCGAACAGCAGCCGGTTGCCATAAAACTCAGCGGCGATTTCCTGGTAGCGCGTCATGGATTAACGATTGCGTACTCCGCCCGCCTGGGGGGACCCTGCGGCGCACCCGCGAATCAAACCTAGCGGAAGGTCTTCATCGACCTTGATCAGCGCGCTCACTGTTCGCCATCGCGATGTAATTGAACAAGGTCGCAGGTGCTCACCGCCTCGGCGGCGAACTCCAGCGCTGCCCTGATGTCGACGGCGGTAATTTGTGGGTACGCGTCAATCACCTGATCGAAGGTGTCGCCGTCGGCCAGGCTGGCAACAATCACGCTAACCGGTATGCGCGTTCCCTTGATGCAGGGATCGGCATGGTGGATATCCCAATCAATAACGATTCTATCGTGCCAGTCCATAAGAGGCTCCGTCAACGTCTGTTAGACTAACACTCGGAGCATTCGTCAAACAGTCCCCGCGAACGGTGCTACAAGAACCCCTGATTCACACCGCAGAGAATTTAAGCGCCCGCTGGGCGCACGGCCAACCGCGCTTCATCAGCTCTGGATCGGCATCTGAGGGAGCCTAATGTCGTGATGCTATCAGCCCAGGCGAATCGGCGGCTTCAAATGGATCCTGAAGTGATGGCTAGAGATGTCCATCCGATTGCGCAGGTAGAAGCGATGTGCGCCGAAGCGTTGCACCCCTGAGTCGAGCTCCAGGGTGTCACATCCGGCAGCCCTTGCTTCCGCCATCAGCCAATCCAATAACTTCTGTCCATATCCTTTCGAGCGCGCGTCAACATCCGTCACCAGGTCGTCGATATACAGCAGACGGCCGTTGGCAAGGTTCTCTATCAGCCGGAATCCCGCAACCGAACGCACCGAAACCGGCGCGGACTCCCCGTTGGTAAGATAGCAGAGCCGGTATCCGGTCCGTTGCTGCAGCTTGATCCGTTGCAGGAACTCGGTATCGACCAGGTGCTCTCTGAGTTGACGCATGATCGGAAAGCACGCCGCTATCTCGTCATCGGTCTGCGCCAGGCGTATGTTAATCATCACGATTCCTGATGCGGCACTTCCCGACAGCGGCTTATTTCATGATATACGCCAGCCCGCCGGGAAAGGCGTAGAGCTCGGGATGGTTGCTGACCTCGCGATGGTTCAGGTGGTTGACTTCTGGGGGCCGGTTGGGCAGCGAGGTGGTCGCGTGAATGTTGCGCCAGTCGATTATAGTTTGCGGATCGTGCCCGCGTAGGATGTATCGCTCATGGTCATTGACGTTGATTAGTGTATGCCAGATCAGTTGTCCTTTGAACAGTCTGCCGGCGGCGTCGTAGTCATCCAAATAAAGTTGTACAAAAGTTTCCTTGTCGATAAATATGACTTTGTGCCCGTAACAGTAGTCACCTAGTATTGGCAAAGGCGCGAGGTCAAGCACGTAAACGTCGCGTAGCTCCCACCTGGCGGCTATCGGACTGGGCCAGCCCGGCACACCCTCGCGGTCGTATAGTTGCTCGCCGCCGGTCAGATCGCCGCCGTACCAGTGATTGAGGTCTCCATGCATGACCGCCAGCACCTTCCTGGCTCCCAGCAGCGTCGCTTTGAAATTCGGCGGTTGAAAAAAAACCCCGTCGCTGTTGTCGTCCTGGTTGAAATCACTGCCCAACAATGGGGAGCATCGGGCGGCTGAAGACATCCGCACCGAACGCCGCAGGGCAGGCACAAAAACATAGATTTCCTGTACCTTTTCCGGATCGTCGGGCAAAAGCGCCAACTGCGCGGTGTATCTCTCCTGCTCAGGCATGCCCACCAATAGCCGGGTCGCCTGCATGAAACCCGCGCCATAGGAGGGATTGGTCGGGAAACCCTCATCGCTGCTGTGGCTCAGGCGCCACTGATCGACGTCGATCTGCTCGTAGAACCGGTTGCGGTAGCGATCGACCGCCGTGTAGGAGCCGTCGAAATAGCTAATCGAGGGGAAATAGTAAGTCCAGACATTGTACAGCAACTGATAGGGCATCAACGGCCCGGATGGTTTGGGGAAGGGCACACCGGCGACGTATCCCTCCATCGTGTAGCCGCCCGAGGAGGACGGGGCGAGCCTGGTCTGACCAGCGTACTTTTCCGTGTTGTCCCGCAGTTGTTTGAACATCGGGACCGGCGTGGTCGGCCCCACGTTGATTGTGTACTTCGGGTCATCGCCGATCTTGAACCCATAGCGCTGGCTGTAGGCGGCCACCAACGCCATCGGCATGAACTTCCTGTACTGTTGCCAGTTTTGCAGGGTAATACGGGTTCCGACCGGGATGGTATCGGTTGCATCGGCGTCGGCCAGGGTGGTGTAATTGACCGGATCAAATACGAACTGAGCGTGCGCCAAACCGGGGAGCATCCACGCCAGCGCCAGCGCGCAAATGAGCGCCCTCCTTGGTCCCAGTCTCATTTGTTCGATCCCCTTTGCCGGATCTGCGAGTGACCGTTCCCGGCTGTCATTAACCGAGATTATCTCTTAACGACGGCGCCACGCCATACGCTTGCAAAACGCAATCTTCGAGTACCACAAGCCCGCATGCTCGACAGGCATTCAGGAGGACAAATCGGTTTACACCTTCGGGACCTTCAGGCCGCGCTGGACGGCGGGGCGCGCGGCGATCGCTTCATGCCAGCGGCGCAGGTTAGGCGTTTTGTCCAGCGGGATATTGAAGAAGGGCAGCACACTCACCCAGGTGAAATTCGCTATATCCGCGATTGAGTATTCATCGGCGAGGTATTCGGCCTCGCCCAGGCGCTGGTCGAGCACTCCCGCCAGGCGCGCCGATTCGTCAGTGTAACGGGTGATCGCCTGCTGATTGTCGGCGCCGTTGCGCTTGAACCATCCGAGCTGGCCGAACATCGGACCAACTCCCGCCATCTGGAACATCAGCCACTCGATCGCTTCCATCCGCCGGACCGGATCGCGCGGGAGCAGCTTGCCCGACTTCTCGGCCAGGTAGATCAGGATCGCTCCCGACTCGAAAACCTTAAGCGGCTTGCCGCCCGGTCCCTCGGTATCGATGATGGCCGGAATGCGGCCATTCGGATTAATGGCGAGAAACTCTGCTGCCCTCTGCTCGTTTTTGCCCAGGTGAACTACATGCACGTTGTACGGAATGCCGATTTCCTCGAGCATGACGGAAGCCTTGGTGCCGTTGGGCGTGGTAAACGTGTAAAGCTCGATCATAACGCCTCCTTGCGCATGGTCTGTACCGAGTCTTTTAATCTAGCATCGAATCCGAGATGAGGATTCACCGTCAAGGAGAGAGAGCTGAAACATCGGCGGCGGGAGCGCTGCGCCAGACGGTCGAGGCGGGGGGCGCCGGATCGTTGAAGCCGGTTTTTCAGCATCCGGCTAAGCCTCCTGCAATTCCCAGCTCGGAGCTTCGGTCTGGTCCACCTCGTCGAACCTGCCGTAATCGATCGCAAAGTCCCCCTGCGGCGAGCGCAGCATGATGTCGGAGAGCCGCGCGCCCCAGATGATGTCGCTCGAATCATAAGTATGGCGCGCGTAAACCGTTTGCATGAAAGCGCCATCGATGCCGGTCATGGAAACCACGATTTCCGCAAACGCGCTCGCCAGGGCCTCGGGCGTGGAGCCATACAGCGGACTTTCGGGCCCGATGGGGTGAATCACCGTCCAGGAATGGCGGAAGGTCGCGTTGCGGTAGCGTCGCAGTTGGAGATCGTAAAAGCGCCAAACGTCCTCGCCCTCGGCGGTAATCTCGCTGCGTGCCAGCAGCACGTGAACCTGCGCCTCCACGATTTGATTGGCGCGCACGTTGGCCATGCGGAACATCAGGCTCGGCAAGCCGTCGCGCTTGGAGATGACGGCCTTCTGGCTGAATCTGACCCGTGCGCTGGGCCGCGAGAACTTGGCGAAGATTAGTCCTGTGACGAGCGCGAGTCCGATAAGTCCGCTCAACGCCTCCAGGCTCATCAGGATGTGGGCGACTAGCGTAACCGGCGCCATCCGGCCATAACCAATCGTCGCCATCGTTTCGATACTGAAGAAGAATACGTCGGCAAAGGAGCCCGGCCGCGCGTTTTCTATTCCACCGTCCAGATAATACCCAAGCGCGAACAGCCCGTTCAAAGCAAAGAATGCCGCCGTGATTTGCAGCAACAGAAAGGGCCACGACGAGGTCAGCAAATGGTGATAGACATCGGCATAGAAGCCGTCGCCATCGCTCAGGTCATGCGGACTGACGCTATCAACGGGTATGATTCGATCAAATTTTTGGGTGATTTTCATGGCATGATATTACCTCCCGATACGTAGTCGCGGGCGCCCCGCGCATCGATGGCGGGGCACAGCGGCCCCGCTTTTGGCGGTCAGGCGCTGCCGCCGGCCGCGCGTTCTGTCCGCGATACCGCGGTGTCACGGCCCGACGCCGACTCTATAGCTGGCCGCGGCGCGGTCTGCGTCGGAATTCCCTGCCGCCAGTGTGACAGCCGCTCGACCACCACAAACAGCACCGGCACCAGGAAAATGGCGAAGCCGCTGGCAAACGCCATTCCGACGATCGTGACAGTGCCAATCAGGCGGCGTGCGACCGCGCCGGCGCCCAGTGCATACCACAGCGGCATCAGTCCGAAGATGAAAGCGAACGAAGTCATCAGAATGGGCCGCAGCCGCTGGCGCGCTCCGCCCAGTGCCGCTTCGACCAGCGGGCGTCCCTGCTCCATCTCGGCCTTGGCAAACTCGACGATCAGGATGGCGTTTTTCGCCGACAGCCCGATCAGCATGATCAGTCCGATCTGTGCGTAAATGTCATTGTCAAAGCTGCGCGACCACAGGCCGACGAACGCGCCGCAAACGGCGACCGGCACGCTGAGCAGCACACTTAGCGGCAGCGACCAGCTTTCGTAGAGCGCGGCCAGGATCAGAAAAACCAGAATGAGCGACAGCGCGAAGACCCCCGCGCCGCCTCCCGCCACCGACTGTTGGTAGGAAATCCCGTTCCAGGCGTAGCCCATGTCACGCGGAAGGACCTCACCGGCAAGCTCGGCGATCGCTTTCATGGCGTCGCCGGTGCTGTAGCCGGGGGCCGGCACCGCGAAGATTTCGATACCGCGATACTCGTTGAAGCGGGTGGTATATTCCGGTCCGAAATCGCGGCGCATCCGGACCAGGGTTGACAGCGGGACCATACCGCCCTGCTGGTTGCGAACATAGAACTGGCCAACGTCTTTCTTCTTGGTCCGGTATTCGGGCTCGGCTTCGACGAAGACTTTCCAGACGCGGCCGAAGCGGTTGAACTGGTTGACATAGAAACCGCCCAGCAGAGTCTGAAGTGCCTGGTAAACGTCGGTGATTGAGATTCCGAGCTTGAACACCTTGTCTTTATCAACGTCAGCGAAAATCTGCGGCACCGCGGGACTGAAGGTCAGGTTTGTGCGCGCCAACTCGGGCCGCTTGCGAGCGCCTGCGAGAAACATCTGCGTGTTCTGCCACAGATAATCGACCGACTTGCCCGCGCGGTCCTGGATAAAGAAATCCACTCCCCCGGCCTGTCCGATACCAGGAATCGCCGGCGGTAAAAACGCGAAGGCGCGGGCGTCGGGAAGCGCGGCCAGCTTCTCATTTACCGAAGCGACTACCGGCCCGGACTGCAGCGAGGCGGCCATACGCTGATCGAACGGCTTCAGTTGGCAGAAGTAAACGGCGTTGCGGCTGGCGGTGGTCTGCGACAGGATACTGTAGCCCGCGATGCCGCTGGCAAAGCGCATCGCCGGTTCGGTCTTGAGAATCGCGTCCACCTTCCGCATCACCGCGACGGTGCGCTGCAGCGAAGCAGCTTCCGGCAGTTCCACGTTGATCAGAAAGTAGCCCTGGTCTTCATCGGGAAGGAAGGATTGCGGCAGCGCTCTTCCGATCCCCCCGGCCAGTATCACGAATCCAACCAGCACGATGATTGCCAGCACCAGTTTGCGAATCAGCAGACCGCATACGCTGACGTACCCGTTGCGGGCGCGCTCAAAGCCCGCGTTGAACAGCGCAAAGAAGCGCGCCAGCGGACCTCGGGCCGCTTTCCCGGTTTTCGGCCGGAGCAGCAACGCGCCCAGAGCAGGGCTCAGGGTGAGTGCGTTAAAGGCCGAAATGATTACCGAGAACGCGATAGTGAGCGCGAACTGGCGGTAGAGCGAGCCGGTGATTCCCGCCATAAAACCAGCCGGAATGAATACCGCGGAAAGCACCAGGGCGATACCGACCAGCGCGCCGCCAACCTCCTCCATCGCTTCCAGCGCCGCCTCCCGCGGTGTTCGCCCCTCCTCAATCTTCGCCTCGATCGCTTCCACCACCACAATGGCGTCATCGACCACCAAGCCGACGGCGAGCACCAGTCCCAGCAGCGAAAGCGTATTAACCGAGAAGCCGACGGCGGGAAAGAACATGAAGGCGCCTACCAGGGAAACCGGGATGGTCAGGATCGGAATCAGCGTTGCCCGCCAGCTTTGCAGGAAGATGAACACCACCAGGACCACCAGTCCGATCGCTTCGAGCAGCGTCTTGACGATCTCCCATGCGCCCTCGGTTACCGGCACCGTGGTGTCGAGCACCAGCGTATCTTTCATGTCCTGCGGGAAGCGCCGGGCGAGTTCCGCCATCTTGGCCTTGGCGCGGGTGGCGGCTTCCAGCGCGTTGGAGCCAGGGTTCTGAAACAACAGCAGAAAGGAAGCCGGCGCGCCGTTGATATACGCCTGCTGGTTGTAATTTTCGGCGCCGAGTTGGATCCGGGCCACGTCCCGCAGGCGCACCAGGGAACCGTCGGGGTTGGCGCGCAGAATCACGTTGCCGAATTCATCAGCGTTCAGCAGCCGGCCCTGCGCGCGCACCGTGTAGGTTTCCTGCTGGCCTGGCGGCGCCGGTTCGCCGCCAATCGTGCCTGCGGGATTGACGACGTTCTGGGCCGCGATCGCGTTGACGATGTCGCCGACCGTCAATTGCAGCTTGGCCAGCGTATCGGGAGTCACCCAAACCCGCATCGCGTAGTTCGAAGCACCAAAGACCTTGACCTGGCCGATGCCCGGAATCCGGGCCAGTTCATCTTCGATATTGATCGCGGTGTAGTTGGCGAGGAAGGTCTGATCCCAGGTCCGCTTGGGCGAGGTGATAGCGAAGACCAGGAGCGGAATTCCGACCGTCTGTTGCGTCGTCAGACCATAGTTGCTGACCGCCAACGGCAGGCTGGAGTTTGCCTGTGCCAGGCGGTTTTGGACCTGCACCTGATCGAGATCAACGTTGGTGCCGACGTCGAAGCTGACCTCCAGCGACATCGTGCCGTCGTCGCCGTTGATCGATTGCATGTAGATCATGTTCTTCGCGCCGTTGACCTGCTCCTCGATCGGAGTGGCGACCGACTGCTCAACGGTAAGCGCATCCGCCCCGGTGTAAATCGCTGTGGTCTGGATTTGCGGCGGGACGATGTCGGGGAACTGGGCGACCGGTAGCCGCAGGACCATCACGGCGCCGGCGATTACGAAGAAGATCGCGATAACCATCGCTACGATCGGATGGTTGATGAAAAACTTCGACATGACGTTAGTTTCCCTGAGCTGAAGGCACGGGTGGCACAGCGGACTGGCCCGCGGACGCTGTCGCGGGTTGCGCACGCAACAGCGGACGGACCTCCATCCCATCCGTGACCTTCTGCACGCCCTCGGTCACCACCCGCTCTCCGGACGTAATCCCCTCCTGGATAACCTTGAGATCGCCGTAGGACTTGCCGGGTGTGACCGTGCGCATGGACACCCGGTTGTCCGCCCCCACCACCGCGACCTGGTATTGACCCTGGGTCTCGAGGATGGCCTGTTGAGGAACCAGCAGGGCATTGTGCACGACGTCGGTGGCCGAGCGAATCTTGGCGTACAGTCCGGGCCGCAAAATGTAGTCGTGATTGGGAAAGAGCCCCTCAATCTTGATCGTCCCGGTCTGCACATTGACTTCCCGGTTGGCGATATAAAAGTGTCCCGTCTGCGGGTACACGCTGCCGTCGGCGAGAATCATCTCGAGGGTTGGCTCGTCTTTCGCGACCCCCTTCTCCTGATGCTCCTTGATTTTCTGCGCGAAGTGCAGATACTCGCGCTCGCTGATCGGGAAGGTGACCTTGATCGGGTCGAGTTGCGAGACCGTGGTCAGCAGCGTGGTGGGACTGACCAGATCCCCGACCTGGGCCTTGGCGATTCCGGCGACGCCGTCGATCGGCGATTGCACCCGGGTCCAACCCAGGTTGAGCCGCGCGGACTCGACCGCCGCCTGGGCCGCCTGCACCGCCGCCGCACTCGCGTGGGTGCTCTGATTGACGTGGTCGTAGTCCTGCCTGCTAATCACCTGATCGGCGAGCAGCGGCTTGTAGCGCGCGAGATCCTGCTGATTCTTCTTAAGGTCAGCCTGCTTTTGAGCCAGATCGCCCAACGCCTGGTCGAGCGCGGCCTTGTATTCGCGGTCGTCGATCTGGAACAGCAACTGCTCTTGGCGCACATGGTCGCCTTCCTGGTACGCCTGCTTGAGGATGTAGCCGGAGATGTGCGGGTGGATCTGCGCGTTGACGAATCCCTCGGTTGTCCCCACCCAATTGGAGTAAACCGGCACGTCCTTGCGGATGACCGTGATCACCGCAACTTCGGGAATCGCCGTCGGCGCGATAGGGGCCGGTTTATTGCAGCCGGGAAGCACGATTGCGATCATTGCGGCCAGGGCCGCGACAATCGAGGTAACCAGCCATTCTCGATGGAAGCTCATTGAATGTAAAATTATGCTCTCCCGGCAGGTTCGGGGCGAGTTGTAACCGTGAACCGCTCAAGATGTTTCCGCAACGCGCGGAGCTTCCCGACGGTAAACGTTCACTTTCGGAGATCTATAAACGTTGCGGAATCAGGCCGCCAGTTTTCGCTTCACGACTGATCTTGCGCGGTCAGCTCACTTGTCGCGTTCTCCACCTTGGTGCCCTTGAAGAAGCCGGGGTTCATCCCCAGCCACATGCGGCCCGGGTTTTCGAACACAAAGCGGCGAAAATCGTCCTCGCCAATCAGCCCCTCGTCGACCAGCTCGTAAGCTTCGTGGGTAACCTCGCGCATATCGGGGACGTCCCAATGCCCGATATCCGAGCTGAAGATGGCGTTGAGCCGGGCGCCGAAGGGATTGCGCCTGGTGTCGAAAGCGGTGGCGTTCATGGGGTCGTCGGCCTCGCATCCGAAGTAGAAATTCGGAACGAATAAGTTGCGGATGTCCTGCGCCGACTTGATGCCGCAGTGCGACCAGTCATCGCGGCTTGTGAGATCCGCTCCCTGGTCGGGGACCGGCAAGAGGAAGGACCGGGTTTCGAGGCGTTGCTCCGTCAGCTCTCCGCCATAGCGCTGGCACAGGCTCAAAAAGAGTTCCCGGTCCATGCGCGCCGGATTGTAGCGTTGAACCGTCTGGGCGTTGCGCTTCTCCCAATGGCCGATCAGGTCGGCATACAGACCCGCGGCCCATCCCACGCCGCCTTCCAGAAAGGCAAACTTCAGGGTGGGGAAACGCCGCGTCACGCCGCCCATGAACAACGCCTTGCACAACGCCTCGCCGAGGCGGCGAAATGGCCGATGTGGTTGTACATGTAGTTGGAGGAGGCGCGGAAGCCGATGCCCATACTCAGCGAATGAAAGGTGGGAGCAATCCCGAGCTCAACGCATTTGGCCCATACCGGGTCGTAGTCGTACTCGCTGTCCAGGCAGAAGGTGTCGATCCAATGGGCATCGCGCGCAGCCTCGGGATGCCCGGCGCCCGGCGCCCTGATTGGACGCCGCACGAAACTGGGCATCACCACCGCCTTGAATCCCATCTCGCCCACCGCGTACTCCAACTCCTCGATTGCCTCGGCCGGAGTGTGCATCGGAATCGAAGCCACCGGCGACATCCGGTCGCGGTATTCGCCGAAGTAGCGGGAGAAATAGAGATTGACCCCACGGCAGGCGGCCCGGCGTACCTCCTCGTCCTCCAGTTCGGGAAAAACCAGTCCCATGCTCGGATAGAGCACGGTGAAGTCCAGGCCGATTTCATCCAGCCGCTCGTACAGCAGCTTGGGCAAAGTCGCCGTCGCCAGGTCGAGCGTGTTCTCCGCCGGCAGCGCCCACCAGGGACCGCGCCACCGCGGCCGCGCGCCCCGCTGCTGGGGGGAGAGGCCGCCGAAACTGGCCGGCATAATGCGTCGCAACCGGTCAACCAGTGTGCGACCGCCAACCTCCGCAACGCAGTCAAAAAGCGCGCGGCCGAATTCGACCGCATGGCCGTCCGAATCGATGATCGGATGGTTCACACGCGCGCGAACCACCACCGCCGGGGATTGATTTGTGGAGGCCATATCGGTGCGCCCTCCTGCGAGGAGAAATGTCTATGCCGGGCCGCCGGCCGTTGGATGCTTTAGTCAGCTTTACGGAGCGCCGAGATTATCCCGCATCCAGTGCGCGCGCGGCAAGCGCATTTCGATCACGGTCATTTTTGCAGACCGGCTCTAGATTCACGCCCGTAAGTATCTGGCAAGAACCCTACTATACGGTGTATCGTGCCATATAGGGGTGGGACGTTGGCGAAGGCATACTTAGTTCTTCGGGAAAAGAAAACGGACGAACACGGAAACCTTCGCGAGCTGGTAATATGGAAAGTAAGACCAAGCCGGCAAACACCCGACGGAGTCAGGTACCGCCTCGCACTCGTTCGCCCGGGCCAAAAGGAGCCGACGGTCCTTTACGACAATCATCATCCCAAGGGCCACCATCGTCACATTGAAGGCATCGAAAAACAGTACGTCTTCGTAAATCTCGAGCGGCTTGTTGCCGATTTCCAGGCGGATATTGAGCGCGTAATGGGAACCAACGAATGAAAACCGCAACATTCACGATTGAGCCGTTTTCCGAGAGTTTCAACCGGTTCAAGCGAACCTTTGAAGCGGTCCAGGCGGGGCGTAACGTTGAGCCGCAGGAAGTCGTCGGCTTCACCAGCCTCGAAGCTGCGCGCAACTTTCTGACCCGCGAAAGGTTGGCTTTGCTTCGAGCAATTAAGACCCGGCATCCCACGTCGATCTACGCGTTAGCCAAAATGGTGGATCGAGATCTCAAAAACGTTCAGGACGACATCCGGATTCTGGAACGCCACGGCTTGGTCAAGATAACCAAACGTCCCCGCGGCAGCCGCAAGGTCAAGGTGCCCGAGGTTCCGTTCGAGGAAATCGCGCTCCGAATTGCGATTTGACCAGATAATTTCTCTCGGCGTGAGGATAAGGAACAAGATGTGTGCATCTAAGGCTAAGCATGGCCTCGCGCATATCGACGTAAGCACGTATCAGGGGTTTTCAAAATACGTAGGCTCGCTCGGCAGCCCTTTCGTATTCAGAGGGCAAGGGTGCGATTGGTGGGATCTACGCCCGTCGCTTGCCAATTTCTTTAACAAGTGCGAGAGCGGGCTACTCCCTCAACAGGCCTACGATTTAACCAAAACACATTTTCAGCGGTTTCGAGAGGGCTTGTCGAAGCGCATCAATGAAGTTCCTTTTCTAAAAGGATGCGACCCAACCAAACTTGACGACTTGGACCTCTGGGCCATAGGGCGTCACTATGGGCTTCCCACTCCTATACTTGATTGGACCGGGGATCCGTTCATAGCAGCCTTCTTTGCGTTCTATCAGGGCAGGGAGTGCAAGGAGGACAAAACCTACCCATGGCGTGCCGTATGGGCGGCAGATCGGGAGCTTGTAAAACCGAAGCTTTCCGGAGTTTAAGAGTCCGTTAAAGCGATTCAGCGCGGTACAGTTCTTTCAGTCTGCAATCGATTTTCCGCGCAAACACAAGCAGCGCGGCCTCTTCAGTTTTGGGCCGGCTGTATGCACGCTCGAGCAGCGCATTCAGACCAAGCTTGAAAATTCATCCCACAGTGCGCTTATCAAAATAAGTATACCGGATAGCCGCGATTTCAGAGAGGAACTGGCCAGTGCCAAAGGTCTCAGCGAAGGTCGCCTTCTCGCCCAGTCCGAGGTCCCTGCATTGAAGACCCTCGTCGATAAGTGCAAACGCGAGTTGGAAGAGTCCTGTCCATCTTAGACAGAGAGCCCAACTTTCCGGCGTCATACCCGGCGCTGGATTCTTTACCCCGCATGGCGCTAGGTTCGCGGACGGACATCAAGGCAACCCGCGATGACGGAGGAGGAAGCCAATGGCGATGCGAACGCCGGGGCGCGAGGAGCTGATCGAGCTTGCCGCGCTTAATCATTTTGAACTTTCCGAAGAGGAACTCAGCAGTTTTGCGCCGATGGTCGAGGCGATGGTCCGCAGCCTGGACGAAATTGACCAGATGCCGCAACCGGCGCCGCCGCTCAAATATTATGAGCGCGATCCGGGCCAGCGGCCGCAGCCCAAGGACGACCCGCTCAACGCTATTCTGCGGCGATGCTCGGTCAAAGGCGCCAAAAGCGGCAAGCTGGCGGGCAAACGCATCGGGATCAAGGACTGCGTCCTGGTGGCAGGCATTCCGATGAGCTGCGGCTCGTTGCTGCTGGACGGCTATATCCCCGACCGCGACGCGACCATCGTCACCCGCATGCTGGACGCGGGCGCCGAGATCGTCGCCAAGCTCAACATGGACAACATGGCGTTTTCGGGCAGCGGCGACAGCAGCGCCTTCGGCCCGGTGCTCAATCCGCACAACCTCGAGCATCTCTCCGGCGGTTCCTCGGGCGGGTCGGGCGCGGCGCTGTATTACGACGATATCGACCTGACCATCGGCGGCGACCAGGGCGGCTCGATCCGCATCCCTTCGTCGTTTTGCGGGGTAGTCGGGCTCAAGCCCACCCATGGCCTGGTGCCCTACACCGACATCCTCGGCATCGACCCGACTATCGATCATATCGGGCCGATGGCGCGCAAGGCCGCCGACGCGGCGCTGTTGCTGGAAGTGATCGCCGGCCCGATCCCGGCGGATTCAGGGCACGAGCCGCGCGCGGCGAACTACAGGCAAGGGCTGGACCAAGGGGTGAGCGGGCTTCGGATCGGCGTCGTCAGCGAAGGCTTCGGCTGGGAATCCTCCGAACGCGACGTCGACGCCGCGGTGCGCCGGGCGATTGATGCGCTGGCCGGAATGGGCGCGCGCGTGGAGGAAATCTCGATTCCGATGCATCGGCGCTCCTCGCGTTTTCTGTCCGGGGTGACGTCGGAGGGAATGGCGGCGCTGATTTGGGGCAACGGCCTGGTCCATCACAGCAACGGCCCCCACAACTATCATCTGGCCGGCGAGATCGGACGCCGATTGCGCACGCACGGCAGCGATATGCCCCGTCTGCTCAAGGTCGGTCTTCTGGTGGGAAGCCATCTGAACCGCCGCTACCACGGCCGCATCTATGCCAAGGCGCAAAACCTGCGGGCCCATCTGCGCGCCCAGTACGATCAGGCGCTGGAGCGCTTCGACCTGCTTGCGATGCCGACCACGCCCAGCAAGGCGCTCAAGCACGAACCCAGGCTGGACGAGCAAACGCGATTGATGCGCGGCTGGCACGTCGCCAACAACACCGCCGCGTTCGACGTAACCGGCCATCCGTCGCTCAGTCTGCCGTGCGCCAAGTCGCACGGCCTGCCGGTGGGCCTGATGCTCACCGGACGCCATTTCGAGGACGCCACCTTGCTGCGCGCGGCGCATGCCTATGAGCAGAACGTGTCGTGGGAGACGGTGTGAGCGACCTGCGCGCGTCACTAGGGCGGGCGGCTACCCATTGTGATGCTTTCGTGCTGATCAGTTAAATGCTCTCTGCCTGACCTGGGACGGCAGATAGAGTAGGTACGGCTGCGCAAGCGACGCGATGAAAAACCGTGGGACAGGCGTCTCGCCTGTTGGCGACGCGCGAGTCTCTTTGCTCGCGCCACCCCTATTATTCTCTCAGCACCGACGGCCATAACTACGGCTAGTCTTGAAGCTCCACGCATGTTTGGTAGCGCGAGCAAAAAAGCTCGCGCGTCATCGAGAGGCGAGACGCCTGTCCCACTATTTTGGAGGCCATTCAGCCTGGACTGTACCGGGCGGGCGTCCCCGCCCGCGCCTGGCAGGCAGAGACTCCCGCCCTACTGGCTTATGTTACGCCGGCTCTTGGTCGAGGCTTTACAACGCAGTAATTTTACGATCATAAGCCTTAAGCGCGATCGAGGGACGGGTTATGGCCAAGGAAACTCTCACCATCACCGACAACCGCAACGGCAAGCAGTACGAAATTCCAATCGAAAACGAGACGATTCGCGCCTCGGACCTGCGCCAGATCAAGGTTTCGTCCGATGACTTCGGCCTGATGTCGTATGACCCGGCCTTTACCAACACCGCCTCGTGCAAGAGCAGGATCACCTATATCGACGGCGACAAGGGCATCCTGCGCTACCGCGGCTACCCGATCGAGGAACTGGCCGAGCACAGCAATTACCTGGAGGCCGCCTACCTCATCGTCAAGGGTGAGCTGCCCGATCGCAATCACTTCGAGATGTGGGAGCACAACATCAAAGTGCACACGATGGTGCACGAAAACATCAAGAAGTTCATGGAAGGTTTCCGCTACGACGCGCATCCGATGGGGATGCTGCTGGGCACGGTTGGCGCGATGTCCACCTTTTATCCCGACGCGGCAAATATCCACGACCTGGAGTCGCGCCGCCTGCAGACGCGCCGGCTGATCGGCAAGATGCCGACCCTGGCCGCTTGGGCATACCGCCACACGCGCGGCCTGCGTTATATCTATCCCAACAACGAGCTGAGCTACACCGGCAACTTCCTGTCGATGCTATTCCGGATGGCCGAGACCAATTACACGCCCAACCCGGTGCTCGAGCGGGCGCTGGACGTGCTGTTCGTGCTGCACGCCGACCATGAGCAGAACTGTTCGACCAACGCGATGCGTTCGGTGGGCAGCTCGCAGGTCGATCCATACTCCGCCACCGCCGCGGCAATCGCGGCGCTGTATGGCCCGCTGCATGGCGGCGCCAACGAGGCGGTGGTGCGAATGCTCGAGGAAATAGGCTCGGTCAACAAGGTGCCCGAGGCGGTCAAGAAGTTCAAAGCCGGCGAAGGGCGGCTGATGGGCTTCGGTCATCGGGTGTACAAGAACTACGACCCGCGCGCGAAGATTCTCAAGAAGATGGCCTACGAGGTGTTCGAAGTGACGGGCGCCAATCCGCTGATCGAAATCGCCCAGGAACTGGAGCGCATCGCGCTGCAGGACGACTATTTCGTCGGCCGCAAGCTCTACCCCAACGTGGACTTCTATTCGGGCATAATCTACCAGGCGATGGGCTTTCCGGTCGAAATGTTTCCAGTGCTGTTCGCCATCCCCCGCACCTCGGGATGGCTGTCGCAGTGGGCCGAGATGGTACGAGACAACGAACAGAAGATCGCGCGCCCGCGCCAGGTATATCTGGGAGAGAAGCTGCGCGCGTGGACGCCGATTGAAAAGCGGCCCAAACCCGCCAATCGCGAGGACGCGGTCGATACGTCGATTTGAACGGCGCAGACCGCCGGCCAGCTCCACATTGATTCGCTGCCGCAATCCCCGGTAGGAGCCCTTCTGCCGTAGCGCCGGCCTCCGTGCCGGTTCTTTTTTCCGGATCTGATAAAGCCCTGTCAGAACTTGTTCGCTGTCCGAGCAGGTGGGGGGATTTGCCTTTGATGGCAAACAACATGGCCAGGGCGGAGAAAAAGAACCGGCACGGAGGCCGGCGCTACGGCAGAGGGCAGCGCGAGAATGCCACCTTGGAATGCCGGCCGTAGTGATACGCGGGTAATGGCCCGCGACCGGTCCGCGCCGCTTGTTTAACCGGAGTCGGGCACGGGATCGCCGCTTTGGTTTCTTATCCGGGCCTGGTGCCGCTCGATCGGTTTAATCCGTTACCGCGCCAAAGCTGGCGGAGGATACCTGGGCGGCATACTTGGCCAGAACGCCGCGAGTGTAGCGCGGCGCGGGTTGACGCCACGCCTTGCGCCGCCGGGCCATTTCGTCGTCGGCGATGTTGAGCTGCAGGACCCGCTTGTGGGCGTCGATCGTAATCGAGTCGCCCTCCGCGATGAGCCCGATCGGACCGCCGACCTGGGCTTCGGGCGCCACATGTCCCACCACCATTCCATAGGTGCCGCCGGAAAAGCGTCCGTCGGTGATCAGTCCAACTGAATCGCCCAGCCCCTTGCCGATGATGGCCGAAGTCGGCGACAGCATCTCGCGCATCCCCGGTCCGCCCCTGGGTCCTTCGTAGCGGATAACGATTACGTCGCCCGGCTTGATGCGGTCGGCCAGAATCGCGCCCAACGCCGCCTCTTCCGCTTCAAACACCCGCGCCGGACCGGTCATTACGGGGGTCTTGAGCCCGCTGATCTTGGCCACGCAGCCTTCGGGCGCCAGGTTGCCCCGCAAAATCGCCAGATGGCCCTCCGGATAGACCGGTTTTTCCCAGGGATGGATCACGTCCTGGTCGGTGCGCGGAGTCGATGGCACGTCCTTCAGCACCTCGGCCACGGTCTGTCCGGTGATCGTCATGGCGTCGCCGTGCAATATTCCGTGCTCGAGCAGCATCTTCATGACCTGCGGGATGCCGCCGGCGCGATGCAGGTCGGTGGCGACGTAACGGCCCGACGGCTTTAAGTCGCACAGCACCGGGACCCGCGTGCGGATTGCCTCGAAGTCATCCAACTTGAGCGGCACCTCGGCCGCATGCGCGATCGCCAGCAGATGGAGGATCACGTTGGTCGAGCCGCCGATCGCCATCGCCACCGCGATCGCATTTTCGAACGCCTTGCGCGTCAGGATCTGCCGCGGCGGCAGTTGTTTTTCGATCGCGCGCACCAAAACTTTGCCGGACTCGGCCGCGCTGTCGGCCTTTTCGTGATCCTCGGCGGCCATGGTCGAGGAATACATCAGGCTCATCCCCATCGCCTCGAACACCGAGGACATGGTGTTGGCGGTGTACATCCCGCCGCACGAACCGGCGCCGGGACAGGCGCGCCGCTCCACCGCCATCAGTTCCTCCTCACTGATCCGGCCCGCGCTGTACTCCCCGACAGCTTCGAAGGCGCTGACGATGGTGAGGTCGCGGCCGTTGTAGTGGCCGGGTTTGATGGTGCCGCCATAAACGAAGATGGCGGGGATATTCATGCGCGCAATCGCGATCAGCGAGCCGGGCATGTTCTTGTCGCAGCCGCCGACCGCCACCAGGCCGTCCATGGATTGGGCGTTGCAGGCGGTTTCGATCGAATCGGCGATGACCTCGCGCGAGACCAGCGAATACTTCATCCCCTCGGTGCCCATCGCGATGCCGTCGCTGACGGTTATGGTGCCGAACACCTGCGGCATCGCTCCAGCCTCGCGCGCCGCGGCCTGGACCCGCTCGGCGAGCATTCCAAGTCCCATGTTGCAGGGCGTAATCGTGCTGTAAGCGTTGGCCACTCCGACGATCGGCTTGTTGAAGTCGCGATCGCCGAAACCGACCGCGCGCAGCATCGAACGGTTGGGGGAGCGTTGGACGCCCTGGGTGATTAATCCGCTTCTGAGTTCAGCCATTTGTGGTTCCTTACCGCGGCGGTTGATCGTTCCTAGAGAATTCCAGATTACGATTCGGAAAGCCAATGCCGCATGGCTAACGCACGGTGAGGCCGAGATGGAATGTGCGGGCGGGCGGCACTCCCCGCTCCCAGGGCCGCACGTAGTCAAGCTCAAGCCGGGTGCTCCCGCCGCCCGTGGCAACGAACCGAAAGACCTGCGTTGCTGGTGCACCCGGCATCGGATTAGGGGGATGAACCAACTCGGACGGGCCGGTCTGGCGCAGCACCTTGGCATCAACGTGCCCGACCTTCCATCCAAAGCCGGTGCCCAGTGTCGACGCGAGCGATACCACCAGCGCGTCGCCGCTGGCCAGCGTCAGCGTGCGTCCGTTGTCGGCATCGGTCACCCTGACCGTATTTCCCGCCCCGGCAATTGCGCCGCTTAAACCGAGGGGTATCGATGTCAACGCGGCGACCAGCACTGTCAGGACGAGATATCGGCCGCGCCCGCGCCAATCGGTCATTCGCATGCTCAATCCTTAAATCAGCCCGCGCCCGACAGGCAAGTGGGCCACCGCGTGGCGTTGGTTGCGGCCTTCGATACAGGTTATGATTGCGCAAAATCCAGCAAGATGGAGAGAGTTCATGAAACTCGTCCACACCGCATTCGAACCCGAGGGCGAAGGCCCGTTCCCGACGATCATTGCCTTTCACGGATGGGGCGCCAGCGCCCTTGACCTGCTTGGTTTGGCACCCTACGTCGGCGACGGCCGCTTCCTGATGCTGTGCCCGCAGGGTCCTTTGGAGGTGCCGCTGGGAGGGGGGCAGGTGGGCTACGGATGGTACCCGATCTCAATGGGCGGGGCGCGGCCCACCGACTCCGATGTCGAGCCCGCCGTCGCCGCCGCGACCGCATTTGTGGACGAGGCGTTGGCGCGCTATCCGATCGATGCGCGCAAGCTGGTCCTGCTGGGTTTCAGCCAGGGCGGCGTGATGGCCTACAACCTGGCTTTGCGCCAGCCGCAGCGATTTGCCGCGCTGGTCGCGATGTCAACCTGGTTTCCGCCCGAACTGGCCCAGAAGGTCGCCAATCGCGAGGCGCTCGAGCAGTTGCCCACGCTCATCCAGCATGGCAGCGCCGACCCCGCGATCGATGTTGCGCGGGCGCGGGAATCGGTGGAAATCCTGCGTTCGCTGAAAGTCCCGCTGACCTATCGCGAATATGACTGCGGGCACGAGATCAATGCTCAGGGGTTACGCGATCTGTCCAACTTTCTGATGGAAAAGGTGGTCAGCCCGATCCTTCGGGTGTGAGGGGAATATTCAGAGGCAGCGGCCAAACACAGCCGCGAGCATGAGCGATTCTGTCACCATTTGCTCATCAATGCGTTAGGCAGGGGGGTGGCCCTTTTTGCGCGTCTGCAGTCTTCCCCGGAGATTATGAATCGCGCGCAGGAAAATGCGCGCTGACAAGGACCCTTTCTCGGCGCCGGGAAAATGGGCGCTCCTCTCCCCCTTCAGGGGGAGAGAAAATTAGAGATAAATTCTAGAAAGTCAGGTTTAGCTATAGTCTAGAGGACTGTGGTCGGATATGACAGCCTTACGGTTGTAAAACGCATGACGGTCCGCGTGGCCGCTAGCGCTCCTCGAATTCCTCGGGCTTCTTCATCTCGCCGGAGAAGAAATAGGTCTGCGCCGACTTGCCCAGCGCGTAGGTGCCGGCGCCGGCGATTCCACCTGAGACCACCGGGCCCGCTCCCGGGATCAGCTTGATCAGCTGCTGCGCCACGGTGCGCATGCCCACCGCGCCGCCCAGGTTGATCCCGGCGGCGGTCAGGTACTGGGTGGCGGAACCGAGGGAAAGTTGCTGGCAGGAAAGCCCCGAGATGACCGCGATCATCATCAATTGCAGCGGCGTCAGTACCGCGATATCCGCCACCGGGATCGGCGAGGAGCCGACTGCGGTCGCGATCCCGGCAAAGCGCTTGATCACGGAGTCGGACAGGCGGCGTAAAAACTCCTTGCGCTGCTGGGCCTGGTAGAAGTCCAGCCGCGCGCTCTTGGGCAGCCGGTCCCCGATCGCTTGCACCAGCATCTCCACGTTCCAGGCCGGCTCCTCCTCCAGTGCGAAAACCGGCACCACGCAAAACACGTTGCGCTCGTTTGGGTCGAACTCGTACCCGCGATACGGAGTGTTGAGGTCCAGGGGCCTAAAACCCGCCTTGATTTGAAGCGCATCGCTGACGAAATAATCGAGCGCCTCCTTGATCTGGGCCGCCTTGCGCGAATAGCGCTCGGGCGGCCATTCGCGCGGATTCCCGATAATATCGGGCTTGCTCAGCACCACCACTAACGGCGTCTCGCCCCCGGTCCGCCCGCGCAAGCCGTCCATGATCTCCGACATCACCCGCAGATCGTTGGCCAGCGCGCGGACCTCCGGGGTTGAGATGACGTGCAGGACCACGTCGGGCCGATACTGGAGGATCGCATCGCTCAGCTCCCCGGTGGCGTCGGGCGTGGGGGCGCCACCCGGCGGTGAGGTTTCGAAGATCCCGCGCGAATCGACCACCTGCCAGGTCGCGAAGCGCTCGGGGAAGGTAATCAAATGCGCCAGAGCCTCGGGCGTCGTGGGCTTGACGTGCCCGGTCTCCGCGACCTTCTTGCCCGCCAGCGCATTGATCACGGAGGATTTGCCGTGGCCGCTGCGGCCGGCCAGGAACAGCACCGGGGGCCGGCTCTCCTCGATGAACTCGCGCAACTCGGCAAACGCCGGCCCCATTATCGCCGTCTGGATCCAATCCCTGACCCGCTCGCCCAGCGGCGCGGAAAAGCTCTCGAACAGTTCGTCGATGTCGCTGATGAGGAATTTGAGGCGATTTCGGTCTATGGCCATTGCCGCTCCGCCGTTTGGTTAAGCTCGGTTCATCATGGGCCACGCTCCCGTAGGCGGCAATAGTGGTCCGGTTCTCCCCCTCTCGTTTCTCTTTTCTCGTTTCTCGTTTCTTTTCCGGGTTGGTCTGGCCGCAGCCAGGCGGTTTGGTTACCATCATCGCTCAATCGAGGTAAGCTGTGCTTGCGCGCATAATCGGACGTTTCAGAACTTTGTCATTGGCGTTACTCGCGATTGCTTTGGCGCCGGCGCTGGCGATGTCAGCGGACACGGCAAAACCGCACGCCATGCTCGCCCCCGGCGATTATTCATTCACTCTCAGCCAACCAGGCATGGAGCGCAGAAGCTACCTGGTTCACATGCCGCCGCAGGCGGCGGGCGGCGCGCCGATGCCGGTGGTGCTCAACCTTCACGGCGCCGGCAGCAACGCCAGGCAGGAAATAGGCTTCTCAAAGATGGACGCGGCCGCCGACCGCCATGGCTTCATCGCCGTCTATCCCAATGGCAGCAGCCTGCTGGACAGCCATTACACCTGGAACGCGGGTGCCTGCTGCGGCTACGCGATGATGCATCAGATTGACGACGTCGCATTCGTGCTGGCGGTGATCGACGATTTGAAGGCGCGCACTCCCATTGAGCGCCGGCGCGTGTATGCCACCGGGATGTCCAACGGGGCGATGATGTCGTATCGATTAGCGGCGCAGGCCTCGGACCATATCGCCGCGATCGCGCCCGTAGCCGGCTCGGTGGTAACGCATGATTTCACGCCCGCGCATCCGATGCCGATCATGGCGTTTAACAGTGTCGATGATCCCTTGCTGCATTACAGCGGCGGCTATGGCAACCGGGTCGATTCCCTTTTTCGCCGCAAGGTGGGCAATCCCGGAGTTGAAGCGGGGCTCGCCAAATGGCGCGAGTTCGACGGCTGTCCCGATAAGCCCCAGGTCGCCCCAACCATGAGCGGAAAGCCCGGAACCACCAATGATGGCATTACGGTGACCCGCTACGCCTGGGTTCCCTGCAATCGGCAAACCGAAATCGTGCTGTGGAAATTCACCGGCTCGGGCCACATCTGGCCGGGCGGCATTCAGGACCGCTTCGTACACGTGCTGGGCCGCAGCACCGACCTGATCGACGCCAACGAGGAGATGTGGCGCTTCTTCAGCAAGTATGAGTTGCCCGATCGGTAGAAGAATCGGCACCGGCGCGTAAAAAAGCATCCTTGACACATCACCGGGGCGGTTCTAGTTTGGCTCGCGGTCCTAAACTTCGGGCTCGTTCAAATCGGCGCCAGCGTCTGTACGCCAACTTCAGACTGGAACGGCGGCTGCGCCACGTAGGAGGCCATCGACCGATGGCCGGCCAGGGGAGCGCAGCATAGATGAGTTTCACCGAGAGTTCTGTCGATGTAGTCGGAGGCAAGGTGCAGTTGCTCAAGGATGGCAGCGGCCCTCCGGTCGTCGTGTTTCACCATGACATAGGCAATCCGGGATGGCTGCCCTACTACATGGAGTTGGCCGAAAACCACACCGTGTACGTGCCCTCCCATCCGGGGTTCGGCAAGTCGGAGCGGCCCGAATGGGCGCGCAACGTGCGCGACATCGCCTGCGTCTATCAGCGCCTGCTGAAGGACCTGGGACTTAATTCGACGGCGGCGGTGGGGCTGGGCTTTGGCGGCTGGAT
>DASZGF010000269.1:0-2613 GCA_035939115.1 Binataceae bacterium (SeqCode)
TTTTGCGCGGGCGAGCGAAGCGGCTCTTGCCGAGCGCGAGGCGCTCAAGGCCAAAGCCCGCGCGCTCGCAGGCGCCGTGCCGGTGCAGCCGCTCGCCCTTCTTCATGCGATCGGCGACATGCTGCCCAAGGATGCGGTCGTGATCGAGGAGGCGCTGTCGTCCGCGCCCGGCATCCGCCAGCTCATCACAAGCGACGATCCGCAAAGCTATTTCGGCCTGCGCGGCGGCGGCATCGGCTGGGGCCTGCCGGCCGCGATCGGGGTCAAGCTCGCGCTGCCGGACCGTCCGGTCGTCGCCCTTATCGGCGACGGCAGCGCGCTCTATACGGTCCAGGCCCTGTGGACCGCGGCGCATGACCGCATCCCGGTGGTGTTCGTGATCCTCAACAACACGTCGTACCGCATCCTCAAGCAGCGCCTCCATTCGCTGCGCGGCCTCGCCGAGCAGGCCGATACCTATGTCGGGATGGAGCTCATCGACCCGGCCATCGACTTTGTGTCGCTGGCGCGTTCCTTCGGCATCGCGGCCGAGCGCGCCAAGACGGTCCACGAGGCGACCGACCTTTTGGGCAAGGCGCTCAGGGACAATGTGGCGATGCTGATCGACGTCGTGCTCGACCGCGGGTTCAAGCCGATGTGACGGCGAAAGCTCAGGCCGCCTCCAACCGCGCCAGTTCCATCTCAAATTCAAAGCGCAACTGGGCCCCTTCGTCCTCAGGCAGCCAGAGCGTCATCTGCGGCACTATTGTGCGATAGAGCGAAACGCGCGTTTGCTCCCAAGGCAATGTTTGCGCCGCCCGCGCCTCGGCCAAAATCTTATGCAAGCGCGCCCGCACCTTGTCGGGATCGGGACGATAGGCGGGAACGGCGTCCACGCCGAAGAGGTCGGCTTGCGCCTCATTTTCGAACAAATCCGATCCGCCGCTGCGAGCCATGAATTCACCGCGTTGCTCAACACGAATCACGGTTCGATCATGCGACAGGTGGTCGGCGAGCGCGAGCCCCCGCCGCGCACTTATCCCCGCTCCGCAAAGGCCGACCGGTAGGCTTCGTCAATCTTGGCTATCTGTTCGATGGTGAAGGCGAGGCTATCTGCAATGGCGCCGACGTGATTCATTTCGTCGAGCGATAGGGCCCGACCCTTGCGCGACCTCAGGTATTTATCGAGCACTTGATACCCGCCGATGTGGAACTCCCACACCGCCTGTGGCACGGGTTTGAAGAACTGGGCCTTGTTGACCGCAATGGCCTGATCCGTGGGCGAATAGCGCACGGCCTCGATTGTATGATCGCCTTTGCCATGGTAGGCGGCCAATCCCCGCCGCGGCAGCTCGCGCAGCAAATGCGCCCGCACCAACGCCCAACCGAGGCTTGATAGCGTCTCAAAATCATCAGCCGATTGAGGAAACCGCACGCGCGGAAAGTCTATGCGCAGGAACCCGGCGTAGCGCGTGCGGTAGGTGGGCGCGTGCAGGATGGCGTAAATGTACCCAACAATTTCATCCGCAGTATAGTGATGTTCATAGATCTCGTCAAATAAAAGCACGGAATTGAGGTGAGAAATTCTCCTGTCTGGTATTCGCAGGACCAAACCGCCACACCAGAAATACCTGATTCGCTTCTCTGCTGAAGCTGGAGATGACGCAGTCGTTCGCAGGCTTATCTGCAACGAACGCGTGTCGCCACTCTTGCGTACTGACACCGCGAGGCGCCAGCAACGTCAGGTTTGCGCGGCCAGCCACATGGTCCAGTAATTCTCGGCTAGGGCGGTCCATTGTGAGTCCACTGAACTCGCTCCAGCGGTCGTCGAACGGGCGGTACGACACGAGTTGAGGCGGAGTCGCGGCGCCGCTGCGCGCCTGGGACCGGACATCGGGTAGCTCCCAGCTGCCGCTGCCTTTTAGCCCGTAACGCCGGCTCAATTCATCATCAGAAATTTTGGCATCCGCAAGCTCCTTGAGTTTTCGCTTCATTTCGGATTCGGTAAAAGACACAGCGAAATCATCTCTGTGGGTCTGAAAGCCCAGCACGTTGACCTGAAAGATTTCGGTCAATCGCCAGCCTCGTTGATATTCATCTCGAAGCACCGCGTCTTGCCGCGCAAACAGGTAAAAAGGAGTAACAGGTCCCAGCGTCGACCAATTAACGCTCTTGACCGTGCTCTCCGCTGCCGTTCGGTATTTTTGGAGGCGCTTTCCCCAGATGTCCCCGCGCCAGACCCCGCGGTCAAGGCCGGGCCGTTTCACGAAAATGCTGATCGCTACTCCCTGCTTGATGTCGAAGACGTTCTCATCAGTCGATCCGTCCGGTGCGCGTTCCTCGACGTACCCATGCAAATCCAGAACATAAATCTGATTGAAGCTGCGCATGAGGGACTGGCGCATGCCGCGAAAAGTCGGATTGTCGAGCCAGCGATGGTTGGTAATGATGCCGACCACGCCGTTCTCAACGCCTGGAACTGAGTGCTCGATCAACTTGCCATCGGGTGCAACCGTCTTGAAGCTGAATCCGTCCATCTTCATTTGGGCGAACCGGATGAACTTCACGTAGTCATCCTGTAACCATTTTGGATTTTTCTCGCCGAGCGGTTTCCGCATGTCCAGACCATCTGCG
>DASZGF010000270.1:0-13439 GCA_035939115.1 Binataceae bacterium (SeqCode)
AGCGCCACCTTCGCCGTGATGGTGTTGCAGTTCGTAACCGGCTTGTGCCTGGCTACGGTCTATGCGCCCACTGCCGACCGCGCCTGGCAGAGCCTGATCTATCTCAACTACGACCAGCCGCTGGGATGGTTCATCCGGGCGCTGCACGGATGGGGATCCAACTTCATGGTCGGGCTGGTATGCATCCACATGGCGCAGGTTTTCCTGTTCGGCGCATACAAGTATCCGCGCGAACTGACCTGGATCGCCGGCGTGGTGCTGCTGCTGGGCACGCTGGGGATGGCGTTCACCGGACAGGTGCTGCGCTTCGATCAGAACGCGTATTGGGGCCTGGGAATCGGCGCCTCAATCGCTGGTCGTACTCCATTCATCGGCGGCAAGGTGGTCGAGCTGATCCTGGGCGGTCCGATAATCGCCGGAGAAACGCTGTCGCGATTCTTCACCCTGCACGTCTTCGTCATTCCCGGTCTGCTGATTGCCTTCGTCGGCCTGCATCTGTACCTGGTGCTGCGGCTGGGAATCAATGAATGGCCGATGCCCGGGCGGATCGTGAAGCGCGACACCTATCTCGCCGAGTATCACGAACTGGTCAGCAAGGACGGCGAGCCGTTCTTTCCCTTCGCGGCGCAAAAGGACCTGGTCTTTGTCGGGTTGATCATTGCCGCGCTGGTAGTAACAGCCGCGGTGATGGGTCCGATCGGCCCCAATGGCGAGCCCGACCCCGCAATCATTCAGACTGTCCCGCGCCCCGACTTTTTCTTTCTGTGGTTGTTTGCCGTTTTTGCGCTGCTGCCGCCGTGGACCGAGACCTTCCTGATGCTGACCGGCCCGGTGGCGGCGATCGGCCTGCTATTCCTGGTCCCGTTCATTTCCGGGACCGGGGAGAAGAGCTACCACCGACGTCCCATCTCTGTGATGATCCTGCTCCTGACCTTTATGACGATCGGCATCCTGATCTATTTGGGCACTTACTCGCCGTGGTCGCCGCACATGGAAGCGTGGAGCGGAGTGCCGACGCCGGTTGAGTACATCAAGGGTCGCACGCCGCTTGAATTACAGGGCGCGATCCTGATCCAGGCCAAGCAATGCCGTAACTGCCATGCGCTGGGCGGCGCGGGCGGCTTGCGCGGTCCGGCGCTGGACGACACCGCGACCCGCCTGACCCATGGCCAAATAGTCCGCCAAATCGTGCAAGGCGGCGGCAACATGCCCGCATACGGTAAAAACCTAAGTCCAGCGGAGGTCAACGCGATCGTCGCCTTCCTGGAAACGATGCATCCCCCGCATGAACCACCAGCGCACAACGCAGCCCGACCAGCGGTATCGGAGATACGGCGGTCTGCGATCCATAAAGGCGCGTGACAGATGAGATGTTCATGGCTGCCGCTGGGGGACAATAATGCCCTTGACAGCAAGCTTGTTGCTCAGCCGGCCCCAACTCATTCCGCTTCTTAGTTTGACCGGCGTCGTGCTCGACGCCCTCGGCGGCCTGTACCATGCCTATGATCTGCTTGGAGCGAAGCGGGGTCCACTGCGGCTGTTGTCGCGCTTCCTGACATATAGCGCGATCTTTGGCTTGGGTTATGGTGCCACCCTGGGACTATGGTTCGGTTTGGCCGGCGCATTTATTTCGGGACCGTCCATCGAGATTCAAATCTTCAGACGGGCCCACGGGATCGAGCCCTCGCGTAAGGAATGGGCTTTGATAGCGCTGGTGCGCGGGCTGTCTTTCGGCATCGCGGGATGGCTAACAGTCGGCCATCATTTCGGAATCGCCTTCGGCATTTTAAGCGCGTTCACGATGAACATCGCGTACGAATTTGGTTTTGGTAGCAACATTTACCGCGTCTATCAGAAGCCGCAGCTTCACCGCGGTCGGTTGGTGGCCGGAATCATCAGGGGAGCACTGATCGGCCTTGCCGGCGCGGTCAGCGGCACATTGACCGGCCGTCCGGAGGCGCTGCTATACGGAGTCCAGATTGGCGTCGTGGTTGGTATTTTGAATACCACAATCACCATCATGAGCCCTTTGGTGGAATGGTGGGCCGACAACCTGCCCGACCGCGCCTTGGGCGGCTATGGCGCCGTGCTGGTCCTGATCGGCTCGGCGCTGCAAACGGTGCAGTACGTTATCCCGCTGATTTCGCGCTACTCATGGTAGGGAGCCGGCCTACTCACAGCCACGGTGCGAGGGTCAGTGATCTCCTGGCCGAAACAGTCGCGAGAATCGCGCTGGCGCTTTTTTCCATTGGCGTGCTCCCTTATTGCATCAACTTTTCACTTCCGCCGTAGGTATCCGGCGCTTCTGTACATCGCACTGACGTAAAGCGTCTGTCATGCTCAGTTCTGATGGCTTTGACGGTGATCGCACGCGAGGCAGCAACGGCAGCCGTCGCCCGCGTCTGAGGCTCGTTCTGACTGCCGAGGATCGCCAGATTGGCGCGCACCGGCTGATAGTCGGGCAACTCGCGCAATATCTCATGCCACAACAGGGACGCACAAGTTGCCTTCCCCTCCTGGGCATAGATCACACCCAGCATGTTTTGCGCATCGGGCTGCTCAGGGTCCAACCGCAGCGACACCAGGGTTTCGCGCTCCGCATCCGCAAGCATTCCCCGGCGCTCATAGGCGAGTGCGAGATTGAAGTGCGATTCGGAATGGTTCCCACCGAGGCGAACGGCCTGTTGCAGGCTATCAGTCGCGGCCGCTAATTGGCCATTCGCGAGCTGAGCCAACCCCATGTTCAGAAAAAGATCCCAATCTCTTAGTCCAAGCGCTTCGGCTTGCTGATACTCTTTAAGTTCCGCCTCCCGGTCGCCCACCATCCCTTGCGCAAACCCCAGATGATAATGAGCGAGCGCGTTGTTGGGATGTTTGCGCAGCACTTCGCGGTGAAGACGAATCGCTTCCGGGTAATCTTCAACACCCAAGGAATAATCCGCGCCGACGTCGCAGACCGGGTCGTCGACTGTGCCCGCGATTGATTTGCCCGGACTCCACAACAGCGGCAAGATGGCGGCCGCAATTGCTACTAGCCAGATCCTTCTCATCGCAACTCCTTTGGTCCACGCATCACTCAGTTGTCTGGAGAATCTCTCAATTTGTTTCGCCAAGGCTTTCCAGCTGACGACGCCAACGGAAAAGGTGCGATTGTCGCTAGCGAATTTCAGAGAGGCGCTTGCGCTATGCTCGGGTCATTTCCCATCGTCTGAACTCTGTACCTCGGTTCGATCGCGGCGATCTGGACGGGCGCCTCATATACAGATTTTTGCTTTTTCTACGCTCGCGCTGGCGCTGGCAATCTATGCAGCGAGTCGCGAATGGCAGCACGCGCAAACGTTCGAGAGAAATCTCCTCGCTACATTCCTCGCAGACCCCGTAGAGTCCGAGACGAAAGCGATCGAGAGCGTGGTCGAGCAATGTGTGGAATGACCATCGATATTCCGCCAGACGGGCATTCGTTGCGGCCGCTGCCTGCTCGCCGGCTGCGTCCATTTCGTCGCCCGGCCCGGGGCCATGCTGGTCGGTGCGGCTGGCGCCTGGTCCAGCGAGCAGCGCTCTACGCGCGGCCCGCTCATGCGTCAGAAGATCAGCAATCGTTCTGCGCGGGCCTGCCTTTTCTCCAATGCCGTTCATCTGAGTTGAATCCCTTCCCCCCAATCTTCTCGTACTTATGGGCGTGAAAAATCGCTGCACAACAGTGTGACGCCGCCTTTTCCCAGCTAAATGGCTGAATCGTTTGTTGTCAGGTCATGTTGGAGAAGGGGAATGCGTGCTGTTCCCGGAGGACCTTGGGGAAGTCCGCCAGGGCTATTGACCTTGCTGACCTACTTCGGAAGTCGGGCCAGATAGACGCGCGGCAAAAAGGTGAGATCATGAGCCTCCGGAACCTCGATCGAACCCTACCCAAAGACAGGGGTCAGGCTGGTGATCAGGATTTGCGGCCGGGCCCGATGGAAGGGCATTGAGCCGGTAAGCTGCGCAATCCAGTTAGCGCGGCTATCCGCTCGCGCCCTGGTCGAGGGGGGCCTGGGTCATCTCGACGTGGCGAGGCGTTCCGATCCGCTTGTAACTCTCACCCAGATTGGCAAGTGCCGCGTCCCATTGTTCAAGACCTCGCTCGGCCATCGCGAGGTACGCCAACAGCTCCGCCCCTCCGCCTGGGTCAACGGTGCGCTGACGCGACGGGGCGGACTGGAAATTGCGCTGCGCTTCCTCAAATGCCGCGGCCTCAAGTGCGTTCTTTCCTGCCACCGTCAGATAACGGACCAGTTTGCGGTCGTCAGCGAATGATGCAGCCTTGAGGAGGTGGTCGGCGATCTCTCCGGAGCGCTCGTTGACGGCGTGTGGATAGAGCCGCTCGATACCTTCGGCGACGCTGGCATGCAGTTTTTGTCTGCGCGGCGCCGAGATGCCGGCAAGTAAGGTCTGACGCACCAGCTCATGGGCGAAGGTGAACGTCTGCTCGGGTCCCTCGGAGCTGGGGACGATTATTCCCATCTGCTGCGCCCTCTCCAGGACGGTGAAAAGTTCGTCAACATCGCTTTGGCTCGTAGCAGTTAGAAGTTGAAAGCTGAAACTGCGCCCGATCACCGCGGCGGCTGCCAGCACCCGCTTTTCATTCTCGTCCAGCCGCGCCAGACGGCGATCGATGATCAACCGCACGTTTTCCGGAACGTCGATCTCATCGATCTCGATATCAGTCCGGAATTGGCCGGCCGCATCAAAGAGCCTTCCCTCTTCGGCCAGATGCCGGTACACCTCCTCGACGAAGAATGGGTATCCCTGGCTCTCCTCGAAGATGGCGTTCACCAGGCACTCCGGAGCCTGGCTCCTCAGTCCATTTAACATCTGCGCGACCGCGTCCTTCGATAGACCACCCACCTTCAGCGGACGGATACCCAGCCGAATCAGCTCCTCCAAAGTTCTGACCAACGCCGGCGTTTTCTCCGAGTATTCGTCGCGATAGGTCCCGATGATGACGAGTGGAAACTGGGGAACGCGACTCGCAAAATGAATCAAAAGCGCCAGCGTGGATTCATCGGCCCAATGGAGATCATCGAGGATGTACAGTCGCGGTTGAGTTTGAGCAGCACGCGCAGCAACCTCCGAAAGGCTCTGGAAGAGATAGCGGCGCTTCTGCGCCATCGGCAGTTCCAGGGGTTCTGGAATGTCCGGAAAAATTCGCCGGAGACCCGGAGCGATTTGGGCCAATTCGGCCGCATCGTCTCCCATCTGCAGACGGAAGTCATCCGGGCTCGGCGCTTGAGCCAGGCTGCTTTCAATGATCTCGACGAATGGGAGATAGGGAAACGGTTCGTCTCTTTCGTAACAGTGCCCGACCAGGCATCTGAAACCAACCTGCGCTGCGTACTCCGCCATCTCCATCGCCAACCGGGTTTTACCCACCCCGGGTCCGCCCGCCAGCATGACGACTGAACCGCGGCCGGCCAGCGCCCGATCGATTGCTGCGCGGATCTTGCCGCGTTCGATTTCCCGTCCCACAAAGGCGGTTCGTTCCGTGAACGAAAGTGGAGAAGCACTGAGCACCGCGGGTGAATCTTGCGGGGCTGGATCACCGCTGTGGGCTGGCTGCTCCGTCAGCTTGTTGGTAGAACCCGAATCCGTCGCACCGAATTCCCAGGCAAGCGGGAAATTAGGGTCAGGTTCGTAGTGGCAGAAGCTGCCTGTCTTGATACAGCGCGACAGGATATCCGCCAGGGCGGCGTCGCTCTGCGCGATCCTTTCCACTACCGACTTGATCGTCTTGGTGATGTTCTGACGGGCCCGTTCCGAAGCCGACGCGGCACGGCGACTGCGTCCCCCAAGCCCCGCAGCGCGGGAGAGTTCCCCGGTCAGTGCATCGATCTCTTGTTCAACCTGCTCTGCGCGCTCGACCTTTCCGAGTCCCTTGGCTTCTTCCAATTCTTCACGCAGATCGGAAAGCCGGCGCCGGTAGACGACCTTGGTTTGCTCGTCGAGCCTTTCGCCCGCATCGCCCGGCATCCCTGCGCTTTCGAAATCCTTCTGCTGGCCAGCTATCTTCGCGGTCAGATCGAGCACGCGGAATTTGGTCATGGGATGACGCAGCAGATGGGCGAGGTATCCGAGTCCCTTGGTGTCCTTCAGACTGAAGGATTTATCGCGGTAGCCCAAGGTCCAGTACTCGCCTTCCTTGCGGAAAATCGCCTGCCTGGGCGAGGAGGTGTTTTGAAACACGGTCGGCACGGGGGTCTCGACAGCTTCACGATGATGCTGAGTCTGCGTTTCCATCTGATGGCCCTTTCTTTCGCAGGCTTCACGTCAAATCAGAAAGCGCGGTCCGCGACTCTATTGCGCTCTAAGCGATCTACGCCCCCCTAATCGTCGGGTGTCACCAGCCTTGTCTCTATGCGCCAAGCGCAGTGTGCAGCGAGTCGATCAAGGCCTCGTCGCTGAAAGGTTTGGTCAGGAAGCCAATCGCTCCCGCCCGCATCGCCTGCTCTCGTGTCTTTCCGTCCCGGGCCGTGATGAAGATGATGGGCATAGGATGAGAGGCAACCAGATGACGCTGCAACTCGAGGCCGTTCATCTCGGGCATCGAGACATCGAGAATCACGCAGGACACGTTCGGAAATTGCGGGGAGTCGAGGAAACTGCGGGCAGAGGTGAAACTCGCGGTACTGAAGCCGATCGACTTGAGCAGACTCTCGAGCGCCTCGCAAACGGACGCATCGTCATCCACGATAGCGATGAGAGCGTGGTCGTTCGTGCTTTTGTTGGGTTCTTTCATTGCGGGAATTGGCTTGTCTCCTGGAACAAAGCCTATCCCGCCTGAAGTGGGTGAATCTATTATACCTTGGTATAGAGGGCCTATGACTTGGTGTGAGTGGACTAAGCCTTCGCCGCCGGAATTCCCAGTTTTTCCGTCATTCTGACCAGCTCAGCCAGAGATCCGGCACCCATTTTTTTCATGACCTGGCCGCGATGAATCTTAACCGTGACCTCGCTGGTGCCCAATTCACCTGCGATCTGCTTATTGAGCAGGCCGGCGACAACCAGGCCCATCACTTCACGCTCGCGCGACGTCAGAGCATCAAACCGCTGGCGTAGCGCAGCGGTTTCCATCCGTTGTTGCCGTGCCGTGCGGTCGCGTTCAAGGGCTTTCTGGATCGCGTCCAGAAGATCCTGGTCGCGAAACGGCTTGGTGAGGAACTCCAGCGCGCCGGCTTTCATCGCGCTCACCGACATCGGAATATCGCCATAACCAGTGATGAAGATGATCGGAAGTTTGATGTCATGCCTGGCCAGTTCGCGCTGAAGATCGAGGCCGCTCAATCCGGGCAGCCGCACATCGAGCACCACGCATCCGGGCACCTCCGGGCGTTTGCTCTGCAGGAATTGTTGCGCGGTTTCGAAGGTCTCGACGCCCAGTCCCACGGACCTGATGAGGCTCTTGATCGCCTCCCGAATTGACGAATCATCATCGACAACGAAAACGACTGAGTCAGCCTCTTTCACGATACACCCAGGCCGCTGCGTGGCAGAGTAAATTGAAAAGTCGCGCCGTGGTCCGCATTTGGCGATACGAACAAATTGCCGCCGTGTGCCGCGATGATCGAACGGCTGATTGACAGCCCCATTCCCATGCCGCTCGCTTTGGTGGTGAAGAAGGCGTTGAACAGCCGCTCCGCGTTACCCGAGTCAATCCCGATGCCGGAGTCCTGCACCGCCACAAGTACCTCGCCGGCATCGTGCGGCTGCGAGCGAATAAGCATCGTGCGCGGCCGATCCGTGACCGGAGCCATCGCTTCAAGAGCGTTCATCACCAGGTTGATAACCACTTGCTGCAGTTGGACCCTATCGCCGAGCACTGGCGGCAGTGCGGACGCCAGTTCCGTCCGCAGCGATACCCGCTGGCTGAGCACCTCACGTTGCTCCAGGGAAATCGCCTCGCGGATGACATCGTTGATGTCCAGCGATACCATTTGCGGATCGGTCTTTTTCGCGAGCGCACGAATCCGGCGGATCACTTCGCTTGCCCGATTGCCCTCCCTGACGATGCGCTCCACAGCCGCTCGCGCCTCGTCCAGGTTGGGCGTCTGGAGGGCCAGCCATCGCAGGCAGGCCTGCGCATTGGTGACGACCGCGGCGAGCGGCTGGTTAACTTCGTGAGCGATCGAAGCCATCAGCTCCCCCAGAGTCATTACACGGGTGACGTGCGCGAGTTCGGCTTGCGCCTTCTGCAACGCCTCTTCGGCGCGCTGACGCTCGCCCATTTCACTGCGCAGATCATCGTTGGCTTTGGCCAGTTCCGCGGTGCGTTGCTGTACCTTTGATTCCAACTCGCCAAGTACGACTTTAAGCGCCGCCTCGGCCCGTTTGCGCTGGGACATCAGACGGGTGATGAGCAATGACGTTGCCACGAAGACGATCACTGCGACAATGTTCAACGGATCGTTCATCCGTAACGAGAACAGCGGTTTGATGAAGAAATAGTCCAGGCAAAGAACAGCGATGAGGGAGACCAGTAACGATGCAACGAAGGCGTCCATAACGGACAGCAGCACGACAACCATCAGGTAGAGAAGGCAGGCTGTAGCGAGATTTACCCGGAGTCGAAAGCAGACCAAAGTCAGCAGCGCCACAGCAATGCTCCCCAGCAGGCATTGCGCGCCTGACCGCCAAAGCCAAGAGGTCCCGTTACCCTTCATCCGACTTTGAAACCGCTCCGCGTTTCACTGGCCATCTGAATCCTCCGGGCCGTGCAGGCTCAATTCTCTGCCCCTCAGGTCCATACCATAGCGGCAAACCCCGCGCATCACTTCGAGGGCGGCGGATCGTGTTTGAGTGTACGGAAGGTGAGGGCGGATGACACCTAGAGCATCCAGATCGCCGCGACGCACCGAAGCCGGCTGGATTGATTTTCTTATGAGCAAAACGCATGTTGAGTAATGATATCCAATCGGGATATTTAAGGCGGAGTTCGGTGGAATCCATCTCGTTGAAACTGCCCGAGGACCTGCTGGAAACCTGTGACCGATGTGCCCGCTCGCTCGTCATCCCTCGCGCGCCGAATATCTTCGCCGCGCAATCGAGCGGATGAATCGCGAGGCCATCGACCGTGCCCGCGCGGAGCGAATGGCGCGTACCCCGTGCAAGGTCCGCAGGAAAGCATGCGCGTGAACGCCGAGTTCGCGAGAATCGAGCGCGACCCCGATGGCTGAGCGCGGCGAGGTCTGGCTAGCCAACCTCAATCCGCGCGGACAAACCGCTCGCTGACGCTCGCGGCTCGGATTAGGAATCACCTTCGATCGCTGCGCGGATCGAGAAAGGCCGCCGCCGCTTTTTGGGAATTTCAATATTTCGGGTAGCCTAAGTTGGAGACCAAAAAGCTGATTGCTCGAAGTGCACAGGGCAGTTTGCTGGTGAATCGCTGGGCGACGACCCTTCGGCCGGCTCAGGGCAGGGTTTCTCCCGGCTTGCGGCCCTGCGGATTGGTCCGCAGGCGCGGGCGACGAGAAGCGGGCATCCATATATGGCGAGGCAAATCAAGTGAGTCCGGTTGCACGGGAAGCGTTGGCATCGTGGAGCATCCCGCCGTACTTCACTGCGGTGGTGATTCTCACTGCGATCGTATACGCGCGCGGGTTCCGCCGTTTGCATGCGCAGATGCCCGGGCGTTTTCCGTCCTGGCGGTTGGCTTGTTTTATGGGCGGGCTCGGCGCGTTGCTGATCGCGATTGCTTCTCCGATTGCTGCCTTCGACGACCTGCTGCTGCAGGTGCATATGGTCCAGCATATGCTCCTGATGTTCGTCGCGCCGCCGCTGGCCCTGGCGGGCGCGCCGCAAATCAGCCTGCTGCGGGGATTGCCTGTAATCGTCGCGAAAGGCCTGGTTGGACCGCTGCTTAAATCGCGGACGACGCGCAAAATCGCGGACTTTCTGGCGCATCCCTTGGTGTGCTGGCTGGCGCTGGCAATCGCGACCTGGACCTGGCACGCGCCGGGGCCGTATCAGCTCGCGCTGCGCTCGGAAGGATGGCATGAGGTCGAGCATTGGTGCTTCATCACGGCCGCGATGCTGTTCTGGTGGCCGGTAGTGGAGCCATGGCCGAGCCGGCCGCGGTGGCCACGCTGGACGATTGTGCCCTACCTACTGTTGGCCGACGCGCAAAACACGGTCCTGTCGGCACTGCTCACTTTCTCGGACCGCGTGATCTACCCGTATTATGACAAGGTGCCGCGCCTGGCCGGCATCACGCCGCTGAACGACCAGATTGCCGCGGGGTTGATAATGTGGGTTCCGGGATCCCTGTTCTTTCTCATCCCCGGGGCCCTCGTTATTTTCAACCTGCTGTCGGGTCCACGCACTGTCGATCCGCGCGCCGTGGCCGGCTCCAGGCAGGCTGCGGAAAAAGGACTTCCGCAGCCTGCTCCCCTCTCTCTTATTTCTCCCATAAGGGAGAGAAGATTAAGGTAAGAAGCCAGCTTTTATGCAGTGTGCCGAAAGCGAACATCAACGCAAACTGCCCGAGAGCTACTTTTTTCGACACCCTGCCAGGGGAGGATTGGGATCCGATCACGACGCATCTTGCGACTGACGAAGGAAAAGGGGCAGGATCGTAGCAGCGAATCGTTTTTGTCCCGGCAGGCACGGTTTTTCGCCGGCATTGGGCAAAATTCATCACAGGTAGGCAAATTGGGCCGTCGCGATTGCGGTGGCGTGGATTTCAACCAGGGGAAGCAGATGCAGATAGGAATGATCGGACTCGGACGCATGGGCGCCAATATGGTACGGCGCCTGATGCACGGCGGCCACGAGTGCGTGGTGCGCGACGTTTCGGCCGACGCGGTACATGCGCTGGAGCGCGAGGGCGCCAAGGGCTCCACCTCGCTCGATGATTTCCTGGGGCGCCTGACCAAGCCGCGCCTGGTCTGGTTAATGGTGCCGGCGGCGATAGTTGACGCGCAGTTGGACGAACTGGTCGCCAAGCTCTCCCCCGGCGATATCGTCGTCGACGGCGGCAACTCCTACTATCGCGACGACATCGACCGCGCGAAGCGGCTTAAGCCCCACGGCATCCATTACGTCGACTGCGGCACCAGCGGCGGGGTGTGGGGCCAGGAGCGCGGCTATTGCCTGATGATCGGCGGCGAACCCGACATCGTGCGCCATCTCGATCCGATCTTCGCCACGCTCGCGCCCGGCGCCGGCTCGATCGACCGGACACAGGGCCGCGAGAAACTGGGCGGCACCGCCGAGCAAGGCTACCTGCATTGCGGGCCCAACGGCGCCGGCCATTTCGTTAAGATGGTGCACAACGGTATCGAGTATGGCCTGATGGCGGCTTATGCCGAGGGACTTAACATCCTGAAGAACGCCAACGCCGGAAAGCGTCAGCGCGCCGCCGACGCCGAGACCACGCCGTTGCGCAACCCCGAGTATTATCAGTTCGATTTGAACATTGCGGATATCGCCGAAGTCTGGCGGCGCGGCAGCGTGGTCGCCTCGTGGCTGCTCGATCTGACGGCCACCGCGCTGGCCGGCGATCCGAAACTGGAGCGCTTCGCCGGACGCGTGTCGGATTCGGGCGAGGGACGCTGGACGGTGGATGCGGCGATTGACGAGGGGGTTCCCGCCAACGTGCTGGCCACGGCGCTGTTCGAGCGCTTCACTTCGCGCGGCGACGCCGACTTCCAGGACAAGTTGCTGTCCGCGATGAGGTTTGAGTTCGGTGGGCATATCGAAAAAGGTAGCGGATCATGAACGAAGCGCGTTCCGACGCCCTGGCTTTCTTCGGCGCCACCGGCGATTTGGCGTACAAGAAGATTTTTCCCGCGCTGCACGCGATGGCGCGGCGCGGCCATCTGGAGTTTCCGGTAATTGGGGTCGCCAAGTCGGGATGGAATCTCGATCAGCTCCGGGCGCGCGCCCGCGACAGCATTCAGCACCATGGCGGCGGCGTCGATGACAAAGCCTTCGCGACTCTGGTCCAGCATTTGCGCTATGTCGACGGCGACTACGCGGATGCCGGGACCTACACCGCTCTGCGCAAGGAGCTGGGCAACGCCACGCATCCCGCGCATTACCTGGCGATTCCGCCCAGTCTGTTCGCGACCGTGGCGGAGGGACTGGAGAAGTCCGGATCCGCGAAGAACGCGCGGCTGATCGTGGAAAAGCCTTTTGGCCGCGATTTGCCCTCCGCAAGAGAGCTGAATCGTATCATTCATACGGTGTTCCCGGAGGACGACGTTTACCGGATCGATCATTACCTGGGCAAAGAGCCGGTGCAGAATCTGTTGTTGTTCCGGTTTGCCAACACGTTCCTCGAACCGATTTGGAACCGCAATTACGTCGACAGCGTCCAGATCACGATGGCAGAGAACTTTGGCGTCGAGGGCCGCGGGGGTTTTTACGAGGAAGCGGGCGCCATTCGGGACGTGGTCGAGAACCATATGCTACAAGTGGTAGGGTTTCTGGCCATGGAACCGCCGGTAACCACCTACCATGAGTCGATCAGGGACGAGCAGGCCAAGGTCTTCCGTGCGATTCGTCCGCTCCATCCCGACGATCTGGTGCGCGGCCAGTTCAAAGGCTATCGCAAGGAAAAAGGCGTGGCGTCCAATTCGACGGTGGAAACCTTTGCCGCTGTCCGCTTGCATATCGACTCCTGGCGATGGGAAGACGTGCCGTTTTTCATCCGCGCCGGCAAATGCCTGCCCGTCACCACGACCGAGGTGATGGTCACGCTCAAGCGCCCCCCGCTGCGCAAGGTCGGCGACACCAACTACTTTCGTTTCCGGCTGAGCCCCGAAGTCATAATCGCGATCGGATCGCAGATCAAGAAACCGGGCGAGCAGTGGAAGAGCGAGTCGACCGAACTTAAGGTGGTGCACGATGCCGAGGGTGATGAGATGGAGGCTTACGAGCGGCTGCTCACGGACGCCATGTCGGGCGACGGGATGCTGTTCGCGCGCGAGGACGCGGTCGAGGCGGCATGGGCAGTAGTGCAGCCGATCCTGGGCGACGTCACCCCGGTGCGGGAGTACGATCCCGGCACGTGGGGACCCAAGGAGGCGGATCCGCTTACCGAGGAAGTCGGCGGATGGTACCAGCCGCAGAAGTAGGGCTTGAGGTGAGCAGGACCCTCTCCCTGGTCAGGGAGAGGGCGGAGAATGTTTCCTTCTCCTTGGTTAGGAGGGGGTAAAGAAAATTGCTCTCTCTGGTCAGCGAGAAGGGAGAGAAACTTGCCTTTTCCCACAACGCAGTATGAGAGAGGGAAGAGAAAGATGCCTGCTCTCACAAGGCGCTGTGGGAGAGGAAGAAGAAAATAGCTTCTCCCACAAGGTGGTGTGAGAGAAGATAGAGTGGCATGGGCTTGAGGCCCGCCGCATGCTTGAAATCCGCGTCTTTGTTCTGTGCCCTCTCCCTGACCAGGGAGAGGGTTAGGGTGAGGG
>DASZGF010000271.1:0-1614 GCA_035939115.1 Binataceae bacterium (SeqCode)
GCAGTAAACCAGTCGGCGCAACCAAGCGCCTTCGGCAATTCGGCGTAGTTCCAAGGCGCGAGGTCGTTGTAGGTCCAGTCCGGATTTTCCTCCAGCGCCCGCTCGATAAGGTAGCCGCTATTGTTGAGTACGAAGACGATATCATCCTGGGTGAGGAGGGGGAGCCCAGTCAGATCATGTCCTGGCGCTGCGCCCGGCATTGGTGGGCTCAGGGGCGGCGGGTGACCATCATCATGCCGAAGGCTGGTCTTTCGGACATGAATGACGTGGTTTTGGCGCGTGGTGGCTGGCGTGTGGCTCTTGAGGAAAGGCCCAGGGTGAAGCACGATCACGCGAAGCCTGGGCGTCCTCGGAAGATCGCGCCATGACGTCCTTCAGCACGAATAGACGGACTGCGGCGCTCAGCGTCAGGACACGGTGGCGCCCAGGCCTCTGTTTGGGCATCAGGCGCATGGTGCGGTCTATTTCGGCGAGCATGGCGCTGATGCTGGTGCCGTACTCAAGCACGATCAGGCGGAACTGTTCCCAGAATTCAGCTTCCAGGGTGATCGAAGTGCGCTGCCCATTGACACGCACAAATCTGATATGGGGGGATCGCAATCGCCTCATGGATCATACCACAATAGGACATGGCTGCCCGCAGACCACTGCCTCCAGACGCCGAAGTGGCTATCAATGGCCGCGAGCCGTTTCTGGTCAATGGCGGAAACACGGTCAAGGCGCTGTCCGCTGCGTTCCTCGCGGATTTGGAGGACGATTGGCGTCAGTCCGGCAAGAAAATCTTTCCGATCCTGCGCGAGAAGCATCCGCAAGCCTACTTCAGCGGACTCGTTGCCCTTTCCCGGGTGATCCGATGGGAAGCTGGTGAGACCGCGTTCGATCGCACGTTGACACTGGATGAAATCATGGATCGGCTCGAACAGCGTGTTGGACCTGAAGGTCGCAAGTTGTTCGAGCAGTCCATCAGGAAGGTGAACATTCTGCAGGCGCAGCAGCAATTGGAGGCGCAGGCACAGATGGGTGTCACCGACCGCTCGGGCGAACGGGGGCCGGTTTAGCCCGCATCGTGTGCGGTAACTTTGCGGGCGGCGGCACCGTAGAGTCTACGCTGCTCTTCCACCGGTGCCCGCCTGCCGAGCAAGTCGGGCAGCTTCGCGATGTTGGCGGCGATGCGCCGGGCCTCATCGCGGTGGATCAGTCTGGAATAAGCGACAGCGCCCTAGTTGGCGCACTAGGGGCCGGTGCAAGTTGCGCAGGTCGCGGACGCGGCATCGGCAATGCTGCCGCCCCCCGGTGGTGAGCGGCGGTCTGCGCCGCCGCCTCGCGGGGCGCTACAAGCCCGGTAGGTATAGGCGCTGGTGGCCGAGGCGCTGGTTCGAGCGGCCCTGACCGCGGCGCGTCGGGCCCGGCTCCTCCTCGCAGGAGACGCGAACTATGAAGCAGGCATCGGTCTCCTCATTTGCCACAGCGGTGGGGAGCGGCGACGCGCCAGCTACTCCGGCCGTAGGCCAGCGTCAGCAATCCAGCTTTTTTCCACAATGTTGCTGAAAGGCCACAGCATTCGCGTCCCAACTTCGGTAGTTTCAATTCAAGGCTGTGGCTGTGGAAAGGAAT
>DASZGF010000272.1:0-4068 GCA_035939115.1 Binataceae bacterium (SeqCode)
CGACGGCACCGGGCGGATCCAGATCGTGCGCGAGCTGGACGATCCCCTCACCCACGCCTATCTCAAGGCGCTTGGCCGGCGCATCGGCGTGGAGATGTCGGTCAACACCTCGTTCAATGTCGCAGGCCCGATCGCGCAGACGCCGCAGCAGGCGGTGGACACGCTGCGCCGTTCGAAGGGATTGGACGTGGTGCTGCTGGTCGCCGACAACGGCTCGGTCACCGCCGTCTGGCATGGCGGCGTACGCGACAGCGGAAGATTCACCGGCTGGCTGTCGGCGTGGCAGTCCGCATGCGAAGGCGAGAACTAACCTTTCACCTCATGGTGAGGAGGCGCGCTAGAGCCGTCTCGAACCATGAGGCCCGTGACCACGTTCGCCGCATTCCCGGGAGCCGCTGATGATGCCCGCCGTCACCCGCCCGCAAGGCATGCGCGGGAAGTTGGCGGACATGATGGGCTCGCGCTGATGTGAACGGGCGAAACCGAGATGAAACAGGCGGTGAAGCACGCCGGAAACGCTCCGCAGGCAAGGTTCGGCCACATCAATTCACGAGGGCTTTGCTATGCGTAAGGTGTTTCTTTCGGCCGCTGCTCTTACGGTCGGCGGGTTGATGTTCCACGGTGCCTTTGCATGTGAGTTGAACCGCGAAGCTAGTCAGCCAGCTTCGGCGATTGTTCTTCCGGGTGCTTGCAGTGAATCAAACTGCTTGGTCAATCCGCAGGATCCTCAGGATTGCGGCGCTGCCTATTTTGACCCCGGCACCTATTCGGGAAGCGACGGCCTGCTTGATTGGCTTATGGCGTCGCTCGGTGCCCAAAGCCAATATAGGCCCGGTGCGGGCTTTGCTCCGTCACCAATGGATGCAAACGCGCAGTACCGCTAATTACGCAAGACCTCCGCGCCTCGTGAACTTGGCTGACGGCCCGTTTGATCGCGGCGAGCAAATCTCAGCGGGTGCGACTTTGTGGCTATGGAACGAAATGCTGTAGCGGGATCAAATCGTTTGCTCCCGGGATGCCCCCCACTACCAACCCGGGAGAACGACCTCTCCCAAGAGGTTGGGCGGCCCCGCTACCCCCGCGGGGCCGTTCTATGTGAGACGGGTTCGCAAAATGGGCCACGAATGTCTGTCTTTGGCGCATGTTTAAGGCGTTCGATTTTTACATTCCGACGGGGGGAACCAAGGTTCTACACACACCGGAGTGGGTCCACGAAATCAAGTACGACGGCTATCGCCTGACCCCTATTAGCGCGCCATTCCTGAGGTTGTCTCTGAGGGACCCACGGCTGGCGGCGGGGTCACCTCTTGCACCGTCGATCCCGGTGTTCCGTTCGGTCCGGGATTGGGCGGAATATGGGTAGTGTTCCACGGTCCCCATGTGAGGATAGTAGCCGCCAGAATGAACGCCGCAGCGATAGCGGCCAACCCTCGAACCCATTCCTGACTATCCCGCATGCGGCTCTCAGTGCGGCTGCTGGGACTCTTCAGGCGGTCGAACACCGGATCGATATATCCGTGGACGACATGGATGCGTTCTTGGCCCAAGTCGTGGTGGACGACCTTGTCACCAGCTTTGTGCGGGTCACGCGGGAGTTCCTATTGAAGCGCGCCCAGCTTGAGCAGCAGGTTCAAAAGACGCTGAAAGAAGCGCCGTTGATGGCCCACATCACGCAAATGATTATGGCCGACAACCAGGTCGCCGCAAAGATCGGTTCGGTTAGGGAAGACCCTTTCGGCCGCCTTTTCCATCAAGCCAAGCTTGCCTTCCAGTTCGTCAGGCCGTGGCTCGCGCAGGCCTTCAGGCGTTTGCTTGAGAAGCACGAGGTCATGCCGGCATATCGCTTCACCCGAACAATGCCCGCATGCGTCCTGGTCTCCGCGACGTGCTCGGTCGACTCTGCGCTCAGCGGCTCAAGCTCGCCGTCAGCGTGGCGGAGCGGCATCGAGGACACCCGCCGGTCAATAGGTGGCGCACCGAGTGCGGTGTTACAGGGTTACTGTATTGATTTCGCTGCATCCATTGCAGCGGAAGACCCGCAGCGCCGGCTTGATCGAGATCGCGGGGAGCTTGCCTATGCAATTCATCGGCAAGCCGCACCCACCGCAATTGGGTGGCCGCGCAGTCGGCGGTGGATGAGTGGTGTTGGTCATCGTTGCCGACGACGTCTACGTCGCGATTCGGTCCGAATTAATGAAGATCACCGCCCGTAAAACTACGGACTGCGGCGCCAACGCCGCGCACGGTGCGCCGCGCACCAGCTAGGCGCCGCTCGGGGCGCCACGTCCTCAGTTGGCGGCCTTCACCGGGCGTATGGGTCGTTCCTGCCGTGGATCAACCGGGGCTGGCGTCCGACCGGCCAGTTGATGGTGCGCGCCCGCGGATGAGTTGTCCTGTTCATTTCGAACATCGCTGGGATGCGTTTGGTCCTTTCAGATGACCACGAACGCGAAAGCTGCCCCCAGAACGATCAGTGTATTTACGCCAGCGATCGCGATGCCGAGATAAACGTCGGCCATGAGGTTCTCAGACAGGAACTTGGTTTGTCTACTGGACACCGCGCTTCTCCGCGCAATTGTCTCCGTCAGGTAGCAAGTGGGAATTCGAGGAAGGGTCGAAAAGTATACTTAGGTCTTGGTTCCAATTCACGATCTCGACACCGCCGCGATCGGGCACGCGCCGCGCACGCGCGCAACGCGCCTCGATCACAAAAACAGAAAGGCGCCAATCAGCAAACCTGCTGCAAATGCCCAGAGGCCTAATGTGCAAGCTGAGATAACGCGGACGAGGTTACGGAGGTCCTGCGGGTGGCTCACACGCGGGTCTCAACATGCGCAGCAACGATCGGACTTGCCTTGGTCTCAATCGGCTGGACCCACGGCACATACACCGTCGAAGCCAAAACGCTCCGTGAAGCGCTTGAGAAGATCCCTTGTAGTTACATCTCAAAGGACGGAAGAGACTTGAAGATCGCCGGCCTCAGCGTGATCGCGAACGGGAAATCGCAACCAATGCCGATCGTTGTCACCAAGGAGGACGAGATCGAGTCTATCGAAAAAAGAAGCTCCCTGAAGCATTGAGGAGAGTGCTTCAGTCAACCTCAGGAGAATCGATCCATGGACCCCTTTGGACACATCTATCACCCCGAGACTGGCGAATATCTCGCCTCTGTGAAGGACGGGAAAATAACCGGAGTCGACGGCAGCGCCTATACGGTGGAAGGAGACGAGATCAAGGACGCCGCCGGCACCGTGGTCGGATATCTCTCTCAATTCCATGGCCCAACAAAGGGGAACGGCGACCTTGCGAACAGGCTGTTTCGGCGGCGCTGAAGCCCAACCTTGGCGCGGTTTTGGGGCAGCGTGAAGTTTGAGTATACAGTGCTGTCCCAATTTTTTGGACGCTCAGCATTGCAAATTATGCTCTGTGTTTTTCCGGGAAAAGTGGTCAGCGTACCAAGGTCCCTGCCCTGCATCACGGGCCGGCCCCCAGAAAAAGCCTCAACCAGCCAGCCCCGGTCTGAGGCTTTTTCGCGTTGGCTCGGTTCCGCTTGCGGAACACCGTAGTGCTACGGAATCCCTGAAGCCTGTGGAAAACTCTAAGCTGGCCCTTGCCGGGGCTGGATTTCATTCCGAACAAATTTTTGCCGGCAGGGGTCGCTTAGGAGCGGCCCCTTTCGATTCCCGGTTCGGCCCACCACCACTTCGCGCGGGAGCCATTGACTCAACCATGGCGCGAGCGAGGGATCAATGAACTGTCCTGATCCAGTGTGCATTCTTACCACTCGTCTTTTGCTGGGGAGTTGGCCGCCCGCACCTGGCAGTGTGGCGGCCCTTATTTTGGATATTTCAGCCGCCTCGCGCGTACCGGGCAATCCGGGCCACCGCAGGGCTCGCCCGTCCTGCCCGATTGCGGCGCAGTTTTAGCCCTGGCGCGAGCGAATGGACTCGCGTTTGAGACCTCCGGAGGCGCATACTTGCGTAATCACCGCTCCGCCTCCTAGGCATTACCGGTGACAGAGAGTGTTGTGCTCCCGCCTATTGCGAGGGAAGCATCATGCCCCAGTCT
>DASZGF010000273.1:0-9177 GCA_035939115.1 Binataceae bacterium (SeqCode)
CGCGCCAAAGAGTTCTTGCTGCGTCCCGGGTGGCAATTTGGTCCACGACAGCTTTTGAAGAATTGTTTGCAGCGACGGCAGGCGCTCAGCTAGGTCCAAACCGGCCGCCGTCAGGACCAGGGCGGCCCGCCCGGCCGTACGTATCCGTACTCTCCTGATCAACCCGCGGCGTCTTAGGCCATGGACCATAACGGTGATGGCGACGTCCGCGCTTCGGCTCTTAGGTGTAGTCCAGTACGGCCAACGACGCCCCGATTGGTTGGCGCCTAGGCCGTAGAGCACGCGCCGAATTTCCAGGTGAGATAAGTCCGCTCCCTTCTTACCATCCCGTCGGTGTCCCAACGCCAGCACCAGCACCGCTTTTTGGTGATCTGACAGCCCCCTGCCCATTTCTAACCATTAACATCAGCCAAGCACGGGGTCAATGTGCTCCTATGGCGTTACAGGCAGCACCGCAGGGGTGCAGCACAAAAAACCTACTGACCGAGGGTAGAAAATGAACGAGCGCGATTACGATCAGATGATAACCCAGGCCGAGGTCGAGTACCTCACCTCAGCGAGCAGAACGACGATCTGGAGATGGTGCCGGGCGGGAATTTTTCCATCGCCGGTCCGCATCGGCGTGCGGCGCATCGGATGGTCACGGCGGGCGGTGGAGCAGTTCCTGGCAGCGCGGCCGGCGGTTTACCAAGCCGCTGGCGAGCCGGCCGCGCCCGCGCCGCTGGCGGCAGCAGAAAAATGACCGGCCTGAACGGCGAAAGCCCGGCGGGGCGATACCGTCGAGCTTTCATTTGAGTTTGTAATCCTTGGAGTTGGACGTGATGTTGTGGGAACTGTATCGAATCAAGCACGTGCCTTACCGCAAGCCGATCCCGCAGAAATTCTGCGAACGCTGGAGACCTTCTGTCCGCGCGACGGCATTACAGAGATCCGCGCGCTGAACGTCGGCAAGTACAAGCAAACCCACTCCGGATATTACGATCGGGCCCATCTGCAAGATGCCGCGAAAGACGCGGGCCGGCTGTCGGGCTGTGCCTCAGGCGTCTACACGCCGATGAACATTATCAATCCGGACCTCTTAGCGCGGGCCGCGAACCGGATCGAAGAGAAGCCCAAGAGCACAACCTCGGACAAGGACATCGTTCGCCGCTGTAAGCTGCTGGTGGACCTCGACCCCGAGCGGCCGACGGACGTTTCTAGCACCGACATCGAGAAGGAAGCAGCCCGAGAGCACGCCGAGGCGATCCTGGAGTATCTCGCCGGGCGCGGCTGGGTGGCGCCCGTCGTTGCCGACAGCGGAAACGGCTACCACCTGCTTTATCCCGTCGACCTGCCCAACGACCCCACATCTCTCAAGCTGATCGAAGCGGTGCTCAAGGTGCTGGCGCTGCAATTCGGCGACGATAAGGTCATTGTCGACATCAAGGTTGGTAATGCGGCGAGAATCTGCAAGTTGTACGGCACGGTGTCGCGCAAGGGCGACCACACAGCCGATCGCCCTCATCGTCTATCCCACATCCTCGAAGACCCGCGGTTGAGACCCGGCGAGATCGTCACCCTGGCGCAGCTTGAAGCGCTGGCGTCGTCGACGCTGCCCGAGGAGCCGAAGCCGGAGCATCATCGCCGCAACGGCAAATCGGACTTCGACCTCGCGTCATGGCTACGCGACCACAGCGTCCCGGTTCGCGGTCCGGTTAGCTATGGGACCGATGCCGAGAAGTGGACGTTCGAGCGCGGCGCTGATTGCCTGTTTGGCGGTGGCCACGACGCTGGGGGCGGTTTCGTCATTCGCTTTGCGTCCGGTGCGGTTGCGGCCGGGTGCCATCATAACAGTTGTGCCGGTAAGACATGGGCGGACCTGCGCGAAATATACGAGCCGGATTATCGCGACCACCGCAAGGGCGACCATCATCACCAGACCACGAACGGGACGGCGAAGCCGCAGGCTGACGTCGGTCCGATGGAAGGCGAACTGCTGGGCGAACGCATCAAACTCTGGGAAAACGCCCCCGTATCGATCGCCGAGGCCTTCCTGACCAACAAAGCGATGCATCAGGGATGGCGCACGGTACACCGCTATCAAGAGGACTATTACGAATGGAGCGGATCCCTTTACGGCAAGCGGACCGACGAGGAGATCGAGGCGAAGGTAGCAAAATTCATTTACGACGACGTCATCCTGTTGAAGGACAAAGGGAAGCTTCCGGAGGAGGTGCCGCCCAACAAGCGCCACGTCGAAGAGACCATGCGGGCGTTGCGGAACCGGACGCACCTTAAGAACGATCTGAAGCCGCCCTGCTGGTTGGCCCAGGCGCCGCCCGCCGACCTGAACAACGCCATCACGGTACAGAACGGCATCCTGCTGCCGGCGACCCGGACCCTTTTAGATCCATCGCCCGCCTGGTTCACCCTTAACGCACTAGACGTGGACTACAACGAATCGGCGACGTGTCCAATGTGGGAACAATTCCTATTGGAGCTTTGGCCAAACGATCAACAATCCATCGTGACCGTGCAGGACATTGGCGGCTACCTGCTGAACGGCGACATGAGTCAGGAAAAGATCTTCATGTTCATAGGGCCGGTCAGGAGCGGCAAAGGAACCATTGCCGCCCTTTATCGCGCGCTGCTCGGCAAGCCGTCTACAGCGAGCTTAAGCCTTTCGGCGTTGAGCGAAGGGTTTGAACGGCAGGAACTGATCGGTAAGTCGCTGGCCGTCGTTGGTGATGCCCGGCTGGGAGCCAAGACCGACACGGCTAGGTTACTCGATCTCATCCTGACCATATCCGGCCGCGATAACCCCAGCATCCCGCGCAAGTACAAGGACGCCTACACGGGTCCGGTGAATGTCCGGTTTCTGGTCCTCTCAAACGAGGTCCCGAGGTTTCCCGATCCGGCGGCGGCTTCGAGGTCCATCGTGGTGAAGACGATCATCAGCTTCCTGGGTCGCGAGGACGTGACCCTGAAGGACAAGCTGCTGACCGAATTGTCCGGGATACTCAACTGGACCCTGGACGGCTGGGAGCGGCTGCAGGAGCGTGGCCATTTTATTCAACCCCAATCCGCGCTGGACGAGGTTGACACGTTGGCGCGCGGCGGCGGCGCTGTGCCCCGGTTTGTGCAAGACGAGTGCGTAGTGGGCGCGAAAGAATCGATACTTAAAGACGATCTCTACAAGGGTTATCGCGGTTGGTGCGAGGACCAGCATGAGGACCGGCCTTTAAGCTACGAGGTTTTCGTTAAGCAATTGAAGGAAGCATTCCCCGTTGTGCGGGACTATCGCCCCAAGAAAGCCGGTCAGCGCTTGCGCTTCCTGATGGGTATCAGGCTGGTGACCAACGAGGAAAAAACGGCTCGGCTTCAAGAAGAGGAAAACCCCGATGCAGCCGCTTAAGGCCCAGATCGGGTCCAGGGTCCAGGCTGGGTCCAGGGTGGGTCCAAGGGTGTCCCGCATAGAAAACGCATATTTTATGTGGTCGGGTCCAAGGGTCCAGGCAGTTTCAAAAAAAATATCGCGTCTGCGCGAGAAAGCGCGAAGGGAGAAAAATATATAGAGAGAGGTTGTCCGACTTACCCTGGACCCTTGGACTCACCCATATATTTATTGGGTCTTCTATTCTGGACCCGCTTCTGGACCCATCTGACGGAGCCTGGACCCAGCCGGGACAGGAGCGGTTATGACGCCTGACGCCTATTCCTGGGAGATCGGTATCGGCACCCGCCCGACCTGGCGCTGCAGCCGGTGCGGATTCCGGAGTCCGTGCTGGTGCGGCGCCGACAACATCAGCCTGTGCGCCGCCTGCGAGGCCAAGGAGCGCGAGGCTGCGCACGGTCCGCTACGTTGCGCCATCGCTGCTGACCGCCGAGCCAACGCGCGCCGGGACGCGGCCAACCTAGGGCCCTGCGAAGTGGTCCGCGAGGCCGAAAAGGTCTTTCTCTTCGAGACCTCCAACGGCGCGCGCCAATGGGTGCCGAAAAGTTTGGTGGTCGCCATCGACGAGGTGACCGACGAGGTGTTCGTGAGGATGTGGTTCTACATCAAGTTTATAGCGCCGCGGTTCGCGAGGGCGGCGTGAAGGAGTGTGGGAGGAAAGATGGCTGAGCAACTGAATCGGATCGCATTTACGACCGACCGCACGCTGGAGTTCTTCACCGAGTCGGAGCTGCGAACGCAGCTCGGCTACGGCCGCGAGCTGTGGCCGGTGGTGCTGGTCAAGGAATTGATCGACAACGGCCTGGACGCCGGTGAGGCCACGGCGGTGGCGCCGGTCATCACCGTCACGCTCGAGGCGGACGCCATTACGGTCGCGGACAACGGGCCCGGGATTTCCGCCAACATCATCGAGAAGTCGCTCGACTATTACGTCCGGATCTCGGACAAGAAGGGCTACATCAGCCCGACCCGCGGACAATTAGGGAATGCGCTCAAGTGCGTCTGGGCGGCGCCCTTCGTGGTGACGGGCGAGGGCCTGGTCGAGGTGACGGCGTGCGGGCTGCATCATCGGATCCAGGTCGGCATCGACAGAATCGCCCAGCGGCCGCAGATCGACCATACGACCGAGCCATTTGTACAAAACGGCACTTCGATCACGGTCCGGTGGGCTGCCGTAGCTAGCTATGAAACGGGCTGGCGCAGCTCCGAATTGTACAAAGACAAAACCGTTGCGGACGTCTTACCTCAAATCGTGGCGGACTACGCCGCCCTTAATCCCCATGCGACCTTTCACCTTAAGGTTCCCGACCGGGAGCTTGAGTTCGCCGCATCCGATCCTGGGTGGTCTAAGTGGCGGACGAATCAGCCAACCTCGAGCCATTGGTACACGCGGGAGCATCTACGCGACCTGATTGCCGCCTATGTTCAGGACGAGCGGGACGGCGGGCGGGCCCGGACGGTGCGTGAGTTCGTCGCCGAGTTCGACGGCCTACGCCGGAGTCGGCATCAAGCGGAGGTGACCGATGAGGCCGGAATCGCCGGCTACCTGCACGACCTAGTCGGTGGTGATGGCGATCTGGACCTTACCGCGGTCCAGAAGCTGCTAACGGCAATGAGGGCGCATTCGCGCCCGGTCAAGCCGGACCGGCTAGGCGTTATTGGCAAGGACCATATGACAAAGGTCCTGGCCGAGCGCGGCGCCGCGCCGGAGAGCATCAAGTACAAAAAGGACACGGGCATCGGTAATGACGGTTTGCCGTTTGTGGTCGAAGGTGCCTTCGGGGTCAAGGAGACCCGGGGCCTGGACCGCATTATCGGACTCAACTTCTCGCCGGTCTTCAAGGTGCCGGCCGGCTACATAGCCGACGCTTTGAGTAGCTGCCGCGTGCAGCCCAACGATCCCGTGGTGCTGGCAATCCATTTAGCATGCCCGCGGTTCCCGTTCGTCGACCACGGCAAAGGAGCGTTGGCGGACGACAACATCTATGAAGCGGTGGACCAGGAGGAGGACGGCGAATGAGCGCGAAGAATATGAAGGGCGCCTTGGGTGGTGTGCTGAGCAACGTGACGGCGGAATTCTTCAAGGAGAAGCAGCGTGCGGCCGCCCAGAAGAGGGACGAACTGACGCGGGGACAGATCGTGTACCTGGTGCGTCGGAAAAGCGACAACGAGATTATCAAAGACGCCGCCTATGAGGTCATGACGGCGGCCTACATGAAGACATCCGAAAACGGCACGCTGCCGGCCAATGCGCGCCAAATCATGTACGTCGCGCGCGACCTGGTGCTCGCGAAGATCGGGAAGTGCTGGGAGAAGTCATCGTACTTCACCCAAACCCTGTTGCCGGACTTCGTATCAGACTTTCCTCAACGAACGGCTGGTTGGGACGTGGTTTACGACGCCCGCGGCCATCTGGTCGAACCGCACGTCAAAAACGAGCTGGGACTGGGTACCATCGAGGTGCGCAGTTACGTTGATTCATGGTCCGCCGTCAAGGACGAGCTTGATGATCTTGAGATTGATATCGACGAGCTCTATCCAACGTGCGGTCCAAAGAACCGGTACAAGTTCGCGCTCTTCATCGAGAAGGAAGGCTTCGGGCCTTTGCTCGCGCGCGCCAAGATCGCTGAGCGGTTCGATATCGCGATCTTTTCGTCGAAGGGTATGCCCACCACAGCAACCCGACAGTTGGTCAACGCACTGTCGCGGGCCGGCGTGACGATTCTGATGGTGCACGACTTCGACATATCGGGCCTTGGGATCGCACACACGCTAAGCCACAACACCCGCCGCTACACGTTTCGGGTGAAACCGAAAGTCATCGATCTGGGACTGCGCCTGGGTGACGTCAAAGCAATGAACCTACAGAGCGAGCCGGTGCAAATTAACAACAATCCTAGCGAAAGGCTCCGGCGCTACGGCGCAACGCAAGAAGAGCAGGACTTTCTTGTCGTGTTGGATCGGCAGCATTGGAGTCGGAGTGGTCGGCGCGTCGAGCTCAACGCGATGCTGCCTGCTCAATTCGTCGCCTGGCTCGAACGCAAGCTGGTCGAGGCCGGCGTCGAGAAGGTCGTGCCGGACGAGAAGACGTTCGTCGCGGCCTGGCGGCGCGCCCGCCTTATCGCCCACGTCAAGGAGTCGCTGGAGATGCTGAAGGCAGCGTCGGAAAAATATCCTCCCATCCCGCCGGATGACCTGGAAAGCCGCGTCCGTGAGCAGCTAGCTGCGGACCCCGCGCTGGCGTGGGATGAGGTGCTGGCGTTGTGCAATTGGGACGACCCCGATGAAAGCGAATGAGGAGTAGGGGAGTGCATCCGCCCCGAAAACGCTCCAAAACGCCACGCCTGTGGACGTGATTTTAAACATCATGCCGAAACGCGGCGGGTGGTGGCAAAGGTCGAGTTCCATTTCGGGGAATTATTCCCCCGGTGGGTTCATCGTGACCAACCTGGCGGCCGACAACCGAGCAGTGGTGCGGTTCTACAACAAGCGCGGCACAGCCGAGCAATGGATCAAAGAAGGCAAGCAAGCGGTCACGATGACGCGGCTGTCACCGCTTCCGCGCCAATGAGGTCCGGTTATGGCTGAGCCTGATCGCCTACAACCTCGGGAATTTGTGGCGGCGGCTGGCGCTGCCGGCACGGGTCGCCAACTGGTCGCTGACCAGCTTGCAGCAGCGGCTGGTGAAAACCGGGCGCCGTCTGATTAAACACGCCCGCTACTATTGGTTGCTGCTGGCGGAGAGTCATCTGACGCGGCGGCTGTTTGGCGGCATGCTGCGGAGGATTGTGACGCTGCCGGTGCCAGCGGGATAACCGAAGGCGGTGACGGCTGCCGGATCGAGTGCGAGCAGACGGGCGATCGAAAAGTGCCTTTGAAAATCGGCCGCAAAGGGGCCGGACCCCGGTTTTGGCCCGTCTAAAGCGGTGGGAACTGATCGCCGGTGAGGCTCTGGGCCTCCGGGGAGAAAAAACGCCCTTCTACAAGTGCGCCCTGAGCGGACTTGTGATAGCGTCGGCGAAACCGCACCGGTCAAAATGGAAATTCCGGTTTAGTGGCCTGAGCTAAAGCTGAAAGGTAAGTACACCGATGGCCGAACCACGCCGCTCATCCGCACAAGATGCTTCACGGTCTCATTCAGCCGGCTCGGACGCGCAGCCTGCGCATCTGCCCCTGGCGGGGATCTCGGTTGTCGAATGCGGGCAAGGCGTCGCCGCGGCGTACGCCGCCAAGCTGCTGACGCTGCTTGGCGCCGAGGTGGTGAAGGTCGAACCTCCGGGGGGCGACATCACCCGCAGGCGCGGCCCCTTCTTCGACGGCAAGGCCGACCCCGAAATGAGCGGACTTTCCTCTACCTCAATGCCGACAAGCAGGGCGTCACCCTGGACCTGCAGGATCCAGCGGACCGCGGCCGTCTGGACCGTCTCCTTGCCGATGCGGACATTCTCGTTCACAACATCGCGCCCGTGGATCGCGCCGCCGTAGCGATGGCCAGCGACGCCATCTCGCGATCCCACCCCCATCTGATCGTCGCCGCGATTTCGCCCTTCGGCGAGCATGGCCCAAGAGCAGATTGGCGTGCCTACGAACTCAACGTCGCCCATGCCTCGGGCCAGGCCTGCACGGGCCCGGCCACTTCGCCATTTCCCGATCGCCCGCCGCTGAAGTTCTTCGGCCATCAAGCCGAGTTCCAGGGCGGGACTTATGCGGCATTCGCATCGCTGGCCGCCTACCTTCACCGGATCGAGAGCAGCCGCGGTCAGGCTATCGAGGTTTGCGAACAGGAATGCCTGGTCACGATGCTGAAGGGCGCGCTGGTCAGGTACACCTACGCCGGCAGCGAGGCGTCGCGCCTGGGCCGGCACGCTTACGCGCCCCGAGGACTCTATCCGACCCAGGACGGATGGATCTTCATCAATCTCGGCGAAGAAGCCCAATGGCAAAATCTGATTGAAATGATGGGCAACCCGGAGTGGGCGCGGGAAGAGATCTTCGCCGACCGCTTCATAAGGGCCGAGAGCGTCGATGTCATGTCGGCGTACCTGACGGAATGGACCAGGAACTGGAACAAGAACGATCTCTACCTGGCGGCCCAGGAAAAGCGCATCACGGTTGCGCCAATCAACCTCGCGTCTGATATCTACGCCGACCCGCATCTGCGCGCGCGCAATTTTTTTGCTCCGCTGCCCACTCGGGGCGAACGCGTTATCGAAGCGCCCACGGTCCCATTCAAATCTGCCTCCATGGGATGGCGCCTGAGCCGTCCGGCGCCCAGCTTGGGCGAGCACAACTCGAAGGTCTTTGGACGCGCGACCGACCGGCCCGCGGATGCATCGCGCGTCAGTAGTTCATCCGTTAATGCCGAACCGGCGGAGGAACACGGCCCGCTCAGCGGAATTCGCGTGCTTGATTTCGGCTGGATTTGGGCTGCGCCGTTTTGCACGATGCTGCTGGCGCATCAGGGCGCCGAGATCATCAGGATCGAGAGCGCAAAGCGCTCCTGCCTTACGCGTCGGATGCCGCCTTACGCCGACGGCGTCATCGGCATCAATCGCGCGGGCATATTCAACGAATGGAACCAGGGCAAACTCAGCATCCAGCTCAATCTCGCCAGGCCCGAGGCGGTCGAAATCGCCCGCCGCCTTGCGGCGCAATGCGATATCGCGATCGAGAACTTCGGCGCCGGCGCAATCGAGCGGATGGGACTCGGCTACGAAGACCTGCTCCGCTACAATCCGCGGCTG
>DASZGF010000274.1:0-2648 GCA_035939115.1 Binataceae bacterium (SeqCode)
CCGGTTGCCGTCGGCGAATAGGCGGTAACCGCTCCTCACACCGATGCATGCGATGCGTCTGTTGCGGGCTGGCCAGGTGACCCAGCGTTGTGGCCCGCGGCCCGGCCGTCGGGTTTACAATGAGGCGGTGCGCGAGGCACGCAGATCATATACGAGATGGCGATTTGTCTCAGCAATTCGCACTGGGTATCGACATCTTCTTCGATAACCTGAACCTCGTGAAGGATTACGGCTGATCAAAGCAAGGCTGCTATGATACCCGAGCCTTGTCGCCAGTTCGGCGCTCAACATTATCCGCGTCTCAAAGTAGCGCTGTGTGGCCACCTCGGCTGGCTAGAGGAAGGACAGCGGTGGCTGAGGCGAATCTGGGAGCTCTCTACCCGGGGCGGCGTTCTCTCCCGCATCACCCGCAGCAGAGCGGATTACCTCGGTCGCTCGTCACCGTCGAGAAGTTGATGTGGCTCTATGCACTTATAGTTGGCCGCGTCGCCGAGATCGCCACCCGGCGAACCGACATAGCGTGCTTCCTCGGGATAAGGACACAGTGGCCGGCTGCGCGTCGTCGGCGGCGAGGTAAAATTCGTACCTGAAGCGACGATCGGATCAGGGTCAGTGCCTTGTTCGGCCCAAGCGACCAACGGCGAGAGGAGGTCAAACCGATCGGTGGCGGGTCCACCAGAGCAGTGACCCATGTTGGGGACCAGGTATAGGCGCGAGAATTTCCGAGCGGCGTTCAGACCGCCGTTCTGCCGGGCCATCTGGGTGTAATACCGGATCGTGCCGAGCACCGGTGGCCCAGGATCGCTGAGCCCATGGTACCAGATAATCTTGCCGCCGCGGCGCGTGAAATTCTTAATGTCCAGCGATGTCGAATAGGTGACCAGAACAGTGTTCTTGTTGAGCCGATCCAGATCAGAGTTGAAGTTGAAGGTAAGGAAATCGTAGGTCGGATCAGGTGGCTGTATCCAGATATACGGTACTGTCCCGAGACTTTGGGTGTAGTCTCCTGGGGGCGCGGTCGGCGTTCCGATCTTGCGCGACGGTATGCCGGTTGGAGCCATAAACCCGCCATCGTATTGGTAGCCGAAAACGGTGTTGTCGACATGGTCATGGGCCACGGCGCCGGCCGGTGCTTTGATCGTCTGCTGGCGGGAGTTCCTTGGTCCCTCGCTGATATTCTCGACGGCTTCGATCTGCTCCTTCGACAGGCAATTGTCCGTCTTGGGTCCGGTACATTGCAGACGCCGATGGGTGTCGCTGAAAATGTATGAGGACGGATCGAATTTGCGCAGGCAAGCCGGCAAATTGTCGATCACGCCATCGACGGTTCCGTCAAGGCCGTCGCAGGCTTGAAGGATCGCCTTGGTGAAGAGCTGCTGGTCCGACAAGGGGAATGCCGGATACAAGATCGGTGACCCGTCTGCAAGCCGTTGCACCGGTTGCGGTGTGATGTTGTAGACCTGCTCCACACCCCAATCCTCGCTCAACGCAATCGCTTCTAAATCGTAAACCGGATCACCGTCCACAATCCCGTCGAAATAGTCTGGGAAACTCTGCGACATGACCATGCCTTGCCGGCCGCCGGTCGAGCAGCCCACCCAATAGGAGCGGCGCGGCCCGTCACCGTAATAGACCTTAATCAGATACTTCGCCGTCTGCGTGGTCACGTCGATTGAACGGTAGGCGAAATCAATGACCGCCTGCGGATCGAGGAAGAACTGATTCGGGAAAGGCAGCTGGCTGTTTTCGTGCCCGCCGTCCTGGCTCGCCACGGCCCAACCATCAGCGAGTGTCGGGGATAGAGTCCCCGCGGATCCGGTGGCAGGCGGCACCGAACCCTCGGTACCACCGCCGCCCTGGAACATGAATCGGCCATTCCAATCCGCAGGTGTCGGCAGGCGCACCTCGAAACCGTCGCCATAGGGATAGCCATCGGTACCGATACGTTTGTTAATAATGCCGTCGATCTGGCAATGGGCCGGCAACGGTACGCCATTGGCTGACACAGTACCCGCCGGATTGAACTGTGCGGATGTGATCTGGGTGGGCGTGACTGGAAAATTGGTCAGATTTGCAAGGCTGACGCACGCTGTCGCGGGATCAGACTCGGCGGTTGCCGCGGAGCCCGCCGGCGCACCTAGTAGCGCTAGGCACGCACCGATAGAAATCCTCCTGCCGAAAATCGTAATTCGGCGGCGCCAAAGATGAGGTTCCGGCGTCATGTTCTTCCTCCCGGAGATTGTTGTGGCGGTTCCGCGCCATGGTCATCGGCTGATCTATCGAATTAACTATGACCCGGCTCCCGCGGCAGCGCAACGCGCAAGTTGCATGGAACGACGGAAACGGGGCCAAGTCTGACCTTGTCCCAGTGAGGTTCACGAACATCGAGGAACGGTCATCACCCCTCCTAGCCGCATCGTGCTCGGCTAGATCGGGGCACAGTCCGAATGCTGACCCGTGCCGAGTTCGATAGGATGGCGCCCCTATTCCGCCAAATCAGAACTCGGCGGAGCGATAACGGCCGCTCAATGGGCTGTGGGCTCTAAATTCGGTCTCACCCTGAACTATCGCGATCCGGAGCATCCCGCCGCTGCTTTCCGCAGCATTGTCAGCATCGGGAAGAAATCAGGATCAACACCATTGGAAGT
>DASZGF010000275.1:0-1578 GCA_035939115.1 Binataceae bacterium (SeqCode)
GCGGCAAAAAGGAACACGACCATAGGAGCAATCCCATAGCGCAAAGGCGCAGCGCTGCCCTCCGCCGGGCAAAGATTTGCGCCGCGCAACTTAAACCGCCGCCCCGGTAGCCTTAGCAATGTGCGCCATGGCGTCGGCGAAAGTTAGCCAAGCCGGCGTACCGCTGAGCGGCCCGCGCAGCAGGATCACCGTGGTCGTCACGGCCGCGCCGATCAGCCAAACGGGATGTGGCCGGCCGCGGGTGCGCCAGTCGTAGACTATGCCGGCGACGATCATGAGTTCGAGGATCAGGCTCGGGACTATGGTATTGAATACGAGCGGTGGGTGTCCCAATCCGGGTCGTAGGCCCGGCCCGCCGCCAGTTGCGAGCACGAAGAAAACGCGGGCCATGGCCGCCTGTAGTAGCGAGATAGTCGCCAACATCATGAACCGCTTGTGCGCTTGCGGCCGTCGGATGTTAGCGATCGCGGCGACAATGAACCCAGCGAACAGGCCGATTCCGCTGACCGGGACGATAAAGAAGGCGAGCGCGGCATCCCCGTAGCCGGCCGCCAGCGCTGTCGAAAGGGTGTTCAGTGCCGCCGCCAACCCCATGAATACCATGGCGGTGGCGAGTGAGATGCCCACCAAGCCCCACGCGCGGTGATGGTCGAGCTGCCCGTTGGCGGCGAGCGCCGTTTGCGACAGCAGGAACAGGACCCAGGCAAAGAACAGTGCGCCATGGAGGTGAAGGAGGGGCGAGCCCACGAAGGTGCCCGCGGGCAGTTGCAGCCAGTAGGTCGGCGCAAATGCGCCGAACGCAATCAAGGCGCAGACCGCCGCCATCCAGATGTAGAAATGGCCTGCTTTTTGCCGCACGGGGCTGAGCGCCACTGCAACCATGTTACGGTCTCCTATTCGGTTCGCAGAAAATGAAGAATTCGCGCTTCTTAACAAGGGAGCGCGCGGAGTTTGGTGCGCCCCTTACTGGGCCGCAGACTTATGCGGAAGCTTCAGCATCGACATCAATGCGACTCCGCCCGCCCTCAAATAGCGCAGGGCGCGGCTGTATTCGTCCTATTGTTTGCGATTGTAACCCGCCGCAGGCACCAGTGCTGCCAATTATTCAGAACGAGAAATTCGGCACATTCTCGCTTTAGGAGCAGCTCTCGCGCAAGCTGAGTAACTTGGCTATCTGCAAGGTACGGCGATTGCGAACTGTACGCCAGGGTGAAGCATTGCATAGCTAGCTGACAACAAGCTGACGCCAACCTGAAAGCAGGCTGAACCTTAAGATCGCACTCTGATCCCGGAATTCACACTGCCTGTTCGCGTGCCCCCTGGCGTGCTGTTGATGCGGTGGCAGTACGGCGTGGAAAATTGCGATGTGATATACTGTGTCAGTATGACAAGGCTGTTGGAAAGGGCGATTGAGAAAGTGCGCGAACTCCCCGCGGCAGATCAGGATACGGTCGCGGTCGCGGTGCTCTCGATGACGGAAGAGACACCTGTAGCACTCGATGACGAGACGCGGATGGCGATTCGCGAAGGTCTGGAACAAGCCCGACGCGGCGAGTTCGTGCCCGATGAGGAAATCGA
>DASZGF010000276.1:0-2273 GCA_035939115.1 Binataceae bacterium (SeqCode)
CGACTGACTGGGAGCCAGAATAGCGAGGTTGCAGGTTTGCTCGAGGGGACCGAAGGTGAAATCGTCGTCGTTGTTTTTGCCAGTGATGTAGCGGCCATGGACCTGATACGGGCCGGTGGCGCCGGGGTCGAGCGAGCCGTCGGGCTTGCGGGTGACCGTGAGCGGGTGATCGGGCGCGTTGATTTTGATTGCTGCACTGGAGCCCTCGGCCACAACAGAATAAGGATAAGCGCGCGCGGCGTCGGGACCGCAGCCGAGGATTGCTGATTCCGGGAAAAACTGGACGCTGAAGCCCGTAGATGCGGCGAAAATTCCGTGCATGCGGATGCCGGGCGGCGTGGGGGGACCCTTTTCGCCGCCGAACATTGTTTTCAGGAGATCGGTCTGCATGGTTTGGACGCCGACTCCCGCGCCTTTCGAGGAAAGGTTCAGCGCGGGGCAGGTGACTCTCTTCGGAGAGAATGTGGCGTGGCCGGGCATGTTGTTGACATTGCCGTAAATGCGGTTGCCGGCGGAGTCGTAGAGATTCCCAGAACTATCTCTGCTTACTTGTCCGTAGGACGAGCCGCCACTTTGGTAGCCGGTGGCGATGACTCCATCGATTTGCAGCGGGCCGGGTCCGACAATTGTGCCATCGGCGTTGAAGGTCAGGACGAGGGGCTTGGGAGTGGTGTCGACGACGATTATGGCGCGGCCATTCTTGAATTCGATCTTATAGTTCTCTTGATTGGGGGAGAGGACGTTGCAGTTCACCAGGACGCCGCCGTCGATGAAATCCAGACGCCAGCTGCCGGCGCCTTCGAACACACCGGCCATGACCGGGCCCGGCGGAGCTTCTTTCGCGGCTTCGGGAAGGACTTGCCCGACCATTTGGCTGAACGCGCCGAGGAGAGAGTTGCCCGTGCAGGAGGCCGGCAGCCTGCCGGACGTGATGCAGCGATTCAGTGCGCGCTGCTCGGGTGACATGGGCGGCGTGGGCGGGCGAATTTTTCCGGAGTCGATGGCGGCTTGGATTTGGGCGGCGGATTTTTGCGCTTGGGCCTGGTCGACGGCTGCTTGCTTGGCGCGTGTTTGCTCCGCCTGAGCGTGGAGCGCCTGGTTTTGGGATTTTGCTTGCGCGACGAGCTTGGGATATTCGCCGGCGAAGGCCGGCGGAAAACATTTTTGGAACAGTTCGTTGCGGAATTTGGGATCGATGTCGTAGCCCTTCATCGCGACGAAGGATTTGTATTGCGGCTTTGATTGGGAGATCTGGAAGTAGGCGGTGTAGTAGGCCTGGCTGAGTTTGGCTTCTTCGGGAGTCAGGCCGGGCTTGTAGTAGCGGGGGCCGGCGAACTCTTCGATCATGGTTTTGAGTTGCCAGAAGGCGCCCATCTGGCGAGCGGCGGTTTCGTCGGGGTCGCTCGCCTGCATGGCTTTCATGACTTGATCGACTGTGGGCATTTCCGCGATGTAAGAGGGAGTGGTTGCTTGTGCGGGGAGGCGCGCGGGAGAGAGTATCGTAAGCAAAATCGCACAGGAAGCGAGCGCTAGGGGAGCACGAAGCGATGAGCTCAGATAATTAAGGGTAATGAGCACGGCTGTACCTGCTGCTACGCGAATGTTTGCGATGGTAATTGTTGGGGGGTTAAAGGGCAAGAAATGTCTTTGGAGAATGTCGGCGCGCCGACATTTAAAGTAATACTTTAAGGTTTATCAGTTGGTGAACGTTCCGGTATTGTGAAACGCGACAACAGCGCGCGCCTTCGGCGTTCTTTCAAACGGCCTGGGCCGCTCAGCAGGCAGGAGTTAGAGGAAATTGGGGCGGGGCAAGTGCGTTCCGATTTGGGAAAAAATCATTCGAATGGGTTTCATGCGAAGAAAAGATATTTGCATCAGAAGAGAGGCGTTGGCGAGTTTAGAGGGGCTTGCCGATTTCCCAGTGGTGGCCGAAGGGGTCGAGGATGCGTCCAATGCGCCAGCCGTATTGCTCAGCGACGGGATGGATGATTTTGGCGCCTGCGGCCACGGCCTGGTTGAACGCGGCATCCGGGTCTGCGACGACCACGATAATGCGCACGGTGCCGCCGCCAAGCGTTTCCGGGCTGAAATTCAGATGCTCGGGAGACTCGTCGGCGACCCAAAACTCTGCGCCGCCGGCGGAAAGCTGCGCGACAACCGCGCCGTCTGGTGCATCGATCCGGTAGAGAACGGTCGCGCCGAAGGCGGACTGATAGAACTCGATGGCTTGCGCGCCGCGGCGAACCGACAGCATCGGGGCGATGCTTGTTTTT
>DASZGF010000277.1:0-48707 GCA_035939115.1 Binataceae bacterium (SeqCode)
CTCGATACTCGTCAAGCTTCGACGCCTTTGTAAGCTTATTAATGGGACGCTACACTAGCAGGCTGCGGAAAAAGGATTTCCGCAGCCTGCTCCCTCTCTGTAATCTCTCCCATAGGGAGAGAAGATTAAGGAAAGCAGCCACCTTTTATGCAGGGTGCCGAAAGCGAACATCATCGCAACTGCCCGAAAGCTACTTTTTCCGCACCCTGCTAGGGGAGAGCGTTCTCACTCGAGGTCGAGATCTTCCCCAAAGTACGGCCTCACGGGACTGGCTATCGCCTCCGCATCGCCAGGTTGTTCCCCGTCCGCACGACCACCGGCCGGGTTGCGCAGCCAGGTCCAGATCTTTCTTACATCGATTGGGCAGTTAGCCGCTGACCGCCCGCTCTCGTTCTTGTAGTAGTTATGGGCGCGCGGATCTTTGTAAATCATCAGAGCCTCGGCCCGATCCACCTCATCATTATACCGCCAATAGGCATCGAGCGAGACGTCGATCGTGCGCTTTTTCTGTGTGATCAAACGGCCGAAGCATTCAAGCGCAAATCTCGTTACCATCTCTTCAAAATCGACAATTTGAAGGCCACCGAAGTTGTTGGTGTTTGGCCCATAGATCATGAAAAAGTTCGGGAAGCCCGGCAGCATCGTGCCGAGATACGCACGGGCGCCGTCTTTTCCCCAAAGATCCTCGATGCGTTTGCCGCCCCGCCCGCGAATCTCCATCGGCCACAGGAAGTCGTTGGCCTTAAATCCGGTGGCATAGACGATAATGTCAAGCGGATACTTAGCGCCGCCGTCCACCTCGATCCCGTTTGGTTTGATCTTCGCAATCCGGTCAGAGACCAGGGTGACATCATCACGCAGCAATGCATCATAGATGCAGTAATTCGCATCGACGATAATGGGCCGTGCTGAGTATGGAGGCGCAATCGGAGTCATTTTCTCGATGAGATCGGGGCGATCTGCGAGCTTTCTTTGGATAAACGCGAGCTGTTGTTCTCTGACGTTTTTGTTGCGCGCACTCCTTGCATGCTGATCCTTGAACTCCGGATCAATCCGCATGGTCTTCAAGACACTTTCCGGCCCCGTAAGGTAGCCGACGCGGAATCGGATAAAATTCCTGATGTAGGGAAAGTTCCGATCCAACCAGTTCACCTGTGGGGGAAATGGATCAAGATATCCCCTTATGTCGAAACACCAATTGGGCGTCCGCTGAAAAACGAAGGTATGCCCGGCCAATTTCGCGAGCTCTGGGATTAACTGATATCCAGTAGCCCCGGTCCCAATCACCGCGACCCGCTTGCCCTTCAGATCCAGGTTGGCCGGCCAGCGGGCCGTATGGAATGCCTTGCCCTCGAACGTCTCCATGCCTTCGATGCTCGGCATGTTCGGGCGCGCCAGGAATCCGACGCTCGTGATCACCGCGTTTGCACGCCAAACGCGTGGCCCGTAAGGGCCGTCGGCCTTGATTTCCCACAGCTTCGCGGTCTCGTCCCAAATGACCGACTTGACCTCGGTCTTGAACGTAATGTCTTTGCGGATATCGAAGTGGTCGGCCACCCACTTGAAATATTTCAAGTTCTCACTCTGTGGGCAGAACGCATTCGGATACTCGAAATCAACCCCATAGATATGCGTATAGGTGCGGCTTGGGGAATCAACCCGCGCGCCCGGGTAACGGTTTTCATGCCATGTACCGCCAACTTCATCGTTCTTTTCGATCACAAAGTATGGGATGCCGGCATGCTTCATTTGAACGGCGGCGTTCAGACCTCCCATACCGGCGCCGATCACGGCCACGGTGAATTTCCCCAGATCTTGCGCGGGTGGCGGCTCCTGCCAAACGAGGCCCCGCGCCCACGGGTCCAGGGCCAATTGCTCCAGCCACAATTCGAACTCGGACGCCGGAAGATCGATACCAGCGGCAAGGTTGAGGCTGCGGCGGAGACGCTCGGGCGGACCGTAAGGGATGTCGCCGGCGCCCTGGTCCCGATAGGACTTCAGAAATGCGGCCGCCTTGGACTGAATCAGCGCCACGTCCGACGGGTTCGAGACGCCGGTTATCTCGGCATTTCTGATGGTCGTCGTGGCGACCTCAGTGGCCGCGATGCTCTCGTCGCCCGTCAGCTGATACAGAAGACCGCGAAGCACCATGGGGTCGGCATACTTCACCGCGTCATCGATCGTTTCATCTGTTGCAGCAAGCAATTCGGATTGTTCGGCCATCTGTGCGGCCTCCTTATCGATACCAGTCAGTCCATTTCGCCGTGCCCACGGGCATTGCGAAGATTATGATGGGACCCCCGGCACCTGTACTTTCATGCCGGAATTTCCGTTTTGATCTCAATCTCATTAGTCCGAAGGACCTCCAGCCGCAAGCTTTCAGCGCGGTTTTGGTCTACACAGCACGTCTCTGCGCCAGCACGGTTCGGACAACCCCGACTGCATCCAAACCATATCTGTCGGAGCTTTTCGTGCATCTCATCAAGTTGGGAAAGGTCCGCTGGGCGGCGAAGCGCGGCGTGAAGCTCCGCGCTGCACCGCCGCCGCCGAGCAATAGCACCTGAAAGGTTTTGTCCGGGGGATTGCTGACGCGGCCGGCGACCGTCACCGGAATTGTCGTGCTGGTGGTACCGGCCCGAATCACCAGCGACCCGATCGTCGCCGTGTAATCGATCCCGGCGATCGCCGTGCCGGTTTTGGGTCTGGAACAGAACAAACGCGTCGTAGCTGGTATCGCCGCCGCGAGAGATTGGAAAACGAAGTGTGGTTGACGAGCTGCTGGTCACCTTAACTTTGGCGTTCGAGATCGCCAGCGTGGTGGGATCGCCCCACACCGAGAGCGAAAGCGAAAGACCGAGCAGCACCATTGCCGCGATCAGGCCGAAGCGGTTTGGGATTCTCCGTGCACATCGCGAAAATCGGCTTTCAGGGGAGACCATTGTCATGGATTTTCCCTAGTCTTCACTTGTCTAATTGCTGGGGCATATGCCTGAGAAACCAGCCTGCGGGTTCTAGCCGATAATTGCATCTGCATCGGAGCCTTAGCGGGATGAAAATAGCAAAGATAATCTTGGAATATAAGTGAAATTTTAGAAAATAACCAAGATTGGTAAGATTTTCGAATTGCCCAAACAACCCATAGAGGGCAGGGGGTATGGCTCCGCCCCTGCGTAACTGACCTGGCGCGGCAGACAAACCGATCAGAAGCAAGTGCCAGCGTGGATGGATGGTCTGCGTGGCACAGGCTTCCAGCCTGTGATTTCCGGAGTTGTGCATTGGAATTGGCTGAACGGGCCGCCGCCTTTCAAGGGAACAAGGCTCGGAGCAGAATGAATCGCTTCTCGTTGATCTCGCGGCTAGGCACGGGATAACAGACAAAGCAGAGGGACCGGAGCGGGAATCACAGCTGGAAGCCTATGCCACGGTCAGAAAAAGACCGCCGACGAATATTCATTGTCGAGTTCCAACCGGCGGTACATTCGTGTCATGTGCGCCGGGCAGTCAGCGCCTTGGGAAAACGCAAAGGTCTGGTGTACCTTGTGATAGTCATGGGTCCCTGGAGGGTGACTGTATTTTTATCGACGGGCGTTCAGACACCCTCTCCCTAACCCCATAACAGAATGGGAGAGGGGACAGAGATTAACGGGGGTGTTGCGATGCCCAACGAAGGGCCGCTCAGCGGTATTAACGTTCTCGATTTGACCCGGCTCGCGCCGGGACCGCATTGCACGATGATCCTCGGCGACCTGGGTGCCGACGTCATCAAGATTGAGGAACCGGGTCCGCCCACCGGGCGGCGCGCCGAACAGGCGGGAGCGGCCAGCGTGCGCGGGCGTGGACAGGGCGGGTTCCAGAGCTCGCCATTCAACGCGCTGGGGCGCAATAAGAAATCGATCGGGCTTGATTTGAAGTCTCTGGCCGGCAAGGAAATCTTTCTGCGCTTGCACGAGCGCTGCGACGTGGTGGTGGAGGAATTCCGCCCCGGCGTTGCCCAGCGGCTGGGAATCGATTACGACAGCCTCTCGATCCGCAATCCGCGCTATATCCATTGCGCGATCACCGGCTACGGACAGGACGGACCGTACCGTGACCTGGTCGGGCACGACATCAATTATATTGCGCATGCCGGAGCGCTTTCGATGTTAGGCACCCCGGGACAGCGTCCCACTATCCCGCACAACCTGATTGCCGACTATGCCGGGGGCGGAATGCATGGCGCGTTGGGAGTCCTGGCGGCTTTAATCGCGCGTGGGAGTACCGGGCGCGGTCAATACGTTGACATCGCGATGATGGACGGGTCGATGCTGGTCCTGGCTCAGGCTTTCGCGGCCCATTTCTATAGCGGCAAGGTGCCGCAGCGGGGCCAGACGCAGCTCGATGGAGGGGTGCCCTACTACGGCGTGTACCGGACCAAAGACGACAAGTGGATTACGATCGGCGCGATGGAGCCGTGGTTTTACGCCAACCTGTGCCGGGCAATGGGGTTGAACGACTTCATTGGAGATCAATACAACCGGGAAAAACATCCCGCGATGCGGCGTCTGCTCGAAGAGAAGTTTCTCACCCGCACGCGGGAGGAATGGTTTGATTTGCTGAGCAAGACTGATATCTGCGCCGCCGCCATGCTCACCCTGGACGAGGTCGCGCACAATCCGCAAGTGAAGGCCCGCAATATGATCGTGGAGGTTGACACGCCCAGCGGAGAGAAGGCGAGACAGGTTGGTATTTCAGTTAAGCTTTCCGCCACGCCCGGCTCGATCAGGCATCTGGCGCCCGAACTGGGGCAGCATACTGACGAAATCCTTGCCGAACTCGGCTACGGCCCGGAGACGATAGAGAAATGGCGCCGTGACGGCGCCATCAAATAGGCGTTCGTCAAGGTCGCGGCTGCCTCAAGCGGCCTGACGGGGCCATATCGCGTTTAGCGGCGCGCCGTGCTGGAACGAGGCCGAAGCGAGAGGACGCAGCCTCAACGCTACGCGCAACTCGGCCTGCGCGATCGGTAAGATTTCCTGACTGCGAGGCGAAGCGAAGTCGCTTGACTATCGGACTTGGACGCCCTCAGTCCTGCGCTCCGCCTCCCTTCTCGATCCACTCGTCGATGGCTGCTTTTTCGAAACGCAAATCGCCACCAAGCTTGAAGTGCGGGATCTTGCCTTGTTTGACAAGCCGGTACACGGTGCTCAAGTGGCAGTGCAGGTAATCAGCAACCATCCTGGTGGTCAGGATCTCATTGTTGCCGTTGCGGCGAAATTTCCGTGTCTTATTCGTGTCTGTCCAGTCCTTCACCATTAAAAGCTAACATAGGTAGCTAACCAAGGCACGCAAATTTATTCCGAGTATTTCCATAGAAAGCAGAAAGTGGGAATTCCAAACCTCTCCCGCTACCAGTAACATGAGCCCATGGCTGAGCGGGAAGTGCTGTTCCTTCGCGGTCCCCATGGCGAGCCGGTGCAGGTGGTGCGCGCTGAAGGCGCTTATCTGTACACGCGCGACGGGCGTAAGTTGCTTGATGCGTCAAGCGGCGCGATCGTGGTCAATGTCGGCCAGGGGCGGTCGGAACTGGCGGAGTTGGCGCGCGAGCAGGTCTTAAGCCTCAACTACGTCTTACCGGTGTGGGTTTCGCCCGCGCGTGAGCGCCTGGTGGAACGACTGGCGCAGTGGACGCCGCCCGGTTTGGACCGCTTCTTTTTCACCAGCGGCGGTTCGGAAGCGGTCGAATCGGCGATCAAGTGCGCCTTCCTGTTCCATCGGATACGCGGCAAAACAGGTAAGACGCGCGTGATCTCGCGCGAGCTCTCCTATCATGGCAATACACTGGGGGCCTTGTCAGTCAGCGGCAATCGTGCGCGCCGCGCGGATTACGAGCACGTCCTGTTCGATTGGCCCAAAATACCGCCGTCGTATTGTTATCGATGCCCGTGGGGACGCAGCTATCCGGGATGCGATCTCGAATGCGCACAGGCGTTGGAGCAAGCGATTGCACGCTATGGCGCGGACCAGATTGCAGCGTTCATCGCCGAGCCGATGGTTGGGGCAAGCGGCGGCGTAATCCCGCCGGTGGCCGAGTATTGGCCGCGCATCGCCGAGATTTGCCGCCGCAACGATATCGTCCTGATCGCTGACGAAGTGATGACCGGGTTTGGCCGCACCGGCAAGCGCTTCGCCGTGGAACATTGGGGCGTCACCCCTGACATCATCGTGGGCGGCAAAGGGCTGACCGGCGGTTACGTGCCGATGGGAATGATCGCGGTCAGCCGCCGCCTTATCGAGGTCTGCGAGGATGCGGGCGCGGACTTCATGTTCTTCACCTACAGCGCGCATCCGCTGGCCTGCGCGATCGCCGACCGGGTGCTGGAAATCATGGAGCGCGAGAAATTGGTGGAGCATGCGGCGCAGATCGGCGCGCGGCTGGGCGCACGGCTTAAGGCCGAGTTGGGCGACCATCCGATGACGGCGGAGATTCGCGGTGCGGGGTTTTTTTGGGGTATCGAGGTGGTCGCCGACCGCGCGACTCGCATACCATTTGCCCGCAATCTGCAGGTAGCGCGCAGATTGTTGAGCAGCGCGATGGAACTGGGACTGGTAGTTTATGCAGCCGCCGGAATGGCCGGCGATCGGGGCGGCGACGCGATAATGATCGCGCCGCCCTTCGTCATCGGCGATGCGGAGGTGGAGTTCATCGCCACGACGCTGCGCCGATGCTTTGATACGACCTGGCAGAACTTGGCCTAGTTTCCGTGCCGGCTCCTGGCGGCGCTTATTCCGAATGGAAGCATTGGTTGGGGAATGTTAAAGGAGCTGATCCGATGGCGGCCCTTTTCGATGAGCCGCAGCCAGGCGGAATACCTGTGGTTGATCCTGCTCGCGAGCGCCGTTGGATTTCTGGCCGCCTTGGGCAACCTGTTGTTGCGCGAACTTATCCGCTTGTTCATCTACGTCTTCCGGGTGCTCGAATGGAACGCGCTGCGAATTCCGTCTGGAATGCCGTTCGAACTGCTAATCCCACTGGTATTGGTGAGCGGCGGTGTTGCGGCGATCGTGATGGAGTACGTGTTTCGGGGCGACATTCTGGGTTACGGCTTCCCTAAATTCCTCGAGATGATTCATCTGGGCGACGGCCGGATCAGCCCCAGCTGGATCATCACCAAGGCCTTGGGGCCCGCATTGTCGCTGGGCGCCGGCGCTTCCGTCGGCCGCGAAGGTCCAATCGCGCAGTTGGGCGGCGCAATCGGCTCGGCGGTGGCGCAACTGACGCACCTTTCCAGTGAACGAGCCAAGGTGATGATCGCGTGCGGCGCCGGCGCCGGCATCGCCACCACCTTCAACGCCCCGCTGGGCGGCCTGCTGTTCGCGCAGGAGATCGTTCTGTTGGGCCAAACGGAACTCGGCAACCTGTCGTTGCTGGTGATTTCCACCTCGATCGGAGTGCTGACTTCGCGCGTGATGCTGGGTGATCTGGCGGTTCTGCCGGCGCAGCGGTTCGTTATGAGGACCTACTGGGAGATTGCGACCTTCGCGATTTTGGGCGTGGTGTTCGGCATCCTGGCGGCGCTGTACATCAGATTTTTCAACGCCACGGCAGCCTTCTTCGACGGCTTGCCCGTGCCGCGTTGGGCGCGCGTCGTGATCGGCATGCTGATCGTCGGCCTCATCGCGATCCCGCTGCGCCAGAATCTCTCCGACGGCTATCCGGTCATCGACCTGGCGCTCAACGCCCGGCTCGAGCCGCGCACGATGGCGCTGCTGTTTGCCGCCAAGTTCGTCGCCTCGAGCATCTCACTTGGATGCGGCATGCCGGGCGGCGTGTTCGGACCGATCTTTTTTATCGGCGCGATGGGCGGCGGTGCGATGCGTCCGCTGGTGGGGCGTCTGATGCCGCGGGTAACCGGGGTGCGCGGCTCCTATGCCCTGGTGGGGTTGGGCGCGTTTCTGGCAGGGACCACTCACGCGCCGCTGACCGCGATCTTCCTGCTGACGGAGATGACCGGCAGTTACGACGCCACGCTGGCGGCCCTTATCAGTTCCATCCTCGCCCTGGTGGTGGCCCGCTCGATCGAGCCCGAGTCGATGGACACCTACGCGCTGGCGCGCCGCGGGATCAGCCTTGAGATCGACCGGGACCGCCTGGCGCTGTCCCGGATCGCAGCTGAGACGGTGATGAAGACCGATGTTACCACCATGGCAGCAGGCGCGGGTCTCGAGGAGATCTGCCGTATAGCTGACGAATCTTCTCAAGAGATCATTCCGGTGGTAGGGAAAGAGAGTCGGCTGGTGGGCGTAATCGATCCACGCGATCTCGTGGGTCTGTTGCTCCATGTGAACGATCTGAAGGACTTGGTAAACGCCGCGGACGTAAGCCGCGCGGATTTCCCCACCGTATCGGCCAAATCGACGCTCGAGGATGCTCTGCACCTGATGGAGGACGAGCTGACGGGCGAGTTGCCAGTGGTCGATCCGGACCAGTCCGAGCGCCTGTTGGGAATCGTTACCCGCCATGACATTGCGGAGGCCCTGACCCGCGCCACCGGTTCCCTCGCCCTGCTGAGCCGCCGCGACACCCATATCTTCTGGTCCACCGGTTACCGCGTAGCGCGGATCAGGGTGCCGACAGGCGCGCAAGGCAAGACCCTGCGCGAGCTGAATACACGAGTACGGTTCGGAGTGAGCGTTCTGGCGGTCCAAAGCGGCAGCGATCCGCTGGGCGGCTTCGAGTTGCTCGAACCCGACCAAAAGCTGAAAACCGGCGATGTGATGATCGCCGCGGGCCGCTCAGCCGGTCTCAGATCCCTGGAGCGGGAGTTGCGCGGCGATTAGCGTAAAACCAAATCTTCAGAACGGAGGGCCGCTTGCGCCGTAAACGCGGGCCCTTAGCGCGAACGGCCTGTCGTGATCAACTCGTAGCGATCGTTAGTCCATAGGACCTTCGTATCCTTGGACAGCGCTTGTTTCCTGTCCTGAAAGCTCCGATAGACAGGTGCGAGAGCTGCAGGAGTGCGCTCCGAAAAGAATGGATCGGGCGCCGTTAGCGCCGCGTCAGGCATGAAGTCGATAGCCCAAAGCCGATCCCACAGACTCAACTGATCCAGCGATATGATCGCGCCTCGCGTGAGGGCGGACGGGATCTCGCCGAGCCCGGATAATTCCCGCGTCACCTCAAACGGATAGTGCCATATGTTTACTATCGTCGGCCGGCAGACGATGAGGGTTACAATCGCGAGAGTCGCGCAGACCGCGGCTTGATAGCGATACAGCAGCGCCGGCAGTCCGGCTGAAAACGCGGCGATGAACACAAACCCGGCCATCACCGCCGCTTTGTAGTAGGCATACGAGTAATGGCGGACCGGACCGAAGTAGAGCAGGACCCCGACATTAAATACGGTCAGCGCAGTCATCAGCAGACGATTGCGCGATTGCCTGATACCCCAGCCAATCGCGCCGATCACGGGGATACTCAAAGCCACCATTACAAATATAGAGCGAGGCCATAAGTCCACGGCACTCATGAGGCCGATCATGTGGATCGGGAGCGCCCAATTAGGAATGTTCCATCCAAACTGCAGAGTTGCAATGTGCCGGACCCACAGCACCCCTTCCCACAGCGGAAACAGGCCCGCTAATACCACCACCGCGGCCACGGGTCCATAGCGCTCAAGCAACTCCCGTTGCGAGTGGGCGCCGAATACGACTTGCAGCGCCACGTACAGTAGATAGGGTAGCAGAAAAAACGCCGCTCCCTCCGGAACGAGCACGATCATCGTGACGATCGCCAGCCCGACTGCGATCGAGTAGGAAAGCGGCCCCGGATTTTCCTGCTCATCCACCAAAACCAGTATAAATGTTGCAATTATGCATCCCTGGATAAGAACCTGGGCGGCGAAGCCCTGATAGTAACAGTATAGGAAGTTGACATTGGCGGCGCTGAGCGACAGGGCGATCATGGCGCAGGAGCGTTTGCCGGCAATCAGGTCGGTAAAGATTGCTATCAAGGGCGTCGTCAGCGCCAGGAGCACTGCCAATACGATTGAAAAGACGCGGTAGGTGGGAGCATGAAACAGCCAATCGAATAGTAACAGAACCAAAAATGCCCCCGGCCGATGTCCGGGACTCAGCATATAGCCCAGGAGGTTGGCTGAGGGAAGGCGAGGATTTGGAGGCGGCAGATCAGCCACACTGTGCGATTTCAAGAAATCCGTTGCCACCGCGTACAGAGCTGGATCGTTGTTTCCGAGTGAGATCGTGGTGGGCGCATTTGCCACTGACAGCATCGGATAGAGAGCAATCGCAAGGGTCGCGAATGCCCCTGCCGCCAGCCATGCATCAAAGGCGTCGGTTGGCACAAAAAGCGGCACTCGTTTCAGGAGGCATAAGACGACGAGCAACGTTCCCAGCAGCGTAATCACGTGGAAGCTCCGCCCCGCGCTTATGCCCAATCGGTTCAACCACAACATGGGAATTACCGCGAGCATCAGCCCAAACCACGGAGCCAGCCAAAGCTGATAGGGAACGGCTCGTTGGCGGAACAGGAGACGCGTCAATCCCCATCCCAGCAGCAGCAGATACAGGTAGGTCCCGGCCGCAACGGCGATTATTCCACCGAACCTGAATACATCGTGAACTGAAGCACTCACTTCATCAGTCCTAAGCGCTAGTTTAACAGTCCCAATCAGTGGGGCGGGCGTTCCTGCCCGCTGCTGCGCAGTGACGAAAAAGATCGCTGCCTGGTCGCGCGATGGCGGGCGGGACGCCCGCCCTACTGGTTTGGCTACCAGCGCGGGTTGATGGTCAACGGAACGCCGAGTGCTACCTTGCCGATGAATTCCCGCGCGCGGGCGTTGGACAGCGGATGGTTCAAGCCGGCGCGGACGTCGCGGAACAGCCGCTCGAGCGGATGGCGGCGCAAAAAACCATGAGCCCCAACGATCTCCATGCAGTAATCCACGATCCGGATCGCGTTGTTGACCGCCACGTACTTGGCCATAATCAAGCGCGCCAGGCCCTCTTCACCGTCCACAGACTCGCGCCGCTCAACGTAGTCGCGCGCTATGGTCAGGTACAACGCGCGGGACTGCGCCAGCAGCGCCTGTGCGTCAGCCATCGCGAACTGCACCCCCGGCAGGTGATTTATCGGGCGCTCCAACGTGAAAGGTTTGTAGCGCTGGGCGAAGTCGCGGGTGAAATTCATCGCGGCAATCGCCACGCCGGTATAGACCGCCGCGATCGAAAGCTCGAACCACGCAAACAGCGAAATCGCCTCGGTGCTCAGCGGACCGACCGGCCGCGGGTCCGCCATCGCGGCCGCAGGCACGCGCGCATCCTTCAGGATCAGGTCGTGACTGGCGGTGGCCCGCATCCCCATCGCGTCCCAGGTCTCGACCAATTCCAGCCCCGGCGTAGTGCGGCCGACGGCGAAGGTGGCCGAGGTTAACGGTCCGTCGCCCTCCACCGTCGCCATCACCATGAAGAAATCCACCACCGGCGACAGGCTGGTGAACGCCTTGCGCCCGTTGAGCACATAGGCGTCGCCGTCGCGGCGCGCCTTGGTCGCGAACAAGCCCCAGTCGCCGCCGCCCTCGGGTTCGCTGAGCCCGCCCCCGATGATGCTGCGCTGTCTGCCCACCAATTCGAGAAACAGGCCCTGCTCGGGGCGTCCTTCCATGGCCGCGCGCTCGGCCATGGTGCCGATACCGAACAGATGCATATTGATTGCCAGCGCCGTAGCGCCGCAGCCTTGTGCCAGCCGCTCCTGACACAGGATAAAGTCGAGCAGGTCGGCACCCAGGCCGCCATGGCGCTCAGGCACGACCAGAGCGGTATAGCCCGACTGCTTGAGTGCTTCGATATTTTCAAAGGGGAAACTGTTGGTGCGATCGTGCTCGGTGGCGCGTCCGGCAAACTCGTCCGCCAGCCTCCCCGCCAGTTCAATGAGCTGTGCCTGTTTATCGGACATCGCGCAATTTCCTTACCCGGCGGTCAAAAGCTTAAAAAGGAAGCCGGTTGTGCGGCAAATCATGGCGTAAAGGTTTGGCATAATGCCAGCCGAACAGCAAAATCTGTTACCACAAGGTGTGTATTCAGTAGCACGCAGGGGCGCTGTCAATAACAACCGGCGCGCGGATGGCACAATTGTGGCGCCGGCAACGCTCATCCGCCGCTGGCGCTGCTTTTCGTCGCGGAGCCGAGCAGGGCGTAGGGCATCATCGTCTGCATGATATCGACCTTGGAATCCAGGCTCTTGCCCAGCCCGCTGAGCAGACCCATCACGCGGCTGACCAGTAGAATATCGCCCGGCACTTCCACGATCGGATTGGCGCGCAGCGCGCGCGGCAACTCATCGGACATCTCCTTCATCATGTCCTGATCCGCGTAAGACTTGCCGCGGCGGATAACGCTGCCGATCAGCAGGTCCGACACTTTGACCATACCCTCGAGCGACCCGTCGCGGGTCTTGAAGCCGAGATCGCCAAACGCCTGCACGATAGCGGCTGAGTCCGAGGTGAGGAGCGCCAGCGTCAGGCGCACGAGGCCTTCGCGGAAGGAGGGCGGGAAGTCCTTGGCCAGGCCGAAATCCAGCAACACCAGCTTTGGCCCCGGTTGGACCAGGATATTGCCGGGATGGGGATCGGCCTGGAAAAAGCCATCGCGCAGAATCTGCTCGCAGTAGATCTCGACCAGCTTTTGGGCCACGTTATGGCGGTCGATGCCGGTGCCATCCAGCTCGGTTATCTTGACCCCCTCCATAAATTCCATCGTGAGTACGCGCCGCGAGGTGAACTCCCAGTACACGTTGGGGACCATCACTTCGGGCTGGGCCGCGAAGTTATGGCCGATTCGCTCGCAGTTATGCCCCTCGTTGACGAAGTCCAACTCCATCGGCACGTACTTGAGCATCTCGCGCGCGGCCACTCGAAAATCGAAGTTGGACTCCACCCACGCGAGTATCCTTAACACGAACATCAGGTTGCGCAGGTCGGCACTAACCCGCCCCTCGATCCCCGGATACTGCACCTTGACGGCGCATCGGCGCCCGTCGGCCAGACGGGCCTCGTGCACCTCGGCCAGGGAAGCCGCCGCAATCGGCCGCGGGTTGAAGGAGGCGTAGATGGTCTCGAGCGGCCGTCCCAGTTCGCGTTCGACCTGGGCGCGAATCAGCTCAAAGGGACGCGGCGGCACCTGGTCGTGAAGGACCGAAAGCGTATCGACCCACTCATCGGGCAAAATATCGGCGCGCGTCGCGATGAACTGGCATGCCTTGATCAGCAGCCCTTCGAGCTTGACCGCGGTGCGGTAGAGGGCGCGCGCGGAGCGCAGATCCTGGCGCCGGTAGAGCTCGGCTTTATTGGTGTCGCTGACGAAACGGGTCCAAAGTTGGACCGACTTGTAACCAAGGTAAACCCGGATCGCCAGGCTCAGGACGGTAACAAAACGCCACAGCCGCTCCCACCGCCCGAGTTCGCCAGTGAAGTGCTCAACCGTTGCATTTACATCGTTGCTCTTGCTTGAAACTGACACGCCACCTCGCCCGAACTGTCCACACCGGCGCGTTCTGCCTCGCCGGTTTCAGAGGCCGGTAAAATTGCCGCTGTCGCCGGAATCTGCGCAGGGGTATTGTAAAAAGGGATTCCAAACCACCTGTGCCGCAAGCGGCCGACTTCAGCCGGCGGGCCGGCCTGCACTGATCCGATTGTACTTGAGTGCGAAATTTACTTACAGTGCAGCGGCGCAAAAGCTTCGAAGCCAGCGGAAGTCGCGGCTAGGACATTCGGATTGAATCGCCGTTTTCGACCAATATCTCACGATGACCTCGCTCGACTCACATAACCCGCGCAGCGCGGCCATCAGTAACATCATACGGCGCTACTACCTGCTGTGGTGGTTTTACGCGTTCGGCGGCGGGTTCGTGTTCGGGGTCTATCCTTTGTTCCTCCGCTCCCGCGGTTTGACCGAACTGCAGACCAACAGCGTTTTGGCGACCTATTTCCTGATCACGTTCCTGACCGACGTTCCCACCGGAGCCTTTGCCGACGCGCTTAACCGGCGCACCGCGTTTATCCTCGGCTGCGCGCTGCGAACCTTCTCCTTCGCCCTGTATTTCTTCGCGCATCACTACCTGCTGTTCCTGGTCGCCGAGAGCATCGATGCTATCGGCACCACCTTCGGCAATGGCGCGATTGACGCGTGGGCGGTCGACGCGCTTGATAGCGCCGGATTCACCGGGCTCAAAAACCGCATCTTCTCGCGCATGTCCCAACTCACCACCACCGGATGGCTGGTATCGGCGATGGTTGGCTCGTATGTGGCGAGCCTCAATATCGCGTGGCCATGGATACTTGGATCCGCCGGGTACCTGACCAGCCTCTTCGTCGGCGCGGCGCTGATGCGCGGCGGCCCGGAGCGCGTTGCGATCCGCCCCGCGATGCGCACCCTGATGGGCGAAGTCGGAACGCGGACCAGGGCCGGCCTGCGTGAGGGATTCAGCAGCCGCCCGGTGCTGCTGCTGGCGCTGGCCGGCGCCGTCCAGGTCGGTTCCTGGGCGCCTTATTTCATGGAATGGCCGCAGTACTTCCATGAAAACCTCGGCGTGGCGATTTGGATGATCGGATGGCTTTACTGCTTCTTCAGCGTCGGACGGCTTACCGGCGCCGAGCTGATCGCGCGCTTCCAACCCATGAGGGTCGACCGCGCGTCGCTGCTGGCGGCCCTCGCGCTTGGCACCGGCAGCATGCTTTTGGGCTCAGCGTTAGCCGGCAATTTGCGGATAACGCTGATGATGCTGTTCGTGATGAATATATGCAGCGGCGCGATGCAACCGGTGAGCCAGGCCTGGATCAACGAGCATCTGCAAGCGCGCAATCGCGCCACATTGCTGTCGTTTCAGAGTACCTTCGCGACCTTCGGCGGAGCTTTGGGCCTTATCCTGTGCGGATGGATTGCCGACCGTCATGGGTTGCTGGCCGGATGGTCGGTGGCCGGGATGATCGGGCTGTGTCCCGCGATTTTCTATTGGATGCTGCGCGGCGAGAAGGTCGCGGCGCAGACTATGCCTGAGCCGGCGGCAGATTTGAGTGAGCCGGAAACGAAGGCCCGTTCCGCAGTAGCCGACGCCTAAGAGGCGCGCGCTGGCCAAGGACAGCCGTCATGAAATACACGCACTTGGGTAACTCCGGCCTGGTCGTATCGCGGATCGCCTTGGGCTGCATGAACTATGGCAGCAAACGATGGCGCCCGTGGATGCTGGAAGAGGACGAGGCGCGGGAGAATTTCGCCTACGCAATCGAACATGGGGTCAACTTCTTCGATACGTCGAACATCTATTCGATGGGCGTGAGCGAGCAGATCGTCGGGCGTTGGGTGCGCGAGTTGGCGCACCGCGATCAGGTGGTGATCGCCACCAAAGTGGGACTTCCCCTCGGCGAGGGACCCAACCTGCAGGGCGGCGGCCGCAAGCATCTGATCGATTGCTGCGAGGCGTCGCTGCGCCGGCTTAACACCGATTACATCGACCTGTATCAAATCCATCGTCTCGATTTGGAAACTCCGATTGAGGAAACACTGGAGGCGCTCGACAGCCTCGTCCGTTGCGGCAAGGTCCGCTACGCCGGCGCCAGCAGCATGGCGGCGTGGCAGTTTTCAAAGGCGCTGCATACGGCGCGGGCCCACGGATGGCATCGCCCGGTCTCGATGCAAAGCCATTACAACCTGGTCTATCGCGAAGAAGAGCGCGAGATGATTCCGTTGTGCATCGACCAAGGTATCGGCGTTACCGCATGGAGCCCGTTGGCGCGCGGCTTTTTGACCGGCAACCGTGACCGCGGCGGCAAGACCCGCGATTTGCGCGCCGCCGATGATACGCTCGCCCATGACCTGTATGGTGAGCATGATTTCGACGTGCTCGACGCGGTGAAAAAGGTTGCCGCGGGCCGAGGCGTGTCGCCGGCACAGGTCGCGGTTGCGTGGCTGCTGCAGGCGCCCGGCCTGACGGCGCCCCTGATCGGCGCGGATAACGTCGGCCAACTGGCCGAAGCGATTGCGGCGCTTGATATAAAGCTGTCCACTGAAGAGGTGGCGACGCTGGAAGCACCGTACCGGCCCAAAGGGATCGCGGGGCACGTCCAACCCACGCCGGCCTCGATGGTGCCGGGCAGAGGCAGCCCAGCCGCGGCGCTCGCGCGGGAGTCAGTGGAGCATTCGCGCAGATACATGAATCGTCAGTTCAAGCCCGAGAACTGAGTGGGCCCGTGAGCAGTTCCCCGCTCAACTGAAAACCTCAAGTGACACCAAAAGGCTGGTTGCTTGAAGTGTACCTGCACCCTCACCTGGAGGCCTTCACTGCGTTTGAGCGGCGCTGCCGCCTACCATAGCGCCGGCCTCCGTGCCGGTTCTTTTCCTTCGGAGCAACTCGAGGTTTGCGGGCTCAAAACACGGAGCCTCGCTCACCTGGCGAAGGCGGCCGCGAGATTGTGTTTCGCGTTGCCGGCCGCCATCGCCCGTTCCAGCGCCGCGAGGCGTTGCGCGAAGCCGGTTTTCAGCGCGGCAAGCTCGCGTTCACGATTTGCCTTTTGCTCGGCGAGTTGTGCGGACAGCTTCTTTAGCTGGCCCGCTTGTTTGCGCACTTCGGCGGCCTGCTTCTGCACTTCGTTGAGCAGCAGCGGCGTGAGCATCGAGTGGCGCACCGCTTCTATCTTGCCGTCCGCGCCATAGGTCACCAACTCGGAGTACACCTGCTCGACTTCCTCGACGACGAGACCATATTGCCGGATGTCCTGCGGGTCGTCTTTATAGCGGAAGGTCACCGGACGCAGCTTCATCAGTGAGCCGCTGGCCGCGCCCATGGATATCGCGCTTGAAGCGCGCCGAGGACACCAGGACGCCGAGCCGTCCGCTGCTGTTGACCTTAATGAGAAGAGTCTCCCAAAGCGCTTACCAGATGCCAGCAAATCGCCATGCCTCGAAATTAAGCGAGTCAAAGCACGTATTGATGAGGCACTGCCGAGGCCGGCTACCAGGCTACGGGGGCAAAGCCGGTCCAATCATGGTAGGAGTGAATCATCTCGGTCGTTTCCGGCCCGCTGCGCCGGATGAAAGGATGAACCATTTATGAAACGGCTGGAGGGCAAGGTACTGCTGGTGGCTGGCGGCGGGGCTGATGGCCCGCCCAACAAGGGCGAGGCGTTGGCAATCGGCAACGGCCGTGCAATCGCGATCCTGGGTGCCCGCGAAGGCGCGCGCGTGATGGTGACCGACCGCTTGCTCGCCTCCGCGCAGGAAACTGCGGCGGCGATTGTGGCCGAAGGCGGGCAAGCGCAAGCACTGCAGGCCGACGTCAGCAGCGAGGCGGAGTGCCAGGCGGCGGTCGCCGCGACTGTGGACCGGTTTGGCCCCCTGCACCTGATGGTCAACAACGTCGGCATCGTCTACCCGGTGGACGACTTCAGCCTCGACATCGCCGACTATGACCGCATCATGAGCGTCAACCTGCGCGGGCAGTTCCTGATGCTGAAATACGCGATCCCGGAAATCGTCAAAGCGGGCGGCGGCGCGATCGTGCTCAACTCCTCGATGGGCGCAATCCGGGGCGGCGGCGCGACTTACGGGCCCAGCAAGGCGGCGATCAATTCGATGGTCCGCGGCGTCGCCGTGCGGTACGCCCGGGACAAGGTTCGCTGCAACGCCGTGATGCCGGGTTTGATCAACTCGACCCTGGCGCGCCGTACCGGTGGCGAGGGGCGCGACGCCGCCGTCTCCCCGCTGGTCCCGATGGGCCGCCAGGGCACGCCGTGGGAGGTGGCTTCCGCGATGCTATTCCTGCTGTCGGAGGAGGCGTCCTACATCACTGGCACCGAATTGCTGGTGGATGGGGGCTTTTGCGCCAGCGTCAACTTGGCCCCGCTCCCGCGCCTGTCGCGGTGAGAGTGGTGAATACGTTGGGTACCGCGGGCCCGAGGCGGAGGGTCCCGAGAAATCCATGAAGGCCCTCTCCGGCCTCCTGCATCGTTCAACGGCGGCGGGCAAGCGCAAGCAAAAGAAGCCAAAGCACTCGTGAAACGCGGCTTTACGGCCACATCCGCATGCTCGGATGATTGTCGTATGCTATCTTCTCCGTTTTAATAGCGGGATACATTTCCGTATGGGCCGTCTTGGGCGGCCGCGAGGGGACGAGCAAAACGATCACCATGGATTTTCCCCGAATCAAGCGCCTGCCGCCATACGTTTTTAACGTAATCGGTGACTTGTGCCAGACTGCGCGCCGCGCCGGCGAGGACGTAATCGATTTCGGGATGGGCAATCCCGACGGCGCCACACCGCCGCATATCGTCAGCAAACTGGTCGAGGCCTCCGCCAAAACGGCCAACCATCGCTACTCCGTGTCGCGCGGTATCTTCAAGCTGCGTTTGGCTATAACCGACTGGTATCGGCGCCGCTTCGGGGTGGACCTTGACCCCGACTCCGAAGCGATCGTCACCATCGGGTCCAAGGAGGGCATCGCGCACCTGACTCTGGCGATCCTGGACCATGGCGACGTGGTGCTCGCGCCCACGCCGACCTACCCGATTCATCAATATGCGTGCGTGATTGCGGGCGCCGAGGTCCACGGCATTCCGATGCGCCAGGGCAGCGACTTCTTCGAGGAACTGGTTTCGGTGGTCAAGCGCTGCTGGCCGCGGCCCAAGTTCATCATCATGAACTTCCCCCACAATCCCACCACCGCGGTGGTCGACCTTAACTTCATGAAGAAGGTGGTGGAGTTCGCTCGCGACAACCAAATCATGGTCGCCCACGATTTCGCCTACGCCGACCTCTGCTTCGACGGTTACCAGGCGCCCTCCTTCATGCAGGTGCCGGGCGCCAAGGATGTGGGCGTCGAGTTCTACACCCTGTCCAAGAGCTACAACATGCCCGGATGGCGGGTGGGGTTCGCAGTCGGCAACCGCCAGATGATCGGCGCCCTGTCGCGGCTTAAGTCCTACTTCGACTACGGCATGTTCACCCCGGTCCAAGTGGCCGCGATCGCCGCCCTGAACGGACCGCAGGATTGCGTGGCGGAGATCAACGAGGTTTACCGCCGCCGCCGCGACGTGCTGGTCGAAGGGCTGGCGCGCTGCGGATGGGAGGTCACCAAGCCGCGCGCGACGATGTTCGTGTGGGCGCCGATTCCCGAACCCTTCCGCGCTATGGGGTCGCTCGAATTCGCCAAGTTCCTGTTGGCGGAGGCCAAAGTGGCGGTCTCTCCTGGTATTGGCTTCGGCGAGGACGGCGACGGCTTTGTACGCTTTGGGCTGATCGAAAATGAACATCGAGTCCGCCAGGCGCTGCGCGGAATCCGCCACGCGATGCAGCACGGTCCGGTGCCTCACATCAAGGCCGTCGGCGGGATTCGCTAATCTCGGCCGATGCGCTCGGGAAAAACCTTGTGAAGGCGGTACGGATTGGACTGCTCGGCTGCGGCACCGTCGGCGGGGGAGTGGTCAAACTGCTGCGTCGCAACTCCGCGATGCTAACCGCCAGGCTCGGTGCCCGGATGGAACTGGCCGGGGTCGCCGACCGCAGCCTTGAGCCCGATCCGTTATTCGGGCTTACCGCCGACCTGATCACGCGGGATTCCGAGGCTCTGGTTACGCGGCCCGATATTGATGTGGTAGTTGAGCTTTTCGGCGGTATCGAGCCGGCCCAAAGCCTGATCCTCAAGGCGCTCGCGGCGGGCAAGGATATCGTGACCGCTAACAAAGCGCTGCTCTCCGAGCATGGGGATCGGATCTTCAAGGCGGCGGTCAAAAGGGGGCGCTTTGTTGGCTTCGAAGCCAGCGTGGGCGGGGGGATTCCGATAATCAGGACCCTGCGAGAAGCGCTGGCGGGTGATCGGCAGCGCGCCGTGTACGGGATTGTCAACGGCACCTGCAACTATATCCTCAGCACGATGGCCGAGAGTGGGGCCGAGTTCACCGACGTGTTGGCGCAGGCGCAGCGCAGCGGGCTGGCCGAGGCCGACCCCTCCCTGGATGTCGGCGGTCACGACGCCGCGCACAAGCTCGCGCTGCTGGTCACGCTGGCTTTCGGCGCCGCGCTCAAGCCGCGCCAGGTCTATACCGAGGGCATCACCCGCATCACGCTGCAGGATCTCGCCTATGCGCGTGAGTTCGGATTCGCAGTCAAATTGCTGGCGATCGCCAAGAGCGAGGACGGCGCGATCGAAGCCCGGGTACATCCCACCATGGTTCCCATCCGCCATCTGCTGGCCGGTGTGGTCGGCGCTTACAATGCGATCTATATTCAGGGCGAAGCCATGGGCTCGACCATGTACTTCGGGCTGGGCGCCGGCGAGATGCCCACCGCGACAGCGGTGGTGGCCGACATCCTGGAAATCGCGCGGATGCGCCGGGCGGGTGCTACCGAAGCCAGCGATCATGCGCTGGGCTATCCCTACTCCGCCATAAAACCGGCTAAAGTAAAGCCGATGGACCGTATCGCATGCCAGTATTACCTGCGCTTCATGGCCGAGGATAAACCCGGCGTGCTGGGCCGGATTGCGTCCGTGCTGGGCCGCCATAAAATATCGATCGCGTCGATGATCCAGCAGGGGCGGGCGCCGGAGGTGTCGGTGCCGGTGGTGATGCGCACGCACGAGTCCTACGAGCGCAATTTGACGTTGGCGCTGGCCGAAATCCGCCGGCGCAAGATCGTCAAAGCGGAGCCGGTCTTCATCCGGATCGAGGAGCAATTGTAACTCCGATGGCCGGTGCACCCGACAAGGAAATTCCCCGGCTCACCCGTTGGCCCGGTCTGATCGAGCATTATCGCCGCTTCCTGCCGGTGACTCCGGAGATGCCGGTGATTACCCTTAACGAAGGCAATACCCCGCTTATCGACGCTCCCGCGGTGGCCGAACGTATCGGCGTAGGTCTGAAGGTTTACTTGAAGTTTGAGGGCGTCAATCCCACCGGTTCGTTCAAGGACCGGGGGATGACGATGGCGATCAGCAAGGCCGTCGCCGAAGGCGCGCGGGCGGTTATCTGTGCGTCGACCGGCAACACGGCCGCGTCGGCCGCCGCCTACGCGGCGCGGGCCGGGCTCAAGGCGTTCGTCCTGATACCCAAGGGCGCAGTGGCCTTGGGCAAGCTGTCGCAAAGCGTGATGCATGGGGCGCAAGTGGTCGAGGTGATCGGAAACTTCGACATCTGCTTGAAGATGGTGCGCGATTTGGGCGAGCGCGACCCGACCCGGATTCGGCTGGTCAACAGCGTCAATCCCGACCGCATTCAGGGCCAGAAAACGGCCGCATTCGAGGTCTGCGACCAGATTGGCGACGCCCCCGACTTCCAGTTCCTGCCGGTCGGCAATGCCGGTAATATCACCGCCTACTGGCTTGGCTACCGCGAGTACAAGAGCATTGGACTCTCCGCCAAATTACCGCGAATGATGGGTTATCAAGCGGAAGGTGCGGCCCCAATCGTGTTGGGGCACCCGATTGATGATCCCCATACGGTGGCGACCGCGATCAAAATCGGCAATCCCGCCAGTTGGAAATCGGCGGAGGCGGCGCGCGACGAATCGGGCGGCCTGATTGACATCGTCACCGACGCCGAAATCCTGGCCGCCTACCGTCTGATCGCCGGGCAGGGAATCTTCGCCGAGCCCGCTTCGGCTGCGTCGGTGGCGGGTGCGCTTAAGTATGGCGCCGGCGGCAAGCTCAAGCCCGGCTCGACTGTGGTCTGCACGCTCACCGGCCACGGACTGAAGGACCCGGATACCGCCCTCAAGAACCTGAGTAACACCGTGGTGGTGGAACCAGACGTGGGCAGAATTCTGAAACTGCTGGAGATCGAATGATGAAGTACGTCATCGTTCACGGCGATGGGATGGCGGATTGGGCGTGTCCGGAACTGGGCGGCAAGACGCCGCTGCAAGCGGCGCGCAAGCCCAACATGGATCGACTTGCGGCCTGCGGCGAATTGGGGCTGGTCGCGACGATTCCAGCTGGGATGCCGCCGGGCAGCGACGTCGGCACTATGACGATGCTTGGTTACGACCCCCGCCGCTATCATACCGGACGTGCGCCGATCGAAGCCGCCAGCATGGGACTGGAAATCGGCCCTGATGACGTGGTCTTCCGCATGAACCTGGTGACGCTCAATCCGGCCGCGGACGGCTCGACCGTGATGGGCGACTTCACGGCCGGTCATATCAGCAGCGAAGAGGCGGCTGAAATTGTCGACGATATCAAGCGCAGCCTGGCCGACAACGAATTTGAATTTCACAACGGGGTCAGCTACCGCCATATCATGGTCTGGCATGGCGGTCCGGCTGACACGACTCTTACCCCTCCGCATGACATCACTGACCGGCCGGTCGCCGAGTATTTGCCCAAGGGCGCGGGGGGCGAGCGGTTGCGCGATTTGATGGCGAAGGCCGCCGATATCCTGGCCCGCCATCGGGTGAACGAGGCTCGGCGCGCGGGCGGCAAGCCCGCCGCCAGCTCGGTGTGGTTTTGGGGTCAAGGCAAGCGGCCAGCGGTGCCGACGCTGCGCCAACGCTTCGGCGCCAGCGGCGCGGTGATCTCCGCCGTCGACCTGGTTAACGGCCTAGGGCGGCTGGCAGGCCTGGACGTTATCAATGTGCCCGGCGCGACTGGATTCCTGGACACCGATTACGCCGCCAAGGGGCGTTACGCGATCGAGGCGCTGAGAGAGCGCGACTTCCTGCTGGTCCATGTCGAGGCTCCCGACGAAGCCGCTCATATGGGCCGGCCCGACCTGAAGGTCGAGGCGATCGAGCGCATCGACGAGTTGGTGCTGGGAGCGTTGCTCGAAGGTCTGCCGAAAATCGGCCCCTACCGGATTCTGCTGATGCCCGACCATGCCACGCCGTGCAAGCTCAAAACGCACTCGAATGAATCCGTTCCCTTTGCTATGGTTTCTGGTGAAACACTTGAACAGCCGCCCTCCGTCATTCGCCGCTACACGGAGGAGGATGCCGCCGCCAGCGGATTGGTAGTGGGCGACGGCTATGGCCTCATCGAACGGCTCTTTCAACGACCTTCGGCTTAAGCCTCTTTGCGAGGGTGGATGGAAGCCGGGCACCGACCGCATCGTAGGAAAACAGCGTGGATCGCAATCTTGCACTCGAAGTAGTACGGGCGACCGAATCGGCCGCTTTGGCGGTGGGCCGGTTGATCGGCAAAGGTGACGAACGTTCGGCCGACCGGACCGCGGCTGAAGCGATGCGCAACGCGCTCAACGCGATTGGCGTCGACGGCAAGATCGTAATCGGCGAGGGTGAGGAGGGCGAAAGCGATCTCCTTTACAAGGGACAGATCGTCGGTATCGGATCGGGCCCCGAAGTTGACGTCGCGGTGGACGCGCTGGAAGGTCCCCTGATCTGCGCCACCGGCGGCCCCAACGCGCTGTCATGCGTGGCGATGGCGGAGCGCGGCAAGCTGCTGATGTGCCCCGACACCTACATGGAAAAGATCGCGGTTGGTCCGGTCGGCCGCGGCGTCATCGATTTGGATCTCTCCGCCGCCGATAATCTCCGCGCCCTGGCCGAAGCCAAAAAGGTTTACGTCGAGGACCTCAGGGTTGCGATCCTCGACCGCCCCCGCCATGAGGGTCTGGTGGCCGAGGTGCGGCGCGCCGGCGCGGGGATCAAGCTGCTGTCCGCCGGTGACCTATCAGCGGCGCTGGCCACCACCCATCCTGAGAGCGATATCGACATGCTGATTGGAATTGGCGGCGCCCATCAGGGGGTGCTAGCTGCCGCCGCGATTCGTTCGGCCGGCGGCGATATGCAATGCCGTCTAAAGCCGCGCAACGAGCAGGAAGCCGAGCTGTGCCTGGCGGCCGGTATCCTCGACTTAAACCGGCGCTACACCCTGGAGGAGCTGGCCGGCGACAACGTGATGTTCGCGGCGACCGGAGTGACTACCGGCGATTATCTGCGCGGGGTGCGCTTTTTTTCGGGGGGTGCGCTTACCAACAGCGTCGTCATGCGTTCCCGGACCCGTACGGTGCGGTTCATCAGCGCAATCCATCACTTCGACTTCAAACCGGAATACTAAAAGCAACACATTAACTTTGGATGTCGGCCCGCCCCGGCGGGCGCTCGGATCAGAGCGGAGGAGCCAGGCCGTGGAACTTACCAACCTGATTTTCGAAAAGGCGCCGATCGCCATGGTCACGGTGAATCGCGCCAAGGCGCTTAACGCGCTCAACGTGAGGCTGGTCGAGGAACTGGCGCTGGTGCTGAGGGAGGTCCGGCATGATCCCGCGGTGCGCGCGATGATCATCACCGGCGCCGGCGACCGCGCTTTCGTGGCCGGCGCGGATATCGCGGCGATGACGGAGATGGGCACGGTTGAAGGGCTGGAATTCTGCCGCCTGGGCCATCGTGTGATGCAATCGATGGAGGAATTGCCGATTCCGATTATCGCCGCCGTCAACGGCTTTGCTTTGGGCGGCGGACTGGAATTGGCGATGGCCTGTGACCTGATCATCGCCAGCGACAAGGCGCGTTTCGGCCAGCCGGAAATCAATCTCGGCCTGATCCCGGGCTTCGGCGGCACCCAGCGCCTGCCCCGCCGTATCGGCCATCCGCGGGCCCGCCATCTGATCCTGACCGGCGACATGATTGACGCCAAGACCGCGGTCGAATGGGGGTTGATAAACCAGGTGGTGGCGCCCGAGCAATTGATCGCTACCGCCCGCCAGGTAGCGGAAAAGATCGCGGCCAAGTCGCCGCTGACGGTGCGTCAGGCCAAGGCGGCGCTAATCGCGGCGGCCACGATGACTGAGGACGCCGGGCTCAAGCTCGAGCAGCAGGCCTTCGGCGTATGTTTCGGCAGCGCCGATCGCGTCGAAGGTACCCAGGCGTTCGTCGAAAAGCGCGACCCCAAATGGCAGGGCAAGTAGTTATCATCTCCAGCTTGTCTACTTCGACTAATCACTGCGCATAGGCGCCGCCGTCCACTGTGATCGCGGCGCCGGTGACGAATGAGGCGGCGTCCGAACACAGCCACACGACCGCGTCGGCAACCTCGCGCGGCTCGCCCGGACGGCCCATCGGCATCGATGGCGGCGCGATGGTGCCGCCCAGGATGCGCATCGATTCCTCATGCTTATGCGTGCGAATCGCGCCGGGGCAGGTGACGTTCACGCGAATTCCGGATTTCGCATACTCCAGCGCCGCCGTGCGCGAGAGCGCCAGCACCCCGCCCTTGGACGCGGTGTAGGCGCCGAGCAATGGGGTGGCGGCCAGCGCCACCAGTGATCCGGCATTGACGATCGCGCCGCCGCCCTGCTTGACCATCTGCGGGATCTCATACTTCATGCATAGCCAGATGCTGGTGAGATTGAACGCGATCGTCCACGCCCACTTCTCCTCGGTGCATTCCACAATCGGAACGTAATACTGGCCGGCGCCGCCGGCGTTGTTGAAGGCACAATCCAGCCGGCCAAAGACATCGACCGTCGCGGCCACCATCGCCTCGACCTCGCGCGCCTTGGTCACGTCGGTGTGGACGAAGATTGCATCTCCGCCCTGGTCCTTGATCATCCGCACGGTTTCATTGCCGGTCTCGGGCACGATATCCACCACCGCGACTTTTGCTCCGCCGGCGGCGAAGCGAAGCGCAGTCGCCCGTCCGATGTTCTGTCCCGCGCCGGTCACCAAGGCCACCTTGCCCGCAAATGTTCCAGCCATCTGACGCCTCCTTTTCTGTCCCCTCCCCCATTGCTCTATAGGAGAGGGCATCTGTTCTGTTCCCCTCTCTCCCATTCCTCCATGGGAGAGGGCGAGGGAGAGGGTGCCTTCTTCCTTCAAGCACCGCTGCCCGCCATTTTCAACGTGCGGCGTGACTTTGCGCCCCGTCCGCTATATAGCTGCGCAAGAGCGGGAAAGCGTCATGAGAGCAGCGGTAGTCAGGCAGGCGGGGCAGCCCTTGTCGATCGAAATGGTGCCCGATCCGGCGCCGGGTCCCGGCGATGTGGTGCTGAAGGTGGCGCGATGCGGCGTATGCGGCAGCGACCTGCAAAGGACCGAGTCGGGACTGGGAGAGCTTGCATACCAGCCCGGCGAAATAATGGGGCACGAATTTTCCGGCGAGGTCGTGGCGCTGGGCCGCGAGGTCGAGCGCGTCAGGATCGGCGATCGCGTGGCGCCGCTGCCGATCATGGGATGCGGCAGGTGCGCGAATTGCCTGACCGGGCAGTCGCTGTGGTGCGCCAACGTGCGTATGGGGGGCAAGGCTTTCGCGCAGTTTACCGTGGCCGGCCAGAACGAATGCCTGAAGCTGCCCGAAGGCATCTCTCACGCGCAGGGCGCGCTGATCGAACCGATCGCCGTTGGGTTGCATGGCGCGTCGCTGGCCAACATCACGCCGCGAATTCGCGTGCTGGTGCTCGGCGCGGGGCCGATCGCACTGGCGGCGGCGTTCTGGGCGCGGCGGTTCGGCGCCGGACCAATCGCCGTGGCGGCCAAATCGACCCGGCGCCGCGAACTCGCAATTAGCATAGGTGCCACCGCGTTTATGACCACCGGAGCGGATCTCGCAGATCGGGCAAGCGCGGAACTCGGCGCCCCTCCTGAGGTGGTGTTCGAGGCCGTGGGCGGTGCGGGAATGATCGAGCAGGCGGCAAACTGCGTCGGACCGCGCGGTTCGATAATCGTGTTGGGTGCATGTTGGACGCCGGACCCATGGATGCCGGTGACGGCACTGTTCAAGGAAGTGCGGGTGCAGTTCTCGATGATGTACGGGATGCGCGATTACGAGTTGGTCGCCGACGTGCTGAGGTCCGGCGGCGATGTGCTGAGCGCGATGATCACCGATACCGTTTCGCTCGACGCGTTTCCTGCGGCCTTCGAGGCCCTGCGCACGCGTGGCACGCAGGTCAAACTGATGCTCGATCCGTGGAAATGATCGGACGGCCAACGCAAAAATTGTTCATCGGACAATGGAGGTGAATCTTATGAGTGCAGCAGAAAACAAGGAAATCATCCGCAAGATGGGCGAAGCCAAGAGCCTCGATGCGATGCTGGGCGTGATGGCCGACGACATCCGCTGGACGCTTATCGGTAATACGAAATTTTCCGGTACCTTCAACGGCAAGAAGGAACTGCTGGACCGGCTGATCTATCCGCTGTTTGGGCTGATGGAGAGCATGGGCACCGGCACGACAGACAATGTCGTCGCCGAGGGCGACTACGTGGTCATCCAAACGCGCGGCTCCGGAAGAAGGACGAAATCGGGCAACGATTACAACAATACCTATTGCATTGTGTATCGGCTCGCCGACGGTAAGGTTAAAGAGGTGACTGAGTACTGCGATACGGAACTGATCACGGCGGCGTTCGGCAGGTGATCATAGTGGGGCAGGCGTCCCTGCCTGCCATCGATGCGGAGCACGCAGCGACCGCTGTGCTTGAAGTGTATCAGTCACCCTAACCCTCTCCCACGGAGGAATGTGGGAGAGGGAACCACAGGATTAAGCGGGGCGCAGGGTTTGGCCGGGTAGGTCGCCGGTGTGCTGACCGTCGTTGAGCAGCGGCTTGCCGTTGACGATTACGTGCCTGATTCCCTCCGCCTTGGAGACCATCCTGCGGCCGCCGCGGGGCAGGTCGTCGCGGATTTCCGGGCGCTCTTCGCAGCCAACCGTGTTGTGGTCGAAGATTGTGATGTCGGCGGCCATGCCCGGGGCCAGACGGCCGCGGTCGCGCAGGCCGAAGAATGCTGCCGGCTCCGAGGTGATCCGCTTTACCGCGTGCTCCAGCTCCACCGCCTGCCGCTCCCGCACAAAGGTGCCCAGCAGATAGGTCGGATAGCCCGCGTTGCACAACATATCGACGTGGGCGCCGCCGTCGGAGATGCCGATCATCGTGCGGGGGTCGCTCAGCTTGCGCGCGACACGCTCGGGATTGATATCCAGCAACGGCACCAGGTAAACGAGATTGAGGTCGTCCTCCAACGGCAGATCAAAGAACACGTCCAGCGGGTCCTCACCGCGCGTGTGCGCAACCTCGGCGATACTGCGCCATAGCGCCGGTTCCAGGCGCGGGTTGCTGACCTCTTTTATCTTGACGCTGTCCCACCACTTTTGCTGATTCCCCCGCCTGAACTGCGCGCGGAACGCGGCGCGAAAATCGGGGCTTGAATAGATCCGTTTCTTGTCTTCGACGGTCGGCGCGGCGAACAGCGGCTTGCAGCATTCCAGCATCCCGAAGATGAACGGGTTGCGCAGGTGGAAATCGATAATCAAAGGCCGCACCGCGACCTGCGGCCGGCCCCCGCGCGCAATCAGCGGCGCGGCGGTCTCCAGCGTCTTCATGCAAGCCTCGGGATGATCGTCGGAGTCGCGCAGGTTAAGCCATGTGACCGGCCGTCCGCTGGAGTCCATCAGCAGTTCGATCAACTGATATTCGCGCTCGGAAAGCGTGCTGGGGCGGCGGGTCAGCGCGATCTCGATCACGCCGCGGCCGGCTTCGCGTAACATGCCGCCATAGGCGCGCAATTCGTCGTCGCTGGCCAGGCGGCAGGCCAGAGGCTGTCCTTTGTAGCCCAGATGCTGCGGCATCACGGTCAGCGAAAAGCCCAGCGCGCCCGCGGCGATCGCGTCGCTCAGCAGGCGCCTGATTTCCGCCGTCTCCTGCTCGGTGGCCGAGCGGCTCATCGCCTCCTCGCCCATCACCCAATGGCGAAACGGCGAGAGCGCCGCCAGGAAACCCAGGTTGATACCGGCGCCGCGGCGCTGCGCGGCCTGGACATAGTCGGGAAAGGTTTGCCAGTCCCAGGTGAGCCCGCCCTCCAGCACGTCATACGGAATCGCCTCGACATGCTCCAGGTTCATCGCCGCAATCTCATGTTCCTTTGCGGTGGGCCGGCACGGCGCGAGACCGACGCCGCAGTTGCCCATGATGACCGTGGTCACGCCATGCCATGACGAGCAGGTGACCAGGGGGTCCCAGCAGATTTGCGCGTCGTAATGGGTATGCGGGTCGATAAAGCCGGGGCTGACGATCAGGTCGGACGCGTCGATCACGCGCGCCGCGGGGCCGTCGACGTCGCCGACTTCGACGATACGGCCGCCCGCCGTCGCGATATTGCCGTGGTAGGCCGGCGCGCCGGTGCCGTCCACGATAGTTCCGTTTTTGACCAGCAAATCATACGCCATCGCGGAGCCCTCCCAAATAGGAGATTGCGCGCCCCCTTGGCGGAAAGTCAAGGCGCTGCGCGGCTGGCATAAACGCGCTGCCGCCGCCATGATACGGCTGACGGTTTACTGTTGGGTAGCGCCGGCCTCCGCGCCGGTTCTTTTACGGAGAGTCAAACGATGGCGGGATTGCTGCAAGGCAAATGCACTCTGATCACGGGGGCGGGGACGGGAATTGGCCGCGGCGCCGCGCTTTGTTTTGCGCGTCACGGCGCGAAAGTGGCGGTGGCCGATGTCGTCGCGGAGACGGGTGAGGAAACTGTGCGCCTGATCAAGGCAGAAGGTGGCGAAGCCCTTTTCATTAAGTGCAACGTGGCGGTGGCGGCCGAGGTCAAAGCGATGGTCGAGCGGGTGGCGGCGGTTTTCGGACGCCTGGATTGTGCCTTCAATAACGCGGGCGTCGAGACCGCGCTGCTCAAGCTTGCGGATGACACCGAGGAGAACTTCGACCGCCTGGTCGCGATAAATTTAAAGGGCGTATGGCTGGGCATGAAGTATGAGATCAAGCAGATGCTGGCCCAGGGCGGCGGCGGGACGATCGTCAACACCGCCTCGACTGCGGGGCTGGTCGGCACCGACCTTCATGCTATCTATTGCGCGACCAAGCACGGCGTGATCGGCCTGACCAAGACCGGCGCCATCGAATACGCCAAGGACGGCATCCGCATCAACGCGGTCTGTCCTGGGGGCACGGAAACGCCGATGCTGCAGCGGTTGATTCCCGAACTCAAGCAGCGCGGACGAGTGATGGGCCGGATGACGCCGCTGGCGCGCACGGCAAGGCCCGAGGAGATGGGCGAGGCGGCGGCGTGGCTGTGCTCGGACCGCGCGTCCTTCGTGACCGGCCTTTCGCTGGTAGCCGACGGCGGTCTGACCGTGCAGTGAGGGATTGTGCGGGTGGGGCTGGGTGGTGCTTGTGAAGAATCGTGGGACAGGCGTCTCGCCTGTCGATGCTGCGCGAATTTTTTTCGCGCCACCTTTATAACTTCTCCTTATCGACGCACTTTTGGATTTCCAACAATTATTCGGTGGCGCGAGCAAAAGAGTCTCGCGCAGCACCGACAGGCGGGGACGCCTGACCCACTGATTTTTTTACTTAAGTGCAGGGCCCCCGCCGCTACTGGATATGGTCGATGCTTCGGTCAGCGGCGGGCATCAACAGGCTAGAAGCCGTGCCACGCAGCCAAAATCAAGCCTTCATCAGCTTCAAACTTGGTGTATCGTTGCGATCCCAACTTTCCTCGAAGATGCGCTTATAGCCGGTCGACTTGATCAGCCATTGGCCGCTGACTTTCACATACTCATCGTGGTAATAGGCGCAGATCCTGAGTCCGGTGTTCGCGGTTTTGTGCAGCAGGTAGTTGTAGAGCGCCCACTTGCCCCTGGCCGTGGTGGGGCTCGTGAGCTCGATTTCGGGATGATGCACCTGATGAACGCCGATCAGGCCCGTCGGCCCGGCCATCGCGCTTTCCTTTAGAAACTTCATGATCGCGTCGCGGCCCGAAAATTTCAGTTCTCCGTCCGAATAGTCCGTGGTCGCGTCGGGCGCGAAGGTTGTACCCATCTCGTCCCACTGCTTCGTGTCCAGGCATCGAAGGTACTTGTACTTAAGCCGCCTGATCGCTTCGATGTCTTCCAGCGACTGGAGTCGCGCCTCGAGTTCGGCAAGGTTGGCCATCTTGGAAACCCTCCTGCTTCGTTCGCATACCGGCGCAGTGCGCCAGTTGCGCTACGCAGCTTACGATAGTTTTGGGCCGGGCGGGAGTTCCGGCGCATCGGCCGCGAGGTACAGGCTTGCGCTTTCCCTCGCGGTCACGCTACCAATCCACCGTCTGCGCGATTTCCCGCGGCGTCCGGCCCAAATGAAGGCCAGCCACGCGTCAGTTCGCGTAGGGGAGAGATAGCTGCATGAAATTTGGCTTGTTTTCAGAGTTCGAACTGGGCAGGGGCACCTACGATCGGGTAAGTGCGCTGTACGACGACTATATCAGGCAGGCATGTTTCGCCGAGGAGCATGGCTTTGAGTCGATTTGGGTTCTGGAGCATCACTTCACCGACCTTTATTCCTACTGCTCGGCGCCCGAAATCCTGCTGGCTTCGCTGGCGGCGCGCACCAGCAAGGTCCGGCTGGGTTGCGGGGTCTGCCTGCTGCCCTACCACAACCCGGTGACGGTGGCCGAACGTTACGCCACGCTGGACAATCTGTGTCACGGTCGTCTGGAGTTTGGAATCGGCCGCGGTGTGCCGACCTTTGAATGGAACAAATTCCGCGCCGAACCCTTCGAGCAGGGACGCGATATCATGTACGAAGCGCTCGAGGTGGTGCTCGAGTGCTGGACCGGCGAGGACTTTGTCCATCAGGGCCGCTACTTCCACATCGACCGGCCCATCAACGTCATTCCCAAGCCGATGCAGAAGCCCCATCCGCGCATCCACGCCGCCATTACCAGTCCCGACTCGGCGGCGGTATACGGTGCCAAGGGCTGGGAGGCGATGAGCATCGCGCGCGTCAACCCGCTTTCCGAAATCGCCGAGCTGGCCGCTCGCTTTCGCGCCGCGCGCGCCGGTGCGGGCGGACGCGGCGAGTTCTCCGTGCTGGTCGATATCCATTGCGCCGCCACCGATCGCGAAGCCGATGAGCGCTTCAGCGCCTATCACAAGTGGTTCTTCACCGAGATGGGCCGCACCTACTATCCGGCGCCGCAGGCGGGCGCGCCGGCCGAGCTGCCCTCGGGCAACAGCATCGTCCGCTACCTGCTGGGGCAGGCGGGATTTGAGGAGTTCAAGCGCACCGGCATGGTAATCTCGGGCAGTCCGCGCACCTGCATCGAGGAACTGCGTAAATTCGAAGCGGCCGGCGCCGACCGCATCATGTGCCAGTTCAAGCTTGGCCTGATGCCGCATCGGGAGACCATGGCGTCGATGGAGTTATTCGCGCGCGAGGTAATGCCGGCGTTTGCGCGTTAGAGTGGCGCAAGCCGCGGGAGGAAATCAGATGGCGTTGGAACTGACTGGAAAAGTAGCCCTCATCACGGGTGCGGCCAGCGGTATTGGCCGCGAAACCGCGCGCCTGTTCGCCCAGCAAGGCGCCGACATCGTGGCGGCGGATCGCAACCTGGAGCCGGCGGAAGAAACGGCCGCAGCAGTTCGCAAGATCGGCCGCAAAGCAATCGCGCATCAAGTCGAAATCAGCGACGAGGGGCAGATCAAGGCGATGGTGGAGCGGGCGGTCCGCGAATTGGGCGGAATCGATATCCTGGTTGCGGCCGCGGCAATTCCGTTCGTCAACTATGGCAGCGGCGGCGGTGCCCGCTCGTTGCTGGTCGACGAGCCGCTGGAGGATTGGCGGCAGATGATGAGCGTCAATCTGGACGGCACGTTTCTGACCGACCGTCACGCGGCCCGCGCCATGATCGCGGCAAAAAAGGGTGGGCGCATAATCAATATCTCGTCGGGAGCGGCGATCTTTGCCTCGCCTCGCGGAGGGCCATACTCAGTGAGCAAAGCCGGCGTCTGGATGCTTACCAAGACACTGGCGCTGGAAGTGGCGCGCCATGGAATTACGGCCAACGCGATCGCGCCCGGGTTTATCGAAACGCCGATGACCGAGCATATCAGGCGGCGCGAACCGCTCGCGGAAGCGGTGGTGAACACGATTCCGCTGCGCCGCTTTGGCAAGCCCTATGACATCGCGGCGACGGCGTTGTTCCTGGCCAGCGAGGAAGGGGCCTACTATACCGGCCAACTGATGCATCCCAACGGCGGCGTTCTGATCCCATAGCAGGGAGCAGGCGGATCAAGCCCGGAGCAGACCATGGAAGTTGGTGTTTCCTACGTCCCCACCTGGAACGCGATCCATCCGGCGCAAATCGCGGTTGCGGTCGAAGAACGCGGGCTGGACGCGCTGTTCGTGCCCGAGCACACCCACGTGCCGGTTCATGAAGCCGAGCCGTGGCCTGCCCAGGCTTTCGCCGAGCAGTACAAGAATATGTTCGACAACATGATCGCTCTGAGCACCGCGGCCGCGGTCACCAGGCGAATCAAGGTCGGCACGTCCATCTGCTTGGTCACGGAGCACGACCCCATCGTGCTGGCCAAACAGGTGGCCTCGCTGGATTTGCTTTCCGGCGGCCGCTTTGTATTCGGGGTCGGATCGGGCGGACGAGTTGAGGAGATGCAGCACCATGGCGTTGCGTGGAAGAACCGATGGAAGGTGTTCCGCGAACGGATCGAAGCGATGAAGCAAATCTGGACCAACGAAGTGGCGGAGTACCATGGCGAGTTCGTCAACTTCGACGCCATCCGATGCCCGCCGCGGCCGGCGCAGAAGCCTCATCCTCCCGTATTGCTGGGTGCGATGGCGCCGCGCTCGCTGGACCGCATCGTCGAATACTGCGATGGATGGCTGCCCCAACGGGTGCCGATTGAGACTTTCAAGACCATGCTGATGGATTTGCGCCGGCGCGCTGAGGCCAGGGGACGCGCCCCGGAAACACTCCGGATCACCGCGCATCGCTTCGTGTGGGACGAGATCGAGCCCGAAAAGGCGGCGCTCGATGAGTATGCGCGCGAAGGCGTCGAACGTGTGATCTATCGGATTCCGTCAGAGACCGCCGATCAGACCCTGCCGCGGCTCGACCAACTGGCAGGAATAATACAGGGAAGGCGGTAAAAACTTATGAGCACCGACGATGCTGGCGCGATGGCGCTTGACCGCGCATTAATCAGCGAGACGATTTTCCGCTATCACCGTTCATTCGATCTCAAGGACTGGGAGACTTGCCGCAGCTTTTTCAGCGACCCGGTCGAGGTTGAGACCACCGGCATGGAGGGCAGCGTGGCGCAGGTCCAGAGCTTCGCCCGCGAGCGCCTGCTGAAGATTCTGCAAAGAATGGGTCCGGCGGACTCGGCGTCTCAGCATTTCAGTGGCAATCACATCGTTGAGATCGACGGCAACGACGCGGTTTGTATCGCCAGTTCGATGGCCCGGAGCTGCAAGGCGCAGGACGGCAAGCGGGCGGTAAGTTTCGTTGGCGGATGGTACACCTTCAATCTGGTGAGAACGCGGGAGGGATGGAAAATCCGCAAGTTCCGCTTCGACCAGGCCTGGACGGACAATCACGCTCCTGACGCCGTGTAGGACCTCACAAAGGCGCGCCGCAACAAAGCGAAAAACGTATTTCAGACCAGTCCAAAGAACGCCCGGACCACACCCTCGCCGAAGGCGCTTCCCGCCAGGATCGCCAAACTAATCGCCACCAGCGCCGGGACCACGCGCCACAGTGAACTCGGCTTGGGCCGTGGTGCGGCAGTGTTGAGCGGCTGCAATAGCCGGAGCACTCTGCGTTTTAAAAAGGCTTCGTCGCCACAGAGCGTCGCTCCACTGGACGGCGTGTCCGCTCGAGTCAGGCGAAGCGCGATTAAGATAGCAGCGGCCAAGGCCGGACCATCTGCGCCGGTGCGCCGCGCCTCGTCGTCGCGGGCGCACTCCAAGGCTCGCTTCCAGCTTACCAGGCGGGAATGAGCGGCCGGCCAAGGCCAAAGCAGGTCGGTCCCAATCTGCGCCAGCCAAAGGCGCAGCGGATCCCGATGGCGCGCGTGCGCCCGCTCGTGCGCGATTGCCGCGGCGAGGGCGTCGCGGTCCAGCGCCGTGACTATCCGGGGTGAGATTACGATTCGGGGCCGCAGCACCCCCACGGTCGCGACTGCGATACCCTTGTCAGGGCTGGCTAGTGAACGTAGTGCGCGCCATGCGGTGCGCACGAAAAGTGCTGCAAACGGTAACGCACTCCAGAGCAGGAAGTTGGGCACCCGCTCGGCACTGGCCGGCTCCCTTAGCGCCCATCCGGCCAGCGTGGCGAGAATTATAAGCGCGGGCGCGAACGGAAGCCATAGGCGCCGCCACGCGCGCCGCTCGCAAGCGGGGTCGTCGAACGTGTCCGGCGGGCCGGCCAGCCACGACCCCGATACTGTTAGAGCTCCCCCACAAAGGAGGGCGATCAGAACCGCTAGTACCAGCTCACGGTCCATCGCGGGTCTCCCGCCGCGCCGCGACTATTCGCTCGAGTTCTTCGAGCAGAGCCGGATCCAGCGATTCCATCGCTTCGACCAGGGTCGCGACCGCTTCTCGAGGTGTGGAGCCCAGGAGCTTGCTCAGGGAAACGCGGGCGCGAGCGAACTCGATTACCTGTCGGGAGATCCGCGGCCGATAGACAAACAACTTGCCCCTGCGGCGGCGCTCCACCAGACCCTTGACACGGAGGCGATCGAGAACCTTGGCGATGGTCGTATATGCAAGACCAGGAGGCTGACCGACCTGCACATAAATGTCGCGGGCCGAGGCTGAGCGCAGCTCGCACACGCTGTACAAAACGGCGTATTCAAGTTCGCCGCCGGGCAACTTAAGCTCTGGCTCTCGCATCGCCGCGCAGCGTAGCTGATGAGAGGGCTAAGACTCAATAGCTGTGACCCTACCCTGTGCCTAATTCCCGCGTGAATCAGCCCATAGCGAAATCCTGAGCCGTGTATAGGACCTTTTCAAAGGCCGCGCGTGAGGTGAAGGCTGGGATCATCCGCCTCAACTGAGTCAGCAGATTAACTATACGACACACGTCGTACATCTGGAGTTTCTACAAATTTGGCTACCGAACAGCACCTCAGTCGCGTCATCGGTCAAAAAAAGCAGCAATTCTGTCCCCTCTCCTTATCTTAGGAGAGGGTCAGGGAGAGGTCATACGCACCGCTAAAATCAAGCGCCCAGTTCGAGCGCAGAGCGTGTGTACCGTGATCGGCAGGCTAAACTGGCGTTGCGCGCAAACCTCTCCCTAACCCTCTCCTAAGATAAGGAGAGGGGGAAAGAGCCTCAGGCACTAGTTGAACACAGCTAATTGTATTCCATAGACGGCCGAATAATGTAGAAACCCGAGCTATACGACACACGTCGTATATGTGTGGCGCTGACTATATACGACAAGCGTCAGAGTTATCGCGGCAATGACTACTACTTACAATACAAATATCTACCAGACTCTTGACACCTTAGTGATGCCTGTTCTATTTACACCGCGTTGTCCGTGCGCCTGTCTGTAGTTCCGGGGCTCACAAACCGGCGGCCCGCGAATATTGGCGAATCATAAGCAGCGCATGTGGCGCTGCGCATGGCGGATTGATGCGCAAAGTAGGTTGAGCTGATATGCGTCTTTTTACCCGAGCCCTGACGGTAGCCGTTATGATCGGTGGATTGACCTCAGTGGCCTTGGGCGCCGATCCTGCGAGTCCAGCGCCGGCAGCGTCGCCGTCCGCTTCTGCTCAGCAGCCGGTGGGGTCGGCGCCGCCGCCTGCCACCGCTCAGCAGCCGGTGCCGACCTACAAGCTGCCACCGGTAATCGTGACGGCCACCCGCACCAATATCCCGCCCGAGAACGCGACCAATTACGTGACGGTGCTTACCCATCAGGACATCAAGCAATCACCGGAACTGGTTCTGGACGACCTGTTGCGTCAGGTCACTGGATTCAATACCTTCCGCCGCTCCAGCAGTATCGTAACCGCGCCGGCCGACGACCCCGAGGCTGAAGGTGTGACGCTGCGGGGAGTCGGTCCGGGCGGAGCGAGCCGGGCGGTGGTTATGCTCGACGGTATCCCGGTCAACGACGCGTTCGGAGGCTGGCTCTACTGGGACGAGATCCCGCTGGAGAGCATCGACCGGATTGAAGTGGTGGAGGGTGGTGGTTCCAACTTGTGGGGCAATGAGGCCGAGGGTGGCGTGATCAACATAATCAGCAAGCGCCCCGCGGAGACCAACGGGGTCGATGCTCACGCCTCCTATGGGATCCGCAACACTACGCAAGACGCGGTTGCGGTAAACTTCGACCGCGGTCCAATTCGGGGAATGCTGGAGGGCGATTTTTTTAATACCGACGGCTGGAACATCGTGCAATCGAACTTTCGGGGACCGATAGATGGAACCTCGAGTTCGATTCATGAGTTGTTCGCCGGGCGTGTGGAATTCGATCCGGGTACCGGCTTGTCGTCCTTTCTGCGCGGCAGCTTCTATAACGAAAACCTCGATCTGGGGACTCCATTTCGCAACGCCAGTGTCACGCGCGGCTTTATCAACGGCGGCGGTGCGTTCGACGACCGCAAGGGCGATCTGTTTCACCTCAGCGTTTACGCGCATCTGTCCTCATACTTTCAGAATTTCTCGACCGTAAACGCGGCTCGCACGGCGGAAACCCCGACACAATTGCAGTCCGTTCCGTCTACCGACGTGGGAGGCTTTCTGACCTGGACGCGGACCTTCTTCACTTATCACCAGGTGGCGGCCGGTGGCGACTTTCGGCTGATTGACGGACAGAGCCAGGACCGGTTCTTCAATCCGGCCGGTACGTTCATCGCCGATCAACGGGTCAGCTCCGGGAGGCAGAATTTCTTCGGAGGATACGTCGAAGATGTATTTTCGCCGAGCAACGCGTTGCAGATCGACGCGTCAGTCAGGGGCGATTTCTTCGACAGCTTCGACGGCAAAATCGCGGATACGCCGGTCGGGGGCGCACCTTCGACGGTGACTTTTCCGGCCCACATGCGCACTGCGACGAGCCCCAAGCTGGGGCTGCGCTATAACCCGTGGAGCTGGCTCACCCTGCGCGCGGCAATCTATGAAGCCTTTCGTGTTCCGACCCTGGCTGAGCTGTATCGGCAATCCAGCGTCGAAGATCTGGTATTACTGCCTAATCCTAATCTCCAGCCGGAGTTTATTGAGGGCGGTGAAATCGGATTTCAATTCCGCAAATTCAAGGGTCTGACTATTGGCGTGACCGGCTACTGGGACATCCTTCATCATCCGATTTCCAATGTGGTCACCGCGGCCAATCCGATCACCGGCGAGGATGCGGAGCGCACCCGGGTGAACTTCGGGCGGGCGCGGATTCGGGGCTACGAGATCGACGCGGAATATTCGCTGTCGTCCCTATTGTACACCTCGTCGCCCTATCTGGATCCGATTACGATTACCGGCAGCTTTCTGGAGTCGGAGGCCACCCTGACCAGCAATCCACCCGATTCAACGCTGGTCGGGCGCCGCCTCGCCCTGGTTCCATGGCAGACGATTAACCTCGGACTGCGCTACCAAAATCCTATATTCGGCGAACTGACCGTGCAGCAGCAGTATTGGGGCAAGCAATACGAGGATTCCGACAACCACGACATTCAGGGTAATTATTGGGTGACGAATCTGACGCTGTCGAAAACCTTCGACGAGTTCACCCAGGCGCGATGGCTCAACGGCGCCACGGTCTTCGCCAAAATCCAGAATATGATGAATCGTACCTACATAATCGACCTGGGCGGCGGTATTCCCAAGGTAGGCACGCCGCTGTTGATCCAATTCGGCCTGAGTGCGCCGATTAACTTCTAACGGACCATGGACCGCTCGCATAAATGCGCGCGCAAGCGCGATATGCATGGAACCTCAAGACGTGTCCTGATGTTCGGGCCGTGCTTGTTGGCCGCCGCGCTGATGCTGGCGATGGCCGCCGGATGCGGCAGCGGATCGGGAACGTCGCTTCCGATTCCGGCAATCGTCGCCATGATGCCGGCGGACGGATCGACCGGGGTCCATCTGAATACCACGGTGTCCGCCACCTTCAACCAACAGATGAACCAGTCCACCATCAATAGTTCTACCTTTTCGCTGAGCGATCCCACCGGCGCGGTGTTGCCGGGAGAAATCAGCTACGACGCCAGCACCTTCACCGCCACGTTCACGCCGGCAGCGCCGCTCGCGCCGAACACCACATACACCGCGGCAATATCCGGCGGGGTCGCAAATGTGGCCAATACCACGTTGGGGACCGACGTCTCCTGGACCTTCACCACCGGCACGACTCCGTGAGTTGATCGCGACGAGGGTCAGGAGCCCATCGGATCAGCTTTGCGCCAGTTCGTGTAGCGCGCGGGCGCATTGTGCCGGCGCCGTGAACATGATCTCGTGACCGGCTTTGACAAAGCGCATGGTTGGGTTGGCCAGGTGGCTGGTGAAGTTGGGATGCCAATGGCCGGGACCGCGCGAAATGTCATCTTCGCAAACCAGGTAGCTTTGCGGAACTCCGCAAGTGAAAAAGTCCCGCATCGAAACCGCTTCGAGCATCGGCGCAACCGGTTCAGGCGCCAGCGCACCAAGGACGAAATCCTGCAGGTCGCGCGATGCGTCCTGGATGTAACCGGAGCGGAACATCTGCTCGTCAACTTCGGCGGAGGGATCGGGAAGCGAGCGCACTTGTTCCAGCCTTGCGGCGAGCGCATCGGCGTCGGGCAAAGTATCGATCGCCCGCTGGCCGTCGCGCGGCACGATTGCGTTGACGTAGATCACCCGCTTGAGCCGCCGCGAGATCCTTTGCGCCACGCCGGAGATCGTTATTCCGCCCAGACTGTGGCCGGCCAGCACCACGTCGCTCAATCCCCGTTCTTCGATAAACCTGACGACGCTGTCTATGTATGCCGCGAGCGTCGCCTCGGCGCGATTGATGTTGCTGGCGCCGTGCCCCGGCAGGTCGAGCGCGAATGCGCGGTCGCCCAGTTTATCGAGCTGCCTGATTACCGCGGCCCAGCACCATGCGCCATGCCACGCCCCATGCACTAACACGAATGTGTTACCCATAAGCTTTCGCGTTGATGTAGCGCGGCGTCTTTGCCGCGGCAAGGGAAGGCCGGGTCTCCTACGCGCAGGACTTCCTGCCGCGGGTTTCGGCGCGCCTGGAATTTTGTTAAACAGGCCGAAACAGGGAGGAAAAAGCCATGAGCGCTGCGGACGACGGCAAGGCATTGGCCGGGGCGATGGACGCGTTCCACGCCCATCTGCGTGAGGCGCAAGAGCTAATCGAGCAGGCGCCGGGGCTTACGCTTGAGGAGCGCGCCGACGGCTACGCGTATCTGATGGGGCTGATGGTGAATATCGTTCAAAGCTCGATGGCTAATGTGGACCCCATCCATCCGCAGTTCCGGCGCGGGCAGGATACCTTTTCCAAATACGGGCTGGATAATCCGGACAACCTTTACGCCGGTGCTCACGTCGACGATACAGGCGAGTATCGCATCAAGGGGACGCGCGGAACAGCGACGGATTTCCTGTTTCAGATTTTCGTTGGCAATCCGGGGGATGGGTCGCTGGCCCAGATTATCGATCAGCTCGATCTGGATCGGATCCAATTCAATCCCGACGGCACTTACGAAGTGATTGTGAGCCGCAATCCGCAGCCGCGCAATTGGCTCAAGAGCGGACCGGGCGCGTCATTGATCGTTTTGCGTCAATGCTTTGGCGACAACTGGCCGCATCAGATCAAGGGCGAGATATTGATCGAGCGTATCGGCGCTGAGGGGACGGCGGCGCCCCGGCCGACGCCCGATCAGATCACGCGGCGTATCAGCGAGGCCGGCCGTTTGCTGGCCATGCATGTCCGCTACTGGATCGAATTCAACGAAAAAATGGTGGGACCGACTCCGGTCAACGCGATCGCCAAGCCGTGGCGCACGGTTGGCGGTATCGCAGGGCAGTTCATCAGCGCGGGCAAATACAATCTGGCCGACGATGAGGCGCTGGTCCTGGCTTTCGATCCGGTCAGTGTATCCTACGCGAATATCCTGCTCGCCGACCTGTGGTGGTTCATCACCTACGATTACCGTGACCGTCAGACCAGCTATGCGCTGCCGGGGCAGGCGTGGCAGAGCGCCGACGGAAAGTATCGCTACGTGGTCAGCAGGCAGGACCCGGGGGTCCCGAACTGGCTTGACACCTGCGGCCGGCCGCGTGGAACCATCTTTTTGCGCTGGCAGGGCGTGACTGGCGCGGAGCCGCAACAGCCGACCGCCAAGGTGGTCAAAGTGGCCGACGTGCGCAAGGAGTTTCCCGGTGGCGATCCTACAATTACGCCCGATGAGCGCCGGCGCTGTATCGCCGCGCGCTCCGAAGCGATTAGCCGGCGCTACGGAGTTTAGCCGATACTCAATTCCTCCGAGAGGACAACCTCAGGAGACTCTATGAACGCAGGAGAGTTGATCGACGCGGCCCGCTCGCGCAGCGGATTGGACGACTTCGGCGGCGATTCCTTTCGCGAGGCACTCGAGCGCCTGGTCGCCTCGATCGACCGCGAAAGCAAGCTGAACGATTTGGGCCGGCTCGCGGTTCCCGAGATGCTCATCGGTCTCCTGATCAACCGCCTGGAGGTCGAGCATTGGTACCGCGACCATCCCGAAATCGACGACGAGCAGATAATCGCGCCGCTGTTCGGCGTCGGACTGCCGCGCACCGGGAGCACGGCGCTGTCCTTCATGCTGGCCCAGGACCCTGACACTCGTTCGCTGCGCGCTTGGGAATCCGAAAAGCCCTGTCCGCCGCCGCGCAGCGCCACACAGTACATCGATCCGCGTATTGCCGTTTGTGCGGCCAATATGGAAGCTGGTTTGGAGCGATGTCCGGAGCGGCACGAAATGCTGCCGTGGGACCCGATCGGTCCGATGGAATGCCATAGCCTGATGTTCCTGGACTTCAAGTTCCAGTCCTTCGAGGCATTTCTGCATGTGCCTTTGTATATCGAATGGCTCAACTCCCCGGCGTGCGATATGGAACCGGCCTATCGATATCACAAGCGGGTCCTGAAGCTGCTGCAGTGGCGATGTCCACCCAGGCGATGGAGCCTCAAAACGCCGACTCACATGCTCTATATCGACGCGCTCAACAAGGTGTATCCCGACGCCCGCTTCGTGATCACACATCGCCATCCCGCGGCGGTGCTGCCCTCGCTTGCGGACCTGCTGTGGTCGGTACGCCGCGACCTGCTCGCGGACCCGATGCCGAAATGGTACGCGAACCACGCGATGACGGAGTGGGCGCTGGCGCTTAGCCGGCTGATGAATTTGCGCGATCGCATCGGCGCGCAGCGGTTTTACGACATCGCATTTCGCGACTTCATGGCCGATCCGATCCGCGAGATGCGCGGGCTTTACAAGTGGCTGGCCTGGGATTTGAGCGTCGAGACCGAAAAGGCGATGCTCGCGTGGCAGGCCAACAACCCCAAGGGCTCACACAAGGTTACGATGGAACAATACGGCCTCGATGAAGGTCAGATCGGCAAGACCTATGACTTTTACATCAGGCGCCACGCCGCACTGCTTTAAATTCCTCTCCCACAGTAATTCATGGGAGAGCATTCCTTCTTTTCCCTCTCCCATTCAGTTATGGGAGAGAGGGTTAGGGAGAGGGTGACTGCATGCGCATTGAAAACAAAAACGCGATAATCACCGGCGGCGCGAGCGGGATCGGGCGTGCCACCGCCCGCCGGTTCGTTGCCGAGGGCGCCAATGTCATGATTGCCGACCGCAATCTCGCCGCCGGCGAGCAATTGGCAGGTGAGCTGGCTGCGCCGGGCCGAAAGGTAATCGCCCACAAGGTCGACGTGAGCGACGAGGCGCAGGTCGACGCGATGGTCGAGCGCGCGGTGCGCGAGCTGGGCGCCGTGGACATCCTGGTCGCCGCCGCCGCCATTCCGTACGCCGGCTTCGGCGGTGCGGAGGATCGCCATCGCGCGATTATCGACAAGCCGTTTGCCGAATGGCGCGAGTTGCTGAGCGTCAACCTCGACGGCGTTTTCCTGGTTGATCGCGCCGTGGCCCGCGCGATGGTCAAGGCGGGGCGGGGCGGGCGTATCATCAATATATCGTCGATCATGGCGCTGCGCCCCGCCGTCAACAGCAGTGATTATTGCGTCAGCAAGGCGGGCGTGTGGATGCTGACAAAGGTGCTGGCGCTGGAACTGGCGCCGCATCGGATCACGGTCAATGCAATCGCGCCCGGCGGCGTGCGCACTCCGATGCTTGGAGCGGCATTGGAACGTGACCCCAAGATGGAGCAGGCGATTATCGATTCGGTGCCGCTGCATCGTATCGCGGAACCCGAGGAGTTGGCCGCCACGGCATTGTTCCTGGCCAGCAACGACGCCGCCTACTACACCGGCGCCCTGCTGCACGTAAACGGCGGCACGCTCATGGTATAGACGCAGCAGTACGGCCGTGAGCGGAACACGCCCGCGGCTCTCGGAAAATCACTTCATTACCTGCGAGAGCGAGCCCGGAAGCGCCATGGCGGGGTCCTGCAGTCGCCCAGGCACTTTAGGGCCAATGGTCAGGTCGTACTGAAAAGCGATAGTCTGATGGCTGTTTTGAAAATCGACCGGGCCATTACTCACACTTCCCGCCGCGCTTATCAGCGTCTTCTGGCCGAGATATTCGATCACGCGCTGGCGATAGGGTGAGACCCTCCAATACTTGTCGCCATGATCGAATTCTTCGACCACGGACTGGATGAAGCCGTCCTTGTCGATGTACATGATCTTGTGATTGAAACAATATCGGCCGATAACGGGAAGGGGCTGCAAGTCGAGGATGTACATATCGCGCAACTGCCATCGAGAGATCCCGGGTTTGGGCCATCCCAGAATGCCCGACGCTTTGGTTACATAGGATTCCGCACGGGTCGAGCCTTCTGTGTCCAGTAGCGGCCACAGCATTTTTTTCTCGCCCAGGAACGAAATCTTGAAGTAAGGGATCTGAAAAATCGGATCGTCGTTTATAAAGTCGGTGCCTAAAATAGGCGCGCACTTGGCTGCGGAGGAAAGCCTCAAGGCCCGCCGCAAGGATGGCAGAAAGACATAACTCTCCGGGTCTTTCACTGGATCGGCCGGAGTAAGTTCAATTTCAGTGGTATATTTTGATTGCTCGGGAGTAATCACCAGGTAACGGCCGCTGGCAAGATAGCCCGCTGACTCAGGCAGGTTGTGCGGCAAGCCGGGCTCGCTTAAGTGAGAGAGCCGGTAAGACACGTCATCAGTAATCGTAGTGGTGATATTGTGGTAGCGGTCCGACAGCCAGTTGAACGCGAAATAGTCGACTATTCGCGGCTGATAAGTCATCCAGTAATTGTATATTACTTTGTATGCCAACAGCGGCTCGGTGGGATTGGGGCCAAACGGAAGCCCTCCGGAGTCCTGCACCGGTGGCGAGATCGTGTAACTCCCATCGGGCACTGGGACCAGCTTGGTCTGACCGAAATATTTTTCGGTGTCCTTGGCGTATTGAGCGGTGTACGGATAGTTCTCGGTTGGACCCACCGTTATGTTGTATTCGGGTTCCGGACCGAATTTGATGGGGTATTGCCCGGAAAACAGGACCTGGAGGAACAGCGGCATGAACGCCTTATAGCGCGTCCAGTTGTCGAGCTTGATCACGGTTCCCGGCGGGATTGTGGCGTTGGAAGAAGCATCGACCATCTGCTTGTAGATGCCCGTATCGTAGGTAACCCCCGCCGCGGACGCTTGTGTGGCCGAAAGCCCGATTAACGCAAGGAGCGGGATAATGATCCACAGACGTGTCAGGCGATTGAGCTTGGAAATAGCCGACATAAAGTGCCTTCCTTTTTAGCGGCCTGCCGCACAGCCGGCGTCCTGGGTGCTATGGGATACAAGATCAGGACGAGGCTGAGCAGTTTCCCGCGTAACAGGGAATTCCTATTTTGGCCTGCCAAATCGAGCGTACCGTAGAATTGATCAACCGTTCAGGCAAGCGGCCGCGGCGGTTTGGAGCCTATTTGTGTCAAATTCTTGACAAAAAGTCGGCCCATCGGACCTCGCTCCGTCAGATTGCGCCCGGTCCTTGTCGCCGGCAACCGGCGGGCATATCCGGCTAACGGATAGTTGGCTGCATGCCGCAGCCCTTGCGTTGCGGCATGGGTAAGGCGCAAAAGAGCGGTTATGGAAGGCACGGACCTCAGGGGAGCTGGACCGGGAGCAGCTCGCCGGATTGATCGCCGCTTTACGGACCCCGAGTCCTGGTTGCGGCGGCGTCTGGACTGGTTGCCTGAGGAGCGGCTGCGGGAACTCGCCAGGGTTGGCAAGATCGAACGGGTGCGAGCGCGCAGCACGATCAACCTCAGCCGCGAGGTGGTTCGGTTCGTGGTGCGCGGCGCCGTACGTCTGCAATACGCTGCCAACGCGCACAATACGACGGTCATTACGATTTCGGGGCCCGGCGATCTGCTTTCGAAATTGTTTTTCAAGGAAGCCCCCAGGGTAAGGGTGCAGGCAATCACGGATTGCGCTTTGCTCACACTGCCCCGGAAACCCTTTCTCGACGCCCTCATCGGAAACTCCAACGACGAGCTGGACCACGCGGTCAACCTGATATTCGGCGGCGCCCTTACCCTGCTGGCGCGCTATTGGCAAACGCTGGGCGGGCGCCTGATGGTGCGCCTGGCGGCCGCATTGCTGGAGCTGGCACGCAAGTTCGGCGTTGCGGATTCGCGCGGGACGCTGATCGATCTCAGGCTTTCGCAAAAGGACCTTGCCGCGCTGGTTGGATGTTCGCGCCAACAGCTTCACGCGCTGATCGAAAAGCTCGTCGAAGGCCGGGTCGTGCTGCGCCAGGGGCGTCAGTTGATTCTGAATCTCGACGAAGTAAGGCGCCTGGCCCGCAACTGAATGTGGGTGAGGGTGCTGGGACGCTCAAGCAACTGGACTTTGGTGTTAACTGAGGTTTTGGGTTAAACGCCCTTGCAGAGCAACGCTCATGGGCCTAGCGTGACTTTGCCGGTTGGCGAGTGATGGGATAATTTCCGCTCAGCGCGATTCGGGCACTCAGCCAGGGAGATATTGGCCGATGGTAAGGTTGGATCGACAGCGCACGATTGTGCTCGCTGCGCTGTTTATAGCACTGTTCTTCATCGTTGCCGGGACTCACAATACGATTCCGATCTTCATCACTCCGTTAATACGCCTGTATGGGTGGCCCCATTCGCGCGCGGTCATCATCCCCACCATCTTCACGCTGGTTTGGGGTCTGTCCTCGCCGGTAGTCGGCTGGATGGTAGACCGGTTCGAAGTACATCGCGTGATGGTGGTCGGCACGATCGTTACGGTCGTGGGGATGCTGCTGGCCGCAGAGTCCCGGGCATTCCTGCCGATGGTGTCGTCGTATGTCGTAATCGGGGTCGGTTCCGCGATGGCCAGTACGATTCCGCTGACCGTAATCGCGGCGCGCTGGTTCGGGGAGCGTCGCGGCTTTGCGATGGGAGTCGCGGTGGCGGGAATGTCGGCCGGCGGCGTGATTCTGCCGCCGATCACCGACTACATCATTCGCACTGTGAGTATCGGCGCGGCCTATGTAGCGTTAAGTGTGCCGATCGCGCTGGTGGCGCTGCCGCTGGTAGCGTTTGTGATTCGCCGCAAGCCACCCGGCGTGGAAGTATCGCATACAACCATCGAGCCGGCGCCGGAGTTGCCGGGTCTGGACACCTATGAGGCAATGCGCAGCGCACCGTTTTGGATTTTAATTGCCGCGATCTACCTGGGCAGCATCAGCCTGGCCACCCTGTTCTACTTCATCACGCCGTCGCTGATTCATGCCGGCTTCAGTTCACGCAACGCCGCGCTGGTACAGAGCGGCCAGAACCTGATCGCGGTTCCCGGATTAATCATCGCCGGCATCCTTGCCGACCGCTTCACCGGACGCAAGGTTGCCGCCGCGATGTTGGCCGGATTGGCTGCCGCCTCGATACTCCTGATGGAAGCCGGCAGCGGTTCCGCCGCGTGGCCGCTATACGTGGCGGCGTTTATGGTGGTGTTTGGCTTAAGCGCGGGCGTCACGGCGGCGGTGTTTCCAGTCGCGTTGGCCGAACTGGTGGGACTCAAGCGGTTCGGGACACTGGCAGGCCTGATGTCCTTGGCGTCGACCTTTGGAATGGCGACCGGTCCGCTGCTGGTGGGCCGCTTTTTCGACTCCAGTGGGAACTATGCGATGGGATTCGAAGTGGGTGCATGGCTGTGCCTGGCATCCGCCGCGATGACGCTGATGTTGGTGATGGCGAACGGGCTGACGGACGTATCGCCGGCACAAATCCGCGCCGCCGCCCGCCATTAGCGACCGTCTGTTTTCATACCCTCTCCCCGAGCGGAATTGTTGGCCGGCGTTCCACCAGCGCGTATGAAAATCCGCGCCCTCTTTTGTGCCCTCTCCCTGACCAGGGAGAGGGTAAGGTGAGGGTGACGCTTCAACTGACAAACCACGTATTCCATAGCAGGTTGGTCGAAGACCATCAGTTTTGGTAAACATTCTTACCATCGCCGCATCGAAGGGGCGGCGCACCCACTTGTCCAAAGGATGGCGCCGGACGTAGCTTTGATTGCGGCGGTATCAAAGTTAAATAGTCAGCACTCCCCGGCGAGGTCGCTATGCGCAACTATCAAGTCATTTCGGCCGATGGCCACCTGGAAGTCCCGCTGGACTGGTCCACCCGCGTCCCTGCCCGGTACGCCGACAAGGCGCCCAAATTGGTGCGCAACAAGGACGGCACCGAGGTCTGGGTGATGGATGAATGGACCCGTGACAACGTCGGCAATCTCTACTGCGGCCTGCCCTACGACAAGTTCACCGCGGCGACGGCGCCCACCTATCACTTTCCCGACGGCTCGCCGCGTCCCGGCACCGGCAACGCCGCGCAACGCCTGCGCGAGCAGGATGCCGACGGCCTGGACGCGGAGGTGCTGTTCCCGCCGGTTTATGGTCAGGGGCTGATGCGCAAGATGATCCCCAAGGATCCGGCCTGCTATCTCGCAATCGTGCAGGCGTACAACAACTTCGTTGCGGAGTTCTGCGCCCTGGCCCCGGATCGGCTGATCGGCGTTGCGATGTTGCCGGAGACCGGCGTTGCCAACGCGGTCGATGAACTGGTGCGCTGCAAACAGATGGGACTGCGCGCGGCGGCGCTTTCGATGTGGCCCAACGGCAAACCCGATCCGCTTCCCGAAGAGGACGAGCGGTTTTGGGCCGCCGCGCTGGACATCGATATGAAGATGACTCCGCACGGCAGCTTCGGCGGACCAATCAAGCCCTACGAGGGTGTGAGCCGCGAAGGATCGGTATGCGCCAGCGGCGCTTTGGGATGGCCCTGCACAGGGACCATCGGGCGCCTGATGCTTTACGTATTCGACAAATTTCCGGGCTTGAGATTCTATTTCGCCGAAACCCAGGGAGCATGGCTGGCTCACGCGCTTAACTGGATGGACGAGTTCTATCTGCGCTGGTACCGCTACCACGACGTCCATCTCCGCAAGATGCCCAGCCAGTACTACCGCGACCATTGCCGCTTCAGCTTCATCCACGACCGCGTGGTGATGCAGTTGCGTCAATTCATCGATCCGGCTTTGCTGATGTGGGGCACGGATTTCCCGCACAGTATTGGCAGCTATCCCGATTCGCGGCAGATCCTCGCCGAGATTTTTGACGGCGTGCCCGACGGCGTGCGGCGCCAGGTGCTGGTCGACAACGTGTGCGAGTTCTTCGATCTGGATCCGAATCGCGAGCTGACCCCAACCCCGTAAACGAACAGGTTGTGTCCGCTTCCGCTTGGTTATGAAAGGGTGCCAGTCTTCATTCACTCCGAGGTTAAAGAAGCAAAATGGCTGAATTGCA
>DASZGF010000278.1:0-1581 GCA_035939115.1 Binataceae bacterium (SeqCode)
CAGATGCATTTGCATGATGAAACGCGCCAATCCTTCCGAAATGAGGGATGAAAAGGAGGGGTTGGCGCGCGGTAGATCGCAAAGCTACGTGGTTACTGTACCGGGCCATGGCTACCGTTTCATCGGTCTGCAGCCTCCACCGCCGGGCGACAAGAGCGAGGCCGACACCCGGCAAGGTCTGTCGCTTCCCGACAGGCCGTCGATCGCCGTCCTTCCATTCACCAACCTGAGCGGCGACCCGGAGCAGGAGTACTTTGCGGACGGCATTGTGGAGGAAACATCACGGCCCTTTCGCGCATGCGCTGGCTCTTCGTGATCGCGCGTAATTCAAGCTTCACCTACAAGGGCCGGGCCGTAGACGTGAAGCAAGTCGGTCGCGATCTCGGGCAAGCACGAAGACGTGCGCCCACTGGCGATCGTCGCCACCGATGAGATCGCTGCCTCTATGGGCTGGTCGCGCCCCTACACGCTGGGTGTGCTCCGCCATTGGAAAATGAGACCGGCTTACTGCCAAGCCGTCCTTCGCCATGAGCAGCGCATTGCCCTTGACGGCGCGCGAACCGGCTGCTTGCACGATTGATCGCCGGGCCTGTGCTGCATATCGACGAAACTGAGGTGAAACTGAAGGATGGCACCGCGTACGTCCACGGTTTTAGGAGCACGCGGAGGTGAAATCCCCCCGCGTGACTCGCCAATTGTGTGCATTCGCTACCGATCGGCCCGAATGGGCATGTCCGGTTATTACGATTTGGCAAGTGGCCAAGTTACACTGCTCAGTTGAAGCGGCTTCGACTTTCGGCGGTCGGACGTCGGCGGGGCATGGAACTCAGGTGGGCCGCGCCGGCGCTTCATTGTCCGGGACTCTTACCGCTTTGATTCCGCCGTTGGTCTTTGCGGGGGGCAGTCCAACCACGTTATAGTAGCTTGGATTAGTCGAAGCAGTCCAGGTAAGCTGACCGTGGTGGGGTATTGGGAACGGACCCAGCAATGGATCGGGAGCCGATACTGATTGATCTTGCCCTTCAGGGGGGCGGCTCTCACGGCGCGTTCACGTGGGGCGTCCTGGATCGTCTTCTTGAGGAGCCGCGGCTACGCATTGCCGGGATTTCGGGCACGTCAGCGGGCGCGATGAACGCGGCGGTACTGGCCGATGGGTGGACGAAAGGGGGAGCGGACGGCGCGCGCGCAGCACTTGACAAGTATTGGCAGCACGTGTCGCGCGCCGCGGCCTTTAGCCCGCTGCAGCGTTCTCCCCTCGACCGTCTCATGGGTCGCTGGACGCTCGACGCATCGCCTGCCTATATCGCCATGGACCTGATGTCGCGCGTGCTATCGCCTTACGACCTCAATCCGCTCGGCTTAAATCCGCTGCGCAAGATCCTCGCCGAGTCCATCGACTTCGACCGCCTCGGTCGTTCGCCTATCAAGCTGTTTATCACCGCGACGAGCGTGCGAACCGGACGCGGCCGCATCTTCCGCAATGGGGAAATCACACCCGATGTGCTGCTCGCTTCGGCCTGTCTCCCAACCATGTTCCGAGCGATCGAAATCGATGGCGAGCCATATTGGGACGGCGGGTTC
>DASZGF010000279.1:0-2386 GCA_035939115.1 Binataceae bacterium (SeqCode)
ACAGACCTCGCCCGGATAACAACGCGACGTGACGACAATTCTTCTCACTACGCCTTCCAGGTGCGGATGGAGGCCGCCGGCCCCTTGGGGCAATCAGGCGGTCGCGGCGGCGGCAAGTGGAATCAGGCCTATGCCCCGCGCGACAACGGCCCGCCCGCTTCGACGGTGCCCTCCTGACTTCCACCTGTTCACAAGCTATTTCGTCACTCCAGGGAGTTCCGGCCGATCAGTTCGGAGGCAAGCCTCCTGCCGCTTACGGCATAGTGACGCCGGGTGCGTAATAGTTGAGCCGCGCAAGCGCCTGACGCGCCCGACAACGCCCTCGCCAGGGTTGGCCAGCGCACCTCGCATGTGGGCATCGTGAACGCGCGGCGGGAGGCGCGGTCAGGGCCTCGGATTGGGATCGGGAACGGTTCTTCCCGATCCCAAAGCGGGGGACTGGAAATGCCGACCGTGCCGGGTGCCGGGTGGGCGTCACGACTCACGCGGGAGAGCTGCCGGCAGCCCTTGGCTGTATTCGGCGTGAACATCGCCTCCTCCTGCCTCGGGACGAACTTCTGCGACTGTCCTTGATCCGTCTGCACTGACTTGACCAATCTTCAGGGTAAACTTGAACGGCTCGTTCATTCGCGGTTCCAGTTCGACGTTTTCGACCACTCGCAAGTGGGCTGAAAGCATGCGGGAAACGGATTCGGCTTCATCGGGAGTGAGCACGCCCTTGGCAAGCCCCCGGAGCAACGCCGCATGGGCTTCCATGATCCCATTGGCGTCCGTGGCGGCCGGCAGGTCAAACGCGACGGCGCGGCCTTTCGGCACCGGCCACAGCCGATCGAGCACAAGCCGGGCCGCAACCATGTCGCCCTTTTTTGCCTTGCTGACAACAGCCTCGACGATCGCGATTGCGTCGCCATCCGAAAGCGCCTCAGCAAACACGCTGCTGCGATTGCGGCTTCCTTTCGGGCGGCCTGCATTGCCGGTTTTGAAGCGCATCGCGACAGGCGGGCGGCCCTTGCCGGTTCCCGTTGTTTTCCCGTATTCCGGCGGTTCAGTCACGACAAGAGCCCAAAGAGGAAGGCGCGAGCAAAGGCACGGCGGTCAACTCCCGTGCCGGAACATGCTGCCGCTGCTGCGCGGTCACGTCGTTGACGCGTGATTCGTTCAAAGGTTAAGATCGTCCTCGGTTACATGCAGTACGATCTGTGCGGCGCCGGTCTCGCCTGCGAGCGGTTGCGTGGCCTTGCCGTAGCCTCGATCAAGCAACTCGCGAATGGCGGCAATGCGGGCACATTCGCTTTTCGCCTTTACCGCCAAGCGCGCCAGTTCCGCGATGGCGTCTGGGCAATGGGCGCGGGCCAGCTCGCGAACCTCTTCGACGGCTTTCGGCCGGCCGCCAGGGTTGCCGCTCTCGCCGGCCTTGAAGCCGCCTTTGCCCGTCAGGTTCACTTGCCTTCAACCTGTTACGAACCAGTTCTGAGGTTGCGGTCTTATTGTACCACGGGAGGGCTGCCCCCGCCACCGTTAAGGCGTGCCCCCGTTGGTGGCAGGAAGGCGCGGCGCCCCGCGAGTGCCGGCCAGCGACAAAGCCCGAGCGTACTACGATGCCGCAGCCATGCCCCGCCGTCTCCCCGCGCCCTGGACCGCCGAGAAGATTCCTGCTGGCTCGTCGTCCGCGACGCCAACGGCCAGGCGCTCGCCTACGTCCACAGTCGCGCCACCGAGGCCGACGCCATGCAGGCTAAAGTCGTAGTTCCCATGAGTTACATCGCCGCTGCCTGACGCCGGGAACAATATCGGATCTCGACGGCGGTGGAAACGTAGCCGGCGGTGCCCAAGTTCGGGGCTCCGGCATTGCCAAGCTCAGCAAGGTCGTAGGAGCCGTATGCGGGAAAGGTGAACGAACGGATCTGTGCGGGGGGCGCGCGGCCGGGCGCCTTGACGGGCCGGCGGCGCCACCGCGGCAGCCCGCCGCTCGCCACCGTGACACCAGGGCCGGCGCGCCGGGCGCCGCGCCGGCATCGAGCGCCTCGACGCGGCCACGGCATCAATCGGCCGCGTAGCTTGCCGGCGCCAATCATCACGGGCAACCCCCTCGATGAGCTCCCAATGCTCTCACGCACCAGCGGATCGCATCCAACTTTTGCAACCTTCTCAACAGCGCTTGGTGCAGGTCCGCGCGGCTCGCCGGCAGATCACGGCCGGGCGCCTCGGCGGGCCGGTGGCGCCACCACAGGCCGCCGATCGCTACCGCGGCCAGGGTGCCGCACGCCGGGCACCGCGCGCTGGTATCGATCCGCTACGTCGAGGTCCTGGCGCTCGCCGGCGGCCGTCGTGACGCTGGCCGGGATCGATCTCGCCATGGGAAGCCCTCACTGGCGCCCCCAGGAAG
>DASZGF010000280.1:0-6231 GCA_035939115.1 Binataceae bacterium (SeqCode)
CAACGCCCGCCGACTGGAAGCAAGGCGAGGACGTCATCATCGCGGGCTCGGTCTCCGACGACGAGGCCAAGACCATCTATCCTCAGGGGTGGAAGGCGCCGAAGCCCTACATCCGCATCGTGCCGCAGCCCAAATAACTCACGCAGCTCTCGGCACGAGCGCATCCGCAACGAAGAGACCGGCGGTCGATGCGACCGCCGTCACCACCGCGCCCCAGGACACATCCACAGCGGCCACCGCCCAGCTCCAATGCTTGAGCAGCGCCAGCGCGGTGAGATCGAAGGTCGCGTAGCAGAACAGCCCGAACAGCGCGCCATAGAGCAGCGTTGAATGCGGCCCGCGAGCGTCCGCACTTACGAAAATCAGAACGCCCACCACATAGAGCAGGTAGAACAGAACCGCTGGGATAGCCCTCACCTCGCCCAGCATGTCGCCGACCTGCGCGACGAAAAAGCCTTTGGCCAGGATGCCGAGAAACAGGAAGTCCAGCACCATCAGAACGACCACCGTCGCCAGATAGAGCACCACATAACGGTTCACAACGGCCCTCCCGCCCTTCTTGCCCCTCACCCCATCCAGTACGTATCGGAGCGGATGAAGTTGCAACGCGCCATGGGGGACCTCAGCTGGGACCTGACGGCCGGCTTTCGAGTTGTCTCCCCGGATGACCAACCCACCCGCCCCGCCGCCGATCATCGTCTGGTTTCGCGATGACTTGCGGCTTTCCGACCATCCCGCCCTGCACGCCGCCGCCAAAGCCGGTGCGCCGGTGATCGGCCTCTTTGTGCTGGACGAAGCGAGCCCGGGCCTGCGCCCGCTCGGCGGCGCGACGCGCTGGTGGCTGGCGCAGTCGCTGCGGGCGCTGGAGGCAAGCCTCAAGGCCAAGGGAGCGTCCCTGGTGCTGCGGCAAGGCCCGGCGGCCAAGGTTGTCGCCGACGTCGCGCGCGAGGCCGGCGCGGCTGCGGTGTTCTGGAACGAGATCGCGCACGAGCCCCATCTCACCATCGCCAAACAGCTTGAAACCGCGCTGGCAAAGCTCGGTGTAGATTCGAAAACCTTTCCCGGCGACCTCCTGGTTTCGCCGAACGACATCCGCAACAAGGACGGTCGCGGCCTTCGTGTGTTCACCCCGTTCTGGCGCCGCGTGCTGGCGTTGGGCGACCCGCCAACGCCGCTGCCTGCGCCGAAGTCGCTGCGGCCCGCAGAGGCCATCAAGAGCGACCTGCTCGAAAGCCTCGGCCTCGAGCCGCATCACCCCGATTGGGCCGGCGGTCTGCGTGAGATCTGGACGCCGGGCGCGAAAGCCGCGCAAACGCGGCTCAAGGGCTTTCTCCGGGACGGCGCCAAGGGCTATACCGGCCATCGCGACCGGCCGGACCGCGACGGCACCTCATCCCTCTCGCCGCATTTGCGCTTCGGCGAGATCAGCCCGCTGCAGGTCTGGCACGCCGCCCGCTTCGCGGCGGCCGAGCATCGCGGCCTCGCCGGCGATATCGAAAAGTTCCTCAGCGAACTGGGTTGGCGCGAGTTCTGCCGGCATCTGTTATTCAACGTTCCCGACCTCGCCACCGGGAACCTGCAAGCCGCCTTCGACGCCTTTCCCTGGAAGCACGACGCCAAGGCGCTCTCGGCGTGGCAGCACGGCCGGACCGGTTACCCCATCGTCGACGCCGGCATGCGCCAGCTCTGGCGCACCGGCGTGATGCATAACCGGGTGCGGATGGCGGTCGCCTCGTTCCTGGTCAAACATCTCCTGATCGATTGGCGCGAGGGGGAACGCTGGTTCTGGGACACGCTGGTGGACGCCGACGCCGGTAGCAACCCTGCCAATTGGCAGTGGGTGGCAGGCTGCGGCGCCGATGCCGCGCCCTACTTCCGGGTGTTCAATCCTGTGCTTCAGGGCGAGAAGTTTGACCCCGATGGCGCCTATGTGCGCCGCTGGGTGAGCGAACTCGGAGAGCTCCCGGCGCCGTTGATCCACCAGCCCTGGCAGGCCACCCCGCTTGAACTAGGAAGCGCGGGCGTGGAACTCGGTGTGAGCTATCCCGAGCCGATCGTCGATCACCGAAGAGGTCGCGAACGCGCTCTCGCCGCCTACGCAAGGCTTCGCAAAGGCTGAGATTCAAGTGCTTCTCTTTGACAGCTCTATAAATCCCGCTATCGTGATCATATTGAAACCTCTGGGGGACCACATGGATACTGAAAACACCGGGATGGAATCGACGCCGGAGCCGACGAGCGCTCCCGCTCCGATGCCGGCACCTGCGACGCCCGCGCCCAAGAAGGCGAAGAAAGCCAAGAAAACAGTAAAGAAGGCGGCGAAGAAGGCAGCCAAGAAGTCCACGAAAAAAGCGGCCAAGAAGGCATCGAAGAAAGCCAAGAAGGCTGTCAAGAAAGGCGCCAAGAAAACTGCAAAGAAAGCGGCCAAGAAGAAAAAGAAGGCGAAGAAGTCAAAGCGCTGAGCGCAAGCCTGCTTCGAAATACAAAAGCCTCCGGGCGAACGCTCGGAGGCTTTTTGCTGAGATCGGCCTTGTTGAGATCAATGTGCCGAAGCCGCTTCCCTCGCCCTACCACTCGTCCGGGCAGGGATCGACGATCCTCCAAAGGTCCTCGCCGTTCTTGATCTTCTTCATCTCGGTGGTGAGGCCGCCGTTGCGGCGGATCCAGTCCTTCACTGAGTCGGGGTAATAGGACATCAGGTCCGCGGTCCCCTCCGCGCTTGTGACCTTGATGCCGAAGGTGAAGGCCTTGTCGTAATAGGCCAGGTGCAGGCCGATGCTGGCCTTGGGCGTCACGCAAATCTTGCTCAAGGGCACGATGCCGAACACCAGCGTGCAGGCGGAATTGCAGATGCCATCGATAACGACGCGCTCGCCGCTATTGCGGACCTGCTTGTACTTGGCCTTGTATTCCTCGACATAGCCGCCGTGATCGCGGGTGATGTGCAGCACGGCTCGCGCCGGCGACGCGGCGAACAGAGAGAGAAGCAGCAAAGCGAGGGTCGTGATGCGCATGAAACCCGGCGGCCCCGGATGCCCCTTTCGTGATGCAGGAGGGTCGGCATCCCCGGCCGGCCCGCCGAACTGTCGCTTGACTGTGTTGGGAAAAAGTTAAGCATCACGAAAAGGGCAAAAATAGGCACGATCCAGCCGCGATTTTTACGGGGATTTTCCTCCGTTTCGGGCTAGATTGTCACCAAAATCGGCTTAGCTAGGTCGCCTTAGCGGGATTTCCGGAGAATCGAGATGAACAAGTGGAAGCTTATCGCCGCCGTTTTGCTGTCAGCGGCCGCCCTCGCACCAGGGCTGGCAAACGCGGCGGATCTCGGGGTCTATCCCCGCCATGCCCAGTACTACGGCGGTCACGGCTGGTACGGGCTGCCCTACCGGATCAGCTATCTCCACAATTACGGCCCAGGCTACGTGCCCGGCACCTTCGCCTTTTATGACGGCCCATCGAGCAACTACTGCTATCAGGGCTCGGCCGCCTATATCGGCCAGGACGGCCGCCGCCATCCCTGCTTCTGATTTCGCTGGCTGGAACAGCCCGGATATCTCTGATATCCGGGGCGCCAACGCGCTCGTAGCTCAGCTGGATAGAGCATCGGATTTCGATTCCGAGGGTCGGGAGTTCGAATCTCTCCGAGCGCGCCAAGCAAATCAATCACTTAGATCGATTTCCCGCCTCATCTGCTTCCCAGCAAAACGCATATGGGAAGCGGCTGGGAAGGTCTGGCGGTTGTTCGGCGACATGCGCTGCATCATCTTCCATTCGCCCGCCTGGCAGTCGGAATGGGTCGGCGGCGAGCAACGCTACCCGATCCGCTGCCCGCGGTGCGACCAGCAAGAGCACGCGACAGAGCCCCTGGATCCTTGCGACCATCCCGATTGATCAGGTCCCCGCTCCAAGCCAGATGACGGGCGGCCGGCCTCTCCCTATCGTTGTCTTCCTACAGCGGCGGGAGCGTCCATGATGATGAAGCGGATGGTATACATCAGCAGCACGACACTGCTCTGCGTGCTCGCGGCTGTCGGGGCGGCGAATGTGGCCCTCGGCTTAACCGGGAGCACCGAAGTGGCCGCACTTGCAGCTCTTACTGCCTTCCTTGGAAATTTCTTCATGATCGAGCCAGTTAGGTCACCGATCATCAAATAACCTGGGACGGGAAGCCGCGCGCTCCTCCTCAATGGTGTGACCAGATTCCAACACCTCTTGAAAATCAGCTCTACCCTTATTCGGAACACAGTTGCGCCCCCGGCCATTCGCACCACTCCGGGAAGCTGTCTGGCGACCGAGCGCTAATGATTATTACGGAGTGGTCGTGAGCATCATCCCCCTGGATCTTCAAAGACGGAGCGAACGGCGATGGGCCGCTCGATTTGCGCAGCCGGCAAAACCGGTTGCACCTCGAGGCGGGCAAAGCCAGCACATCGACGGATCTGACAAGGGCAAAAGAAAAGCCGACCGGATCGAAGCCGTAAACTCGAGACCGCTGTCGGTGGTGTGGTCGCGGGACTAAAAAGCACGAGGCCAGCAAAAACCCGCCCCGGGCGGCCAGGGCGGGTTGAATACCTTGGGTTAGTTACGAACGGCGCGGATGGAGCTGCGCCGCGTGACACGTCTAGCACGCTCGGCTGACAGCAGCCTTACGGCTTCAGGCGCCGCCCGGCGCGCCCCGCTCACCTAAGTGCTTGCGCGATCCAGGCTCCCCGCATCTCTGGCATCCCACCGCCAATGTTCGCGGCTATGGCGGCGCTCAACAGAAGAAAGACAACGCTAAGTCCGACGACGAGTGGGATCTGCCTCATGGTAGGCTCCTCCCTACTAACTCCCCGCGCTGCCGTGGAGCACTGTACGCCGAGGCATTGTCGCTGTCACGAAAAAGCGCGGGACCGAAGCCCCATGCGCGTGTCCTTTAGGACAATGGAATTTCTAGCGCTGGCGGTGTCATGTCTTCTCATGGACCGGGATCGGGAAAGACAGGAACTTGACGCTCAATTGGCGCGCTACCAGGCTCGTGCCAAAGACTACCAGGACGGCCAGCCACCCCTTGCGCAGAAACGCAGTGCTTGTACCAAAAAAGGTGATCGCGGCATTGCAGGCAGCACAACTGCTGCCAACCGACTGAAACGTGGGACCGAAGCCCCGCGCTCTTGTCGTTATCGCCCCCAGCCGCCGGCGATGGCCTGGTGAGGGTTTGGTGTGCAGCTACCAAGGCCGCCCGCAATCGCAACGGAGCAACCGGTGGGATTCTTTACGCAGGGCGAGGCGCACACCCGCTCGTTTCTGAAGGCCGTCAGCTGGCGAGCCGCGGGCTCGATAGACACTTTCGTGATCAGCCTATTTGTGACGGGAAAAATCAGTCTGGCAGGTACAATCGCCTTGGTGGAGGTCGTCACCAAAACCGCCCTTTATTACTTTCACGAACGGGTTTGGGCGATGATCCCATGGGGACGATGATCTGGCGCGGGACCGAAGCCCCGCCCGGATCGCAGGCGACGACTGGCGGGCTCCGGTGTGCCACCCGGCTCTGGAAACGAATCCGGCCGCTCTGTTAATCAGCAGGACGGCCTAGGTTGCTTCTTAAGGAATAAAGGGCCACAAGTCTGCCGCGGTGCGTTCATCGGGTAGTTTATTAAGGAGTTGAAATGGCCCTCTTTCAGTACTGGCCTGTTTCGACCCCTAGTCCTAATTTGATTTTGGCAGTGGCCTAGCAGGCTGTTGAAAAAGGCGCTCGCCGTCGACCGGCGACCGTGATTCATTAGCTCCGACGAGATTCGGAGAAGGTGCGTGCGCGGCGGCGACAATCGAACGGGCAAGCTGTTTAGCTACGTTGACCTGGAGGCGCGGGTGCGGGGTGATCATCCGCTGCGAGCGATCCGGACGATCGTGAACGAGGCGTTGTCGGCGCTGGAGCGCGAGTTTGCGTCGCTTTATTCGCCGATCGGGCGGCCATCGATCCCGCCGGAGAAGCTGCTGCGGGCGATGCTGTTGCAGGCGTTTTATTCGATCCGCTCAGAGCGACTTCTGATGGAGCGGCTGGAATACGACCTGCTGTTCCGCTGGTTTGTCGGAATCGGCGTTGACGATGCAGCCTGGGACCATTCGGTGTTCTCGAAGAACCGCGACCGGCTGCTGGAAGGCGACATCGCAGCCAAGTTCCTCGCGGCGGTGCTGGCGCAGCCCAAGGTGAAGAAGCTTCTGTCGAGCGATCACTTCTCGGTCGATGGC
>DASZGF010000281.1:0-11892 GCA_035939115.1 Binataceae bacterium (SeqCode)
GTACTTCGCTAACCGCTTTGGCAACACATCGATGACGCGTCGCGCATCCTGCTCTTGCTCGAAGATGATGACTACATCATCCGCGTATCGAACCAGAACCGCGCGGCCCCCCAAGCGCGGGGCAACCTGCAGCGCGAACCAATCGTCAAGCACCTCGTGCAAGTAGATGTTCGCCAGCAGCGGTGAAATCACTCCACCCTGGGGCGTGCCGGCCTCGGGGTACTCAAGCGCCCCGTCCTCCATTACGCCTGCGTTCAACCACTTGCCGATGAGCCGCAGCAACACTCCGTCACGTACCCGCTTGCTCGAAATCCAACCCATACCTTAGAAGGACGTGACGGGAGGCAAAAATGCCTGATGACAAGAAAGCCATAGTCCAGGAGTTCCTGGCAGCGATGGCTGCCGATGAACTCGATACGGCCCTCTGCGTCGTGGCCGAAGATGTGAGCTGGTTCAGCCATGGACTGATGCCGCAAGGATTGAGCGGACAGCGTCAGGGCAAGGAAGCGGCGGCAAAATACATGGAGAAGTTGTCGCGAGCATTCTTCAACCGCAAACGCGACATCGCGATACAACATCTGTATCGCGATGGCGACGTCGTCATCTGCGAAGCCCGGATGCGCGGCCAGCTCAAAAATGGAAAGCTGTACGAAAATGATTACGGTATGGTCTTCGATTTTCTAAACGGCCAAATTCAAGCCGTGCGAGAATATTTCAACTCCACGATTGCCGCCGAGGCATTCGCTGGCCTTCTGTGGTGAGTTCAAGCTGGCTTCCCTCTTCGGTGCCGGAATGACGGCAAAATCCGAGCCGCGACCGTGAGGGAGCGGTCAGGTGGGCCAACGCGAAAAAGACCGCTCGCTCACGCGCGCGGCTCGGATTGGAATCACATTTGCGGTGCGGCCAGTTCACTTCAGCAAATTGAACTGCTTGACCAGCACCGCCGCCACTACGATCTGACCGTTGTAACGCATCGGATAGTGACAGGTGCACAGCTACTCGGCGGCCGCGGCGGGAATTTCCATGGACTGGAAGATGCTCATGTCGTAGCCGAACTTGGCGGTCTGCACCTTGATCCGCTCGGTGAGAGTCGCGCCGGGATCGAGCGCTACGACCGGGATGCCAAGCTCCTCGGTCTCCAGCGACACCGCGGTCACGAAGCGGTTGAGCGCCGCCTTGGTCAGCGGATAGTGAGGTCCCGTACCCGCACGCCCGCCGGGCAGTCCGGTGTCATGGTACGCCGCCGCCGAAGTCGTGCTGACGATCACGCCGCTCTTGCGTTTGGCCATCTCCGGGAGGCAGATCTTCGTAGCGATAATCGGCGCCATCACGTTGGCGGCCAGATACTTGTCCCACAGATCGAAGCTGATATCGACGAATTTGTCGAAGTGACCTTCGCCCACATAGCGCGCGTTGTTCAGCAGGTAGTCAACGTGCCCGTACTTTTCGAGCGCGGTATGACACAGGTTCTCAACATCCTTGCGAATCGTGAGATCGCACTTGACCGGGACCGCATCGACTCCCAGCGCGCGAATCTCATTGGCGGTTTCAGTCAACGATCCGGGCCATTCGCTCTCGTTTGCGCCAACGGTGCGCGCCGCCAGCACCACGTTCACGCCGCGCCGGGCCAGCCGCAGCGCCATCTGCTTGCCCATCCCGCGGCTGGCCCCGGTGATAATTGCCACTTTACCTTTTTGATCCATAGCCTTCACCTGAGGAGAAAAGAGAAAATAGAAATGAGAAAAGAGAGGTTAATTCTCCTCTCACTACTCACTTCCGACCTCTCATTTCTCTTTTCTCGTTTCTCAGCTTCGATCAATACGCAGGCGCGTCAGCTTCAGCGTCTTGATCCGCCATTTGCCGCCGACCTTCTCGTAGGTTTCGTGATAATGGCCGTAGCCGTGCATGCTGGTCTTGCCGTTGGGCCATTGGAGCTTATCCTCCATTGACCAGACGCCGCGCGCCGTCGTATCCGAGGTCACTTCGATCTCCGGCATGTGCCCGTGATGGACCGTCACTACCCCATCAAGAACCTTGCTCACATACGGGATGATCTTATCCCTGCCTTTTATAATCGGCACGTTCTCAGTGCTGCCCGGCGGCCGCTCCTCGCTGACGTCCATAGTGGCGTCGGCGGTGAACACGTCTTCCCATCCGGCCCACTGCTTCGTGTCCATGCAGCGATAATAACGGGCCTTGAGCTGTTTGATTTCCTCGACGGCGATCAGCCTTTCTACGTCGGTCATAGTGATTCTCCACGCCGATCTCTCTTTTCTCTTTTCTCGTTTCTCTTTTCTCCGTCTTTAATCCTGCTCCAGCCACATGTCGGGCTCGGTGATGACACCATTGCGCTTAAAGATCTCGTCGATCTCCTTCATGTCAGCGTCGGAGATCGTCCATCCCAGGGCCCCGACGTTCTCGTTGACCTCCTTTTCATTGCGGCATCCGACCAGCGCCGTGCTGATCACCGGGTTGCTGGTCGTCCAGCGCAAGGCAAGCTGAGGCAGGTTCTTGCCGTAGCGCTTCGCGATCGCCTTGAGTTCTTCGACCGCGTGAATGTTTTTGACGAATTGCTCGGGGCCGAACAGATGCTGAAACAGATTAATGTTGCCCAACCGGCCGCGGCGCGAGCGCCAGTCATCGGAATCGAAATTCATCTCGGCGCTGAACGTGCCGCTCAACATCCCATAGGCCAGCGAGCCGTAAGCCATCACCCCGATTCCGTTTTGGCGGCAGTACGGGAAGATTTCCTTCTGCATGCGCCGGTCGAACATGTTCCAGCAGTACTGCACGACGTCGATACGCCGCGTCTTCATCGCTCTTTCGATCTGGGACAGACGGTAGTTGGAAACCGCCACCGCGCGCGTTTTGCCCTGCTTCACCAGGTCGTCCAGCGCCTGCATCGTCTCTTCGAAAGGCGTGTTCACATCGGGCCAATGCACCATGTAAACGTCAACGTGGTCGGTATTGAGTGCGGTCAGGCTCTGTTCGATGCACTCCATCATGCGTTTGCGGCTGCTGTCGCGGTAGTTGGGCGCGTCAGGGTAGCCCACTCCGAATTTGGTCGTGATGACCGCCTCTTTGCGGCGTCCGCCCAGCGCCTTGGCCAGCGACCGCTCCGAAGCTCCCATGCCGTACGCCTGGGCGGTGTCGAAGCAGTTGATGCCGAGGTCGAGCGCGCGATTCACCGCTTTGATGAAATCCGTCTCCTCGATGCTGCCGTAGCCGCCGCCGATTTCCCAACAACCGATACCGATGGCGGAGATTTGAATGCCGGTCTGGCCGAATGGACGATATTCCATAACGCGTCCTCCTTTTCCCGATGCTTGGCCGAACGCTACCACAACCGCGGCAAAGGGTAGAAACGCGAACAGCTTTCGGCCCGGGCAGCCCATACCATTCTGTTGACTGCTTGCTTAAATCAGTGGGACAGGCGTCCCTGCCTGTCGATGACGCGCGAGCTTTTTTCCGCTCGCACCACCGAATTTTCTGGCGGAGCTTTGAGCGCCCGAGGGTATGGAGGTCAATGGTGGAAGAAGAATTTATAAGGTGGTGCGAGCAAAAGAGTCTCGCGCATCATCGACAGGCAGGGACGCCTGTCCCACTATTTCAGTCATTTTCAGTCATTTTAAACCCGCGACAAAGTCGCGCAGGGCGTCCGCCACCTCGGGCGGATTGTCGAGCATCACGTTGTGCTGCGCGTTGCTGATTACCACCGCCGGGCCGGCGTTGGCCAGCGCCGTCAGTTTGACCGCATCTTCCGGCGACAGGTGCACGCTGTGATCGCCCCGCACAACCAGCGTCGGACATCGCAGCCGCACGGCGTATTCCATCACGGAAACGTGCAGAATCCCCGCCATCGACTGCCGTTCGGTCTTGTTGACCCACGTCCCGTCAGGCTCCTGGCGAAAACTATGCCGCGCGACGTGAGCCAGCACCTCTGGAATGGAACCCATTGGCGGAAAGATGAAGCGATAAGAGGCGCAGGCTTCCTCCAGGCTGGCGAATCGGCGATGTGGCCGTTGGGTGCGGCGTCCGGCCAGTTCCAACAACTCGGGTGGCCAGTAAACGCGCGGCTCCACGATCGCCATACCGGCAATTGATTCCGGGTGAGCCGCCGCATAAGGAAGCGCAACGAAGCATCCGCCCGAATGGGCCGCCAGCACCGGCTTGCCATGGCCCCAGTTGGAGAGCGCCGCCGCCAGGTCCGCGACGTGCGCCTCGACACTGTAGTCGCCATCGGCCGGCCGCTCGCTGTCGCCGTGCCCACGCAAGTCGATCGAGAACGAACGGCAGCTTGGCCCGAGCCGCTGGCCAACGAAATCCCACCAATGGGCGTGGGCGGCACCGCCGTGGATAAAGAGGATGGGCGGCGCACCTTCGCCGCCATAGTCCAGGCAATTGAGGCGCACACCGGCGCCCTGCAGGTCGATCTTTCTCATACGCCCATTTGCGCTACCCGATGGCGCCGGGCGTTTCAAGCCCGGCCTCGCAAAAGCGGCCGCAATCGAGGGGCCGTCGTCGACGATGCGGCTGTTCTTTGATAGCCTCGGCGTTGGATCTAACTGAACTCTTGAAACAGCGGTTGGTCTTTCGCGCACAGCATCGGCGCGTCGTGAGCCGCGCTGCATCGAAGGCGCTTGCAGCTATGACGACGCACAAAAGCTTTTGCCGGTTTTGTCATGCTTTTTGTGGAATCGAGGTTGACATCGAGGATAATCGCGTCCTCGCTGTGCGCGGCGATCGCGAGCATCCGCTCTCCCAGGGCTTTACCTGTATCAAGGGACGCCAACTCGTCGAGCAACACAATGACCCGGGCCGATTGCGCAGCACGCTGCGTAAAAATCCGGACGGGCGTTTCGACGCGATTCCCAGCGAGCAGGCGATGGACGAGGTCGCCGCGAAGCTCAAGCGAATCATCGACAAGCATGGCCCGCGCTCGGTCGCGCTCTACAACGGAACCAAGTCCTGGGCCAGTGTCACGTTCGAGATGGCGCGCAGTTGGCTGGTCGGAATCGGCTCGCCTTCCTTTTATACGACGGTCACTATCGACCAGCCGGCCAAGGCGATGGCGATGGCGCTGCACGGTTACTGGCGCGCCGGATGGCACAGGGTAATCGATTCGGACGTCGTCATGTTCGTCGGCACCAACCCGCTGCAGTCTTATTTGGTAGAGGCGGTCAAGGTGCCGTGCACCAACGCCTCCGCGTACCTTCGCGATTGCGTGCGGCGCGGACTGAAGGTGATCGTGATCGATCCGCGGCGGACCGAAACGGCGCAATACGCCGCGTTGCACCTTCAGGTCCGGCCCGGCGAGGATCCGACGCTGCTGGCCGGGATGGTGCGCGTAATCCTGACGGAGGGCCTGTACGACAAGGACTTCGTGGACCTCAACGCGCGCAGGCTCGCGGAGCTTCGCGAAGCGGTGGATCCATTCACGCCTGATTACGTGGAGCGTCGCGCGGGCATACCGGCCCAGGACTTGCTCGCGGCGGCGCGCCTGTTCGCAAAAGGGCCGCGCGGGTCGGTGGTCGCCGGCACCGGCCCCAACATGGCTCCGCATCCGCTGTCCACCGAGATGCTGGTGAATTTGCTCAACACTCTGTGTGGACGCTACGCGCGCGAGGGCGAGTACGTGAACAATGCTGGCGTGCTGGGGACTCCTCATACTCCCCGCGCCGAAGCCGGCGACCCGTTCAACTTCTGGGAAGGAATCGATCAGCCTCGCGTGCGCGGCCTGCGCGCCATGAACTTCCAGCAGCCGACCGCGGCGGTTGCCGACGAGATCCTCACGCCGGGCAAAGGGCAGATTCGCGCCTTCATCTGCAATGGCGGCAACCCCGCCGTCGCCTTCCCCAATCAGACCAAGGTGGTGAAGGCGCTCAAGTCGTTGGAATTGCTGGTAGTGCTCGACGTGATCATGTCGCCCACCGCGCGCCTGGCCGACTACGTGTTCGGGTGCAAGCTCTCGCTGGAAAAGCCCGACTATTCGCGGCATCTGGAGTGGTACTTCACCGACGCTTTCGCCCAATACACACCGGCCTTCATCCAGCCCAGCTTCGACGTCATCGAGGAGTGGGAGTTCTTCTGGGGAATGGCCCATCGGATGCGCGTGCCGTTGACGCTGGGCCGCTCGCCGCTGGGACCGCCGGTGCGCGGACGAGCCGTCAATATCGATCGGAAGCCGACTATCGAGGAGTTGATGGAAATCGAGGCGGCCGATGCGCGCGTTGCGCTCGATCGTGTGCGTCAATATCCCAGCGGCCATGTCTTTGAGGATGCGCGCGTACGCGTGGCGCCGCGCGATCCCGCCACGGCCGGCCATTTTGATCTGGCGCCGCCGCTCTTCCTTGAAGATCTGCGCAGAGTCATTGCCGAACCGATTGTATCAGGCGGCAGTTATACCGAGGACGAGTCATTCAAGTACCGGCTGATCTCGCGCCGCATGCGCGAGGTCTTCAATTCCACCGGCGTGTACCTGGCCGCGCTCAACAGCAAAGGTCCCGGCAATCCGGCCTACATGAATCCGCACGATATGCTCGAAGACGGCATCAAAAATGGGGACCTGGTGCGGATCGAGTCGGCCAACGGCGCGATTGCGGGTGTCGCGCGGGCCGAAGCCGGACTGCGCCGCGGTGTGGTGTCGATGGCCCACTCGTGGGGCGACCTGCCCGAACGCGACGACGCCGGCGCGCAGCCGCAGACCGGTGGATGCACCGACCGCCTGATTGCGGACGACTCCGACTTCGAGCCGCTGGTCGGACAATGCCGCCAGAGCGCAATCCCGGTGAATGTACGGCGCGCAGCGGGATTGCGTGCCGGCGTGTGAATGAGTCGACCGTCTAACCGAGTGGTTTCTGTTATTTCGCTGTCGGCAACATTGGCATTTGCAGGCGGGAGTGATTGATGCGGCAGATAAAGTTCGACGTCCACTTGCCGGCGATTGGTTTCAATCATGCCAGGGCTTTTGCCGAACTGGCTGAAAGGCTGGGCTTTTATTGCGTCTCCTTCGGCGACCACATCTTCATGAACATGACTTTGTCGCGAAATGTGGCGCCCAGTCCGACAACTCCCAAGCTGGAATGCTACACCACGCTCGCCGCGCTTGCGGCGGTGACCAAACGCGTCCGCCTGATGACCAACGTAACGCCGATCGGATTTCGCAACCCCGCTCTGCTGGCCAAGATGACCTCGACCCTGGACCTCATCTCGGAGGGAAGATTAATCGTCGGCCTCGGCACCGGATGGCTGCGCCAGGAATTCGACGCCTGTGATATCCCCTTTCCGGACAACCAGGAGCGCACCGCGCGCCTGGCGGAAGGAATCGCGATACTCAAGTCGATGTGGAAGCGAGAGGAGACCAACTTCCAGGGGAAATATTATTCGGTGACGCGCGGCGTAAACTTTCCCAAACCCGTCCAAAAGCCGCATCCACCGATAATGCTCGGCGGGTTTCGCAAAGCAATCATCGAACTGGCCGCGCAGCAGGCTGATATCGTCAATCTGGTCCCGCCCGGCCGCTCCGACATGGGGCAACTTAACTATGACGCTCCGCGCTTCAAGAAAAAGCTCGCTGAGTTGAAGCAGCACGCCCGCGCCGCCGGTCGCGACCCCGATTCAATCGAGCTGTCGAGTTTTTCCTTTGTAATGATCGCGCCTGACAAGAGCGAAGCCGACGCGATGCTTAAATCGGTAGGCGACAGCGTCGGGCTGACCAGCGAGCAGGTGCTCCAGTCCCCGATGGTCCTGGCGGGAACGCCGGCCGAGCTCCGGCGCTTGCTGCGCAATTGGATCGAGGAACTGGGCACGAGTTTCTTTTGCTGCGTTTTTCTCAACCGCTCCTCGATGCAGCTCTTTGCCCGCGAGGTGATGCCCGAATTCACCACCTCGAATCCATAACGCCGCGCTCTTATCGATTCGCCTCCTGCAGGTTCCGAGTCCGTAGCGCCGGCCTCCGTGCAGGTTCCGAGTCCGTAGCGCCGGCCTCCGTGCCGGTTCCTTTTCTTTTGTGTTTTGACTGTAAAAGCAATCCGCTGCGCACGCTTTCACTTTCTATAGCTTTGAGTTACAACAACGCCATGAAGCCGTTTCATGCCGCCGGACTCGCCATGATCGCCTGGTATCTCCTGATCGCACCCTCGACCAAAGGCACGATGAACGTGAACGCACCCGTACGCGAGTGGAAACATTCGGAATCTTTCGACAACGTTTCTGATTGCGAAGCAGCGCGCAAACAGATCGTCGCGGTCGCCACTGCCGTCGGTTCCAAAGCGGCGCCGGGAAGCGTATGGGCGAAGTGCTTGTCTTCTGACGATCCCGCTCTGAAGAAAAATTAGCGGCCGCGGCTCAGCGGTTGCGATGGTCGCGCTTGAGGCCCGGCACCTTGGGATGAGGATATGGATGCGCGCTCGGCCCCGGCTTGCGGACTTCGACCTCCGTCATCTTGCGCTGGTATCCTTTGGCGATGCTCATCCATCGATCCTCGGCGTCATAGTCGAAAGGATCCAGCAGGCGCCGTTCCATATCGCCGCCGCGCTCCAGCGGATGCTCCAGGTACCATTGGATGGTTCTCCTCACCGCTTCGAGCGTGCTTACGACGTCCCTGTAGCCCAGTTGGCTCCTGGCCTTGAAGATATCGACCATCCCATGATGGGTCGGGGTCTGCGCACCCGCCCGAATCGGCAGTCCGCCGGGTACGTTGACTATTTCCAAATCGTAGTTCATGGTGCGCGCGATCACTTCAACCAACTGGCGCATCGTGAATTGAATCTCATCGCCGCAATTGTAGGCCTGACCCGCCGACGCCTGCGGTTGATCGACCGCGAGCAGCACAGCGTGCGCCAGATTCTCCGCGTAGCCGTGGGTCATCAGGGCCATTCCATTGTCCGGCAAAAGGATAAATTTGCGCTTATCCAGGATGCGCCGGATGATCGACCATTCGCGCGGCACCAATTGGTAGGGCCCGTACACGTAGGGATAGCGGAAGACGGCGGCATTCGGATGGCACCGCATTACTTCGTGCTCCGTGGTCGCAATCAGGTAGCCGAAGCGTTCTTCCGCCTCGTTATCGACCAGGGGCGCATCCTCCGGAATCGGTACCGGCATCCCCGCCGGAAAGTTTGCCGAGGTGTGATAATAGCCGCGATAACAGGGCACGCCGCCGATCGAGATGAAGCGCCGCGTCTTGCCCACCGTCGCTTCGGCCACAAAGCGGATGCGGCCGTAGGTCGCCAGCACCAGGTCAAAGCTGCGATGCGCCAGCGCCTCGTCCAGGGTCTCGCGAAAGTGCGGGTCGGCGTGGATATGCTCCACCTCCGGTCCAATTTCGGGAATCTCATGAGTGCCACGATGCAGAATCGTGACCGCGTAGCCACGCTGCAACAAACCGCTCACCAGAAAAGGTCCGGTCGGACCGGTTCCGCCCACTACCAATGCCTTCATTGTCACCCCATGCTGCGAATCTATGCAGGGTGTTGAATGCGGTTTCAGTTAGTCGACATTCCTTTCCGACACCCTGCTAGGGCAATCAATTAGCCGGTTGCCGTCCCGGTTGCAAAGCTTTGCGGCGGGTGTAGACTCGCCGCGATCCAACACGCGAACCGGAGGTGGGCCATGAAAAAAGCGCTGGCAGGCGTCAAGATTCTCGACCTTACACAGTTCGAAGCCGGCACTTCATGCACCGAGATACTGGCCTGGCTGGGGGCCGACGTGATCAAGCTGGAGAGCCCCGGCGCGGGCGACCAGGGGCGCTGGCTGGCGACCGAAAAGCCCGGCGTCGATTCCTACTATTTCATCCTGCTCAACGCCAACAAGCGCAGCATCACGCTCAACTTAAAGCACGAGCACGGCAAAGCGATGTTCCTGGACCTGGTCAAACAAGTTGACGTGCTGACTGAAAACTTCTCGCCCGGGACGCTGGAAAGCTTCGGCGTCGGATACGACGTGCTGCGCGAAGTCAATCCGCGGCTGATCTATCTGACTATCAAGGGCTTCGGCACCTACGGACCCTACAGCGAGTATAAAAGCTTCGACATGATCGCGCAGGCCACGGGCGGCGCGATGTCGATTACCGGGTTCCCGGGCTCGCCGCCGCTGAAACCTGGCCCCACGATCGGCGACACCGGCACTGGTATCCACGCAGCGCTGGGCGTGCTGGCGGCCTATATCCAGCGCGGGGAGACCGGCAAAGGACAAAAGGTGGAAGTCGCGATGCAGGACGCGGTGGTCAACTTCGTCCGGGTGCCGATGATGGGCACCTATATGTCGCAAAAGCCGGTCCGGCGCATGGGCAACAAGCTCGGCCCCGGCATCAGCGACATCTATAAGTGTGCGCCGGGCGGCGACGACGACTACGTGTTCATGCTCACCACCAACGAGGAAATGTGGCGCGCGCTGTGCAGCGCGATGGATCAGCCGGGGTTGGCCGACGACCCGCGGTTTGCCAACCCCAAGGCGCGCGCGAAGAACAACGAGGAACTTAGCGCGCTTCTAAATGAATGGACTTCGCGCCACACCAAGCATGAGGTGATGAAGATCCTCGGCAGTGCCGGCGTCCCCTGCGGCGCGGTGCTGAACACGGTCGAACTGCTGAACGATCCCCACCTGCGCGAGCGTCAGATGATCGTCGATATCGAGCATCCCGCGCGCGGCAAAATCTCGATGCCGGGCTGCCCGGTCAAGCTGGAGGACTCTCCCGCCGAGGTCAAAAGCGCCCCACTGCTGGGCCAGCACAACGCGGAGATTTACGGCCAGATGCTGGGGCTGGGCCAACAACAACTCGACGAGTTGAAGACGAAGGGAGTGATCTGATTAGTCAAAAAAATCTTCCTGCAAAAACCTCTGCTATCCCTGAAGCGAAAATCCTTTGTCCCGATACCCCGCCGCCGTCGGCCAGGTAGTTCGCCATCATGGCTTTGGATAGTGGATTGCAGACGATGGCCCGATCTCGACCCTCGATGAGACTAAACGGCGCCATTAGATTCTCGGTTTTCAAGTCTGAGGATTTTCCTCTCATATTTGCCAGTTTTACCCGTAGCGCCGGCCTCCGTGCCGGTTCCTGGATCCGGTGTCGCGGTGGCGGCGCATGCTGGCCGGTTTGCGGATTAAAGCCCATCACTCCATGGTCTTCGATCTGCCTCGATCACGGTGAAGATTGTCTTGAACCAAACCTGAGCAGTGCGAGGCCTCTTCGCATCGCTGCCACGAGTACGCAGCCTTAATTTGAATTGTTTTGTACGCGAACAAATCGACACCGGTCACCTGCCATTTGCATTGCAGACATGTACCAGACGGATTGTCAGATTTGACCGCCAGGCGCGATTGCGAGCGGGCTATCTCGCGACGACCTGCGGACCGGTGCCAAGGTCGAGATTCCGTTCGGCAATAGTGCGGTTGCCTTCAGATTAGCCGATGGTACCATTCCTTGGCGGCGCTTGACGAACTGTACGAGGCGCTGAGCCTGCGGCTTTGAGAAGGGAGGTAAGCCATGAAGATCGTCGTCATCGGCGGCACCGGCCTGATCGGCTCCAAGACCGTCGCCATTCTGCGCCAGGGTGGCCACGAGGTCGTCGCCGCCTCGCCCAGCAGGTCAACAGCATCACCGGCGAGGGCCTCAAAGAGGCCATGGCTGGTGCGCAGGTGGTGATCGACCTCGCCAATTCGCCCTCATTTGAAGACAAGGCGGTGCTGGAATTCTTCGAGACCTCCGGCCGCAACCTTCTCGCGGCGGAGGCCGCAGCCGGCGTCCGGCACCATGTCGCGCTATCCATCGTCGGAATCGACCGGACCGACAATGGCTATTTCCGCGCCAAGGTCGCCCAGGAGAAACTGATCAAGACCTCCGGCATCCCCTACACCATCATCCGCTCGACCCAGTTCCTGGAATTCCTCGGC
>DASZGF010000282.1:0-2471 GCA_035939115.1 Binataceae bacterium (SeqCode)
CGCTTCGAGAAGCATCTGGTATGACGTTAGCGTCCGCGGCCAGCAGGGGTCCAGCAGCGGCATTTTCCGACCCAATGACCTCGGTAGAGCGCGTTTCGATGGCGGAGACACCCGCGGCATCGGCGGTCTCCGGTGTTGTGGTGCTCGCGTCGCCGTCAGGTGATGGCCGTTCATGAGCCGGTTCTGCTCCCGATGGCCCTGACGTCTCAGAGGTCGGCGTACCTTGTTGTGGGAACGCCGGCAGGACCTTCACTAAAGAGGTTTCTGGCGGGACTGACGCGGCATTCGCACCGCTGTATGAAAGGACACTGTGGCCAGTGCCGGAGCCTGTGGGTGGCTCCCGCCCAATATCGAGGAGCGACACAGCGGCGACACTAAACAGGATAATCGTCACGGCACCAATCAGCCCGAAGAAGACAAGATGGAGGAGCACGTCCACCCTGACTGCCGGTTTCGTTCTTCGATCGGTCATCGTCGTATTGTATTACCATTTGGCCAGCAACACTCGAGTATCCGGATCGCTGTCGTGGCGCCAACTCCACAACTGCAAGTGGAGGAACCCCGGCGACCAGCGGCGCATGATGAACGAGGCACTGGAGGTCAGATATACAACTATAAGTGTCGAAGGTTCCGCAATTCTCGAAAAAATTTACCTCTGGAATTGCATCGTCCTCCGAACACGGCGCGGACATGGTCAAACCGGCCGTCTATCCCTTCAAGTGTAGGGAATGAGACCTTGCGACGGCCCGGCCGGCCTGCGCATCGAACAGTCCCGACGATGCCGCGCGCCCTGTCGACTTGCCGCAGCGTGAGCGGATACCGTTTCGCGCGAATGGGCACACAATTATGTATGTAGATCCCGGTCGCGCGGCAGCAGGAACCGGTGGGGATGGTCCGGCCGGTTCTTGGGGGCAACATTCTCATGTGGCGTTTGTTTGGTAAATGTGGCGAAATCACGCCCCAGAATTGCCAGGCCAGGAACTGCGGAGGCATCACCGCCGCTCAGCCCGCACGTTGCTCAGCTGGGCTCTCAGTAAGTTGGCCAGCGCCGCCTCGGTCCCCGCCAACGTGATCGATAGCTTCGAAATGGAGCGGCAGCGGCCGGATGCGGTCACGATCGGTGCTCTCCAGCGCGCCTTCGACGATGTCGGCATGGAATTCCTGCCCGATGACGACGTGCGGGTACGCGCCGCGACGCCGCCCGACAAGTGATCGTCAACCTCCGGCTTGTCAGCGCTGGATGCGGTGTCGGTTCAGGCGGCTCCGATCGCCGTCCGAGCCAAGCTGATCGCGGTTGAACTTGGGGCCGCACCGTCGATCTATCTGGTCCGCGAAGGCGGCGGCTGGGGCTGGCACCGTGTCGCGCGATCCGCACGGTCACACCGCTTCGGTCCCTTGTGACAATTATGGGGCTTACTGCCGAACCGACAGCTAGCCTCAACTACCATCGCATCCTCGGGACAATACGACAGTGTAGTCGGCGGCAATAGCCGCAAGTAACAGCTGCGGACCGGTCCTCGGCACCGCCTTTCTTCGTGAAAGAAACCTTTGGTTAACCGCATTGATTTGCTTGGGGTACCGCTTTTAGTAGATCATTAAAATGCAATGCTCGTGGTACATGCACCGTTCTCCCAAGTATAGCAGTCAAATTTATAGTAATATCGTGACAAGTGAGCGGACGATCCAGTAGGCACCGCCGTCATGGGCCAATTACAAACAGCAAAAATCTGTTACAATCGGAAGTGACGCGTCGGTTGACAGTGCAGTTTTAGACTGTCTAACCTTTCTGTGTCACCTTGCAGGCCCGATTCCGTCTGGGATAAGCGGGCTCCCACCGAACTGCATTTCCTCGCCCGGCCAATAATATTGGCATGGAGTAGCGCAATGCGTCTTGCGCACGCGAAGGGAATGCCAGCGAGAAGGATCAGATGCAATGTCAATGCGTCGATTATTCGGCATTTCCTGCGCCTGTTTGGTGACGTCCGCCTGCGCAATCGACAAGACGCCGGAGAAGAGCACATCCCATTACCCGAGCGAGGACGCCGGCTTTTTCCAGGGAAGCGAAGCAGCTCCGACCATTAAGTCTTCCAGTCTCCGCTGGGGGGCGACTCACGAAGGTTGGTCTGTCGACTACAGCTCCCAGCGGGTGGAGCAACGGTGTGAAAGTTTCGAGCCCGCAGCAGATGCGTGCGGCGGCATCCCAGTCCCTTATTGCGGGCAGTTGCGCGCTACTGGTTTTAGTCTGTTCGGGAAAGCTGCCTGGTACAACCTCGTCGGCAGGCAGACCGCCAGCGGCGAGATCCTCGACACCGTCAGCGCCACCGCGGCGCATCGATCGCTTCCGCTGGCCTCTTATGCGAACGTGACAAACCTCGACAACGGCCGCTCGGTCGTCGTCAAAATCAACGACCGAGGTCCATACACTCGCGGTCGCATCCTAGACCTCTCGCCGCGTGCTGCCGACGCACTCG
>DASZGF010000283.1:0-111106 GCA_035939115.1 Binataceae bacterium (SeqCode)
TTCCCGGCGTATCTCCTCGAATAGCTCCACCTTTGCTCTCCTCTTCATCCCGGCCTCCTGCCCTTTCAGCAGGATGCTCGGCTAGCCAGGGTGGGGCCACTTCGGAGTATCAAACGGGGCCATTTCTATCTAGCGAAATCAGTTTTGGCGCTCAGCTTGATGGCAATTGCGGCATCGCCAGCTCGCGCACAGTTTACAGAGGTCTGTTCCGACAATATTCCTGTTTCTGCCAACGGTTCGTTTAATATTGACGTTTCATGCCCTATGTTTTCCGAAGTCGTCACCGGAGGCTACTCCTGTAGTTATAATTCCGGGGCAAACTTGTTGCCGGTTGTCGTTTCGGTGAATACGTTTTTCGGCGGCTTCGTGGGAGGCCCGTTTCCCAACGGCTGGCAAACCATCGGGCAGACCTTGGCGAGCACTAACACGACCGGCCATACGTTCGCCTGCGTAAATAAGAGCTCAGGCGAAGTGAAGATCGTCGCGCAGTGCACGGTCGGGACGAATGCGAGCCCCTGTCACAACAACGATACCTGCACCGACCTGAGCGGCCAAAGCGCCCCGCCAGTAATTACCAATCCAACCTGTCAGGTGTGTGTCAGCTGTAGTTTTGCAGGCTGATTACTTTAGTGGCGGGAGGTTGAGTTTCGCGCCTCCCGCCTGCCGACCTCAACCCGGCTCGGGCCACAATCGCAGAGCATCATACCTCGTGCGGCCTGGAACTCCCCCGGCGTTCGGTCTGTCTCGCCTATCGGTGCCGGTAAGGAAACCTTTACGGCTGGGCCTTCGCGTTGCCCGCCTTGCCGTGGCGTGACTCCAGGATCTCGTCGACGATGCCGTACTCGACTGCCTGATGCGCGTTCATGAAGCTGTCGCGCTCGGTGTCTTTTTCGATCTTGCGCACGGTCTGGCCGGTGTGATGGGCGAGGATGTTGTTGAGCGCCTCGCGCAGCCGCAAGGCCTCGCGCGCGTGCAGCTCGATGTCGGAGGCCTGTCCCTCAAACGCCCCTGACAGCTGATGGATCATCACGCGCGAATGGGGCAAAGCATAGCGTCGAGCCTTGCTGCCCGCCGCCAGCAGCACCGCCGCCATGCTGGCGGCCTGCCCGACGCACAGGGTGGACAGCGACGGCTTGATGAACTGCATGGTGTCGTAGATGGCAAGTCCAGCCGTCACCGACCCGCCCGGCGAATTGATGTAAAGGTTGATCTCCTGCTCGGGGTTTTCGGCCTCCAGAAACAGGAGCTGCGCCGAGATCAGGTTGGCCACGTCGTCGCTGATCGGCCCGCCCAGAAAAACGATCCGGTCGCGAAGCAGCCGCGAGAAGATATCATAGGAGCGCTCGCCGCGCCCGGTCTGCTCGACCACGTAGGGTATTAAGACGCTCATAAATTCAAGTATTACTGTCCAACGCCCGCCGGTCGAGTCCCTGGCAACGTTTATCGCCACAGTAACAGCCGGAAACACCCTGACCCTCCCCTCTCCCTAGCAGGGTGCGGAAAAAGTAGTTTTCGGGCATTTGCGGTGATGTTCGCTTTCAGCACCCTGCATAAAAGCTGGCTTCTTTCCTTAATCTTCTCTCCCTATGGGAGAGATAAGAGAGAGGGAGCAGGCTGCGGAAGTCCTTTTTCCGCAGCCTGCTGGTCAGGGAAAAGGCAGCAGAAACCCTTGGTGGCGCTTTGTTTTATGAGGATCCAGACTATGGCGTCAGCGCATCTGGAAGCTTTCGCCCAAAAAGACTTCGCGCACCGCGGAACTCTCGACGATCTCCTGGGGCTTGCCTTCCATCAGGATTCTGCCGCTATGGATGACGTAGGCGCGGTCGATCACAGACAGGGTTTCGTGCACGTTATGGTCGGACATCAACACGCCGATGCCGCGTTCCTTGAGATAATGGATGATGCGCTGAATCTCGATCACCGTAATCGGATCGATTCCGGCAAACGGCTCGTCCAGGCACAAAAATGAAGGGTTGAGCACCAGCGCCCGCGTGATTTCCACCCGCCGCCGCTCGCCTCCCGACAGCACTCCGGCCTTGCTGCGCGCCAGATGGCTGATGTCGAGTTCGCTCAGCAGCGATTGCAGCCGCCCCTGGCGCTCCTCCTCGGTTAAGGGCAGAGTTTCCAGCACCGCCAGCAGGTTCTGCTCCACCGTGAGCTTGCGAAACACCGACGGCTCCTGGGGCAGATAGCTGATGCCGCGGCGCGCGCGCTGGTAAAGCGGCAGATAGCTGATGTCCTCGCCGTCGAGCGCCACGCGGCCGGCGTCGGGTTTGAGCAACCCGACCAGCATGTAGAAAGTGGTCGTCTTGCCGGCACCGTTGGGGCCCAGTAAGCCGACCACCTCGCCGCCGCGGATCCGCACCTCGACCTGGTCGACCACCGCGCGCCCGGAGTAACGCTTGGTGAGCTGGTGCCCCTCAAGCGTGCTGCGCGCGGCGTGCACCGGCTGCGGTTCCACCACCTGAACCTGTTGAGCTTTTAAGGCTTGAGCCACTGAACTGCCATACTCTCCCCACCTTCAATCTATTTAAACTTTAATCGGCGCCTATTCCTAGTCCCCCCAAGCCGTATTCGAGGGCGACCGGCATCCTGCGCCCGATGCAGCACCTATGCTATGCTTTGGCCCGCATGGCCAACCAGGCGAGGAAGATTTATCTCTGCGGCCCCATCATGGACGCCACTCCCAACACCGCCAAGGACTGGCGCACCCGCGCCAAGGAGCGGCTGGCGGGCCGCTTCATCCTGCTCGATCCGATGCGCCGCAACTTCCGCGACCATGAGATCGATTCCGCCAACGAGATCGTCGAATTCGACCTCCAGGACATCCGCGACGCCGACCTCCTGCTGGTCAATTACAACAAACCTTCCATCGGCACCTCGATGGAAACCTTTTACGCCAGCTATCACCTGGGCAAGTTCGTTATCGCGTTCAGTCCCCTGAGCTTTGCCGATGCCTCGCCCTGGATGGTCCGTTTTTGCACCAAGATCCTGCCCGACCTGGAAGCGGCGCTGACCTACGTAGAACAACATTTCATCTGACACGGCGGACCGGTCGCAAACCACGTTTCGCCATTATCCGCCGCCATCTACAATGCCGTCCAGCGTCCAACATGGCCTCCGCCCCCAAAGATAATGCCACTGTTTTAGACGAACGCGCCAACACGCTCGTTGACGCGACGCCGCCCGCCACGCCTGCCGACGGTCCCGAGGCAGGCGAGGAGACGATCGACGAGCGGGCCTACGAGCACAGCCACAAATGGCTGATCGCGATCGCGGTGATGCTGGGCACGATGCTCGAGATGCTCGACACCTCGATCATCAATGTTTCCCTCCCGCACATGCAGGGCGCGTTTTCGGCCAGCGTCGATGAAATCACCTGGGTCCTGACCAGCTACCTGCTGGCCAACGGGATCATGATTCCGATGACCGGATGGATTTCCTCGCGCTTCGGGCGCAAGCGCTATTTCCTCACCTCGGTGGTGACTTTCGTAATCGCCTCGGGCCTGTGTGGCGCCGCCCGCAGCCTCGATCAGATGGTGCTGTTCCGCCTCTTGCAGGGCGTGGCGGGAGCGGCGATGGTGCCGTCGTCGCAGGCGATCATGATGGAAACCTTCCCGCCCCAGGAGCAGGCCATGGCGATGGCAACCTGGGGTTTGGGGATCATGGCGGCGCCGATTATCGGCCCCACGCTGGGCGGATGGATCACCGACAACTGGAGTTGGCGCTGGAACTTCTACATCAACATCCCGGTGGGAGCGATCGCGGTGCTGATGGTTTCCGCGTTCGTCCATGACCCGGCTTTTATGCGCAAGCGGCGGGCGAGCGGCGGCAAGGTGGATTACTTGGGAATCATGCTGCTGGTCCTGGGCTTGGGCAGCATGCAGATAGTGATGGACCGGGGGCAGCGCGCCGACTGGTTCGCGGCGCCGTGGGTGGTATGGATGACAGCGCTGGCAGCCATCAGCCTGGTTGGGCTGGTGGTTCGCGAGCTGACCTTCTCCGAGCCGATCATCGACTTCAGAATCCTCAAGATACCCGCCTTCACCATCGCCGTCTTCCTGGTGGTGGCGATGTTTTTCGTAACCTACGGCGGCGGCGTGCTCAATCCGATCTTCCTGCAGGAGTACCTGGGCTATTCCGCCATGATGGCGGGGATTACGATGGCGCCGCGCGGTATTGCCTTGGTCGTCACTCTGCTGGTGGTGGGCCAGCTTGCGCGCCTGCACTTCGACACCCGCATCTCGGTCTCAGTGGGCTTTATGCTGAGCGCGCTGGGGCTGTGGCAGATGTCGCATTTCGACCTGCAGATGGGGATCTGGAACTTCGTCATGCCCAGCGTTTACCAGGGAGTGGGCGCGGGAATGATTTTTCCCACCCTGTCGGCGGCGACGCTTTCATGTATCGCGCGCGAGCGCGTCGGCTATGCTTCCAGCCTCTACAGCATGCTGCGCAACAACTTCGCCGCGATCTCGGTCGCTTATCTCTCCACTACCCTAGTCACCCGCGAGGAGGTCCATCAGACTTACCTGGGGCAGCACTACACCGTGTTCGAAGCCTGGCGGATGGCGGGCCCAACTGCGGGGCACTTTGGCGCCAGCAGCCATTTCGGAGAAGGTGCGCGCCGGGGGATGGAAATGGTCTATCATGGGATTCAGGCCCAGGCCGCGATGCTCTCCTTCAACGACCTGTTCCGCATCCTGACCTTTATCGCGGTCATCCTGATCCCCGGACCATTTCTGCTCAAGCGTCCCGCTGCCGGCGCCCAATCCGCCGGCGGCCATTGAAGGCAATGCCCAGTCCGAACTCTCCCTGTGGCACAGGCTTCCAGCCTGCGATTCTGTGGGAATGAGGATTTAGAGACAAATCACAGGCTGGCAGCCTGTGCCACGGAGGGAATACCAGTCCCATCGAAACTCTCCATGCAGGTCGTGACGCATCGCGAAGTCCTGGCGCTGGCCCAAGCCGGCGTCGCTGATGTTGTCGAAACGCTGCCGCGGCATGAATACCGCGCCGTGCATATCCGCGGTGCGATTCACCTGCCGTTGCCCTCTCTATGGCGTGAGGCGCGGGAGGCGCTGTTCCCCGCCCGGCCGATCGTGGTCTATTGCCGCGATTCGCTCTGAGACCTCAGCGCACGGGCTGCGGCGCAGCTCGAATGGCTCGGCTTCGGTCAGGTTTATAGATACACACGCGGCAAGGCGGATTGGATCGTGCGCGGCCTGCCGTCGGAGCCGCCTGCGCCCCCCGGTGAGCGTATCCGCGCCCTGCCCTACTTCGTTCACAACCTGGTCCCCGCGATTCGTCAGAGCTGGATCAAACTTTCGCATCGCAAGGGTGTGGGCGATTGGATGACCTCAGACCTGCCGCGCCTGCGTCCCGATGAGCCTTTGCCGGATTCGTTTGCGTCAACGGCCGCGCCGCTTGCGGTGGTGGTTAACGACGCCGGAATCCTGCTGGGCGCAATCGACCAAAACCAGCCGGGCGCACCCGCGGGCGAGGCGATGAATCCCGCCCCACAGACCATCCGCCCCGATATGACGCGCAGGCTCGCGTCCAACCTGCTGCGCGATTCGCCCTACTTGCTGATTTCTGATGCCGAAGGCCGCTATCTGGGACGTTGTCAGTAGGGAGTCCCTGCCCGCCCTGCTGTTCCTATTCAATCCCATAGCGCTTGCGTTTGCGCCATAGCGTGGCGACGCTGATGCCCAGGGTGTCGGCGGCTTCCTCTAGCGTGACGGCGTCGGTCAGCACGCGGATGATGTGGTCGCGCTCGACCTCCTCCAGCGAGGCGGAGGTCTCCGGCACCGCGCGCCCCACGGTCTGCGGCCGGAAGATGCTGTCGGGCAGGTCCTCCTGGCGGATGATCTCGCCCCGGCTCAGCACCACCGCCCGTTCGATTGCGTTGCGCAGCTCGCGCACGTTCCCGGGCCATCGATAGCGGCACAATGCCTGTGCCGCCTCGGGCGCGAACTTCAGTCCGGGGCGGCGGTTGCGCAGGGCGGCGGCCGCCAGAAAGCGGTCCGCCAGCGCCATGATATCCTCGGGCCGTTCGCGCAGTGCGGGCACCGACAGCATGATCACGTTAAGGCGGTAATAAAGGTCCTCGCGAAAGCGTCCGGCCGCCACTTCCTGCTCCAGGTCGCGATTGGTGGCGGCGATTATGCGCGCGTCCACCTCGATCGTCGCCGCGCCTCCGACGCGCTCGAAGCGCCGCTCCTGCAAAAAGCGCAACAGCTTGGCCTGCAGCGTCACCGTCAGATCGGCGATCTCGTCGAGAAATACCGAGCCGCCGTCGGCCGCCTCCAGCCGCCCGGGTTTGTCCTTGACCGCGCCGGTAAACGCCCCGCGCACGTGGCCGAACAGCTCGCTTTCCAACAATTGCTCGGACAGCGTGGTGCAGTTAACCACCACGAACGGCCGCGCCGATCGCGGGCTCCATCCGTGAATCTCCCGCGCCAGCACGTTCTTGCCAGTGCCGCTCTCGCCCAGCAGCAGAAGGGTCGCGTCGCTGACCGCCGCCTGGCGCGCGGTATCGACCAGCGCGCGCATCAGCGGGCTGCGCGACTCCAGCATCGCCAGCTCGTCCAGGGCGGCGCGCAGGACCCGGTTCTCGACCCGCAGGCTGCGCAGCTCCAGCGCACGCTCGACGACGTGCTGGACCTCCTGCAACGAGAACGGCTTGCTCAGGTAGTCGCTGGCGCCGGCCTTCATCGCGGCGACGGCGTTCTCGACTGTGGCGTAAGCGGTCATCAGCACGACCGAGGCGTCGGGAAACCGCCGCTTAATTTGCTTGAGCAGTTCCAGACCGTTCATCTCGGCCATGCGGAAGTCGGTCAGGACGAGATCGAAACCGTCGGCGCCCTCCAGGGCCCCGAGCGCCGCGCGCGCGTCGGACGCGGTCGCCACGCGATGGCCGCAGGAGAGGAAGAAGGTCTCCAATGAGCTGCGGATATTCTTTTCGTCATCAACTATGAGCAGATTGGACATCGTAGGTTCCCGCCGGCAACTCCACCGTGAATTCGCTCCCGCCAGCGGAACTTTCCACGAAGATACGCCCGCCGTGCCCCTCCACGATATCCTTGACGATCGCCAGACCCAAGCCGCCCGCGCCGGCCTCGAAACCGTTGGGGCTCCATTGCGCGAAGCGCTCGAACAGATGGTCGCGAATCTGAGGCGCGATACCGGGACCGCTGTCGCGCACCCGCAGCCTCACGCCGTCCTCCCAGCGCTGCGCGCAAACCATGATGGTCCCGCCGCTGGGCGTGTAACGCAGCGCGTTGCCGACCAGATTCGATACCACCCAGGAAAGCTTGATCGGATCGCCCATCAGGGCCAGATCCGGCCCCGCGATTTGCGTTTCCAGCTTCACCTGCTTCTGCTCGGCCTGAATAGCGAAGCTTTTGACCACCGAGGTGACCAGGTCGCTGAAATTCAGCGCCACGCGCCGCACCGCGATCGCACCGGCCTCGCCATGCGCCACGCCCAGCAGGCTGTCGGCGAGCTGGCGCATCCGGTCCGCCTCCTCCCGAATCGTGGCCACCCACTCGCACTGCTTGGGGTCGAGACTGGCCCTGGAGCGCTCGAGCAGTTCGGCGGCCAAGGCGAGCGAGGTGAGCGGGGTCTTGAGTTCATGGGAAAGCGTAGCGACCAGGTTGGCACGCGCGCGGTCCTTGTCGCGCAGATAGGTGATGTCCTGGAGGATCAGGATGGTTCCGAAGGACGGACCCTGGGCCTGGCGCAACGGCACCGCCTTGAGCACAAAGGTGTGATCTCGCCCGCGCACATGCAGGTCCACTTCCACCTGCCGCGAGTCGGCGCGCCCGTGCATTTCGGCCACGGCGGCGCGAATGCGCAGATAGTGCGGATGGCTGCTATCGAGATCGTCGAAGGGACTGCCCAGCGCGGCTTCGCGCTCCACGCCCAGGATGATCGACGCCAGCTCGTTGATATGCGCGACGATTCCGCGCGTGTCGATCATCACGATCCCGTCTTCGAGGCTTTCGATAATCGCCTCGGTCTTGCTCTTTTCGTAAATCAGGCGGTCGACGTTGAGCTTGTCAAATTCCTCCAGCCGCTCCGCCATCCGGTTGAATTCCTGCGCCACCGCCTGAAGCTCGGCGATCGGCTGCTCGCCCAACCGCAGCGAAGGGCCGCGCAGGCTGAAGCTGCGCAGGCGATCGGTAAGCTCGTCCAGCGGCTTCGAAATCGTCCAGGCCAGAGTCCAGGACAGCGCGATTCCGATCAGGAAGAGTGCCGCCAGTCCGCCCGCAAATTCATAGGCCAGCCGCTCGCTAATCATGGCGGCGCGGCTGTCGGCGCGGAACATCGCCTCCTTGTTGATTCGCACCAGTTCGTCCAGACGGCCGTGCAGCTCGATGAAATCGGTCTCGCGCCGTGTGTTGGGGTCACGTTCCAGGGCGTCAAAGAGTGCCTGCCCGCGGCGATCGATATCGTGGGCGAGCTCCGCCTCGCCGACCTCCGTGATGTCGCTCAGCTCCACGCCGATCCAGTGCATGAATTTGTTGCGATTGGCGGACAGCACCTGCTTCAGCGTTCCGTCGCGCTGGGCAAGCTGGGTCGCGGAGAGCGCGGCGTTCATGTGCTGCGCGGCCTCGATACTGATGTAATTGCGGTAAAGCGTGGTGCGAATCGCACCGCCCAGGCTATACACCTTGGGCAGCGCGATGATGCCCAGGATCAGCGCAATCGCCAGCATCAGCAACGTGCCGTTGCGGATCCTGCTACTTAAAGGAGAAACCTTCATAGTGTCTGTTTTCCGGCGCGCCGTCGCGACACCGGTCCCGTTGACACTATTGTCGGCCGAAATCATGGAAGGTAAAAGCCCGAATGGAAGGCCCGGGCCGGACGTCCGCGCTATTTGTAGGCCGTAATCTGGGGGATACCGTCGGCCCGGCGGCGGAATGCCGGCCGCGGCTTTCTTACCGGCGGTTTGACGATGAGATGCGCACGCCGGACACACGTATCGGCGGGAAGCGGCGTGCACGGACCGTCAACGAAGGTCTTGACGCGCCCGCTGTTTTGCGGATCGGACAGCGGCTCATCGGCGTCCCCGAGGGCACTGATCCTGCCGCGATCCGCGACGATGAATGCCCAGCTGCATCGCAGGCACGAATAACGGTAGCGATGCGCTTTGAACCAACCGGCGGGTTGCCCCAGGTCTTCAATGAAGTAGTCGTGTTTCATCGCCGCTTGTGTCCTGCCGCCGCTTGGGCGCGACGGCCTTGGTTGTCACAGGGAGCACAAGCTGTGCCGCAACTAAATCGTTGGTAAATAAAGGGTTTTTAGCCGCCGACGGAATCGTCGCGTTTCACATTGCAAGGAAGCGGATTTCACTTTGAAACGTGATACTACCGGCCACAGGAATGCCGCTGCGGTCGGGAAAAACCAAATCACAGGCTGGAAGCCTGTGCCACTAAGAATAGTCGGCACACAGCCAAAGTAGTCATAGTGTGTGCCGTCCGAGCTGTGAGCGTGAGCGAGCGGTTTCTTTTTCGTAGCCCCGGCCTCCGTGCCGGTTCTTTTTGAGGGCTACGGGACTCCTCTCTCTATCGACCTGTCACGGCTGCGCGCGGCGGCCCAGGCCCACCACTTCGATCTCGAACTCGCGCCCGCGCGAGACCAGCTCGCTGGTCACTGAGCGTTTGCGTAACCGCGCGCCCAACCTATGACGGGCGCGGCCCACGATTATCCGCGTCACCCGCGCGTCGCGGGCGAAGTTGAGCAGCGCCTCGGTGATGTCCGGCGCCTTGAGCCATACCGCCTCGGCGCCCATATCGGCGGCCAGCACGACGCTGTCGAGCAAGGCGCGAAAATCGCGGTCAGGAGCCGCGCTCTTGTCTTCCAAGGTGCAGTCGACGTGCACCGCGTACCAGTCGGCGTCAAGCTCCGCCGCCGTCTGGTAGGCCTTGCGCAGCAGTATCCGGGCGTTCCCCGCGGGATCGGAGGAAAGACACACCATCACGCCGGCGCGGGCGCGCCCCGGGAAGCCGATCACTTTAGCCGAGCCACTCATTACTGGGCCTCTTCCTGTTCCGCGTCGCTGACGACGTGAACGTCAAAGTCGCGCGCCTGATCGATCAGGCGGCGGGTAATCGAGCGGTCGAACAGATGGCCCAGCAGGCTGGGGCGCGTGCGTCCGACCATGATCCGCGTGATGAGTTTTTCATTGGCGAAATCGAGCAGCGCCTTCACCACGTCGGGCCCCTTCAACCATACGACCTCGGCCCCCATGTCGGCCGCCAGGTTGATCGAGTCGAGCAGGGCGCGGAAGTCGCGGGTGCTGATTTTCTGGGTCGATTCGGCCGGCGTCTCCACGTGCACCGCGTACCAATCGGCATTGGCGTCGCCGGCGGCGCGGGCGGCCTTGCGCAATAGCTGCAGGCTGTTGCTCGGGCGCGTCGACAGACAGACCATGATGCGCTCCTCCAACGCCGGGCGGCGGCCGCCCTCGCGCTTGAGCATCTCGCGCTCTTCGCGCTTGCGCCGCTGGTCGCGCGCGACCTGCTGCAGGGCCAATTCGCGCAGCGCGCCCAGATTGCCCGGCCGGAAGAAGTTCCTGAACGCGTTTTCGATCTGCTCGGGCGGATAGATCTTGCCCTCGCGCAGGCGCTGGCGCAGGGCCTCCACCGAGATGTCCACGTCGATGATCTGGTCGGCGCGGGCCAGGAACGAATCGGGCACGGTCTCGCGCACCTCGACCCCGGTGATGCGCTTGACGATCGGGGCGATGCTCTCCAGATGCTGGACGTTGAGCGCGGTGATGACGTTGATGCCCGCGGCGAGCAGCTCCTCGACGTCCTGGTAGCGCTTGGAATGGCGCGAGCCGGGCGCGTTGGTGTGGGCCAGTTCGTCGACGATCACATACTCGGGCTTGCGCGCCAGGATCGCGTCGAGGTCCATCTCCTTAAGCGTCGCGCCGCGGTAGGTAATCTCGCGCAGAGGCACAACTTCGAGGTCGCGGATGAGGGCGGCGGTTTCCTTGCGCTGATGGGGCTCGACCAGCCCCACCACCACGTCATGGCCCTGGCTGCGCAACTGGTGGGCCTCCTCCAGCATCCGGTAGGTCTTGCCCACCCCCGCCGCGCCGCCCAGGTATACCTTGAGCTTGCCCTTGGACGCCTCGGCCTCAAGCCCCAGGAATGAATCAGGATCGCGGCGCTCTTCTTGTTCGGCCATCTGGTTGGATTGTGTGCTCGCCTTTTTTCGCTTTGGAAGTATCAGTGGCTTTTTCTCCCCCTGAAAGGGGGAGTAGGGGCGCCGCTGCGGCGCCCCAGAGAGGGTCCTTTTTCAGCTCGCTTTCTTTTAGGCGCGCGATTAGGAATTTGTGCGTGCCGGCACCTGCGGCACACGTGTCTTGAACTCATAATCGCGCGCCTCAGAAGGCGCGCTGAATAGAAGCCCTCTCTCGGCGCCCAAAAAAGGGGCGCCGTTCTCCCCCTGTCAGGGGGAGAGAATTACGAACCCCAGTCACAGGCATCCCAACCCTGCATTTCTACCGCTTGGCCTGACGTCCTGCTGGAGCCGCCTGGTCCAGCGCCAGGTTTAGCTGCAACACGTTCACTCCAGGCTCGCCCAGGATTCCCATCCAGCGCCCGCGAGTGGATTGGTCGACCAGCTTGCGGACCTGATCTTCGCTGATGCCGCGGGCTTTGGCCACTCTCGCCTCCTGCACTTGCGCCGCCGCCGGGCTGATCTCTGGATCCAGTCCGCTACCCGACGCCGTGACCATGTCGATCGGAACCTGGGCCGCCGTCGTACCCGGGTTCTCTTCGAGCACATTCTTAAGACGTGATTTTACCGCTTCGATCAACACCTTGTTAGTGGGTCCCAGATTCGAACCTGAAGACGAGCTGGCGTCGTAGCCCTTGTCGCCCGCCGCCGAAGGCCGGCTGTGAAAGTAGCCCGGTGCGCTGAAATTCTGTCCAATCAGCGAGGAGCCTATCGCCTTTCCGTTGCGTACGATCAGACTGCCGCGCGCCTGGTCCGGGAGCACCGCGAGGGAAATGCCGGTTATCACGATCGGATAGGCCAGCCCGGTCAAAACCGTAAGTACGATTGTCATCCTGATTGCTACAATCAGCGTGCGCATGGAACGTCTCTCTCCCTCAGGCCAGATGCAGCGCCGCGACCGCCAGGTCGATCAGCTTGATACCGATAAACGGCACGATTACGCCGCCCAACCCGTAAATCAGCAGGTTGCGGGTCAGGATCGCCGCCGCGCCCAGCGGCCGATACGCGACGCCGCGCAGGGCCAAGGGGATGAGCGCGATGATGATGAGCGCGTTGAAAATAACTGCTGAAAGGATCGCGCTTTGCGGCGTGGACAGGCGCATGACGTTGAGCGCCTGCAGCTCCGGATAGCCGAGCACGAACATCGCGGGGATGATCGCGAAGTACTTGGCCACGTCGTTGGCGATCGAAAAGGTGGTCAGCGCGCCGCGCGTAATCAGCAACTGCTTGCCGATCTCGACCACCTCCATGATCTTGGTGGGGTTGGAATCGAGATCGATCATGTTGCCGGCTTCACGCGCCGCCTGGGTGCCGGCGTTCATCGCGATTCCCACGTCGGCCTGCGCCAGCGCCGGAGCGTCGTTGGTGCCGTCGCCGATCATCGCGACCAGCTTGCCCTGCGCCTGCTCATCGCGAATCAGCCGCAGCTTGGTCTCCGGCGTGGCCTCGGCGCGAAAGTCGTCCACGCCTGACTCGCCGGCGATCGCGGCGGCGGTCAGCGGATTGTCGCCGGTGATCATCACAGTCTTGAGTCCCATCGCGCGCAGCCGCGCGAAGCGCTCCTTGATTCCTTCCTTGATCACGTCCTTCAGAAGAATCACGCCCAGGGGCCGCGCGCCATCGACGACTACCAGCGGCGTGGCGCCGGTGCGCGCGATCCGCTCGACGATCGCCGCCAGTTCATCGGGCACCTCGCCGCCAGCTTCGGCGACAAACCGGGCCACACTGTCGGTGGCGCCCTTGCGAATCTGGCGGCCGTTTAAGTTCACGCCGCTCATCCGGGTCTGCGCCGAGAAGGGAATGAATTCGGCGTCTTTCTCGGCCAGTTCGCGTCCGCGCAGGTTGTACTGGTTTTTGGCCAACACCACGATCGAACGTCCTTCGGGGGTTTCGTCGGCCAGCGAGGCAAGCTGCGCCGCGTCGGCCAGTTCCTCAGGCGTGACCCCGGGTAGGGCGATGAACTCGGTCGCCATCCGATTGCCCAACGTGATAGTGCCGGTCTTGTCCAGCAGCAGGGTATCGACGTCGCCCGCCGCTTCCACGGCCCGCCCGGACATCGCCAGCACGTTATGCTGCACCAGGCGGTCCATCCCCGCGATACCGATCGCCGAGAGCAGGCCGCCAATGGTGGTGGGAATCAGGCAGACCAGCAGCGCCACCTCCACCGGCAGCGACAATTTGGTGCCGGCGTAAAGCGCGAAGGGATAAAGGCTGACGCAGACCAACATGAAGATGATGGTGAGGCCGGCCAGCAGGATGCTGAGCGCGATCTCGTTGGGCGTCTTCTGGCGCTGCGCGCCTTCGACCAGGCTGATCATGCGGTCGAGAAAGGTCTCGCCCGGGTTGGCCGTGATTCTCACTTTGATCCAGTCGGAGATGACCGTAGTGCCGCCGGTCACTCCGCTGCGATCGCCGCCGCTTTCGCGGATGACCGGGGCCGACTCACCGGTGATCGCCGCCTCGTTGACCGCCGCCACGCCCTCAACCACTTCGCCGTCGCCGGGGATGACGTCGCCGGCGCGGACTATCACCACATCGCCGCGGCGCAGCGAAGTGGCGGGCACTGTGATTTCGCGGTCATCGCGCAGCAGCGTAGCTTGGGTTTCGGTGCGGGTCTTGCGCAGGTTGTCGGCCTGCGCCTTGCCGCGTCCCTCGGCCATCGCCTCGGCGAAATTGGCGAACAGCACGGTGAACCACAGCCACAACGCGATTTGCAATTCGAAGCCGGCAAGGGCCATGCGTCCGCTAAAGAAATCGCGCAGCAGAATCAGGGTGACCGCCAGGGCGGTGACCTCGACCACGAACATCACCGGATTGCGCGCCTGGACACGCGGATCAAGCTTGCCCACCGAATCGAACGCCGCGCGTTTTACGATTTCGGGTTCCCACAGAGGAGTTGCTTTTCGTTCAGTTGCGATAGCCACTGCTATAAAGCCTCGTTTAGTAAAGCTTGCCTTTGAGCATCGCCAGATGCTCGACGATTGGTCCCAGTGAGTCGGCCGGGAAGAAGGTCAGCGCGGCGACAATCAGGATTACGCCGACCAGCAGCACCACGAAAATCGGACCGTTGGTGGGGAAAGTACCCGCGCTGGGCGGCGCCGACCTCTTGCTCACCAGCGAGCCTGCGATGGCCAAGGCCGGAATCTTCATCAAGAAACGTCCGAACAGCATGCTGAACGCGAGGGTCCAGTTGTAGAAAGGCGCGTTGGCGCTAAGGCCGCCAAAGGCCGAGCCGTTGTTGGCGCCGGCTTCGGAGAATGCATAAAGGATTTGGGAGAAGCCGTGCGGTCCGGGGTTGGAAATCCCCGCCAGGCCCGCCTTGGTCACCATCGCGACGCCTGCCGGCAGCAGGATCACGGTGGGGAAGATCAGCACGTAGAGCATCGCGAGTTTCATCTCGCGTCCTTCGATCTTCTTGCCCAGGTACTCCGGCGTGCGGCCGACCATCAGCCCCGCGATAAACACCGACAACACCGCCATCACCAACATCCCGAACAGCCCCGAGCCTACGCCGCCGAAGATGATCTCGCCGATCTGCATGTTTAGCAGCGGTATAAAGCCGCCCAGCGGCGTGAAGCTGTCATGCATCGCATTGACCGCGCCGCACGAGGTGTCGGTGGTGATCGTGGCCCACAGCGCGGAGTTGACGATTCCGAAGCGGACTTCTTTGCCTTCGAAGTTGCCGCCGCTTTGGGTGGCGCTTGCGGCCTGGTTGATCCCCATCTTGGCGAAATTCGGATTGCCGCGCTGCTCGGCCCAGATCGCCACGACCACGCCCATCAGGAACAGCAGCGCCATCGCGGCGAACAGCGCCCATCCCTGCCGCCGGTCTCCGGCCATTTGGCCGAAGGTATGGGTCAGGCCGGCAGCGATCGCAAAGATCGCCAGCATCTCGATCAGATTCGCAAGCGGCGTGGGGTTTTCATACGGATGGGCGGAGTTGGCGTTGAAGAAGCCGCCGCCGTTGGTGCCCAGCTCCTTGATGATCTCCTGAGAGGCCACTGGTCCCTGCGCGATAACCTGCTCGGCGCCTTCTACGGTTTTCGCATGGACGTAGGGGCTCAAATTCTGCGGCACTCCCTGCCACACCAGCACCAGCGCGCAGACCACGGAAATGGGCAGCAAAACCCATAGCGTGGCGCGGGTCATATCGACCCAGAAATTTCCGATCGTTTTGGCGCTGCGCCGCACGAAGCCGCGGATCACGGCGATCGCCACCGCGATTCCCGCCGCCGCCGAGACAAAGTTATGAAAGGCAAGCCCCGCCATCTGGGTCAGGTAGCTCATCGTGGACTCGCCCGCGTAAGCCTGCCAGTTGGTGTTGGTGGTGAAGCTGGCCGCCGTGTTGAAGGCCAGGTCCGGCGCAACCGGTCCAAGGCCCTGCGGATTTAACGGCAGGAACTGCTGCAAACGCTGAAGCGCATAAAGAAAGAGCATCACCACTGCACTGAAAAGCAGCATTGCCACCGCGTACTCGGGCCATGTCATTTCGGTGTCCGGATGCACGCCGCAAAGCCGGTAAATGAGACGCTCGACGGGCCTAAGCACCGGGTCCATGAAGGTGTGCTCGTCGCAGAAGACCCGGGCCATGTAGAGCCCCAGCGGCACGCTGATAACGGTGACCAGGACCGAGAACAGTCCCACCTGGAGGACAGCGTTGATAAGCATAGATTTTCGTTCCCGTCAGAACTTTTCCGGGCGCAGCATCGCGTACACCAGGTACGCGGTTAGGCCGATGGCCATGACGAGACCCATCGTCAATTCCCAAGGCGTCATAATTTTTCGCACCCCCGGACGTACGCGAGGCTGATTAGGAAGAAGATCACGGTCGCCGCTATGGACAAAAGATCAAGCATCCAGTCTCCTCGGGCAAGGTTCTTGCCGCGCAAGGAAATCCGCCAAATGCAAGGGGATTCACCGAGCTCCCCGACTGTCTTCGTTCATATTGCAACGGGATGCGATTTTCAATTTGAAAAGCGAAACCATAACCAGCCCTAGCGGATTTGGTCAGATTACAGGCCGCTATTGCCTGAAAGTTCGCCGCGTACCAAATGTGTATTCTGCAATACATGGCAGAGGGCGATCCACTCAAGGAAGATCCTATGCAATCTGAACGGTTGGGAGTTTCGTGCAGCGTTGAGTCATTCAGCGGACCCGAGGCGGTGGCGGCGGCGCGCAAGTTCGAGGCGATGGGTTACGGCACGATCTGGATCGGCGAGTTGGTGGTCGGTCGCGATCCGTTCGCGATGGCGGCCCTGCTGCTCGCCAACACACGTCGCATCCGGGTTGGGTTGTGCGTCGCCAACGTATGGAAGCGCGAGGCAGCCACTACTATCAACGCGGCACGTACGCTGGCGGGACTGTTCGAAGACCGCTTCATCCTGGCTATCGGTGTCAGCCATCAGAAATTCGTCGACCGTTACGGGCTGCATTACGAAAAGCCCTACCAGTTCATGCGCGAGTACGTGGACAAAATGAAAACAGCGCCCTTCCTGGGCCCGCCGCTTACCAGGGAACCCACCGTGCTGATTGCGGCGCAGATGCCCCAGATGATGAGGCTGGCACGCCACACCGACGGCGTGTTCGTGACCTTCGCGCCGCCCGAACTGACCGCGCGCGCCCGCGCTGCGGTGGGGCCGGATAAGATGGTATGCGTGATTCAGGCCTTCGTGTTGCAGACCGATCCGGTCAAAGCGTGCGCCATCGGCAGGGAGTACACGGGGTTTTATTCGCGCCTGCCAAATTACCGCGATTGCCTGTTGTCGATGGGCTTTGAAGCGGGCGACCTTAAAGACGGCGGCAGCGACCGCCTGATCGACGCGATAGTGGCGTGGGGCACGCGCGAGCGGCTACTCGAACGTCTGGAGGCCCAGTTCCGGGCCGGCGCCGATCATATCAACGTGCTGGCGCTGTCATCATCCGCCGCCACTGGCTCTCCGGAAGTTGACGACGCCACGGCGCGCGCGCTCGTGCCGCAGTGAGGAGGAACGAGAAAACGAGAAAAGAGAAACGAGAACCAATCGGTGCCTTTTCTTACCTCTCTTTTCTCATTTCTCGTTTCTCTCTCCTCACAAACCTTCCTTCTGAGGGAGCTTGTCAGCGATCTCGTACCATCCCACCTTGGATGGTGCGAAGGCGTGGCGCAGTTCACCCTTGGGCGAGCCCGGCCATTGTCCGTTATCGATAGTGCCGGTAGCGACCGCGATGACGCCTGGATTCTCCACCAAGTCCAACGTTACGGGACATCCGCAAGTCTTGCAGAAATGGCGACGGACCTTCTCGGAGCTGTTGTAGGTGCCGAGATTGCCGGTGCCCGAGTCGTAGGTGAACGCGTCGCGAGGAAAGACCGACAGCGTAACGAAGAGCGCGCCGTGAAACTTGCGGCAGATGCCGCAATGGCAATGATGGGTGTCAACCGCCGGCGCCGTCACGGTGTAGCGCACCCCGCCGCAAAAACATCCACCAGTTAGGTTGAAGTCCGCCATGATTTTTCCCTCCGAACTTATGCGCCGAGTCTATCCCTCGGCACCCTGCGTTTTCCAGCGCGAGAGAATAGCTACAATTGATTTGGATTCTCTCCTGCTGGTTTCTCTTCTCTCACTTTCTCACTTCTCTCCCCTCACTTCTATCCCGTCTCCCCTCACTTCTTTCTTTAAAACACAATAACCGTCCTGATCGACTTGCCCTGATGCATCAGGTCAAAGGCTTCGTTGATTTGCGCCAGCGGCAGCTTGTGCGTGATCAGGTCGTCGATATTGATCCGCCCTTCCATGTACCAGTCGACGATTTTCGGCACGTCGCGCCGGCCCCTGGCGCCGCCGAATGCGGTGCCCTTCCAGGTACGTCCGGTCACCAGTTGGAACGGCCGCGTGGAGATTTCCTGGCCCGACGCCGCCACCCCGATTATCACGCAAGTGCCCCATCCGCGCTGACAGCATTCCAGCGCCTGGCGCATCAGCTTGACATTGCCCACGCATTCAAAGGAAAAGTCCGCGCCACCGCCGGTCAGATTGACCAGGTAAGGCACCAGCTCGCCGCCCACCTCGTTGGGATTGACGAAGTGAGTAACGCCGAACTGCTCGGCGATCGCTTTGCGCGCCGGGTTGAGGTCGACTCCGACGATCATTCCCGCCCCCGCCATCCGCGCCCCCTGCACGACGTTGAGCCCGATCCCACCCAGTCCGAAAACCACCACCCGATCGCCGACCTGGACCTTGGCGGTGTTGATGACGGCGCCGATCCCGGTGGTGACGCCGCATCCGATGTAACAAATCTTGTCGAAGGGAGCGTCCTCGCGCACCTTGGCCAGCGCAATCTCCGGCACCACCGTGTAGTTGGCGAAGGTCGAACTGCCCATATAGTGATGGACCATCTTGCCGCCGAGCGAAAAGCGGCTGGTGCCGTCGGGCATTACGCCGCGCCCCTGGGTTTCTCGGATCGCGGTGCATAGATTGGTCCGTCCCGACAGGCATGACGGACAGGCGCGGCATTCCGGGGTGTAAAGCGGGATTACGTGATCGCCAGCACGCAACGTAGTCACGTTGGGCCCGGTTTCCACCACAACGCCGGCCCCCTCGTGCCCCATAATAGACGGGAACAGTCCCTCGGGGTCAGCGCCCGATAGCGTGTAGGCATCGGTATGGCATACGCCGGTGGCCTTGATTTCCACCAGCGCCTCGCCCGAACGCGGACCATCAAGATCGACCTCGGTAACTTCCAGCGGCGCTCCCGCCTTATACGCAACGGCAGCCCTGACTTTCATCGCATACCTCCTTGACCGGAGCTAATTTCTATCGCTCCGTTGCAGCCAATGAAAGGGCGATAAGACGGCATCGCCGAACTCATGGCGCACACAGCTAAGGTACGGATCTGACAACGCGGTCAGGGCCCTGCGGTGCGTCCGAAACAGACCACGCCTCGCCGCCGTGAGCGTGCTGGCGGCGTGGCCAGGAGAAAAACTCCAATCGAAGTCGACCTCAGCGTGATCGAGGAACTCGCCGACGGCGACTCCGCCGAATTGGCCGGGCTGATCGCAATGTTCAACCGGCACATGGCCGACGGCATCGAGCAGGTGCGGGCCGCGATCGAAACGTGCGAGCTCGCATCAGTGGCGCGAGTGGCACATACCTGTATCGGCTTCACTCTGACGCTGGGAATCATCGCACTGGAGCCAACCCTGCGCAAACTGGAGCGCGCGTCCAAACAGGGACAGCCCAAAGAGATAGCGCGCTGGTTGGCGCAATGGGAGCGCGAATTCGAGCAGGTACGCCAGGCGCTTGTGGCACGAATGAACCGGTCCGGCGCTGTGTAGAAGCACGGCGCGGTTCAGAGCCTTTAAAAACCGCTGTAATCTGGTTCTTGCCTCAGGCCTAATCTATATAATGCTGCCTTCGGCATAAGACGTTAAAGCTTATCCTACATCATCAAAAAATGTTAGTTATCAGTTCCAAGCGTTAATGACTCGCTGCCTCTTGTCAATGGGTGGCTTGCTTAACCTATCGGCACAATCAGTGTTTTTAGAGGATATGGAGCAATTTAGATGTTTCAACGCGTGGCGGCAATTTGCACGTTGATCGTTGGGCTTGTCACTTTCAGCATTTCAGCGGATGCGGCGAAGACCACCGCCCGGCTTCTAACCAGCGACTCTGCCCCGATGGTGCGACTTCCCGGGCACGTGCTGCCGGCGCTGGCGCGGGCAACTGTGATCCGTCCCTCCGAGGGGACCAGGATTAGCGAAGCCAACCAGTCCCTGACCTTGACGATGGTATTTAAGCGCGATGATCCAGCCGCGTTCGACCGTTATCTCCACGACGTTTATGATTCGCGGTCTCCGATTTTCCGCCATTTTCTAACCCAAAGTGAGATCTCCGACAGGTTCGGTCCCACCCCAGAAAGCGTACGGGAAGGTCTTGGCCTATCTGCGCAACAATGGATTTACGCTGGTCGAGCAATCGGAAAACCGGCTAACAGTCACGGTGAGGGGCACGCGCACGCAGGCAGAGCGCACCTTCAACTTACGGCTCCACGACTACCAAATCGGGAGGCGAAGCTTTTACGCCAACGATCAGGATCCTGGCCTGCCCCCAGAACTGGCTTCTCACGTGCAATCTGTGGCTGGTTTGGCGAATCTGGCGAAGCCGAGGAATGGAATCATTAAGGCCATCGGCAAATTCTTATGTTCGTTCAATAGTTTTTGCACCTCCGTCCCAGGTTATATCGACCAGGATGCCGTAAAGAGATGTGAAACCAACGTCAACAATGCATTAGCCTCAAACTGGGGTGCATTAATCCACGATATAGATCAAATCCTGAAGAGCAACTGCCCACCCCAGTCCCTGCGTCAGCGGCCCCGATGAAAACCCGCTTAGACCCCGCAAGGACTCTCGCAAAGTCCTCCACGCCCCTAACCTCCACTCCATGGTTGAGCGTCGACGGGACCGGTCAGAAGATCGGGTTGGTTGAGTTCGATACTTTTCAGACCAGTGATGTCACAAACTTCCTGGCACTCGTAGGGTTACCGGCGAGCCGCATCAGTCACTTAAGCCAGGTGCCCGTCAATGGCGGGGCTACTCCGGGTCCGAACCAAGATGAAGTCCTGCTCGACATCGATGCGGCACTGACCGTGGCCCCTGGCGCCAGCACAGTCGTATATGACGCGCCTTTTTCGGCCCCGGGCGCGAGTTTTCAGGCCGTGCTGAACCAGATGATCAACGACCGTGTGACGATCATCAGCAACAGTTGGGCGTACTGCGAGGACCAGACGAACCTTTCCGACGTCCAAAGTATCGACGATATCCTCGCGACTGCCGCCGCTTCCGGAATCTCGGTCTTCAATGGTGCGGGTGATACCGGCAGCACATGTCTGGATAGCAGCCCGAACACGGCCGCCGTACCAGCCGACTCCCCACACGCCACTGCAGTAGGGGGAACTTCTCTGACGACGGACCCTTCCGGTACCTATAAGAGCGAAACCTGGTGGAATGGCGTAGCTGCGACACCGCCCACCGGCCAGGGCGGTTTCGGTCTAAGCAAGTTCTTCAGCCGCCCGGCCTATCAGGATGGGCTGAACCTATCTCTATCACGCTCCGTACCCGACGTCGTGGTTAACGCCGACCCCGCCAAGGGCGTGATAATCTGCGAGGCTAACGCGGGAGGATGTCCCACCGGATTCCTCTATGGCGGAACCAGCAATGCCGCGCCAGTGTGGGCTTCTTTCGCGGCGCTTCTCAATCAGGCACACGGGTCAAATCTCGGCGCTTTCAACCCGCTGTTGTATCCCTTGGCCGGCACTGACGCATTCCATTCCTCAGCCAGTATTGGTAGCGACTTCGCCCATGTAGGGCTGGGTTCGCCCAATATTGACAACTTGCATCTGTTGCTCAACGGAGAGGCCGCCGGTCCGGCGAGTGCTGCCCAATCCCAGGTCGCAGTCTTCACTCAGCATGTCGTACCATTCCCGGATGGGACACCTGCAGGTGTGCCGGCAGACGGTAAGTCGACCGGTTCAGTGGTAGTGCGATTGTGGGATGCGAACGGCAATAGCTTGGCGGGAAAGACCATAACGCTCAGTGCAACTTCTGGTGGTCACGCAAAGATCAGCCCAAGCAGTGCGATTTCCGACACGAACGGCGGCGTAGTCACCTTCGCCGTCTCGGATCTTTCGGTGGAAACCGTAGTCTTCACAGCGACCGACACGACTGACGGTGTGGTGCTCCAGCAAACCGCAACTGTGCCTTTCGTCACGCCACCGGCCGCCGCCGCGGGACTGGTCCCGTTCCCCACCACCGTGACGGCCGACGGGAAGAGCGTCACAAGCATCATCCTGACGCTGAAAGATTCGCTGAACCGTCCCACACCGGGCAAACTGGTCGCGCTCTTACAGGGCAACGGGCAGTCCGTCATCAAGGGGCCGGTCCCGAGCATGACCGACACCAACGGCCGGATTCAGTTCACCGCGGTTGATCAGGTGCCGGAGACCGTGACCTACTCGGCGGTAGACATAAGCGACGGCAACCTGCCTTTTCCCACCACCGGAACCGTCGTTTTCACGGGCGGACCCGGCAACAAGTGCGGCAACGCCGCCCCCCTGCTGCGCCCGGCTTCCTGGTGACGCCCTACGCCACCGGTTTTATCACGCAGGATTATGAGGGTGGCGTTCCTATCACTTGCGGCGGGGCCTACGGAATGGCCTTTGACGCCGCCGGCAACCTCTACGTGTCCTACGGACCTACTGGGGATATCTATAAGTTCAAGCCCGGAGGCGGCGTTGCCGATGCCTCCACCTTGCTCACCACTACCAAGCCGTCTCTGGCCGGGTTGGCCTTCGACAACAAAGGCAACTTGTTCGCCAGCCTCGAGGCGACGATCTTAGGTGATTTTAACTCCGGAGCAGTGCTCCACATCGATCCGGCCAACGGCACGGTCCTGAGCACCGTTGCGTCCAAACTCACTTGTCCCCAAGCGCTCGCGGCGGACCCCCTGAGCGGAGATCTGTTCACCGACGATATCTGTTTCAATGGCGGTTCGAATAATCCCTCCTTGTGGCGCATTACCGATCCCGACGGCGCCGCACCCAAGACCACGGTGTACGTCACTATGCCGGGATCGCCGAACGGCAATATCACGTTCGCACCCTCGGGCACTATTTACGTTTGGGCCATCGAGGGCAACGCCGCGCGGGTGGCGCAAATCAGTGGTACGAACAAGCCCACCCCGCCCACGGTAAGTATCCTGCCCAACCTCCAGGTGGCCGCGTTAGGTTTGCTGGCCAGCGGCGTTCAGTCCAACGGCGATGCGCAATCGCTGTTCCTCAATCCTTTTGACGCGTCGGTTAATCAAAGCCTCGGTGTCGGCACCGCCGATCTCACCACCAACCCGCCCAGCCTGGGCATCGCTTTGACCACCGGCAACGGCGTCAGCAACCTGGTGCGCGGTCCCGATGGATGCGTGTACGCCGCGCAGGGCGACGGCGTGTTCAAAATCACCGACGCGCAGGGAACCTGCAACTACGCTGCTCCAAGCCAACCTGCGTCGTTGGTGCTGGCGCCACCTACCATCTCGCCCAACCCGGCACAGGGCGCGTCGCAGACCTTCACTGCAAGTTTCCATTACACCAAAGCGCCTTTGGGCACGCCCATTTTGTTCCAGGTCTCCGGCGCCAATCCGCAGTTCAAGATGGTGCGGTCGGACACCAATGGCCAAGCGTCTTTCAGCTACGCGGGAGTTTTTCCAGGAGTCGATACGATTACTGCGAGCAGCACTCTTGGAACAACCAAGCTGACGTCCAACAACGCGGTAATTACCTGGACCTCGGGACTACACACCAGCTTCCTGACGCTGAATCTGAGCCCAACCAGCGTGATGGCGGGCAAGGCAGTGACGCTGGTCGCCTCGCTGAGCGATGCCTCCGTCACGCCGCCGAAGCCTATAACTGGCGCCGACGTCCAGTTCAACCTGGAGGGCCATTCCTGCTCCGGCGCCACCGACGCCAAGGGCAACGCGTCCTGCGCTCTTACACCGACGGTCGCCCAACTCACTTCGCAGACGGCGAGCTTTACCGGCAATCCGACGCTGCTACCTGCCACCGCCACCCAGCAATTCAACGTCACCGCTCCGCCCACCTTCATCCCAACCTTCACACCGGGCAAAACCCCGACGCGGACACCAACACCCAAACCAACGCCCAGCAGGATCATCCCAACGCAAACGCCGACCCCGCTGCATACGCTGACGTCGACACCGCATCGCACTCCGACACCGACGCCAACGCCGCGCGAGTGCATCGCGACCACACCTAAGCCCATCGTGCCGGTGCCGACACCCACCCCGATGCCAGGGAATCCCGTAATCACCAGCCTGACCAATCCCGTTCTGGTGGGCGGGAATTTCACGATCAACGGCCGCAACTTCAGCAAAAAGCCGATGGTCAACTTCTTCGTTGCGACCGCGAACGGCCCGACAAACGAGGGTCCGCTTACCCCCAGCACTATCAGCAGCACTCAGCTCCTGGTGCCGGTGCCCGTCACCAAGAGTCCGGGCGAGGGCTTCGTGTCGGTCGTGGTGATCAACACCGACCAGCCCAAATTCCCGGAGTCCAATCAGGGCTACGCGTTGTTGCAGGGTTCGGCCGCGGCAGGTCTACCGAGTATCTCTGGCCTAAACGGGCATGTCTTGGCCGAGAGCAGCCTCGACCCGGGTGTGCACATCGCCAACGTCGAGACCACGCTGCTGCAGGGCAGTTCGGTGTTGATCAACGGCAACGGCTTCGACGTCACCCACGGAGTGGCGGTGGACGTGTTCTGCGGACTGGATTGTCCTCCCCTCGGCAAGCTCACCCCCCCGATAACCCTCAATCCGGGCAACAGCAAGCTCACTGCCAACTCGATTACCTTCACCCTGCCGGCCACGGCGCCGACCGGACCGGGGTCGATCCAGGTAAGTAACGCGGGCGCCGGCGGGACCTATACCGCCAAGAGCCAAGGGGTGTCGGTGCCGCTCGGGGCACGGATAATCGTCACCAAGGTGACCCAGAACAACAGCACGCTGACGGTCGAGGGCGCCGGGTTCTCGAAGACGACAGTGATTAACTTCTTCAACGCGCAGGACGGAGGGGAGGTTAATCTGGGCGGGTTGAATTCCGACGGCTCGGCGAAGATCAAGCTGACGCCGGTCAGCTCGACCAAATTCACCTTCACGAAGCCGGCGAAGGCGATGGCGGGGCTGGCGTACGTGCAGGCGCTCAACCCGCCCTTCATCGCGTTTACCAGTTCCGGCAACGATCCGTGCGGCGCGTTCACGCTCAAGTGAGGGCATTGGTGGGAGCCGGCCGCAAGTAGAAATCGACGAGACAAACGCCGGCGCGCAAAAACAACCGGTATACTTTTCGGACTCAACCGGGCTTTCGGACTCAGCTCAGCCGAGCGCAACCCCGCCGTCTGGATGGAGAATCGAGCCGGTGAAGTAAGCTCCCTCCTCGCTGGCCAGGAACAACGCGGTGTTGGCGACGTCGTTCGGCTCGCCGAATCGATTGAGCAACGTGCGACGGATATGAACCCCGCCGGGCGCGTCAGCCGCGTTGAGCTCCTTGCGTAAGGTCCACGGATCCTTGTCGCCGATGATCGCCCTGGTCATCGCGGTCTTGATCATGCCTGGCCCGATCGCGTTGACGGTGATATTGTAGGGCGCCAGTTCAACCGCCAGCGTGCGGGTCAGCGCCCAAACGCCCGCCTTGCTGGCCGCATAAGCACCGTTGCCGGGTTCGGTTACTTTGGCCGCGGTGGACGCTATGTTGATGATGCGGCCGCCCTTACCCGCCTTGATCATCGCGGTCGACACCGCGCGGCAGGTCAGAAAGACGCCGTCGAGGTTGATGCTCAGTACCTTGCGCCAGTCAGCGAAGCTTTCTTCCGCGAGCATCCGCAGCCGTCCCGCGGCCGCCCCCGGCACGCCGTAGGTGGCGTGCGACACGCCAGCCGCCGCGACCAGGATGTCGATATTGCCCATCGCTTGCACGGCGGCCTTCACCATCTGCTCGACCGCCGCCTCCTCAGCGGTGTCAACCTGATGCACAAACGCCTTGCGGCCCAGGGTGCGGATCTCTACCGCCGCCTCCTGCGCGCCCTCCGGATAGCGATCGGCAAGGAAGATATCGGCGCCCTCCTGCGCGAAGCGCAGCGCGGTCGCTCGGCCGATTCCGCTGGCCGCTCCAGTTATCAGCGTGCTTTTATTCTCCAGTCGTCCGCCCATGCTTTGCCTCCACGTAGACCCCGTGCATTACATGAAGTTGAACAACCGAAGCCTTGCCATGACCACATCTTTAACCGCGTTGTAACCGCCGGGAAGGATCTTGTACGGCGCAACTTCCTCCGGATGCGACTTCAGCTCCGCCTCCAGCCCACGCCGCCACGCCAGACGCAGTTCAGTATTGACGTGAACGATCGTCATCCCGGCTTTGATCGCGCGCTGGAAGTCGTCGTCGTTGGTGCCCGAGCCGCCATGCAGGGTCATCAAGATACCGCAGGCGGCGTGCAATGCGCCGATACGTTCGATGTCCAGGTGCTTTTGCGCTTCGCCGCGCACCATGCTCTGGAGCAAGCCGTGCATGTTGCCGACCGCCGGCGCCAGCACGTCGATATGAGTAGCATTGACGAACTGCGTCGCTTCTTCGGGCGTGGTCAAAGCGCCGATTCCTTCGGGAGCCTTGGAAAGGATCTCCGATGATGTGCCGATATAGCCCACCTCGCCTTCCACGACGATCGACGGGTTGATGGATTTGATCGCTGCCACCGCCTTGGCGGTCTGGCTGACGTTCTCCTCAAACGGCATCCCTGAGCCATCGAAGATGATCTCGTCGAAGCCAGCCCTCGCCGCCTCTTCGGCCTTTTCCGGCGAATGGGTGTGGTCGGCGTTTAGGAAAATCGGATGGCCGGTTTCTTCGCGCAGGCTTTTGACCAGCGCGGCCGCCTGACGCACGCCGACAAAGGCCCGCTCCCCTTCGGAAACCCCAACCATCACCGGGACCTTCAACTCGCGCGCCGCGGCTACCGCCGCATGCAGCGCCACCAGATCGGAGAAATTGAAATGGCCCACCGCGACACCGCGCCGTTGCGCGTCCTGGAGGAGCTCGCGAAGCGTTGCCATGGCATCACCTCCATCGGCTCCCATATCAGAGCCGCGAGCGTATTCGAGCGGGATGTTCTCTCTACACCGGCTTGAAGCGAGGCGGGCGCTTTTGCACGAAGGCGAGCACGCCCTCCTTGAAATCGCCCTGCTTAAACATGCTGAACATGATAGCGGTGCTGTCATCGGTCGCCATCTGATAATCGCCGCTAAGATGTTGCCACAGCATGCGCTTGGCTTCCGCCATCGCTGTGGGCGAGCAATTGGCCGCGACCTCCCGCGCCATCTCAGTCGCCGTACTTAGCAACTGGCCGTCGGGCACCACGCGGCTGACCAGTCCCATCGCCAACGCCTCCTGCGCACTGATGATCCGTCCGGTCAGCGCCAGGTCCATCGCATGCGACATACCCACCAGGCGCGGCAGCAGCCAACTGGAGCCATGTTCAACCGACAATCCGCGGCGGACGAAAATTGCGCTCATCCGGGTGCCTTCGCCCGCGATCCGGATGTCGAAGTGCAGCGCCATGCTGAGCCCCATCCCGACACAATTACCGTTGAGCGCCCCGATAATCGGCTTATGCATCTTGAGCATAAAGCCGAACAGCGAATGGTGATTGATGTCGATAGCGTGTTCTGCGGCGGGCTGCTCCGGAGCCTCCCCCTTCTTGCGCTCGGCGGCGGCCTGCAGCACGCCCATGTCCATTCCGGGACAAAACGACTTGCCGGCGCCGGTTACCACAATCGCGGCGATTGCCGGAGCGCGCTCGGCGTCGGCCATCGCGTCTTTCAGTTCGCCCGCCAAGGTCGGGGTGATGGCGTTCATGCGATCGGGCCGGTTGAGCGTCACGATCGCAATCTTGTCCTGCTTCTCATAGATGATCTCGCTGTAAGCCATCGCCATTCTCCCGCGGGCGCTGCGCCCGCGGCCCATTATGCCCAAGGCGAGACCGGCAAAAAAGGACCCTGCCCCGTTCCGTGTCGGAGCTAAGCCAGGTTGTAGTGTCGCTTACCTGACCCCAAAATGGCTCGGTTTCCCTAATTACTTGAAGCGCACCTGATCCTGTTCACCCCTCGCCTCGCGACTGAACCAAAAAACCGCACTTCGGCGCATGTTCGGCGGTGTTGGAACGAGCGCTCTTGTTCCCTAGCGCCGGCCTCCGTGCCCAATTCTCTTTGTCTCAGAGTATGGTGAATGTAGGCCAAGGGACGGAAAAACGGCGCGCTAATTTCCTGCCCGGCCCGCGCCCGGACGTGCCGAATCGATCGCGTTGCGCCGCTTCAGTGAGCCGTGTAGCCACCGTCAACCGGCAGAGCCAACCCGGTCACGAACGACGCCTGGTCAGAGCACATCCACATCACCGCTTCGCCGATATCCTCGGGCGCGCCCAGCCGGCCCAGCGGATGCGACGCCTTGTAGGCTTCCTCGAGCCGCGGGTCGCGCTCCAACCCCTGGCGCATCATCGGAGTCAGCGTCGAGCCCGGACACACCGCGTTCACCCGGATGTTCTTCTTCGCGTACTCCAGCGCCGCGGTCTTGGTCAGTCCGACCACTCCATGCTTGGCGGCGCAGTAGGCGCCTGTGCGCCGCTCGCCCACCAGGCCCATTATCGAGGCGGTGTTGACGATCGCGCTGCCGCCTTGCGCGACCATCTGGGCCAGTTCGTATTTCATGCACAGCCACACGCCGGTCAGATTGATGGCGATCACCCGATCCCAATCGTCCTCGGGAATTTCCCCAACTCGCCCCCCAGCGGGGCTGACGCCGGCGTTGTTGAAGCCGTAATCCAACCGGCCGTAGGTATCGACCACCGTCTTTACCATCGCCTGCACACGCGTCGTTTTGGAGACGTCACATTTTACGGCAAAGGCCTCGCCGCCGGCCTTCTTGACCATGCCCACAGTTTCCTTACAGCCTGCGAGGTTAAGGTCGGCGACCGCCACCTTTGCTCCTTCCCGCGCGAAGATCAGAGCTGTTGCCCGGCCGATACCAGAAGCGCCTCCGGTGACCAGCGCCACCTTGCCCTCAACCAATCCCGCCATACGAACCTCCGTAACTGGCCGGCCATCGCAGCAATCGTGCGCGCGACCCGTCGAAGTGGAACTTGCCATAGTTAAACACCGATGGCGAGTCCGGCGCATCTGGCTGACGGGCCTAAAGCCCCGCCACGATCGCTATTGCAGCTTGGGTGGGGTGGCAGTGCGCGCGATAAATCCGCAGGCCACAAGCTCGTGGCCGTCCACACGAACACTACCTGGTATCGGCCGGGGCGAGGGATCGTCATCCCGTTTATTGCCAGGTCGATGTTGGAAACGTAGCGCTCGGTCAATTCGTCGCGCGCCTGGGTTAGCATCTGGCCGCCCAGTTCGGAATTGAAGTCTCCCTCCTCGCTGCGGATGCGCAGGGTCACCGGATGCGTTCCCTCATTCTGCACACCCACCTTGGCGAAGATATGAAACGGAGGCAGCGGCGCCGTATATGCCGCCACGTTAAAGGTATCGAAGATACCCATCAGGCTGACCATGCCGTTCACTTCGTGGCGAACATCGTCGCATAGCACGGCCAGCAGGATTTGAGCTTTTTCTATCATTGCGGTGGCCGCGCACAAATATTCTCAGCTCGGCGTCCAAAGATTTTGAGGCATGCGAAAAGGGCCGGCCTAATCGAGATCGTCTGAGGGTTAAATTCAACCGCGAGCGTGTCAATCTGTTTCTGGTCTATCAGCGTGGGCCTTTTCGCTTCAGAGTACGGCGACCGCCGCCTCTCCGGTTCCGTGCTTCAATCATATGCCCTTTCCTACCCGCTGATCGCGTAGCCTTATGAGATACCGGCCTAGGCGCTCAAAATATTTGAAATAAGTTGGATCGTCTTCGCCGCAACGAACTGCTCCAACCGGTTCCCGGATTTTCGAATCCTCCCAAGAATCAATGATATCGTCGCCAAGGATTTCGTGAACCAGCTCCACATCAACTAAATCCCGATGAAAATAAAGACCAACCTCCTCGAACAATCCCAGGTATTCGTCGATCTCGTCGTCTGTAAGCGGCTCCTTTTTCGTGCTGATATTCCGCAGGCTGGGATCTTCCGTAAATTCCCTTCTAAATCGCTCGAAAGATTGGACTTGGAATCCTTTACGCTCTCGCGTTTCCGCCAAGCGGTGAGCCAGAAACTGCGATGCGAGCGCTGCGATTGCTCCAACAGGAGCACCTACGATGCCACTGAAAACAATATACCAAGGCGGCACCACCCACGTCTTGTACAATGACAGCCATAAGTTCGTCCAAAAGACAGGACCTAAAAAGTCGTGGGCCTTTAAAACCTATTTAGCTGACCGTTCCCTTCCCTCGGAAATTAGCCAACACGGCGTCCTGCCCACGATGCCGGCGGCGCAACAACCAAACGGTTTCGCGGCCAGGAAGCCGCGAAACTGCACATACCCTCAGTGGCCGCCGTCCTTGGCGGAGATCAAGCCCACTCCGCCAGCGGCGCCCAATAGCGCCGTCAGATCGGTCATGCTAAGCGCCCCGGTGAGCCCGTGCGCGACCACCATCAGCAGCGAGGCCGCCAGCATCAGGTAGCCCGTAATCGTGGTTTTCGGATTGTTGAACAACATCATCGCCCCCTTCCCATTTGAAAATCAAAGACCACCCGCCACTCCTCCGCGTCAGAAGTAAGAACATGAGAGACCGCGTGCGGGCCGTGAATCCCACGGCGCGCTCACTCTCGTTTCTCTTTTCTATTTTCTCGTCCCTCGATCTCAGGCCGGATGATCGAGATCCATCAGATGCAGGTACCAGTAGCTCACGTTCCTGCTCCAATTGCCGTTGAGCCCACCCGGGTCGTTCGACGCGCCATTGGGCGCCCAGATGCCCGCGAACCATGAGATGAACTCCCGCCCATAGATCACAGCCTGACTGCCGTCGGGCGCTTCGTGCAGTTCCAATGCCTGATTGTCCTGGTCGTACTGGATCAATCGGTGGCGCACCGTTTGGCAGCAAATCTCGAGCTGTGCGGCATAGCTCGGCGCTTTGACGCTCAGTACCCCGAATTCGCGTCCGGGCGCGCCGCCCTCGGCCTTGCGAATCGCCGCCACGAAATGCCAGTCCAGTCCGTATTTCGTCGCTGCGATTTTGATCAACGCCGTCTCGTCCTGCCAGACTGCCGGCGTCCATTCAGGATTGCCCATGCCCGTCCCCCCGTTTTGCCATCTGACCTGACTAATTGCTTCCAGCCGGCTCACCGCCGCCTCCTGCCTCGAGGTAATCCCTTCGGCGCGGTTGATTACCGCCTCATGCCGTTCCACCACCTGGTGGATTCCTGTCACCAGCTTGCCGGCAAAATCGTCCATGATTTTGCGGAAAACCTCGAGCAGGCGCAGCGCATAGCGCGGCGCCAATACCACCATCATGAGCACCAGCGCCGCCGGAAAACCGACTTGCTCGATGATTTTCACAATATGGTCGAGAAGTTCCATCGCCTTTGCTCCAGCGCTTGCATGCCGAACTCCCGAAAGCTCAATGAATCTTCCAGGCGCTGCCGTCGCAGAACACCGGACATACAATCGCGCCCCCCGCGGTCGGCGTAGCGCCATAGGCGCAGGCCGCGTTGTTGTCGGTGACCACCAGCCAACTGAACCGGTCCGACGCGTTGCAGGCTCCCAGGCTGGCAACGTTGGTGCTGCCCATCGCCATCTTGCCGCTTCCAATGATGCTCATTCCGGGGCTGAACAGACTGCCCCCCAGCAGGGTGAAGGCGCTGGGGTTGCTGATCCCAAAATCCAGCGTCTGCGAGCCGTTGCTTCCCAGCCACAACACCCCGCTCCCGGCACTGCGCGCGGCCGAGATATCGCCGGCGGCCGACCCGGTGGCGGCGCCCGCTCCGGCCGCCAGCACTCCGGCCACAATCTCGTTGCCCGTGGTGTTCGCGCTCGGCGGAGGGCCGCCGAGACTTCCATCCGGCGTGCTGTCCAGGAAGGAGTTGACGCCGAGGTTACCCACCGCGACCGAGTTGGCCGGGAGGTTCAGGGCAAATTTTTCCGTCCCGGGCGCGCCGCCGGACGCCGTCCGGTAGATGTTGTAACTGTCAGCACCGAAGATCGCACGTAAAGCGCCACTGATCGATACGCCACTGACACCAACCTGGCCGGCACAGGAAACCGCCACGCTGTCTGATGTTGCGATTGTCTCTCCGCTCCCGCTCACCGCCGTGTATTTGTAGAAATAGGTATTATTTGCCGGCGAGCCGCCGTCGCTGCACGACGGCGCAATCGGCGGGACGCTAGGGTTGGAAAGCTGTTGGACCGTTAACGGTCCGCCGAATTCACGAATCTTACCCGGGAAATCGGTGCGAAAATTATCCACTCCAGCCGGATCGCCATTAATCAGAGCGTTGATAAAATACTCCCCGGTTCCCGCCGTGCCGATTCCCCCGCCATTGCCGCCGGGCAATCGCTGCACATTGATAAGGGTAATCTGATCTTTTTGGCCATTGGTGACCGTGGTGTTGAAATTCTGTTTTGTGATGCCCCGGCAGCCATAACACTCGAAAGTACGGCTTCCGCCTCCGGCTGCGCTCAAATTCACTACGGGTGGCCCCACCGGTGGATGGGCGGCGCTCGGCAATAGTCTGAATTCGAGTCCGAAAAAGATGAATTCATCGTCGTTGCCGGCGATAAAATCGCCATTAGTCGGCAGGAAAGCGCTCCCCGCAAAGATGGAATCCTCAATATTCAGTTGACCGCCTCCGGTTCCACCAGATCCGGAGTAAAGCGCCAGCAGCGTTGTCCCCGACGTTCCGCGATTGACCCATGTAACACCGTTATCGGTAGTCGCGTGCCAGGCCGTGCCGCCGGTCGTGCTCCCGTCCGGTGCCGTCTGCGAATATGTAATCGTCGTCGAGGTCGCCCCGGTAACCGTAAATGCCCCATTGAAACTGTTGTCTGTCGCTTCGGTTATCGCCACTGTTTGTCCCGGCGCGAAATCATGCGGCGAAGCGGTCGTCACCGTAACCACGTTGCCGACGCGCGCCGCCGTCACAACGCCGAACCTGGTGCTCTGCGTTGCCCATACCGGCTGGGTAGCGCCGCTAGTCTCGCCGTCGCTCAGGAATCGCATCTCTTCAAGATTCCCATTGGTGTCTTTGATCACGAAATCGCGCGGGTAAGGGGTGTTTGCCGCCCATGGGGTTGCGATTATCGGTGGAACGTCGCTTTCCTCATTGTAGTTGTGCACCGACACCACACTGGCCTGTCCCAGCCAGAATCCCAGGCTACAATTCAGATTCTCCACATTGTCGATACTGGTGCTCGGCCCCAAATGCGTATCGAAGCAAACCGCGTCGCGGTCGCAGGTCACATCGCGGAAACTCCACTCTATTGCCTGCCTCTGGTTCAATTGAAAACCGTAGATTGCCTGGATTGTGCGGACGTTTTCGATTATGCTGCGGTCGTTCTGCGATCCGAACGGGTCCTCTTCAATTCCAACTCCCACCACCGGGTTGCCGTTGCCGCCTCCCGGCAGGCTGATAGGCGCAAGGCTCCCGCAGTAGATGTTGTACACCCGGTTCCACGAACTCGGGTGATGCGCCACGGGAGCTGAGTTTTGGAGCACATTTATACAGGCCGTAGGCTGCGATGACGCCTGGTCGCTGCCCATAATCGCGAAATCATGCACCCGCACACCAATGCTATCGGCGATCTGAATCACCGGTGCGTTGCCGCCCGCCCATATGATTACTGTCCCATTAGTACCAGGCCCCCCCGGTCCCAGACCCTGTCCGGCAAACTCAAGACTCCGGCCGTTGATTGCCAGCGTCTGACTGGTCATTATCGGCAGTCCCGGGACCTTGATCACACCTGTGCCGTTTAACGGCACCGCATTTAGCGCCGTGTTAATCGCGGCGCCATCGTCAGTCCCAATAAATGCCGCGGCGTTGCTCTGGCTTGCTCCGCCGTACGGCGCGCTCAAGACCGCGTTGGGTGCGGCCACCGCCGTGATCGTCCCGGTGAACGTCCGTACGCTGCCGCCTCCGCTCGCTGCGGTCCACACCGCGATCAATTTGCCGACATCGGCCGCGGTAAAGCTGGCGCTGAACGAACTCACCGCTGTTGAGCCGTTGACTACGCTCAGATCGGTGATCTCCCGCGCGTCTAGCTTGGCCCCGTACTGCATCGGGTTGAACTCGTTGTTGACGTTGTAGTCCGAAATCGCAAAGGGTCCACCCGTGCTCTTGCCGGTGATGTTCCCTCCCGCCGCGATTTCGTTCACCACCAGCGTCCCATCATCGGCCAGCGTCGCGTCCCCGGTGATCGACTTCGGCTGCCATTGGCTCGCGCCGCTGCTGAAAATAGGCACCTGCGCGTCGGCGGGCGCTACCGGTGAGAAGCCGAACCCCTGGATTGCGCTGACCTTGCCCGGCTGTAACACCGCCGTTCCAATCGCCCCCGTGCCCGGGTTCGTCACGCTAAGCCCGTAATCGCCCCCTGCGCCGATCGCCAACGCGGAAACCACCGAAGGGGGGTCATTGTTGGCCAGGATCAGCGTGGCCAAATCCGCGCTCGCCGCCAGCGGGATTTGAATCTGTACCGGCTGGCTGCTTCCCACCGTCACCTGCACGATTGCGCCCTGCGGTACGGTAACGCCCGCCGGCAGGTTACCCAGTGAGTCGGTGAATACCGAAAACGACGAGGGCGGAATCACTGTCCCGCCAAACGACTGGGTCGAAATCGTCTGAAAGAAAACCTGCGCATTGGCGCCTGCCTGTCCATCGACGAGGGTCAGATTACCGGTCAACGTGCATAGATTGGCCGCCCCGGCTACGCCGTACATGAGGGCCATCGCCGCAACTACAGCCACCGCCGCTTTGGTCCGCCTCCACAACCGCATAGATGCCCCTTTCACTCCATGTCCCGGCCCGGCGGCCGCGCCAAACGTCAATCCCAGCCGGTACCGCGTCCTGAACAAATGACGCGCACCCGCCTCGATGCTGAAGGTTCGTTTCTCAGTCCCAAATCGAATGATAACTATGGCTTGAGTTACTACCTATTATACTACATACTCGGCGGCACTGACTAATTAACAGTTCAATCCAATGTGCTCTTCAGTCGCGGTAATCGGTGGATTCTTTGGATTCGGACGCCGCATACCGAGAAACAGACCGCCGCCGCTTTCTTGACCCCGCTAATCTCGTTTCTGCCCGAGATCCGCCTCCGATCGATTCGACTCGACTGTCAGACTTCAGGCGTAAACTCGCAACTCCCGGTTGGGTCCGACGTAAACTGGCCTGCCGCTTTCCTTCTCGTAACCGTAGAGCTGCCATCCCCCAGGCAGGACGGCGGGATAGTCGAGGCGGTGGGCCAGAGTACCGCTGAACCTGCGCAGCGCGGGACCGCCGGCGGCTTTGCGATGCGCCGCGGTTGACCGCCCCACCCTGCTCGGCGCCGAGCGCCGGGCCGAGTTAGCGCGCTCCTCGCACGCCGATTGCGATACTGCCGCTGCGGAAACCGCACGCGCCGGGACCGTCTTTTTCAGCCCCGCGCGTGCAATCACGCCGGTGCGCGATTGCAGGCTGCCGCCCTCCATTCCCACCGCATCCAGGATTCGCCCCTGCGCCCCAACCTCGCTTTGTAACGCACCCAGACCCGGCCCAAGCCTTTGCACCGGCCCCAATGGATAACGCGGCGTGAGGCTCGGCGCGAGCATTCTGGTGGCCGCCACGAGTATCGCGTTGGCCAGGTTCTGACGATGAGGCGTCCGCATCGGTTCGCTTGGACTTTTGGCCGCGCCGCTTGAAAGTTGCAACGCCCCGGCCAGTCCTGGCAACTCGTCAATCATCAATCGGGCGATCAGATTACCGTCAAGATTCATCTTTCTGCCAACTCCAGGTTCCGCGATGCGTTGCGAAATTGCGTCATCCCATCACGCCTTTGCCACCGCTGCGCGGCAGCGGCGCGCCCGCCGCGTATGCTGCGCTGACCGCCGGGCCGGTTGGAGGCGACATGCTCGCACCCGGCGTCGCCGCCGTGTGCCCCGGCATTCCGCTGCCGGCAAGCGGTCCCCCGCCCAGGTTCATCAGATCGAATACGCTCATCGGATTGCACGACAACACCCCGGTGCCGAAGGTTTGCATCAGCGAGCCGGTGGCGTCGAACGGCGCGTAAGCATTGGACTGTGCTCTCGGACGGGCTGCTGCTCTCGACTCGGATGTGTAACCGGCGTTCGCTGCCAACGGCAGTCCGGCCAGAAAGTTGTAGGCTGCCGGCGGCAGTTTGAGATTTGTCGGCAAGCTGTACCCGCCGGGACTCAAATGACCTATTCCCGACGGCAGATTACCTATTCCTGATAGCACATTTGCCATTAGCTATCTCCTTCAGAAAGGCAACAGCGAACTAAGTCCTCCCAGCAACGGGCTGAGCCCGCCGCCGAAACCGCCGCCGCCACCCAACGCGCTAAGTAAACCGCCCGCGCCGAGAAGTCCGGCCGGTCCGCCCGATAACGGATCGAACGCGTTGGGATTGGGCCCGGTCTGCTGTGAGAGATACGAACCACCAACCGCGGTCGGCAGCGCCGCCCCCAATTGACCCAGGAGCTGAAAGGGCCAGTTGTACTTATTCTCCTGGTTCTGCAGCGCAGTATTCAGGCCCTGCTGGCCGAACTGCTGCTGGACGCCGCCGATATTCATCAGTTCGGAGGCTGGCGCGAAGCTGGCGTCCAGTAGACCGGGCAACAGTCCCTGCTGGCGGATTTGATTCTGCCGTTCCTGCTCGTAGTTACCGCCGTAAATGTTGGTGGCGAGATTCTGCAGCGTATCCCCCAGGTTTTGCTGCGCCATCCCCTCCGCTTGGTTTTGCGCCGACCCGCCGAAACTGCCCGCACGCGCAAACTCCGCCTGGATTCCCGGCTCTGTGGCGTCGCGGAACTGCTGCACGACCGGCGCCGCCGCGGCGTTGAACGTCTGCCCCAGGTATGGATTGCGCTCTGCGGCCGCATGTACGCGCCCGATTGCGTGGCCGCAACGTTGGCCAGACTCGGGGCCAGTAACTTCTGCTCGCCGGCCAATGCACTTTGCGCCCCCAGGTTCATCCCCGCCAACTGATCAGGCGTAAAGCCATAGAGCTGCTGGGCGGGAAACGGATATCCCGACGCCAGCCCCTGGTTGACGTACTTACCGACATCGCCTAAAAACTGCGCGGCATAAGGTTGCGCCCACGCCGGCAGTTGGACCTGATTGGTCACCGTGGTATTTCCCGGTCCGCCTCCACTTCCCATTACAGTATCCTCTCAAACTTCATTTCACTGATTTCAAACCCCTCAGCCCCAAGCCGCCTGCTCCATCCCCGCCGTGGCGAGTGAAACACCAGCTTGCGCAAACCCGCCCGCTCCGCCATCGTCCTGACGTCGGCCAAACCGTATTGGAGCGCCATTCGATGACAGGTATACAGCGCCCACACCAACAGGCTCTTCTCCGCAGTAAACGGGTCCGCATTGATGGTGAGCACCAGCACACCGGCATAATGCTGATCGATGTAACCCACATGCATCGTGGCCCCACCGCTGCGCACCGCCGAGTAGATGTCCTCGCACAGCCACGAAGCACGCGCCTTCATCCGCACCCGCTCCAGCCCCGGCCGTACCAGCGGCCACCAGCCATGCAGCTCGGCGGGATTTACCTGCGTCAACTTCCATCCCATCATCCCTCCGTTTCCCTCTCCGCCCGCGAAGTCCGCCTCCACTTCCTGTTGTACTCTCAGGCGGGCGTACCGGGCGGTTCAATGCCAGTTGGCCTCCGCATAGCAATTCGCCGCCCCCGCCGTCAGATCCGGAAGCGTGGTGCTGTTGGACCAGCAGATTCCATGTTCAAAGGCCTTCCCGCGCCATCCGTAATCGATTCCTGCGGTCGAGCCAGCCGGAACCTTGAACGCCGCCACTGCCGCGGCGCCGTTGGCCGGAACGGCGACGGCATCGAACAACATGACGAATTGGTCGGCATTGTCCTGGCTGGTGACGGTTAACTTGTATAGGCGGGCCGGCCCATCGCTGACTATAACGCCACCGCTCACCAGCGCGCCGCCGCTGTTATAGCTATTGGGCAGCTCCCCCGGATCAAACTGAAGATTTCTCCGTGCCATGCTCATCTCCCCTCAACTCGCTAACCTGCGCTCACACTTGGTATCGACCAAAGGAATATTCTTTGATCTTTGTCCCTCTTACTGACCACCCGCGTCCCACCCCGTGCGCATGAAAAAATCCGCGCCCTATTCTGTCCCCTGTCCCTGACCAGAAAGAGGGTGAGGGTGATTGGTTTCGAGTAACCAATAGGTCTTACCCTTGTCGGTTCCTCCCCAGCACCCTAAAAGAACCGCGACCATCCTGCCGATCCCATGCCACCCGCGCCCGCGGTGCTGTCCCCACCAGCCCCACCCACGCCGCCGTCCAGCCGCACTGTGCCGCTGTTGGCCGGACTATGGATGTACGCGATCGCGTAGCTGAAGAAGTACCCGCCCCCACCGCCGCCGCCACCGCCGCCGGCACCGGGTCCCGGGGCGCCGGCAAACCCGTCCTGCCCGCGCAGGTCGACCACCGCGGTTGCCTGAAAATCGGTTTCCCTGCACACAAGGATGAGTCCCGCCCCGGCGCATCCGCCGTTGCCCGGCTGCGCGTTATGGCAATCAAACGGATTTGCGGCACTCGCCCCGGCGCCGCCCGGCATTCCTCCAGAACTGTCAACCACGCTGGGCAGCTCGTCCAGAATGAATGTCTTGACCTGGTTGGCCAGCGGCACCCCGTCCTGTCCGGCGCCGCCGGGGGAACCCAAAACGCCTCCGGCACCGCCGTTGAAATCCAGGCTTGGGGATATCACGCCCAGCGCCGCCAGCCCACCGGCGCTCGGATTGCCGCCTCCACCACCGCCTACTCCGCCAATCGTAAAAACCGGATTGGCCGCTCCGCGTCCGTTGATCGTCCCCGCAATCGTGCAGGTCCCGCGCGATCTTACTAGCAACGTGGATGACGGCGGGTTGTTGAAGTCTTCGACAATATTTACCGTGGCGCCGGCTTGCACCGTGAAGTTGACGTAATTGTGCTCTCCGCCAAGCGTAATCGTCCCAGACGCGTTCGGATCAGGCTCGCTGCCGTCACCAAAGTAGTCGAAAAAATGTGGCGCCGGCGGAAGTGGAGGCGTGTATGTGCCGAGCGTCACCGCGGCCACCGCCGCCGCCATGACCACCGTCGTGATAATACGCGGATAGTTCCTCATAGGATCGCCCATTTACCTGCTGAGTAATCGACAAGGGTATCGGAAGTATACCGGGCCAGAATATTTAACGGCCCGCTGCCATCATCAATCGTGTCGGCGTTTGCAGGTGTAACGGCGATACTATAGGGATTCGCGTCGATTTTCTTTACATCCAGCGGCCGGCCCGAGCCGGTAGCCGGGGGCAAAACGACAATCGTATCCGCGCCGGTCCCGGCCGACGCCAGGATAACTTCGTCAATTGGCGTGACCGAATACGGCGAATCAGCGAATGTGATTATTTTGATGTTGAGCAGGTTCGACGCAATCGGCACGCTCGCATACCAGGTTTTTCCGTCGAACACCATTGGGACCATCTCGCCGGTCCGCAATGCGACGCTGCCGCCAGGCACCACGATATTGCCGCCGGCCACCAGCGCAAAAGAGCTCGCCGCGATCATGAAGAACATTCCGCTGAATCCCTGGGGCGGCTTGATCGTGGCCAGCGAGACTCCGCCCTCCACGAAATGCATCAGCCCCGAGATATCAATCGCCGCACCCGACCCGGAAAAGGGCAGCGTCGTCACCGCTGAACCGGGGTTGCCGCTGTTCTTGAGACCGGGGTCCGCGCTGAGCGAGTTGAGCACGCTTACCATCCTGCCCGCCCACACTATGAGCTGGCGGTTGGTCTCGCGCGCCGCCTCGCTGCGCGGCAGCGGCAGTTGCAGAGATGGCACCCGCTGCGGCATCAGCGCGTCCCCTGCGGCTCCCAGTCCACGTCCATGCCCACGATTTCGCAATCGGCCGCGGTCCGGATTCGCAACGCGTGATAGCGCGCTGCCTGTCTCATCGCAAAGGCCCCATAGCGCGTAAGCTGCGCCTGCGGCCCTGCCAACTGCGTATCGCCCAGGTTGTGGCGGTACAGCGGAGTCGCAATCGCCGCGTTGACCGCCGGGTAGATCTTGAATTTCGGCCGTACCGTGCGCAGCAGCGAATAGTGCATCGGATCGCCGATATCGCCCGTGGTGACATATCCCACGGCGAAGTCGCCCGAGTAGCTGTACAGGTTGTGATCGCCAAGAACCAGGGCCATCCCGAAAACCGCCGCTGCCGAGTAGCTAATCGCTCCTTGCGGTATGACCGGGGCAAACGGCGTCACCACCGCTTCGACGTTGTTCGCGATCTTTCCCGTCATCCAGCGGTTGGTGTCGGGATGCCGCCAGATATAGCGATCCAGAACGCCTGCGGGGTTAGCCGCTACCGATGGATAGAACCACACGATCAGGTTGCGCAGTTTGTCCCACACGCCCCACACCCTGGTGGCGTGATCGCGATCCAGGCTGGTCTCGTAAAACCATCGCCGCAGCGGGTTATCCAGCACCCGCGGCGGACTGCCGTCGCAGGTGTAAAAATTCTCAAATCCCATTGACACCTGGATTCCGCCGTAGGGCACCACCGCTTCGTCGCAAATCGCCCCCGCGTCGTCCGCCAGAAGCGCAAAGCTCCATATCACTGGCGGTCCCAGGTAAGTCGCCAGGTAAGTGGCGCGCTGCTTGTACACCAGCAGATTGGCGCCCAGCGCATGCGCGGCAACGATCGGACCGGGCGTGTCGCCCAGCGTGCCGCTGGCCGCTTGCGTTCCGATATCCGGAGTCTAGGCCGTGTCATTACCAATCCCGCAGCAGCTCCAATCATTGCCCGCCGCGTCCAGGATGAACACAAAGTCGCCCACCGCCTCGACGATCGAGCCGCGCGGCGGATTGCCGCCCAACGGCGCCGCCGCGGCGTAAGTGGGAGCCCTGAGCACCTGCGGCGCGTCGCCGGGGTTGAGCACGATCAGGTCGCCCCCAAACATGGTCCAGCGCCAGCGCGGACTGCGATAGCCTGCGGGATTGGCGGGGCCGGTGAAACTCTGGCCCCCCGAGACGTCGCTAAACGAGTTGTTAAGAATATTGTAGGTGTAAATTTTGCTCGCCGACGCCAGGAAAATCGCGCGTCCCGCATCGCTCGCGTCCTGCTCGAAGAACGCCCCGTAACAGGGAAATGTAGGCAGAAAGCCGCCCGTGCTTTCCAGTCGCAACTGCCGAAATGGCCGGTAGCCCGCGGCGGAGGGGAACATCTGGTCGCTGTCCACGAAAATCCCCTCCGTGGTCGGATCCAGATCCGGCGCGAAGCCGCGATCGAATGTCACGTTCAGTGTCGCCATTACCAGTGCGCTCTCAGCCTGCCGGTGAATTTCTTCGCCCCGGTTTCCTGCTTGAGCTTGCGGAAATACAGATCGGCCAGCTCCTTGTCGATCTGGGCCGATTGCGGATCGTTGAGCAGCGTCATTCGCAGCAGGTACTTGGCATACGCCCGCACCATCTCGCGTCCTTCCATCGTCCAGAAGCTGCTGTCACTGTCCACGACCGGGGCCGCGATGATCTGAACGTAGTCGTACTGAAGCCGATAAGCTCCGTCGGGAGTGGGAAACAGGCGTATACTCATTCCGCTGCTGAGCAGATTTATTGCGTATTCCACCGGCGGCCCCGTCACCGGCGCCAGCGTGTTGGAGTCCTCAATATTGATATACTCCCAGCTCCGCAGCCGCAGCGGATATTTGGTATTGGACACAGTGATCGCCAACTGCCGGATCTCCGCCACATCAGCCGGGGCCGCATAGACGTTGGTGCCCGCTACTGTGACGGTCGAGCTGTCCTGCGCGTCGTTGCGGAAGAACGCGTCGCGGCGGAAATAGTCAGCCGCCTCGGTGATGGCGTTGTTGATCTGACTGGCCAGATCGGTGCGTTGCAGCTCGTCCATGATCCGCGCCCGCATATCCGCCAACGTTGTGTCAGCCACGTTCCTCGCTCTCCACTTCGATCCCCATCCGCGTGTTCTTCTGTTCCCTCTCCCACATTCAGCCGTGGGAGAGGGCGAAGGTTCTGATGCACTTCAAGAATGCCCCTTCAGGGTCGGGTCCATCTTCAGGTAAACGGCGCCGGGGCTCGATCCATCCCCCAGCGCCGCTCCCGCCCTCGTTACTGACGCCGATACTTCCTGGACCCCGAACGCTTGCGCCCTGCCGGGTCATCGTCATAGGGATTCCCGACATTGTCCGTCTCCACCTCTCCATCCATCTCCGCCTTGGCGAAGCGCATATCCCACATCGCCGCGTCACGATCGGAGGCCTGCACGGTGCTCATCACCTTGGTCTTGCGCCTGATCGGGGAACCCTTGCCGCCCGAGATTACCGTCGTTTCCGTAGCCTCTTTCCGTTTTCTTGCTGGCACTGCAAATAGCCTCGATTTCGTTTATAGTTGCGTTATTAATCCGCTACCGCTCCGCAATCACTTCCTCTCCCATACTCGGTTTCGGGAAGTGCATAACGAATAGTCGGCACGCCTGCCTGTCACCGGCCGTGCTTTCGCGGGGGGATCGCCTGGGTCGCGCCGCGGGCCATTGGCCCTGCTGGCGCGGCCTTCAGGCGATGCCGCCTCATCAGGAGAGCTGAGACCAGGTGCTCACGACGATCGTTGCGAAGTCGGCGGTGTTGAAGACCGACTTCGTCGCGCCCCACACCGAACCGACGGCCACGCCGACCTGGTCCTCGTAATCGTCGGCCTGCGTGACCCATTTGTACTTGGTGGGCCAGTTGTAATTGCGCCCGAAGGCGATTACCGCCGACTGGGCGCCGCAGAAGATCGCCCGCGCCACCGAAGTGGTGCCCGCCGCCGGAGCCCCAAGGTCGGTGTGCAACAGGTTCTGCGTGTTATCGCCATAGGGCACCCGCGCGTCTTCATGGAGAATCACGCCGTTGAACATCCCCAGCGCTCCGGTGAAAATCGGGTTGTCCTCGATCTGGCCGCCCTGCATCGCCGCCAACTGGATATCTTTCCAGTCGCCCGCGGCGGTCGACTTGCGCAGCGCTTGCACCTGGAAGGGATGCAGGAACATCACATAGTACTCGCCGTTCTTGAGCCGCACCGGCCTGATGGCCGGCGTCAACGTCTTGGCCGTGGCCACGCATTGATCCACCAGCGACAGCGTAAACGTCATCGCCGAGGTCAAGGTCGCCTCGTTGGTCGCGGTCCCGGCGAAGATCTGATGGTTCGAGTCGGGCGCCGAAGGCGCGTTGTTGCCGGTGTAAATCGCATTGCTCTGCGAGGAATTGCCCCCCAGATGGTTGAGCAGCGCGACGTCGTAGCGGCTGGCGTACCAGTCCGACAGCGCGATCTTCGCCTCGTTGAGCAGATCCCACGGCACCCGTTGCTGCGATACGCTGCCCTGCAGCTTCACCGCGTGGCGCAGGTTGTCCAGCAGCAGCGAATTGGTGTAGAAGGTCATCGCCTCCTCGTTACCCTCGAGCAGTCCGAATCCGAGCACGCCCGCACCGTTGAGCTGCATGCGCAGCGTGTAGGTGATTTTGTCGCCCGGATGCTTCTGGGTGTCGTCGAGGATCTGGATCAGCGAGTCCGAGGTCGCGCCGATAAACTTGGTCGCAACCGTCTTCTTGCGGGTCTCACGATAAAGTTCCTTGGACCACAGTTTGTTGGTCGAAGGATCCGATGGATTGAAAAAAGTGGTAGCCACTGCCAATCGCTCCGTTGGTTAAAGTCAGTTACTTCGGGCGCTTGCGCGCCGCCAGTTCCTTCTTCAACGCCGAAGGATTGGGCTCATCGGCGCCCGGGTCTCGGGCGTCATGCATCCGTTATAGCCCGGAAGCGGCTGGTCCGGCGGAAAGGTAGGTCCGGCCCCGGCGGTTGTTTCGCAGCCGCCGGTCCTGCTCGCCCCCCAGGGAGCGCATCGGCTATAGCCCCGATGTGGCTTCAGTGAATATTAATTATATATAGTCAGTTTCGTTCCATGCAATAGTAAGTTTGTCCGGCGTTCCTATGTTTTGTGTCGGGTTTTAGGTCTGGTGATTTTCGTCTGAGTTCTCCCATCGTCTTTCTACAGAATGTTTTCTGAAGATTCCAAGTATCTTTTGGAATGCTAAACCGTGGGGCGGGCCGCCGTACCCGCCGGTGAGGAGTGGAGCCCGGACCGCGAACTGGCGGTGCAAACTCGTTTTGCCCCGCCCCGCGGGAAACTGGCTTCTTTACTTAATCGCGGAGTGTCGAAATCGGCCTGCGGCCAATTCGCGCGTATTAAATCCTGTTGTGTCCCCTCTCCCTGACCTGGAGAGGGCTAGGGTGAGGGTGACGTTTCTGCTTCATGGCACAGACAGGAGGGGCAGGCTGGAGAAGTCTTTTTGCCGCAGCCTGCGGGCTGCTCTGGTCGCAGCGCCTCAGGACCGCGCAATCGCGGCGCAGCGAAGCGAGTTCATTTTTGTGGCTGATGCTGAAGACGGGGCGCCCACGGCTTCAGTCGGCCCCTCTGCCGCGTCCCCAACAGCAGATCCACGATACCTTCGGCCGCGCCGCGCTCACCCTTGAAAATCCACGCCCCGGCTAGCGCCTTTCCAATCGAGGCCTGCGTCTGTTGCGGATACGACGCGGCACAAACCGCACTGGCCGTCAGCTCCCCATTCACCGCGCTACGCGCCAAAGGCATGAACCGCGGCTGCGTCTGCGGCCGGTAGCGGGCAAACACCACAGCGCCGACGGCCAGCGCCTGCGTCCCGGTCCTGGCGCCGAGCTCCTCGGGCCGGTGCCGCAATGGATTGGCAAATGAGCCGGTGCACAGCCACAAAGGTCGAGCATACGGATGTACCAGCCCATCCGAGTCGAGCACCGCGTAGTGATCCGAATAATATAAGGCCCCGGCACGCAGCAGGGCTGCTACCAGGGTTGACGTTCCGCTTTGAGGAGGCCCAACAATCAGAATGGCGCGCCCGCGCCATCCTACCACTCCGGCGCGGATAAAGATCCGCTCTGGCGCCGCCCGCTCCTCCACCCGCCGGTCGAGCTCGGACTCCAGTGCACCCAGCACCGGCTCCAGATTGTAAGCAGCTGAAATCAGGGCGTCGCCGCGAAATAGCAGATGTAATCGATCGAGCCCGGGCGGCGCGACCTGGTTGCCGACCACCAGCGAGTATCCCGGCTCGGCCCCCGACTCTTTGATCTCGCGCCATCCGGGCGGAAGCCGTAGCTTGATCGGCACCGAAGCCGCCGGCTCCGTCACCTGGATCGCGCTTAGCACCCCGTGGCTTACGAAGTCTATCCGCTCCCGCCAATTCCAGTTGTCCAGATTTTGCCAGTCGGAATTGCGCCTGAGCCTCGCCAAGCCAATTAGAACCACCGAGGACGAGACCGTCATCGTTGTTTCCTCACATTACACACCAGCTATGCGTCAAAAAGTGACAGAAATCTGACGGAAAGTAAATGCCTACATTTGAGAAAATCTGCCCCGAGTTTAAAAAAAATGACACACAAAGCCCCCACCCGCGAAATTCCAGCCAGTCTGCTCTCGATCGTCGATCGCTGTGGATTATGAATTACTTAGGAGCAATGCAGCCAAATTGTCACAACAGTGTTCTAAAATTGGACGAACAGGTTCCCTGACGCAGCTGCTGCGCCTCCACGCTCGCGCCCCCGCTTTCATGCCGACATCCAGCCGTTACGGCCGCCTTTGCGCACCTCGCGCCAACGGCGTAACTCCTCGCTGTCTTCGGCGCCCCCAGACGGTCCCGGCCATACCGGGTCGATATCGAAAAGCCGGCTTAACGCGTCGAGCATATCGTCATGGCGACATCCCCCACCCCCGACCAGGTAATTGGCGTATTCCTCTTCCATAAAGATCCTCACCAGGTCCTCCTCGACCCCGTCCGTGTTGGTTCGGTGTAGGGCCAGGGGAAGTAGGATGCGCCCCTGCTCGAACAGCGCTACCAGCCGCGCGATCCGATCGGCCTTGCTGAGCCGTCCGCCGACCTCCTTGATCGCGAAGCGATAGTTTTCCCGCGCCATCCGGTCATTGAGGTAGGCAATATCGGCTTGCAGGCCGTAGTCTTCATAAGCCACGATGCTGCGGCCGCGTGCGAACTGCCATTTGCGATGCAGCCCCAGCACGGCGTCGCCCCGCTCGGTCAGGCTGAGCCGGTCGCGCACCATGTCGAGCACGTAAAAATTGCGATCGGCGGCCAGCCCCAGCACCCAGATACTGGTGTAGTCGGCGCTATGGCTTTTCGAATTGGCCGGGTCCACCAACATAAGCTTGTTCATCGCGCGATAGGCGGGCGGATGGCGCACCGGGTCGTAACGGCAGTTCATATTTGCGCCCTCCAGCCATTCGCGCCGGAACATCCGCGCCCCGGCCCCTGCGGGACGCTGCTGGTAAAGCGCCTGAAATCCCAAAGGATCATTGACCCGGCGCTTTTCCAGTTCCTCCAGCGAATAGCGCTCAGGCCACAACGCCTCACCCGCACTCCGTCGCAACGGATCCGTTTCATCGGCGATCGCCGGCAGGTTTATCACGCACCAACCCTCCTGCGCATGCTCGCTCAAAAGCCATCCGATCAGATCGTCTTCATCCCAGCGGGTGTGGATTACGATTACAATCGCGTCCGGCGCCAGCCGCGTATAGATCACCTTGCTCCACCAACTGCGGATCTGGCGGCGCACCGCGTCGCTGCGCACTTCCTCCTCGTCCTTGTAGGGATCGTCGACGATGAACAGATCGGCGCGCCGCCCGGTAGCTGAACCGCCCCGGCCCACCGCGAAATATGAACCGCCGGCTTCGGTGGTGAACTTCAGCGCGCTGTTGGAATCGCGCCGCACGGCAAAAGCGGGAAACACCAGGCGAAACAGCGGATCATTGACCTGGTCCTTGACGCTTAGACCGAAGTCCAGCGCCTTGGTCTCATTGTAGGCGGCGGTGATCAGCGAATGCTCAGGATGGCGTCCCAGGTACCAGGCGGGAAAGTGCTGGCTGGTGGTCCACGACTTGCCGTGCTGCGGCGGCATCGTGATCACCAGCCGCGTCAACTCGCGCCGCTCCGCGGCCATCAGCCGGTCGGCCAGGTACAATAAATGGCGCGCTGGACGCCAGCGCGGATTCATCGCCAGGCAATACTGCACCAGGTCCGCCCGAATCAGCGGCAGCAGGCTCTCCTTGTCCGGATAAAGGCTCTCCAGCCCGTCATCCTCTGGATATCCACTTGATGCGCCCTCTATATAGTGGCTATTTTCAATTTCATCTCCCAATTGACTATTGGGATATTGTAACCGGCATCCCCCCGCCGCCGCCACCCGCCCAGGACAACCTCTCCCTTTCCGCCAGCCTCACCACTCCTAATCCGCGAGTATGATAGGGGCCTGCGATTACTCGTCACATGAAAAAATACCCAATATGCTCAATCCCCGTTTGACGCCATCTCCCTGACCAGAGAGAGGGTGAGGGTGACACTTCAATAACGATCCACGCATCAAGCGGAGGGTCACCACGGGGCTAGCTGCCGCATTTCAACTACCGTACGAGCAGTAGCATTCTTTACAATGATGTAGGGAGAGAACCGTTTCTTTGTCCCTAATCTCCAACCACCGGACCAGCCGCCGCCGGTCACTCCCCCTTCCACACCGGCTTGCGCTTTTCAACGAACGCGCGCGCCCCCTCCTTGGCATCCGAACTCTTGAGGATCACCTTGACCATCTCGTCTAGATCCTTGTGCTCGGCCCCAAACGCGTCCCCCATGCAGCGCCGCAACGTCGCCTTTATCGTCCGCAGCGAAAGCGGCGCGTTGCCCGATATCCTCTCCAGCAGCACCCGCCCCGCCGCTTCAACTTCGCCCTCCGGCGCAACCTCATTGACCATCCCCATCGCCAGCGCGCGCTTGCCGTCGATGGGTTCGCCGCTGAAGAGCAGATACGCGGTGGCCGATGCGCCAATCACTTCGATTAGCTTGCGCGTGAAGTCAAACGGCGGAATCAGCCCGACCCGGGCCACCGGCATCCCCAGCCGGGCGTTCTCGGCCGCCACCCGCAAGTCGCAATGCAGGCCCAGTTCGAGTCCGCCCGCCAGCGCCGCCCCCCGCATCACCGCAACCGTCGGCATCGGCAGCGCCTCCAGGCGATGAAACACCGTCTCCAGGCTGATCCCGCCGCCGACTTCGGTGGTATCCACGCGATGGCCCTCGGCGAGATCGATGCCGGCGCAAAAATGCTTGCCCTCACCGGTTAGCAACAGCGCCCTGACGGCCTTATCTGTTTGCGCCCCCGCGAACGCCGCGTCCAGTGCCGCCAGCATCGCATTATTGATCGCGTTGCCCTTCTCGGGCCGGTTAAGTCTTACCGTCAGATAATCCCCGGAACGCTCTACCTTGACCAATTCATCCGCCATTGCGTTCTCCTTAAAGCTGGCCTTCTTCAGCCCGCCTGATTGCCGCGCTGTTGCTACATGCTTGAACAAACCCGACCACGAATCGACCCCTGCGACGTTCCCTTCAACTCGCCGCTCCGCCATCGCGTACTCCGCCCGAGAAGCCCATCGGGCTCTCCGCAGAGGTTACCTCAAAGCGTCTCCCTTGTGCATCGTACCCGCGACGCCACCAGCGCCAAATCCTTCTTTACTAAGATCAGCCCCTGCCATAGCTTGCTTCTCAAGCGTGGTTGCCAGTCCAAAAGCACAAACAGCCGAGGTCCAGACGCCCGAGCACTTCTCCGTGCTCGAAGCGCCATCAGCACACAAGTGGATCATCGCGTTGTCGGTGATGCTGGGGACGATTCTCGAAGTCCTGGACGTCTCCATCGTCAACGTCGCCCTGCCCCACATGCAAGGCAGCTTTTCCGCCAGCGTTGACGAGATCACCTGGGTCGCCACCAGCTACCTGGTGGCCAACGGAATCATGATCCCGATGACCGGATGGATCTCGGCCCGCTTCGGCCGCAAGCGCTATTTCATGCTCTCGGTGACGGGTTTCGTAATGGCGTCGGCAGCCTGCGGCGCCGCGCGAACGCTCAACCAGATGGTATTCTTCCGCCTCTTGCAGGGATTGGCCGGCGCTGCGATGCAACCTTCCTCGCAGGCTATCCTGATGGAGACCTTCCCGCCCGAAGAACAGGCGATGGCGATGGCGTTTTGGGGCATTGGGATGATGGTGGCGCCGGTGATGGGACCCACGCTGGGCGGCTGGATTACAGACAACTGGTCGTGGCGCTGGAATTTCTACATCAACGTTCCGATTGGCATCGCCGCCATCATCATGGTCTCCACCTCCCTGCACGACCCGCCGTACCTGCGCAAACTGCGAGCCAAGGGCGGACGGATCGATTACCCCGGCATCGTTCTGATCGCGCTTAGTCTCGGACTGATCCAGATCGTGGCCGATCGCGGCCAGCGCGCCGACTGGTTCGCCTCGCCGTGGGTCACCTATGCGGTCATCGGAGCCGTTCTCTCGGTTGTCCTGCTGGTATGGCGCGAACTCGCCTTCCCCGAGCCCATCATGGATCTGCGGATTCTGAAGATCCCCATGTTCACCATCGCGATCATCATCCTGGTACTGATGAGCTTCATGCTATTCGGCACCAACCTGCTCAACCCCGTCTTCCTCCAGGAGTTTATGGGCTACTCGGCGTGGGCCGCCGGCCTGGTACTGGCCCCGCGCGGACTGGGCGCCGCGGCCGCGATGTTGCTGGTTGGGCAACTCGCCCGCTACCGGTTGCCCATCAAACCATTTTGGATCATAGGCTTTCTGCTCCAATGCTATGCGCTCTACAAGATGGCGACCTGGAACCTGACCGTCGACTACTGGCAGGTGCTGTGGCCGACGATCATGATCAGCGCCGGCTTCTCCATAATTTTTCCGCCCCTGTCGGCCGCCACCCTTACGTGTGTGGCACGCGAGCGGATGGGTTACGCCGCCAGTTTGTTCAGCATGATTCGCAACACCGGCGCGGCGATGGGCATCTCGATCATGAGCACCATGCTGGTGCGCAACGAGCAGACCCATCAGAGCTACCTGGCCGAACATTTTTCCGTGTTCGACGCCTGGCGGATGGGGATGTCAGCGCGCCGGATGCCTGGTGCGCCGCACTTCCTTTCGCCCGAAATGGCCGGATCCAAACATGGTCTGGCGATGGTTTACGGCGAGGTCCAGCGCCAAGCCGCGATGCTGGCTCTCAATGACATCTACTGGACCCTGTTCTGGCTGAGCACGATTCTCACGCCCATCCTGTTGCTGTCTTGGCTATGGGCCAACAACCGGCTGGAGCGCCCCGAACTCGCCCCCTCCGACGCCGCCGCTTTGGCGCACTGAATCTCTTGCCCGCCACGATGTCCTCCGCGCAGTCACCCGAGTCCCTTGTGCCCCGCCACAGGCAGGCTCCCGAACTGTCCTGCCGAAATGGAACCCCGACGTGAGCGCCAGCCTCGAAGCGGCGCCGGCCCAACAGGACCTTGCGGCCGAAATCATCCCGTCGGTAGAAGGCGCCAATCCATACAAGTGGATCATAGTCGTCGCGGTGATGCTCGGCACCATCCTCGAAGTGCTCGACACCTCGATCATCAACGTCGCTCTGCCGCACATGCAGGGGACCTTTTCCGCCAGCGTTGACGAGATCACCTGGGTCGTAACCAGTTACCTGGTCGCCAACGGCATCATGATTCCGATGACCGGATGGATCTCGGCGCGCTTCGGCCGCAAACGCTACTTCCTGCTCTCGGTGACCGGCTTCGTGCTCGCCTCGGCCGCCTGCGGCGCCGCCCGCTCGCTCAACCAGATCGTACTCTTCCGCCTATTGCAGGGACTGGCCGGCGCCGCGATGCAGCCCTCCTCGCAGGCCATCCTGATGGAAACCTTCCCGCCCGAGGAGCAGGCCCTGGCGATGGCATGGTGGGGAATCGGGATGACCCTGGCCCCGATTATCGGCCCTACCGTGGGTGGATGGATTACCGATAACTGGTCCTGGCGATGGAACTTCTACATCAACGTCCCGGTCGGAATCCTGGCGATCTTGATGGTTTCCGCCTTCGTCCATGACCCGCCTTATCTGCGCAAGGCGCGGATTCAGGGCGACCGCATCGACTACCCCGGAATCGTCCTGCTGGCGCTGGGGCTGGGGTTGCTCCAGATCGTCTTGGACCGCGGTCAACGCGCCGACTGGTTCGCTTCGGCATGGGTCATCTATGCAACCGCGGGCGCCGCGTTCTGTTTCGTGGTACTCATCCGCCAGGAACTGGTTCATCCCCAACCGATCCTCGATCTCAGGATCTTCACCAAGCCCACTTTCACGCTCGCCACCACATTCGTCGTGATGATGAGCTTTACCCTGTTCTCGGCCAACCTGCTCAACCCGGTCTTCCTACAGGAATTCATGGGCTACAGCGCCTTGCAGGCGGGACTGGTACTGGCCCCGCGCGCCATCGGCATTATGGCCGCGATGTTTCTCGCCGGACAGTTGGATCGCGTTGGCTTCGACACCCGCTATCTGATGTTCGGCGGAATGGCCCTGCAGTGGACGGCGCTGTGGCAGATGGCCCACTGGAATCTCCAGATCGGCTACTGGCAAATCCTGACCCCAACCTTCATGCTGAGCACCGGCTTTTCGTTCATCTTCCCCGTCCTGTCGGCCGCCACGCTCTCATGCGTGGAGCGCGAGCGGATGGGATACGCGGCCAGCCTCTACAGCATGGTGCGCAACGTCGGCTCCGCCATCGGGATCTCAGTGGTCAGCACCATGCTGGTGAGCGGCGAGCAGATTCATCAAAGCCGTCTGGCTGAACATTTCTCGGTCTTCGAAGCGTGGCGCCTGCCGTCGGCGCCCGCCAGGATGCCTGGGGCGCCCCATTTCCTCGCCCTGCCCGACCAATTAGCCGGACGCAAACAAGGACTGGCGATGATCTATGGACAAATCCAACTCCAGTCTGCGATGCTGGCGCTGAACGACATCTACCGCATGCTCCTTACAATAGGCGTGACCGTCATGCCACTCGTGCTAATCGCCTGGATCTGGCAAAGCCGCAAAGCCGTCCGCCCCGCTCACCACATCGCCGCCCCCGCCCATTGAGCCCAAAAAGCCTCAGTTCGGCGCGAAGCGGTGTTGGAGGGCGAGCGCTTTTTCCGCACCACGACTGGAACCTGCCCTCGTCGAAGGTGCCCATTGTCCCGTAGCGCCGGCCTCGGTGCCGGTTCTTTTTGTCTCGGACTATGCTGAATGTGGGCAGGAGAAAAAAACGCCGCGTCAAATCCTGCCTCGCCCGCGCGCGGACTGGTCCTCGCGCGCAAGCTGGGAGAGGCCGGAGAGTGCGGATACACTTCAAGCCAGCTCTTCAGTGTCAGTTGAGATTTTCAGGTTGAGTGATCGCTTGCGGCTTTTTCTCGCTCTGTTCACCATGTACTTATTGTCTGGTCGCCGGAGACTTGTTGATTGTTCCTTCCCGTGAACCACATCGTACACTTGAGGTTGGATAACCATTACGCGACAGTGCGGCACGGAAAGCGAGGTGGATGGCCGTCTGCCGTGTTGGCGCTTAAGCGCCCTTGAACAACAACCAAATATGACAGCACCCCCCTCACACGTTCGCTGGCCCATCTGCTTCGCACTCCTGTTACTGCTGTGCGCGCCCGCCTGGGCGCTGAAAGTCGAGGAACTGAAGGCCGGCAAAACCTTTCACGTCAACAAAATTGTCTTCAAGGGCAATCATGCCCTGTCCGGCAGCGAACTGCTCTCCCACATGACCACCAAGGAGCGCCCATTCTATCTCTTCTGGCAAAAGCGTCCGCAATTTGACCCCGACGTCTTCTCTGAGGACCTCAAGCGCCTGGCTCTCGTTTACCAGACCCACGGGTACTTCCAGGCCCAACTGGACTACGACCTGAAAGTCGACGGCGACCTGGTAACCCCCGAAATCAAAATCACGGAACACCGTCCGGTCCATGTCCAACAAGTTCACATCGTGGTCAACCGCCGGCGCCTGCCGCCAAAAAATCCCCTGTATGCCCAACTGAAGGTAAAGCGCGGCCGCGTCTTCGACGACACCGCCTACCAGGCCAGCGAAGTTATCGTGCGCGATTTCTACCTCAACAAGAACTACGCGCACGCCACGACCCAGCGATGGGCCGAGGTCAACGTCTCCGAAGACGCCGTCCGCATATTTTATTTCGTGCAGCCCGGCGTCAAGGGCGTTTTCGGTAAGACCCGGATTGTCGGAACCAAAGAGGTTGCCGCCCACATCGTCACCCGTGAACTCACCTACTCCCGCGGCGAACTCTTCTCCCAGAAAAAGCTCGACCAGACTCGCGACCGCTTATTCAAGTTGGGGCTGTTCTCGGTCGTAAACCTGACTCCACAACTCGACCAGGAAAACCCGCGCGTCGTCCCGATCCGGCTGACCGTCAAAGAGCGGCACAGGCATTCGATCGACGTCGGCGGCGGCTACAATACCCAAAGCCAGTTCATCGCCAGCTTCGCCTGGCATGACATGAACTGGTTGGGCGGCGGCCGCCAGCTCACTGCCACCATGCGCTATTCAAATATCGACAGCTATGCCCGCGTAACTCTGACACAGCCCTGGCTGTTCAACTCGCGCGTCACCTCCGGAATCCTCGATCTCGGCGAGGATGTCCAACAGGTCCCACCTTACACCCTGTTCGGAACCCGCTTCCTGCCCAGCATCCGATACTCGTTTTCCGATACCACCAAAGCCTTCATCGGCTACCGCCTGGAGTACGACAAGCTGAGCAGCGTCGATCCGGAGGTTTCCCTACTCCTGGGTGGCATTAAGATGAGTGGCATCCTCTCCGGACCGCAAGCCGGCTTCACCAGGGACACGACCAACGATCTCTTCAACCCCAGCCGTGGTTACGTCTTGGATCTCGAAGCGATGGAGGCGGGTGAAATCTTCGGCGGCAATTACAACTTTTACCGCTTCTGGGGTCAGATCAAGTTTTACCACCTGCTCGGATGGAAAACCGTCCTGGCCACGCGTCTTAAAATCGGAACCGGCGATTCCTTCGGTTCTCTGCGCAATTATCCCCTCTTCGATCGCTTTTTCATCGGCGGTGAAGGCAGCGTGCGCGGATGGCGCTATTGGATGCTGGGACCCCACACTCCCGACGACACTCCGATTGGAGGACTGAGCGATATCGAAGGTTCGCTGGAACTGCGCCGGCCCATCTGGCAAAAGCTGTCCGGCGCGATCTTTCTCGATTCCGGCCAGCTTTCAACCCACGCCTACGACATCCCTATTGAAGACCTCGATTTCTCCGCCGGCCCGGCGCTCAGCTACAATACCCCGGTTGGTCCCATACGAATCGATCTCGGAATTCCATTTCAAAAACCCCGCGGCCAAACTCAATGGCAGGTATATTTCAGTATCGGCCAGTACTTCTGACAGCATCGACTAAACCAACATGAAGCGGCTATGGCGAATCATATTGTGGATTGCGGCGGGCACTTTTGCGCTGCTCCTGACCATCGTCGTCGGCGCGCTGATATTCACCCGAACCGCCCGCTTCAACGATCTCCTGCGCGTCCAAATCATCAGCTACCTGGCGCAGACCTATCGCGGCAGCATTACCATCCGCAGTATTGAAGGCTCAGTTTGGGGCAGCCTGACCCTGCGCGATATCGAGATGCACCACGGCGGCACAACTATCGCTTCGATTCCGCAACTCCGCGTCGGCTATCAGATCCTCCCTGCTTTGCAGGGCCAAATCGTCGTCTCCTATGTCGACCTCCTTAACCCTGAGCTCGCGCTCGCCCATGACCCCGACGGCCAATGGAATCTGCTCGCAGCCATCGCGCAACGCCAACCCTCACCCTCATCTTCCTCTCCCTCCGCCCTGACCATTGCGCTGCGCCGCCTCTCGATCGAGCAGGCCCGCGTCACCGTGACTACGGCGCCGCAGGTCACCTACAGGCTCACCGATGCCAACATCAAAGGCACCGGACACATCGGCCTTTCAGGCCAAACCTTCAACGCCGATACTATCGCCTTTGCGTTAAGCGGCCCGCAAATGCCGCCCGTGCGAGCGCAAGGCGCCGGCGAATATACCGAGACGGCCCAAGTCGCCACCATCAAGGTGCCCGGCTTCTCGATCTGGACAGACCATTCGCGACTCGACTTCAGCGCCACACTGCGTGACCTCAGCGAAAAAAACCTCAACGCCACGATTAACTTGCGCCGGTTGGCCGCCGCTGACGTCAACTCAATCGCGCCTCAACTCGGTCTCGCCCGCGACGTTGCCGGCACCATAAGCGTCAGCGGCAAGGCCTCCGACATGCGCACAGCTATTGACCTGACCGCTGCAAACGCGCGCCTCAAAGCGAACCTGCAGGCCAACGTCGCCAGGCCAGAGCCGATCTGGAAGCTCGACTCTCAGCTCGCCGCAGTCGATCTGCGCAAGCTGCTCAAACGTCGAAATTCGCAGGAGTTGCCGGCCGGCGAGATCAACGCGACCGTCCGCGCTAACGGCAGCGGATTTTCCCCGGTCGCCGCCAGGGGCGGAGTCGACGCTCGAGTGACCGGCCTCGGCGCACGCGGCCTTCGCCTCGGCGATCTCACATTTACCGCCGCCGTCGACCATCAGATCGCCAACCTCAAGGCGCTCCTCGCTGGCCCCGGCGGCCGCGCCCAGCTCGCCGGCCGCGTCGATATCGCTAAGGTTCCCGCTTACAACCTCATCCTTACGCTTGACCACCTGCGTCCCACCAACGTCATTAAGGTGGCGGGAATTCCGCCCGTAAATCTCAACCTCAGCGCCGCGATCGACGGCTCCGGATACCAACCCGATACGATGCGGGCACGCGCACAGGTAAGGCTGCTTCCTTCCACAGTGCGCGCGATACGAATCGACAGCGGCCATCTCAACGCTCAACTCTCTGCCGGAATTGTGCGAATCGCCACCGCATCGCTCAAAGCCGGCGATACCAGCGTTGACCTGAATGGGCAGCTCGCGCTCGATCCACGTCGCAGTGGGTCGCTCAATTATAAGGTGGCCGTCGGGCAGGTCTCCCAATGGCTCGCACTAGTCGGCCGGCGCGGCAGCGGCCGCATCGACCTCGCAGGCAGTGCTCAGGGCAGTCTGAAAGCATTGAGCACCACCGGGTCAGCCCAACTCTCGACACTTCACGTCGATTCATATTCGGTCGCACACGCGCGCCTTACTTATAACGTAAGTGGACTGGGAACGCCGCTTAAGCCGGCTGGCCAGGCGATGCTGATGGCCAGTGGCCTGCACGCCGGAATCGAGCTTAAATCTCTCCAAACCACTGTTCACTTGATCCCCGGGGCCACCTTGGGCGCGGCCGTGAACGTCAGTGCCGAAGATCGCCTGTCCCATCCGGCGACGATACGAGCCAATATCGCCTACAAACCCGGGCTGACCGTGGCAAACCTGACCGAGCTAGCGGTCGCAACTGAGCACGGCTCCTGGCAGCTTGGTGCGCCGGCGCAAATAACCCAGCGGAGCGGCACCATCGAAATCCGCCGCTTTGCCGCCGGCAACCAGGACCAGTCTGTCAATCTGGACGGCACGCTTTCTCTGTCCGGACCACAAAATATGACACTGCGTGTGCAGCGCGTACGGCTGGCCGACTTTGCCGGGTTTGTGCCTGGACAGGTCAAAATACTTGGCCTGGCTTCCACCGAACTCACCGTACGAGGCACTGCCGCCGCTCCCCTCATCGCCATGTCCGGCAGCATCACCCAGTTGAACCTCGCCGGCATTCCTCAGGCCGGAATGTCGGTTCGTCTGTCCTACGGCAACGGCCGCGCCCAGGCGCAGGCAACGCTGGCCCAGGACGCGGCCCATTCCCTGACAGCGAACGCCGCACTGCCATTTGCCCTGAGTTGGGCGCAGGGATTTCAATCCAGGCCAACCGGTGACGTGGATCTGCGCGCTATGTCCAGTGGCCTGGATCTTGCCGTCCTAAACGCCGTTCGCAACCCGCAGATAAGCGGCGTCGGCGGATTTCTCAGTCTAGACATCGCCGCGCGCGGCCAGTTGGCGCATCCCGTGCCGCACGGATTCATCCGTCTAAGCGGCGTTCACGCCTCCGCCCCCAAGCTTAAGGTCGATGTAACCGGGGGGTCGGCGGATATCCAATTGGATGCTGGCGCGGTGCGCTTGGTGAGCCTCTCGGCCAAGGCTGGCGACGGCACTCTGACTGGCGCCGGAGCGCTGACCCTGAAACCCAATGGCGCACCTGACCAAGTCGACGTACGCGTGGCGCTCGATCAATGGCCCGCGATCGCCACCCATGAATACAAGGCCACGATCGCTGCGCGCCTCAACGCCGTTGGACCCATGACCGCGATGCGCGCGGGCGGAAAAATCGAGGTCCTCTATGGGATTTTTCGTCCCGACCTGTCGGTGACGGGCTCCGCGCCGCGCCCCGACCAGACCCTAACGGTGGTCCATCGATGGAGCGAAAATCCGCAAAATCCGCGGCCTCCACCTCCTTCGGTGGCCGCTACCGGTCCCACCTTTCGCAATCTCACGATCGACATGGACATCGTCATCGATCGCAATACCTGGATAAAAACCGCCGATTTTGCCGTTGAATTGGAAGGCCGCCTCAATATTCATAAAAAACGCGGCCGCGAGCAGCCTTCCATCTCCGGCACCATTAACACCGTGCGCGGCACCCTGGTCGTCGCGTCCAGCCAGTTCGACCTGACCCACGGTGAAATCACATTCACCGGCGGGCACGATATAAATCCCGAACTCCTGATCGTGGCCCAGCGCCAGGTCCAGACTTACACCGTCTCCGCCACCGTGGGTGGCACCGCGGACAAGCCCACCCTCACCCTGGGCAGCATACCCGATCTGCCGCAGGCCGATATCCTCTCAGTAATGATGTTTGGTAAGACCACCAGCCAGCTCAGCGGCGGCCAGCAAAAAGACTTGCAGAGTCAGGCGCTTTCGATGGCGGGCGGTTACGCCGCATCGCAGATTGGACAGGCCGTCGCCCAGTCCCTTGGCCTGGGAGAACTGGGCGTAACCACCAACTCCGCTGGGGTCGGACTCGGCCGTTACCTGACCAAAAACATCTACGTGTCAGCCACCCAGTCCTCTTCGAACATGAGCGACCGCCGCGCCGAAATCCAGTACTACATCACCCCGAACGTCAACGTCGGCACCTCAGCCTCAACTAACTACGGCAACGAAATCAAGCTGCAATGGCACAAAGACTATTGATTAATTAACTAAACTGAATCAGTGGGACAGGCGTCTCGCCTGTCAACGAAGCGCGACCTTTGTTTTGCTCGCGCCACCGAATTGTGTCCGGAAGCATCAAGCAATCCATTTCTTTAGTCCGCCCCTCTCAACCAGCACCCCGCGCCCGCTGAGCCACAATCGCAAACACCTCTGGACTAAACGGCATGCTGTTATGGCCGGCGCGCACCTCGATCGCCTCGATATTCGGCCCGGATTCGATGCAGCTCCTCCAGTCCACTACCGAGTCCCGGCGGGAATAGATGATCGTTTGCGCGATTTCCGGCGAGGCAGGCTCCGCCTGATGGGAACCGCACAAGGATCGCAGATGGTCCAGACAGCTCCCGCCCTCCTGATGATACCGGCGGGTAGCCATAAACCACATCCGCACGAATGGATTGCTGTTGTCCAGCGGCGCGCGAATAGCCGAACCGAGCAGAATCGTGCGCTCGATCAGTGATGGAAAACGACGCGCCAACTCCCGGGCATAGATACCGCCCAGACTGTGACCGACCAGGACCACCTTGCGTCCATCGATATCAAACGCGCTTTCCAAGGCCCGCGACAGCCGCTCGATGGTCTGGCGCGGACAATCCATGTTGCTCCAGATCCCGGCAAAGAAGACCCGATGCCCCATGCCGCGCAGCGCGGTCGCCAGCGGATAAAGACTGGCGTCCCCGGCCATGAACCCGGGGATCATCATTATCTTGGAAGTGGCGTTCTCAGCGCGCGATTCGGGCCGCATCGTCCAGTGGCCCGCCAAGGGAAGAAACTCGTAAAGCACACCCGTTCGCCTCACTCTCCAGTCTAGCAGAGCTCATAGCAAACAAGTGTCGATACATAAAACGGTTGGACGAAAAATTATCAACTGCCCAGAAAATGGGCGTTGTGGCTGGACCCCCTTTTTGGTTTTGCTCCTTAATCCACCCTGCGAAGCACCAAACTAAGCCGTGTTCAACTCGTGACGCCGGCCTGCGCACAAACTGCGCAGGCCGGCGTCTGGATTCCCCGGCAAATCGCACCCATCGCCGGTATCTAAGGACTTAGAGGCCGTTCCTTCCGATCCCGCACATCTTGCGCGCCATTTCCACCGAGCTTTCCATCATCTGCTTGCCGGCGTTCCGCTGCGCTTCGAACAGCGGCGCGAGCATCGTCTCCTTAGCCCAACTGGTCGAACGCTCGTGAAACTCCAGCATCATCTTGCCCAGCTTCTCGCCGCTCTCGACGTAAAGCTCCGCCGCTTTCTTCGCGCTTTCCGTCCATGCGCTGCTTAATTCGCCTGTTTCCATCGCCATTTCTCCTCTTATCGTGTCAGTCGTTGTCGGTTGAGTTCGGTAATGTTCCTCAGGTTTCGAAGGTCTGCGCCTTGATTTGGTTGGATGCCGATTCACTTGCCGCTCCTCCAGGGCCGCCTCCAAAGCGGCCAATCCCCCTAGTTATGCGACGCCAGCCATTGTGCAACCTGCGGCCACAGCTTACGTTGCGCGCCGCCGCTCACCGCCGTCCCCACATGCCCCGCCGGATAATTCAAATTGCTCCACTCGCGGCTGGCCACCGCTTCACCCAGGGCGATACTGGAGCGGGGCGGCACCACGTCGTCATACTCGCCCATCACGTTGAGTAGCGGGCAGGTGATGTTCTTCAAGTCCACGCGGGTGCCCCCAACCCGGAACTCCGAGCGCATCAGCAGGTTGTGGCGGAAAAGCTGCTCGGTAACCTCGCGGAAAATGGCCCCCGTCAGGGGCACGTCGCTGTCCATCCAGCGCTCGAACAGCCTGAACATATCCGTGTAACCCTCACCCTCACGGTTTCTGTACAGATCCACGTATTTGGAAATCGCATGATGGACCGGCGCCATCGACTTGAAGCACGCGTTGATAAACCAGCCCGGGCAGTTGCCATACATCTCGATCAACGGTCCCACCGCTTCCGACAGCCGCCCCGCAACCGCGAACAGCGGACTGTTGGGGATGCACGCGTCAACCGGGGTCGCCAGCGTCACCAGGTTCTTAACCGTCTCCGGATACAACGCGGTCCACATCAGCGACAGCACGCCACCGAAACAGTAGCCCAGCATATTGACGCGCGCAGCACCTGACCGGCGCTGCACCGCGCGCACCGCGTCGTGCAGCTCGCAATTGACGTAATCGTCAAACCCGCGCCAGCTATCCTCGCGCTCGGGCGGAATCCAGTCGGTCAGATAAACTTCAAATCCGCAACGCGTCAGCGTCTCGATCACGCTGCGTCCCGGCAGCAGGTCCAGGATGAACGGGCGTTTGATCAATGCATAAACCACCACCAGTGGCGTGCGATGGGCCGCGCCATGCGCCGGGTAATGGCGCAGTCGAAGTTTTTCGCCTTGGTGAACAACCTCAAACGCGGTCGCTCCGCTGGGCTCGTCCTCAACCGGATACCGATCGCGCAGCGTTCTCAACACTCCCTCCGCCGCCTGCGAGGCGCCCTCGAACCAGTAACGGCCCAGTTCGTTGATTACGGAAACCATCTGTTTTGTTCCCTCGTCCTGCCGCGTCTCGCGGCCATCCTTAACGATTCGTCGCCGGTTTCCCCGGGGTTGCGATAACGGCAAGTACCACCCGGGTAATTAGTTTTTAGGTAGTTTTAATTACTTTTAGTAGGTCACGGATTCGTCGTGCGCTTCTTCAATGCAATTCCCCATCCACTGCCTCGGGCCGATCCATCAGGTTCATCTTCGCCGTCAGCCCCCGCACGTCCCGCCGCAGCCGACTCACCGCGTCGCGCAATTCCTCGATTTCCGCGCTGCCCGCAGCGCCTTTGGCCGCTCCGGCGCTCGCCATAGCCGACTCCATCAAGTCGCGCGCCACGCGTTGGCATTGGACCAAATGCTTAACCGAGGCGGTCATCAGACCCACGAAGCCCTGCGCCTGAAAAACCCGTTCCATGCCTTGGTTGGCAAGATTCGTCCAGGCTTGACAGGCCTTCAGCACCGCCTCTTCGACTTCGACGCTGTCATTGCCCATGCCCAGCATCCATTTCTGAAGGGCAAGAGGAAATTCCCAAACCGAAGCTTCGACTAGGCTGTATAGCGCTCCTCGTTTTCCCGCTTCTTCCATCACTCTGTCCGCTTTCCCTACTTATCGTCAGGGAAAAGTCCTGTTCAGCTTTACTATGTAACCCACTGACGTTACGCCGGCCTTTCTATCCGATGATCGTTTCACAATAATTCCGCTGGTTTCCGGCTTTTCATGAAGTCCGCACAATGCGACTTCGCTTCGCAAAATTGCGAAACTTGATGCCTTTTGATTCCTTTTCTGTATGGAAAGGGTGCTCAAAGGTTTAAGAATCGTGTTCGCGATCTGTAGTAGCAGCCATCGTGCCAATTAAAACCCCAGCAGTACCTGCGGACGTCTTTTTGTACTTGCAACAAAACAGGGCACTTTGATGATCCGCTGCCTGAAACCTTGGCAAGTGCTGCGGCGTCTGCTCCGCTACCCTTCTCAACCTCTTGGACTCTAGGCGCCCCTAAGCATAAACAGCGCCCAATACGCAGCAGGCAACAGCTCGACGGCGCTGCGCCATCGGATAAAATGCAATTAGAGCCAAAGTGCCGCGATAACGCACCACATCGGATCAACTTCGTTTCAATTTTGGCAGAGCGTAAGTGCTACCGGTTTTCCATGCGCATGCTGCCCGCCTGGATTACCCTCGGGGCCACGGCATCTATGCCTTCCGATGCCATTTCGATGTTAGCCGCGATGCCTTCCATGCTGATCAGTACTAACAGCACTGTCAAGTAGCTGAGTGTTAAACGGTTGTGATCTCAGCCGCCCCAAACTTGGATTTAGAGACCAAGATCCGCTCGATCGACCTTTTCCCCCCATTGAAGCAACCGCGGCTTAACTGAGTATGGGCGAGGCAGGAAAACAGAAGGCTACTTTTTTCTACCACTCACCACATCAGGTTGAATTTGGCTAGAAGCTATCTTGCGTGGCGCCGGCCTCCGTGCCGGTTCTTTTTGTCTCGAACTATGCTGAACCGAATGTGCTCCAGGGAACAGAAAAAACGGCGCGCTACTTTCCTGCCTCGCCTTGCGCGCGCGGACTGGTCCGCGCGCGCAAGCTGGGAGAGGTCGGAGATCGAGTTTGCGCTAACCAACTCGCTCTCCGGGGTGAGGGTGCCGATACACTTCAAGCAACCACCTCTTGGTGTCAACAACGGTTTTTAGGTTGAGCTGGGTCAAGCGTGGGCGCCCTCTTCCGTAACGCCGGCCTCCGGGTCGGTTTCTTTCGTATCAATTCAATTCCATGGCGCGTTCAGCCGGCAGGCGAGTTGTCGAATCTTCTCGCGCATTTGATCCGCGCTCATCCCAAACATCGAGCAGCACAACTCAAACTCGATCGGTGCGCCGCGGTCGCCGGCAAACCAGCTCTCCGCGACTTTACGCGCCTCACGTCGGCGCTGCGCAACCTCCAGGTTTGGCGACGGCTTAAACGAATCCACGTACTCAACCACGGCGTTGAGCAGCACCGCGCGCAGCAGTCCGAACTCTGGCAAATCCTCGGGTTCCGACTTCAGTTGCACCGGCAGCATCACCTGCGGCGTCACCAGCTTGGCCAACGCTTCCATCGCCCGCATCATCGCGTCGGAATCCCATGGCGTCGCTGTTTTACGCGGACGGCCCCTTCTTACTCCCCCCTTGCCCGCTTTGTTGCGGCCTTTGCGCCGCCCCCCCGGCCTGATTTCGCGTTCCTCCAACGTCCCCACCTCCACGGCTATCGGCCACTCGCCCACAACGCTTTCTTCCATCGGAATGCCCCCCTAATGCTGGCTCGGTTCGGCTGTCCGTCCGCTCGGCCCCGCGATCGACAAGGGCGCCAACCAACGTTCGGCCAGTTGGACGCATGGCGCTGCCCAGCTCCTCGACCCGGCGCGCAATCCGCCCCTCCTGGAATGCCCCAAACAGGCGAAAAAAATGGGCCCGCGTCGCCTCGACGTTGGAATTCGTGCACAGCTCGCTCCAGTCCATCGCGGCCACCGCGCGCGCCAGCGCCGGGTTGGTGAAACTCGGCTCGCGGTAGGAGCCATGGCTGCGGATTGCCGCCGCCACCTCGGCCCACGTCTCCTCCACGCTCAGCGCTCCTTCGCCGCGTTGCAGCGCCAGACGGGCCGCCTGGTAGCAAATCGACCCCACTGGAGGCGCGAATTCCCGCGGCGTCCGGATAATCTGCAGCACCACCTGTTCGGCCAACGCCGCCTCCAACGGCAGCAGCAGCCGCTCGTACAGTTGCATAGTCGCCTCGCTGGGCTTCCAGGCCGGATAGGCGGCTACCAGCAACGTACTGATTCGTTTGCTCTCGACTTCGGTCATGACACGCTCCCCGATCGTTCACGTTCGCTCGCTTCACGCAGCCGGCGCAGCGCCACCTCCATCGCGCCTTCAGCCGGCGACGCCCGCGTCCGCGCCCCGCCCCGGCCGCCAAACCGCAACGCGTTGCGACAGCGTCCGCGCCAGGCCGCCCGCCAGTCCGCATAACGGCGGTCATGCGCGGCACAGTCATCGCGCCAGGGCTCGAATTCCGCGTCGGGATCGATTCCCAGCGCAACCGCGAACCGGCGCATTTGATCATCCAGCGCAAGGGCCGCCGGCCATTTGACCTCCGGCCCCTTGCCCCTGCGCCGCTCCCGCAATGGCTCGCCCATTGCCGTTTCTACGCCAGCCACTTCGCTGTCCGAGGGCGCAGGGCGGGATTCGGAATCGGCCCCATCGCCATTGGTGCCATCCAGGATTGTCTCGCACCGTGCTTTCGTGCAGAGCAGATCAGATTCAGAGACAGAACATGTATCAGGAGGCTTGCCCTCCGCTTCCGCGCCGCTAGCGGGATGCTCCGGGACGAGGAATCCGGAGGCGAGCAGTGGCCCCAAAGTCGATAGGTTCCGAAGCGCACAATTCGTGAGCGAGCCATTCGGGGTCATCCGGGATGCGGTTGTCCAGACGCGCCGCCAGCGCGAACAGGCCCACAAGATGGGCCTTGACCGCGTCGGGTAAGCGAAAGAAGGCGCGATCGCGCCAGAGGCCACGTACAATCGGATCCAGGGCGGATTGCGATCCTTGTAGTGCTGAAAGCGCTCAAAATTGCGGATGCGAAAGAAGTTAGCCATTTGCTTTTCTGCCCGGCCCACAGCAGGAAATATCCGCGCGACCGCCAGGCCCCTGACCGAACCCTCCACTGGGCCGGTCGTGCTGATGAAATTCGACAGGTGCGGCAAGTTGGAGTTGCGTCTCGGCTCGCTCCTCCCCGGCAAGCCGCCTCACGGGTAAATCGGAGGGTAGCCCCTCTTGAGTAGCATCCCCGGCCAAGCCCACATGCGCGTAAAAAGCCGATTTGGACTTCGCTGGCGTGCAAGGCGAGCTTAAAGACGGACAGCTTTTGAACCTCCGCCAGCAGGGCCAATCTTGGATAGGCCTGGAACAGAGGGACCACCTCAACACAGAGTCCACAATCCAAGCGATTTTCTTATGAGCGTCAGGCAAAAAGCAGGTGCGAAACCCAAAGCTGAGGTCAAACCACTGCCGGCCCTCGCACTCGGCTCCGGCGCAACCCGTGCCCACCCATCTTGGCGCGCGAAGCCGATAGCCAGGCGACCAATTATTTCAATCCGCCGCCGCGTGAGCGCACAGCTAAGGAGAGAACGTGTAGCAGCCCAAGCGTGGATACCCAAAGGCGGAGCTTCAAAGCGCCGCGCAAATCCAATCACGCGACATGGCAGACGCAGCCAAAAGCAACCGCGAGGGGAAGGAAACCAAGTCGTCAGCCGTTCAAGGCCGCCCCAGAAACCCCCAGCGGCCGCAAATCCGCCACAATGATGCCACAACGCAAGGCGCCCAAAGACCGTCCCCAGCCCGGTACCAAGCCCCAGAACCCAACGTTCCAGCCCATATTCGCAGCAAAATCCAAGGATGGAGCGGGCGACGGGGATCGAACCCGTGACGTCCAGCTTGGGAAGCTGGCATTCTACCGCTGAATTACGCCCGCTCTGTGTGGTGGGAGTCTAAGGTGGCTGGGATTGACTGTCAAATCTGGCGGGTCAGAATCCGGGGTGCGGTTGTTGTTGGGTGGGCTGCACGCTCGCCGTGCCGTTGCGCGGTTGGCGTCTGCGGGCGTTGTCGCTTAGGTTATGGCCGAACGGCTGCGGGCGAAAAATCTTTGGCGGGAAAGCCGACACAAAAAACGGTGCGTCGAAAGGGACCGATTGCGCTCCTTAGCGACTTTGGCGAGCGCGACCATTACGCTGGCGTGATGCGCGGCGTGATCGCCTCGATTGCCCCCGATGCCCCGATAATCGACATCACCCATGGCGTTTCGCCCCAAAACGTCGCGGCCGGTGCGCTCGTGCTGCGGGAAAGCCGGCGCTTCTTTCCGCCCACTACGGTTTTCGTCGTCGTCGTTGATCCCGAAGTGGGAACTGGACGGCGCGCCATCGCGGTGGAAACCGATTGCGGGGCGCGCATGATCGGACCGGACAACGGGGTCCTCTGGATGGCTGCGGAGCAGGCCGGCGTCAAGCGGACCGTGGAGCTGCAAACGCGCCGGTACTTCCTGCCCCATCTGAGCTCAACCTTTCATGGCCGCGACGTATTCGCACCCGTCGGCGCTCACCTCTGGAATGGAGTTAGTCTGCTCCGCCTCGGACCGCTCATCTCCGATATGACGCAGCTAGACCTCCCCAAACCGCTGGAGCATGACGACGAATTGATCGGAATGGTGATCTATGCAGACACCTACGGCAACCTGGTGAGCAACCTTCCGCGCTTACGAATCGAGGCTCTACAAGCTCGCTTTCCAACCCGAACGCTTTTGGTTAGGATCAAGGGCAGCGCTCCTCTCGTTGTCTCTGGGACCTACGGGGACGCGCCGAAAAATGCCCCACTTGCGCTGTTCGGAAGCTTTGAAATGCTCGAAATAGCGGTTCGCGAGGGCAACGCAGCCGTGTCGTTGGCCGCTGGGCCAGGTGCAGAAATTAGAGTGTGCGCTCAACCATGACCCAAGATACTTCTCCAGTCCTAACCGAGATTCCTCGATATATCCCTCCACCGCCGACCTACCAGCCGGAAGTGTCGCCTGCGCCCGCACGAAGACCTACCGCCAACATCCTGTTGTTCGCGCTTACCCTGCTGACCACCACGATGGCGGGCGCATACATGGCGGGGGTCGACCATCCGCTTCTCAGACCTGCGGGCCTGCTCCAAGGACTGACCTTCTCCGTTCCGCTGATGGCGATTTTGCTCTTCCATGAACTGGGCCATTACATTACGGCACGCCGAAACAACGTAAGTGTGAGCCTGCCTTATTTCATTCCAGCGCCGTTGCCGTCAGTCTTTATCATCGGAACCTTCGGCGCCTTTATCAGGATGAAATCTCCGCCGCGCTCGCGCCGGATCATGTTCGACGTGGGAGCCGCAGGCCCCTGGGCCGGCATGCTGCTGGCAGTACCGGCGGTCATAATCGGCCTGCATTATTCCGAGATTTTACCGCTGGACCGCGGCGCAGGTGAATTGGAATTGGGAAATTCCCTGCTGTTCCTGGGACTTGCGCGCTGGATCCTGGGAGTCAACCCAAACGCCGTTACAATCAACCTGCATCCGATTGCGTTTGCCGGATGGATTGGCCTTGTTGTGACGACGCTCAATCTACTTCCGGTTGGACAGCTTGATGGCGGTCACGTGATTTATGCCCTATTCGGGCGCGGCCATCGCGCGATTTCGCGGCTGTTTGTGGTCTGCTGCGTCATTATGGTGGTCGTGCCATGGATGCTCGGCTGGTCTTACTGGCTGGGATGGCTGCTGTGGGCGGTGCTTTTGGTCTTCCTCGGTCTGGGCCATCCGGCCGCCATGGATACCGAAACACCGTTGGACCCGCGCCGGCGCCTGGCCGCATGGCTAACTATCGGCCTGTTCGTGGTGACCTTCAGCCCGGTTCCATTTTCTCTCTCGCCACCAGCAGAAAAACCCAATAGCCAAGTTTACGACGTGGTTCATCATTCCGTCACACGGCATCCGCATTGGGTGTCCCTGTGATAATCTGACCCCTGCCAGAGCTGACACTTCGATGGTAAGCGGATGAAGCGGCCGACATGGGACCAATATTTCATGACCATCACGCGGCAGGTAGCGGATCGTTCAACCTGTCCCCGCGCCAGTGTGGGGGCCGTGATTGTCCGCGATCGGAACATTCTTGCCACCGGCTACAACGGTGCGCCTGCCGGAGTGCCGCATTGCACTGACGTCGGCTGCCTGATTTATGAATCGCGCGCTCCAGGTGGAGAACTGGAAACCAACTGCTATCGCTCAATCCACGCCGAGATCAACGCGATTACCCAAGCCGCGAAAAACGGCGCGGCGATAGCCGGTGCCGACATCTACGTTACCCATTCGCCCTGCATCCAGTGCATGAAGGTGCTGGTGAACACCGGCATACAGACCGTCTTTTACGAACGGCCATACAAGATCGAGACACTGAATTGGCTGCTGGAAACAGCCAGAATCAACCTCGTCCAGATTGTTCCACCTCCAGCCGATGAAACAGCGGTCTGAGTACAACGGGGAACGCCCACGAGGGCGGTTTGCGCTGGCGCGACCGCCCAGAGTTCTCGGTACGGTGCTTTGAGGCTCTTTCTTTGATACCTGGGCACGCAGACGCATAAGGTGGTTGGGCGCCGTGCGGCAGATTGCGGGCGTAGTTCCAACCGCTTCGAAAAGACCCGCAACAAGGCTCGGGGCCATCCGCGATGGATTGCCACGGGGAGCGCACTGGTACTGATGCTGCTGGCTGTGGCTGGATGCGATCGGCCGCTTCCCGAGCAGAACACCGCGGCAGCCCAGCTTTATGCCAGCCGATGCGGCCAGTGCCATCGCGCCTATGCTCCCGGATCGCTCTCCGCGGCGATGTGGCAAGTCCAGGTACAAATGATGGAGGGAAAGATGCTCCAGAACCGAGTGTCCCCCCTAACCAACCAGGAACGCGATACAATTTTGAGTTATCTTACTCGCAATGCAGAACACGACTAAGACCATACTGGCCGAATTCAATCTGAAGCCTGCTGCCGCCGAACGCGCGGAGGTCGACCTTCTCGCGATCGGGGTAAAACAAGGCACCCCTGACTGCGACGCCATCAAAAGCCTGGACCTGGCGCTCAAGGGCGAGGCCGCCAAAGAAATCGCGCGCCGCGGTTTCAATGGCCGGGCGGGCGCGGAGATGGTTTTACCGACCTATGGCGCAATCGCCGCGCGCAATGTCCTGCTCTTTGGGTTGGGCAGTCGACCGCAGGCGCAGACGCTCAGGCTGCTGGGCGAGGCGGGGCTCAAGACCGCCCAGGGCGTGCACGCGCACAGTGTCGCGATTAGCGCGCAGGGACTCGGAGCTCAGCACATAAGCGCGATAGCGGAAGGAGTTGAACTCAGCGCCTATCACTTCAAACAGTACCGCGGCGACGCGGGCACCGGCGACATACCTTTGCGAATCGCGATCGTCGCTCATGGCAGCCGCGGTGACGAAGCGCGCGCGCTGGAAGACGGACGCCGGATGGCGGCTGCGACCAACTTTGCCCGCGACCTGATCAACATTCCGGCCGACGATGCAACGCCGGAGTTTCTCGCCGAACAGGCTCGCTCGCTCGCTGGGCAAAATAGTCTTGAATGCGAGGTCCACGACCGGCGCGGAATTGAACGGCTGAAAATGGGGGCCTTGCTTGGAGTGGCAAAGGCCAGTCCCCGCGAGCCTCGTTTCATCCAACTCCGCTACCATCCGCAAACCGCCGCAAACGGCCACATCGCGTTGGTCGGAAAGGGCATAACTTTCGATTCGGGCGGTCTTAGCCTTAAGGGACCGGCGGCGATGGAAGAGCAGAAGCGCGATATGACCGGCGCCGCGTTGATGCTCGCGGTGATGAGTCAGATCGCCTACTTCGGGCCACCGATCGAAGTCCGCGCTTATCTGCCCTGCACGGAAAACATGATTGGCTCCAACGCGATAAAACCAGGGGACGTACTGAAGACGCGGTCCGGCAAGACGGTCGAGGTGCTCAACACTGACGCTGAGGGCCGCCTGGTGCTGGCCGACGCCCTCGCCTACGCATGCGAATTCAAGCCGCGCTGCGTAATCGACGCGGGTACGCTGACGGCGGCGGTGCGGGCCGCCCTGGGTACGCGCGTGGCGGCAATACTGGGCAACGACGCCGCGCTAATCCAGCGCATCCGCGAGGCCGGAACGGCGGCGGGAGAACCTTTTTGGGAGCTGCCCCTGGTCGAGGATTACCGCGAGGAGTTGAAGAGCAACGTTGCCGACCTGCGCAACGTCGGTACCAGCGGGAACGCTGGCACGATCATCTGCGCGCTGTTTCTAAATGAATTCGTGAGCTGCCCCTCCTGGGCGCACCTGGACCTTTCGGGCGTGGCGTTCACCAACAGGGCTATCCCTTTGTCGCCTCCGGGCGCGGTTGGGTTTGGGGTTCGCAGCCTGTTACGTTACTTGCGCGAAGCTGCTTGAGGTCACGGGGACCGGGCTGGGACCGCGCAGCTTAAAGCTTCAGGATCGGGGTGGAACATGGATCCTTTTGCCAGTGACGAGGTTTACGTTGGCCGCGACATGGGCGGCAATCAATGGGCTCTTACCTCCGATGCAATCGAGAACTTCATCGCCGGCACCGGCGACCATCATCCGTGGTACACTGGCCACTCCCCGTTGGGCGACGCCATCGCGCCCGCTCTGATCCTGCATTCCGAGGTTTATCGCACCAAGGCCTGGTACCTGCCCTACGTTTACGGCAACCTGCACGCGCGCCACGAATGGGAGTCTTACCGCCCGTTGAATGTGGGCGAAACGGTCAGAACCAGATGCACCGTGATCGACCGCTACTTCAAGCGCGACCGGGAATACGTTGTCAACGAAGCCTTGACCTTCAATTCCGCGGGTGCACTGATCTCCCGCGCCCGCGCGCATCAGAGCTTCCTGGTCAAGCCCAGTCCCGGCGCCGTGGTGATCGACAAGAATCGTGAGCGGGCCGCGGGCCGCGTCTTTGATGTCGGACAAAAGGGCGGCGAGCCGATCGAGGGGCCCGAGCGCGTCATCAGCGAAGCCATGTGTATGGTGTTTTCCGGACCGGGCCTCAACTACCACAACAATCGCGAAAAGGCCCACCAGCTTGGCTTTCCCGATATCGTTGTGCAGGGAATGCTGCCGGTTTGCCTGATAGCGGAAATGATGACCCGGAGATTCGGGCTGGGCTTTTTTTACGGCGGCAGGATGGCCGTGAACCTGGTCAACGTGGTCTGGGTCCAGGATGCCCTGCGGGCGCGCGCCGCGATTTTGAATCGACGCATCGAAGGAGGCAGAACGCGGGCCGATTGCGAGGTCTGGTGCGAGAAGGCCGACGGTATCAAGGTCATCGTCGGCACGGCCAGCGCGCTGGAGATGTAAGCGTGCAGGCTATCCAGCGTATTAATGGTGGGCAGGGACGCCCGCCCTACTGGCGTCAACGTTCGGCGCGATGGCGCGCCGGCGACTGCGCCAGGGTCAGATTGTGAGCGGTGTTGATCAGGCTTACATGCGAAAGCGCCTGCGGAAAATTGCCCAGTTGGCGCTGGCTATGGGGATCGTATTCCTCCGACAGCAGGCCCACATCGTTGGCGGTTTCCAGCAGACGCTCAAAGATTGCCCGCGCCTCTTCATAACGTCCAAACATCGCCAGGTTATCCGCCAGCCAGAAAGTGCAGGGCAAAAAGGCGCCTTCTCCCGCGGGCAAGCCATCCACGCTGGGTTTTGTTGAGTAACGCTGCACCAGCCCGTCGGACATCAACTCGCGCTGGATAGCCTCGACGGTTCCGATAACCCGCGGGTCGGTGGCCGGCAGGAAGCCGACCAACGGAATCATCAAGAGGGCGGCGTCGAGCTCTTTAGCCCCGTAATACTGGACGAAGGCGTTGCGCTGGGAATCAAATCCCTGGCGGCAGATATCGTCATGGATCCTGATTCTTAACGCACGCCATTTCTCCACCGGACCCTGCGCTTCAAACCTCTCCACCATTTTCACCGCGCGATCCACCGCCACCCAGGCCATCACCTTTGAATGGGTAAAATGACGGCGAGGCCCCCGCACCTCCCAAATGCCGTTGTCAGGCTGGTCCCAGGCCGATTCGAGGAAATCCATCAGCTTTTCCTGCACCTTCCAGCCTTCCTCATCGTGCTGAAAGCCGGATTTTCGGGCGACATAGAGCGTGTCCATCACCTCGCCGTAAACGTCCAGCTGCAACTGGTCGTGAGCCGCGTTGCCCAGCCGCACGGGACGGCTGTGTTCGTAACCGTCCAGCCACTGGACCTCGAACTCCCACAGCCGGCGCTCGCCGGAAATGCCGTACATGATTTGCAGTTCGTGGGGCTGGCCCGCCACCGCCCGCAGCAGCCATTCACGCCACGCCCTCGCCTCCTCCTGATAACCGGAAATCAGCAGCGCATAGAGTGTGAAAGTCGCGTCGCGCAGCCAGCAGAAGCGATAGTCCCAGTTGCGCGGCCCGCCCGGCCATTCGGGAAGCGAAGTGGTGGGGGCGGCAACGATTCCGCCGGTGGGTGCGTAGGTCAGCGCCTTGAGCGTTATCAGGGAACGTTTGACCTGTTGGCTCCATTCCCCGCTGGAGACGCATCGCGAGGACCACTCTCGCCACCAAGATTCGGTCGATGAGAGCATCCGGCGCGCCAGCTTCGCTCGTGGCGGGGGCTCGTGGGAGGGATACCAGGTCATGATAAAGGGGAGCGACCGTCCCTCTTTGACCGTAAATTCGGCCCGGGTTTTGAAATCGCGGCTGTGAAACGGTACCGGCATCCGCAAGGCCACCGCGTCGGGGCCGGCGATAGCGCTTAGACCATAATGGCGCCGCCTGACCCATGGTACGAGATGGCCGTAGTCAAATCTGAACACGGCCTCCATCTGCATCGCTACCGAGCCGCGCGTTCCGATCACCATCCTGACCACGTCCAGTTGATTGCCCCGCTCAGCAACAGGCATGAAATCGACCAACGTCGCCACGCCGGTATCGGTAGTAAACTCGGTCTCCAGAATCAGCGTCTCGTCGCGATAGCGCCGGCTTACGCGATGCGTTTCGTCTTGGGGCGCAATCAACCAACGGCCATTGTCGACGTTGCCCAGCAAATTGGCGAAACAGGCACCGGAATCAAAACGGGGAGCGCACAGCCAGTCGATGGAGCCGTTTTTCCCCACCAACGCAGCGGTGCGCATGTTTCCGATCAGCGCATAGTCTTCGATGCGCATGGCCATCGATAAGAGTGTACCACCTTGCCAGAGTCCGAAGAGAGAACGCGGTCCGAATCAACGCTGCGGCGTGACCGGGCGCTCCATCCGGACCAGAGTTACGTCGCGCGACTTGAACTTCCATTCATGGCCGACTTTGACGTACTCGTCGTTGTAGTAGCCCGCCCCGAGCCATCTCATGTCATTCTTGGAATCGCGCAGTTCCACGTAGCAGGTGCCGGCCGCATGAGTGCTGTCTTTGAGTTGGAGTACGTGATTATGGATGTAGGGGCGCGGTCCCAACTCGTCGACCACGCGAGCAAAGGTCTTACGCAACTTTTCGCGCCCGGCGGTGGTCTGCGGACCCTTGGAACTTTGCATGATCATGGAGCCGTCTTCAGTGAACAGGTTGATGATTCCGTCCAGGTCGCCGGTCCATACGCAATGGCAATAGCGCTTGGGCAAATCCCTGATCGCCTCGCGGTCCAACAGTTCCTGTACCAGTTGTTCGGTGGTCTTCATGTATCTTTCTCCTTCCTGAGAATTGCGGAGCCGCGCGCCGCTGTTACTGCGCAAAAATTGTTATCATGCGCGGTGCGCGGCCGCAAAGCGCCGCGTCATAGCGCTTTTCCCCACCACCTAAACAGGCTAAAACCCCCTGAGGCCGGACGCGTGTCCGTTAAGGAAAACAAACATGGCGAATGAAATCCGTTTGGATAATCGGGTAGCAATCATCACCGGCGCGGGTGCCGGATTGGGCCGTTCGCATGCGCTGGCGATGGCGGCGCGCGGGGCGAAAGTCGTGGTCAACGACCTGGGCGGGCGCGTGGACGGAAGCGGAGCGGCCAAGTCGGCAGCCGACAGCGTGGTCGATGAGATTAAGGCGGCCGGCGGCGAGGCGGTTGCGAATTACGATTCGGTGGGCACACCGGAGAGCGCCCGCGCAATCGTCGAGACCGCGATAGATACGTTCGGCACCATCGACATCGTCGTCAACAACGCCGGCATCATCCGCTACAAGAAGTTCATGGACCATACCCCGGACGACTTCGCCGCCAACCTCGCGGTCCATCTGAGCGGTTCGTTCTACGTCTCGCAGGCGGCGTTTCCGATCATGAAGGAAAAGCGCTACGGCCGCTTGGTCTTCACTTCTTCCTCCGGCGGGTTGCGCGGCGCCGCCGACGGGGTGGCTTACGGCTCGGCCAAGGCCGGGGTGATGGGACTTGCCTTCGTAATGGCCCATACCGGCGCTCCCTACAATGTGCTGTCCAACGTGATCCTGCCCAACGCCTACACGCGCATGACCGAAGCCATGGTGGCGGAGCGCAATATCGAGAAGATGAGCCCGGAGTTCATCTCGCCCATTGTGGTCTTTCTCTCGTCAGAGAATTGCAAGCTCAACCATGAGATGTTTGCCTGCGGCGGCGGAGGGGTGGCGCGAACGATAATCGCGCTGGCGCCAGGATGGCACACCGAGTCGAAGGCGGAATTCACTCCGGAAGGGATCGAGGCCCATCTGACCGAAATAATGGATATGACCAATTACGCCAATCCGCAAAGCAGCGCAGAGGAAACCCGGCTGGTGGCGGGACGCCGGCGGAAGTGAGAGTGGTCAGAGTTGTTTAGGCGGGGGGATGTACTCCAGCAGGATGCTGCCTCTGTTCCGTAGCGCCGGCCTCCGTGCCGGTTCTTTTCCTCCGCGCTCGCGATTTCAACGGGTTGCGCGTATAGTCTCGACCGCTCAGCGCCACATTCTTTCGGTAGAGTTGTCCAGACCGGCAACTGTCGCCATCGGCGCGGTTTGCGGACAGGCGGCAGCGGGGCTGACGTCTCTGTCCTGGCGGGCTACTTTATACGACGGCGAAATCGAGGTGTGGACATTGACGGAGGTGCAGATGCCGAGCCATTCGCAGCAGCCGGACAGCATAAAAGCAGCGGAAATTACAAACATCAGCCGGGTCACCATCATGTTACTCCTGGAACAATGCTATCTCTGGAACGATGCTACATCACGATACCACCGATCGGAGCAAGAGGGAAAATTTATCCGGTGCCGCGGAGCACCAAGTCCGTGCTGCACTCCATTGGAACTCGCAATGTTTACTAGAAGTGCTTTCATTTTAAATCTGAGGATTTTTGCCTCAAATTTTGGTTATTCCGAGCTAATTTACTAACAGTAGCGGTCCCAGTGCCCGCCGGTGGGGAGACGGGGCGGCCGCGAGCAGGGCACAACTGCGTGCCCGCTTGGGCGCAAACGCCGGCGAGAACCGAACCCGCCTCTGAAAGGCTGCCTAACGCTCGATCACTCTACCACCGCTGGCGGCCGCGTTCGGATATTGATGGGCTGAACGGCGACGCTTCGATCAAACCTGGTGCTTACTCGTTTGCAAAAAGCGTCGTTGGCCTTTAAAACATACGTATGCAAACGGGGGAAGCCTATCCGCTAGGATCGTTAGTTAACGCACGACGAAGAAACTGGATCGTCCTGGCATGCCCTTTCCCCAAGCTGCTCCGGCTTAAGCGCGTCACCGGGCCCGACAGCGAAAGCGCGGGGATCCTCCTTCCTTCGGAGCGCGATAGGAACCGCAAGGCTCTGGGACTCGAACTAGAGGGAAGATAGCGCGCTAAGGACATGGCATCCAGCATAACCGAACCAGAGAAGCGGCTTCGGTCTTTGGCCCCGTACTCGTCCAAAATCATCAAAGCGGGAGCCTTGATCGTGGACACGAAGACGCTTCTTTCCCACTGGGATGTCTATGCTTCGGTAGAGGAGAACCTTAACCGGGTGCGTCGGGATAATGTCTTTGGAAAGGCGTCTCGTTCTCGTGTCGGAGACATATTGCCGATCTTCCGGAAGCGCTATCTCACCGAACCATCAGTCACGAAAGCACTTGTCATCCTCGTCCGAAAACAGTTCCCGACCGCCGCCTTGGACCGGTTGTTGTATTTCCACTCCGCTCGTTCAGATCAGTTAATTCAGGATGCCGTGACCGAAATCCTTGTTCCGATGCGGGCACGAGGCTTGATGGACATCAACGTGAAGAATTTCGAGCGGTCGTTGACGAAGTGGGTGAATGAAGGGAAGACGACCGGCCACTGGTCTGAACCCACGATCACCCGTATCGCCCAAGGATTGCTCTCGGCTCTTCGGGACTTCGGTATCCTCCAGGGGGCAGTCAACAAGAAGATCGCTCACGCCTACCTCCCCATCGAGTCGTTTGCGTATCTGGTGTTTTATCTGAAACAGCACCAACCATCAGGAGCGAAGTTGATCGAGTTGCCGGACTGGACACTCTTCTTCTTGCAGAGGGATGGAGTGGAGCGATTCCTGTTCGAAGCCCACCAGCGTGACTTGCTGGAGTACCACGTTGCTGGCAGCGTCAGCCGGTTGACCTTCCCCGCTGAAACCCTTGAGGAGTATGCGAATGTCCTCGTTAAAAGATAGCATCGCTTTTCTGGAAAGCGACCTGAAGGCCGTACCGATGAGGATCAACGTTTACCATGATTTGCCCTTTGCGATCATGCGGTACGACCCAACCGATGAATGGGAGCTTCGGCGGGAGATCAAGTTGCTGGCCAAACGGCTGGAAGGCGTCGGCAAAGAGGTTCACATCATTCCGATGTCGGAGTTACTTTGGACGGCGTTAGAGAAGGTTCATCAAAAGGACGATGACGAGGGGTTGGAAGCGGTGATCAAGTTGGAAAGGGAGCGAGGCTATGTTGAGGCTCAGCAGCAGATGACCACCTACTTGTCGAGCAAGGTCTGGATTCCGCTATGGGATTTGCTCGCAGAGCGACTTGCGCCAATCAGTCCGGAAAATTCGGTCGTCTTCCTTACCCGTGCGGCAGCGATGTCGCCAGGAATTTTCCACATGTCGATGCTCCTCGACAAGATGCACGGCAAAACGACGGTGCCAACGATCCTGTTCTATCCCGGCTCCATCGAAGGCACGACGGGCCTGCGTTTCATGGACCTGAAAGACCGGGAGGCCTTGGGGAACTACAGAGTCAAAATCTATGGCTGAGGAAAAGCTATAAATGACGACAATTGGCGATCTGCTGACACGTCTCGAACGCAAGATCGAAGAGGTCATCCAAGTCGATCAGGCGAACGAAGAATCGGTTTATGCTGAAATCACGGAATACATCGCCACCGATAGTATCCGTGAACAGTACTACGACATCCTCAAAGCCGTCGCCGAGGCTCCCAGCGATCCTCACGAAAGCGTGGGTGTCTGGGTGTCGGGCTTCTTTGGGTCCGGCAAAAGTTCGTTTGCCAAGAACCTTGGTTACGCATTGGAAAACCGGACTGTTCTCGGCAGCAAATTCGCCGATCTCTTCAAGCAACAACTGGGCGATACCAAAACCGGTAATTTGCTCGACCTTATTAACGTCAAGACACCAACGGGGGTCATCTTGTTTGAAGTAGCTAAGGAGGCGGACACCCGGAAGGTCACCCAACGAATTGCCGAGTTGATGTACGCCGTCCTTTTGCGTGAGCTTGGGTACTCAGAAGACTTTGACATTGCAGAGTTGGAAATCGAACTCGAAGCCGAAGGCAAACTGCCTGACTTCATAGCCACTTGCAAGACCCTGCTGAACAGAGACTGGGAAACAGTCCGGGCCGGGGCGCAGAAATCGTCGCGTGCCAGCGCCATCCTGCATCAGCTTGATCCGAAGCTCTATCCTTCTGTAGATTCGTGGTCGCACTCCCAACGCAATCGAGACGCATCGATCAACGTCAGCAAGGTAGTCAGGCGCACTTTCGAGCTCTGGGGCCGCCGCCGTAAAGGTAAAGCCCTTGTTTTTATCATTGACGAAGTAGGCCAACACGTCGCTCGCAGTGGTGACAAGATCCAAGATCTGTCGGCGACCATCGAGGAGTTCGGCAAGGTTGGCAAGAACCTGCTCAAGGAGCGCAAGATCATCGCTCCTTGCTGGATCGTGGTCACGTCCCAGGAAAAGCTTGATGAAGTGATTGCCGCCATTGATTCCAAGCGGCTCGAATTGGCCAAGTTGCAGGACCGCTTCCACTACCGCGTTGACCTCGCCCCATCCGACATCCGGGAAGTGGCTACCAAGCGTGTTTTAGCGAAGAGACCCGAAGCCGAGAAGACCCTGAAGAAACTTTTCTCTGAGAACCTAGGCCAGTTGAACGCTGCGCTACGGCTCGAACGCACGACCCGTCGCACCGACATCAACGAAAGTGATTTCATTCACTTTTATCCCTACCCTCCACATTACATCGACCTCTGCATCGGGATCATGTCGGGCATTCGACTTCAGCCGGGCGCTCCACGACATTACGGTGGCAGCAACCGTACGATCATCAAGCAGGCGTATGAGATGCTGGTGTCGGATCGTACGGCGTTCGCCAAGAAGCCCATTGGGGCGCTCGTGACGCTCGACAAGGTGTTCGAGTTGGTGGAGGGCAACCTCTCAAATGAGAAGCGCACTGACATTTACCAGATTGCCGAGCGATTCAAGAACGATCCCGATGATCACGGTTGGGCATTGCGGGTGGCCAAGGCGATCTGCCTCCTGGAATTCATTCGTGATCTGCCCCGCACGGAGGCCAATCTCGCCGCTGTGCTGGTCGATGAAGTAGGTAAGGCAACGCCCCTGACCGAGGTTCAAGCTGCTCTAAAGCGGTTAAATACCGCCCAGTTCATTCGCAATACCGAGGAAGCCTGGAAGCTCCAGACAGCGCAAGAAAAGAACTGGGAAACCGAACGCCGGAGCCATCTCGAACCGAAGCCCCGTGAGCGGAATGAACTTTCACGCACCGCCCTTCAGCAAATCTTTGGCGAGCCGGAATTCAAGACCTTCCGCTACCAGAATCGCTCGTTCCGCATCGGCATCAGCGTTGATGGAACCGGCATTGGCGATGAAGGGGAACTGCCTCTGACCCTGTGCGTGGCGGACGATGCCGACGAACTCACCAAACGGATCGAGGAAATCCGCACCGAGAGCCAACAGAAGTCCCACGAGAACGATCTTTACTGGCTCTTCTGCCTTACTCCGGAAATCGATGAGTTGGTCGGCCAACTTCACGCCTCACGCAAGATGGTGGACAAGTACAACCAACTCAGCGCCCAGCAGAAAATCAGTCCCGACGAGGCAACTTGTCTTCAGGATGAAAAGAACTCCAAGAACGGCTACGAAACCCGCTTGCGGGACAAGCTGACCGAGGCGATGGAACGGGGAACAGGCATGTTCCGGGGCGTGCAGAAAGATGCGTCCGCCTTGGGCAAGGGCCTGGGAGAAATCTTGAAGAAACTCTTCGGTCAGGTGGTGCCCGACTTGTACCCGAAGTTGCAAATGGGTTCTCGGCCGCTGAACGGCGATGAAGCCGAACACATCCTAAAGCGGCTGACCTCAAAGCACTGCCCAACGTCTTTTACGGGGGCGAACACGGGCTGGGTCTGGTCATCAGGGATGGCCCCAAGAATATAGTCAACACGAACGCCGACGTCGCCAAAGAAGTCCTTGATTACCTGAAGAGCGAACACAGCTACGGCAACAAGGACAGTCGCGCGGGCAAAGCGTTGGAAAAGAGATTCGGCGGCACACCGTACGGTTGGGAACGTGACATGCTGCGGCTGATCCTAGCCACGTTGTTCCGGGCGGGTGAGGTCGAAGTCACCTACCAAGGCAACCGCTTCCACAACTACCAGGATCCCGCCTCCCGCACCTCCTTCACCAACAATCCGGCATTCCGATCGTCTCTGTTCTCCCCCCGGCAATCAGTCGGCCTGAAAACGCTCACGCAAGCTGTCCAGCAGCTTGAAGACCTAACCGGGGAAGAAGTCGATGTCGAAGAAGGAGCCATCGCGACAGCGTTCAAGAAGGTCGCCGCCGAGAAACTGGAAAAGCTCTATCCGCTGAAGGCCACTGCCGAAGCCCACCGGCTCCCGATCCTGTCCATGCTGTCCGAGTACCAGCAGACGTTGGCGGGAATTCAGTCGTCCGCTTCCGACGACTGCGTTCGCATTCTCACCGAGAATGGCAAGGACTTCGGGGAACCAGGGAGAGGGTGCGGAAGCTCCGTGAATCGCTGAAGGCCGAGGCCATTGCCGTTCTGCGGGAGACCCGGCAAGCAACGGACCAGGTGTGGCAACGGCTTGCCGCTCACAACCCCTCGCCGGAACTAGGAGCGACGGTTGAGGAATTGAAAACTCACTTGGCCTCCGAGTCGTTCATTGATTCGTGGGACGAAATCGCCACCGGCACCAGGACGGTGCTGGAAGCCTATCGCAACGCCTATTGCGAATTATTCGACCGCCGCAAAAAGTCCTACGAATCGGCCATCGGAGAGATCAAGAACCGCACCGAATGGGGGCCCCTGGAGGCCAACAATCCCGGCATGGCCGCAACGCTGTTGTCGCCGCTACAGGGTCGAATCGGCACCGATGAAGACGAGGAAACGGTGCAAGGCGGCACATCGCTCGGCAGGTCCAGCCTCACTGAAATGGAATCGGACCTTGCCGCCGTCGATGGGCTGAAATCGTCGGTCTTGGTCAAGTTGCAAGAACTCTCGATAGGCAGCGAGAGAAAGGCGCCGATCCGAAAGGTGCGGGTGTCCGAGTTCTTCAACCGGCCTATTCAAACGCAGGAAGAACTCGAAAAAGTCCTCGACCTCCTTCGGGATTCGCTTCAGAAGTGCATCGATGAAGGCGCAATCATCATCCTGGAGTGAACAATGCTCAGTCCCCGACAAATCTTTGAAGACAACATCCGGCCTGCGGACCTGCTCCTAAAGGTCTTCCGGCTGCTGGAGCATGATGCCCTCAACACCGAGGAAGCATTACTTCATTCGCTTCGAGAACTTGTGAAAGCAGAGAAGGACGAGAGCCTGCTGGTCATTTCCAACGGCATCTTCTTGGGACTGATCCGGGAATTGGCCGAAGTTCCGGCGTCAGCAATCAAACGCAGTGCCTTGTGCAATTTGCTACGACAGGCCGTGGTCACCGCCAGCACGGCCTTGGAGACCTACCTTCCGAGTCTATTGCGAGCTCAGCTACCCGAGGTCATTCGTCTTCGTGGCCGCGATTTTGTACCCAAGGACAAGGAGATTACCGAGCAGTTCAAGAACCTTACCTTCAATCTCGATGAGTGTCTGCGGCTTCTCGCCAATCCCGACCCGCTATTTATCGCATTGAAGATGATAAGCTTCGTAGACTTCAGCTCCCTAAGTGGGAAACGTGGCATTCACGTTACAGCAGCCCTCTTAGGGATCGACAATCCCTGGCAGCGGATTTCTGAGCGCCTTGGGCGAGGCGAAGAGGAGTTAAAGAAGACTGTCGATGATGCCGTCAATCGACGGAATGACATCGTGCACCGTGCCGACCGCGAAAAGAAACAGCCAGATGGTCCGCCACAGGAAATCGGTTACGCATGGACACGCCAGGCCGTAGACACAATGCGCGTGGTGTGCTTTTGCCTCGATGAACTCGTTACTACACGACTCACAGACCTTCGTGACAAAGCGGCGGCATTGCAGCAGGAAGGGGCGGCGTGAGATGGACCAGGAGATTCGGAACAAGCTCCGCAACGTCGTGACGCAGTGCCGCAAGCTACTCGAGGACTCGGTCTCACAGGAGCTTGAGGGGAAATACGGCATTTTCGCCAAGAAGGATTCGGTCACCGCCGGTGGGAACGCCACGATGACTCACCTGACCGAAGAGGAGCAGGCAGCACGCAAGGATATTCTCGATCACTTTGGCCATATCAAGGCCCGTGGCTTCAAGCCGAAGGAGGCGCTCGACCAGTTGGTGCGGGAAATCGCCTTCACGCATCTGAACCGGCTCTGCGCGTACAAGATGATGGAGGCCCGCGAGGTCTATGTCGGCGGGCAAAAGTTCCGTGAGGCGGTTAGCCGAGGCATCAACTCCAACGGCGTTAAGTTCTATCTGGCGGACAACCCCGAAGAAGAGCGCCTGTTCAATACCGGCCACCAGGATGTTGCATATCGGCACTTCTTAGACTGGCTCGGCGGGGCGCTCTCTGACGAAATCGGCGTGTTGTTCAACCCCGACGACCCGGCCAACCGCCTTTATCCTCGGCAGAAAACGCTTGATGAAGTGTTGGACCTGCTAAACGGCGGCGGCATCAAGGCCGAGGAAACGGGGTTGCGGGAGGAATGGCCGAAGATTTGGTCGCAGGACGAAACCATCGGCTGGGTGTACCAGTATTTCACACCTAAGGAATTGAGAGACGCTGCAAGAGACCCAAAAAAGGGAGGTAGCTCAGCGCTTCGCAACTCCTACGAACTGGCTTTTCGCAACCAGTTCTTCACGCCCCGTTACGTGGTCGAATTTCTCACGGACAATACTCTGGGCCGCATCTGGTACGAAATGCGGAAGGGCGACACCAAGATCAAGGACCAGTGCAGGTACATGGTCCGTCGTCCGACCGAGGTTTTCCTGAAGGACGGGGAACAACCACCAAAGGAGGCCGAGGGACGGGACGACCTTTCGCAGGAGCAACTCCTCAAGCTCCCGGTTCGCATCCCGCACCGCCCGAAGAAGGACCCAAGAGAACTGAAGATTCTCGACCCGGCCTCCGGTAGCGGACACTTCCTGTTGTACTGCTTCGACCTGCTCCTGACGATTTACGAGGAAGCCTACGATGATCCTGAACTCGGCCCGGCACTCCAGAAAGATTACGCTCACTTGGAAGACTTGCGTCGGGACGTTCCTCGGTTGATCCTTGCCCACAACGTACACGGCATCGACATCGATCTGCGATGCACCCAGATTGCGGCCCTTGCCCTTGGGCTTCGCTGTCAACGCGCTTATCAGGAGATGGGGCTGAAGAAAGACCACCCAAAGATCAAACGCTCAAATTTTGTCTGTGCCGAACCGATGCCCGGCGAAGACCAGATGCTGAAGGAGTTCGTTGGCCAACTGGAACCGAAGCTTCTTGGCCAAGTCGTTGAGGTCGTCTTCGACAAGATGAAACTGGCCGGGGAAGCCGGTTCGCTCCTCAAGATTGAGGAAGAGATTCGGGATGCCGTTGCCAGCGCCAAGAAACAATGGGTCCGGGACACGACTCGGGCCACGGATCGCAAAGGTCAGCCGCTCTTGTTCACACAAGCGGCAATGGATCGCCTTGCGGGGAGGCCGGAACAGCCCTCGCTCTTTGATTTGACCGACATCACCGACAAGCAGTTTTTCGAGCGAGCCGAAGCCGATGTCATTAAAACTCTTCGCCAATACGCCGAGAAGGCTCAGAACGGTTATCGCCTTCAACGACGGCTATTCAGCGATGATGCGAGCGCGGCTTCGCTTTCGTGGACCTCTGCCGCAAGCGCTATGACGTAGTGCTGATGAATCCGCCATTTGGTGAGTACCCAGACAGAGTGCAGTCTCTCTTTAGAACCACTTACCCAAATGCCTATCACGATATCGCCCTTTGTTTCGTTGTCCGTGTGGTGGAGCTTCTCGCTCCCGGAGGCATTGCCGGGCCATTAACGAATCGTACGGGCTTTTATTTAAGCGGTGCTAGGGACTGGCGGACCGAGGTAATGTCAAAAGCAACGCTAACGGAGTTTATCGATCTTGGCCTTGACGTTCTTGACACAGCAATGGTTCAGGTTGCGGCTTACACTCTTCGGACACCACCAGTTGCATTCTTCCGTTCGTGGTTTGTACGTCTTATCAAAGTGCCTGATGCGGACAAGGAGTCCCGATTGTGTGAAGCCCTAAAACACACCTGTAATGCCAAGAAAGACTCGGCCGTCTTTCAGGTAAACTGCGGTCGTTTCAAGAACCTACCGGGTCAAAGCTTGGGATATTGGCTTAGCACCCAGCTACTACAGAAGCTGGGCGCTATGAAAACCGCACGAACACAGGGCCTGGAAGTCAGAATCGGCCTCCAGACATCTGATGATTTTCACTACCTCCGCAATTGGTGGGAACTGGCCCCAAATTCACAAGGCTGGCTTCCATTTGCCAAGGGCGGAGAGTTTTGTCCTTACTTCGACGACATCAATCTATGCGTTGACTGGCGGGACGCTGGGGCATCCTACTGGACCCCGGTTAACCCGAAGATTGGCAAGCCATTCTCGAATATCTGGATGCTTGGAGAGACAATCTCAAGGTACTTTTGTAGCGGTGGGCTTACGTATCCACGTCGAACATCAAAGAAATTCAACCCTCGACTCCTTCCCGTTGGCTCTGCGTTTGCTGATAAAGGTCCGATAATCCGTTGGAATAGCCGACAACATGAACTTGCGTTTCTCGCTATCGCTTATTCTCGTGTGTTCGAGTGGGTGATGACAGCCCAAGTTGGTAAGGAAGGCGTTGACACCCGTGCGGCAGCGATCTCGTATGAAGCTGGAACGTTGCTCTCTACTCCATTGCCGACCTTGTCGTCACAAGACGTTGAACATCTTGCCATTCTCGCTGGCGCGCTTGTTATCACGGCAGGACAGTCGCAGGTCTTAGATGAAGTCAGTCATTGGTTTGGCACCCCATATCGTTCGACACATTGCACCTTGCAGGAAATTGCGGAATGGAGGGTACGTGTTGCTGAAGAGGCGCTAGTCGCCCGCCTCGAACTCGAAGCATCAGTCGAGGAGATTGCAAATCGTTCTTATGGTCTGAGTGGAGAAGGCAGTGCAGAGCTTGACGACGCTCTTTTCCCATTGGCCACAAGTTACCCAAAGCAGATTGACGGACGTGTCGCTGGAGAGTTCAAAATTGCATATCTGGAAGGTGCATCCCTGTTTTATCGTGATGGCGAAGAGTCTGAAGGAGTGTCAGCAAGGGGACGATTTCATGCTGATGACCTTGAGGGTGCTTCTCACCTGTTAAGGACTCACCCTGCAACCCTTCTTCATCTGAGGCAGGAGAATCGGATGTTGCGAGCCTCTGATCTGTGTGATGCAGCGGCTTCCATATTCTCATGGTCAATGGGTGTGTGCTTTGGAAGGTGGAACATCGAGAATAGGGGTGAGGACGTATTGTCATCCCTAACGTGCGAGTTGCTTTTTCAGTCGATACCACAAGTATCGTTCGCAATGCTTAAGGATAATGCTGGCCTTTCTGCCACATCATCTCCGGCAGGCTATCCCGTGCACATTGAGTGGGATGGCATTCTGGCTGACGACCTTGAGAATCAACATGACGCAGTCCGACGTGTGCGAGACGTTCTCGAATTTATTTGGAATGATCGGGCAGAGGGGATCGAGAAAGAAGCCTGTGAAGTCTTTGGCGTTCCGGAACTGCGGGATTATTTTCGGAAAACCGGTGCCGGTGGATTTTTTGGCGATCACATCAGGCGATACTCCAAGAGCCGTCGCAAAGCACCAATCTATTGGCTGCTTCAGTCTTCAAAGAAGAATTACGCCCTCTGGGTCTACTGCCACCGACTCGACAAGGATCTTCTCTTCAAAGCGTTGGTGAACTATGTCGAACCGAAGATTCGGTTGGAAACCAGTCGCCTCGAAACTCTTCGTAGTCAGAAGGCCGTAGTGGGCGAAACAGGTAAGGAAGCCAAGCGGCTCGGCAAGGAGCTTGAACGCCAGGAAGACTTTCTCTCGGAATTGCGCGACTTCGAGGACAAGTTACGTCGTGCGGCAAACCTGCATCTCGATCCTGATCTCAATGACGGCGTCGTCCTCAACATTGCCCCGCTGCATGAACTCGTCCCTTTTAAAGAGGCCAAGACCTACTGGGATGAACTCCTCGAAGGAAAGTACGAATGGTCCTCCATCAGCAAGCAACTTCGCCAGAAAGGATTGGTGAAGTAATGGCCGTGGTCACCGAATCTCTCGTGCAGCTGATCGCCAAGCAGGTCGATGAGAAGGGACTGGTGGTCTGGTACGACCCGGAGCAAGCCTATGGTGCGGCGGCTGCGGAACTCCACCTGCCGAACACCACCATAGCCCGTTACGACGGCAGCTTCCTCAGGCTGCGAAAAGAAATCGACGACTTGCTCAACGACCCACAACCGCCTCGTCTGGTCGTTTACGTGCCCATTGAGCGAACTGAGACAAATAGCGCCCTCATCGAACTCGATTTCGCCGGGGTCATAATGCAGCCCCGGCAACAGCCTCCTGCCTGCAACACTCGGCTTTCGCTGGTTGCCCGGAATGCTCTGAAGCCGATTCTGGGCGAGGATCAGGTTGCCGAAATCGAGCGACAGGTAGAAGCGGGCAAGCTGTCGCTGGCCGACCTGAATTCGCTGGCCGAGCAGGGAATCGATATTTCGACCGGCGTTTTGAAACTCATCTTTGGTTCGGCCAACCCACAAGAAGTCGCTTTGGCGTTCCTGCACGGTGAACAGTACGATGAAGAGGTCGGCAAGAAGGAGGCCCAAAAGGAACTGCGTCACCTGCTGCAAATCAGCTTCGACATCGAACTCCCCGCCGGTGAAGCCCTGTCGAATTGGCGAGTCAGATTGGGGCGGCACGCCATGCTGACCGATTTGTTCGCGGTCCTCAATAAGCAAGTGCCATCGTCGCTCTCCTCGGTCCCAGTGACCACCAGCACGGGCGGCATCGATGCCTGTGTTCGTTTGGCCCGAACATGGCGAAACAGCCGGGATGTGCGGGACAGCTATGTGACCGTGGCCAACAAGGTCGAACAGGAACTTCGCCTCGACCAGCTTGAATTGCCCGTGGAACCGCTCAAGGAAAACGAAACATTCTTGTGCGTCGAGCGGGCTTTGCTGGCGAATGTGGAGAGCGAACTGCTCAAGGCGGCGGCTCCGGCCTTACTGCAACTGGCCGAGTATCGCTTTTCCCGATTCTGGGCCGACGTGATCCCAGCGATCCAGGCTCGGTGGGCGCTGATCTGTTCCGCTGGGGAGGTCTTGATCGAAGCCAACCGGGTGGACAAGGCGCTCAAGATGGCTCCGACCACGGTTCCCGCCCTGGTCAAAGCGTATGCCGATGACGACGAACCGTGGTGCTTGCTCGACACACACCACCGGCACATGGAGAGCCGCAAGTACAACTTCGAGTTCGCCGCCGGCAACGATCATCACGGGCTGGAAAAGCTCCTCACCAAGGCCGAGCAACGCTACACCGAAGTCGGCTCACAGCTGGCCAAGCACTTCATCACCCATTTCCAGAAGGCCACGCAGCCGATCAAAGGGCTGCTGCGGCAACGGGATATTTTTGAGAAACAGGTGAAGCCGCTCCTGGGTGAAGGCAAGGTCGCCTACGTGTGGGCGGATTCGCTTCGATTCGAGATGGCTCGTGATTTGTGCCGGTTGCTCAAGGACGACTTCAAATTGGAAATTCAGCCTGCCATCGGCACGATGCCCACGATCACCGAAATCGGCATGGCGGCGTTATTGCCGAAGGCTGACCAGTCCGCCAAGGTTGTGTCTGTGGGAGGCGGCAAACTGGCGCTGGAGATCGATGGCAAGGTCATCAAGGATCGCAAGGATCGGGTGGCGTTCCTGAAAGAAACTGCGGCCGTGTCCGTCTTCGATGCAAAGCTGGACGACCTGCTCCCCCAAGCCAGCCAAGAAGGTCAAGGACGGCATTCAGAGCGCCCAGTTGATTCTGATTACTTCGCAGGAGATTGACGAACTCGGTGAGGCCGACAACATGGCCCAAGCTCGGCTCCAGATCGATGGTGTGCTGAGTCAGTTGCGGCGGGGCGTGCGGGTGCTGGCCGATCACGGCATCAAGACCATCGTTCTGGTCGCCGACCATGGCCATCTGTTTGCCGATGAGATCGGGGAGGACATGAAAATCGAGGCTCCCGGTGGCCAAGTTGAAGACTTGCATCGCCGGGTATGGGTGGGTGTGGGGGGAAATTCGGAACCGTCGTACCTGCGGACCGCGCTGGCCTCGTTGGGAGTGGAGAGCGAATTCGACATTGCGACCCCGTGGACCTTCGCGGTCTTCAAGTCGAAGGGTGGCGGGCGAGCGTATTTCCACGGCGGGCTGTCTCCGCAAGAACTGATCGTTCCCGTGGTCGTGATGCACTCGGCGGTGAAGTCCTCGGCCCGCTCGACCGGCATTCAATGGACACTAACCCCAGGCACAACGAAGCTGACCACAAGGTTCTTTTCCGTACAGATTTCCGGGAGCCAGCTAAGCCTGTTCGGATTCGAACCGCCCAAAGTGCGGATCGAACTGCGAGCCAACAAGAAGTGCGTTTCGCTCACTGTGAGCGCCTCGTACGGATTCGAGGATGCGACCGGTGAAGTGAAGCTCAAAACTGCGGAGAACGACAACAAGCGAATCGAACCGAATACCGTCACCGTGACGCTGTCCGAGGAGATTTCCCAGAAAACGGTGGCAGTCTGCCTGCTCGATGCCGCCACGGGGGCGGAACTGGCGGATCCACTGACGATCGATGTCGCCATTTCGATGTGAGGATAAGCTGTGCCAGAACTGGATCGAAAAGCGGCTTCCGTGTTCGCGGGCAAAGTGGTCCGGAAAGACTTAGTTCGCAAAGTGAAAGTCGGGGCCAATGTACCGGTCTTCGTCCTTGAGTACTTGCTGGGGAAGTATTGCGCCACCGATGACCCCGTGGCCATCGATGCCGGGCTGAAGGTGGTCAACAACACGCTTTCCTCGAACTTCGTCCGCTCCGATGAAGCCAACAAGGCGCAGTCGATGGTCAAGGACAAAGGGAAGCATACCCTCATCGACAAGGTTCAGGTACGGTACGTTTCCGAGGACGACAAGTACTGGGCCGAACTGAAGAACTTCGGTCATAGGTACGTCCACATTCCGGAACGCTTCCTGCGGGATTACGACCGCCTGCTGATGGGTGGGATTTGGGCGCAACTGGATATTCGACATCAATACGACGAAGACCAGAAGGGCAAGCGCAGCCCATTCTGGATCGACAGCCTGAAACCGATCCAGCTTGCGACATTCGACCTCGAAGAGTACCGGACTTGCCGCAGCCAATTCACTAACGACGAATGGATCGACCTGCTGCTGCGCACCATTGGCCTCGAACCGTCGTACTTCAATCGTCGCCAGAAGTTGCATTACCTGGTACGGATGATACCGCTGGCCGAGGCCAACTATAACTTGGTGGAACTTGGCCCACGTGAGACGGGAAAAAGCTACGCCTATCAGGAATTGTCGCCGTACACCATCCTGCTCACTGGACCAACTACCGTGGCCAATCTGTTTTTCAACATGGCCAGCGGCAAGATGGGATTGGTCGGAATCTGGGACGCCATCGGCTTCGATGAAGTGGCCGACCTCCAAAAGATGCCCAAGGAGGTCGTGACGACGCTCAAGACCTACTGCGAGTCCGGGACATTCGCCCGTGGAAAAGATTCCCTGTCCGGCATGGCTTCTATCGCCATGTTCGGGAACACGAACCAGCCAGTCGAAGTGATGGTGCGGTCGTCGCACCTGTTTATGCCAATGCCCGACGTGATCCGGGAGGACATGGCATTCCTCGACCGAATCCACTTCTACATCCCCGGCTGGAAGCTGCCAAAGATGAAGGTGGATTTCTTCACCAATCATTACGGCTTCGTTGTGGATTATCTGGCAGAGGCCCTGCGAGAGCTAAGGAAGCACACCTTCACCGAAGTCCTCGACCGGAACTTTTCGCTGGGGTCGCATCTAAAATCACGTGATGTCAAAGCGGTGCGGAAGACCGTTTCGGGTTTGGTGAAACTGATCTACCCGAACGGGGAACTCTCCAAGGAACAGGTAGCGGAACTAGTCGAGTTGTCCCTTGAAGGCCGTCGCCGGGTGAAGGAACAATTCAAGAAGATGGGTTCCTTCGAGTTTCATCAAACGTCGTTTTCGCTGATCGACAACGAAACACGAGAAGAGAAGTTCGTCGGGGTCCCCGAACAGGGCGGGCTGGACATGATCTCGCTCGACCCTCTGGCCCCAGGATCGGTGTACACCTCTTCGGTGGACGATCACGCCATGGTCGGCCTATACCGTCTTGAAGTCGGTTGCTCGCCGGGTACTGGTAAGCTCAAGATCGCCGGTGGGGTCGAAGGGCTGATGCGGGAGTCAATTACCCGGGCGTTCGCATATCTGATGGGCCAGAAGGTCAAGTTAGGCGTCGGCCAGCAGGTCGATACGACCGATTTCCACGTTGAAGCCATAGATCTACTCAGCAATCACGTCCCTTGCGAGGCCGGGATTGCCCTGGTCGTCGCCATTTACTCGGCGCTAAAGAGACTGCCAGTCCAGGCGGGCCTCGTCATCCTCGGCGACCTGAGCATCCAAGGGAACATCAAGCCGATGCGGTCCCTGGCCGAGCCGTTGCAGGTTGCCATGGATAACGGCGCGCGCAAGGCACTGATCCCGCTCGAAAACAAACGGAATTTCCTCGAAGTCTCCGGCGACATCGTGGAGCGCGTTGACCCCGTGTTCTTCTCTGATCCGATGACGGCGGCGATGAAGGCGTTGGGCATGACGTGAAAATTACGGCAAGAGCTTTCGCATTAACGGCTAATCGGGAGGTTAACCATGGTCAGCAAGAGATATGACCTTGATAATATTTTCACGTCCCTCGACGAGCTTTATAACAACATTGGGGCGGAAAGTCGAATGAAGAACCTGCTTCACGAATTGGGCCAACTGGACTGGGTCTCCCTGCGCGACTTGGTATCGTTGGCCGAGAAATATAACGTGGATAAGAGATTCGTTGGGCCGGAGATTGTTACTTGGTCCACGGGGTACAAGGGCCATATCGTTCTTTTCAAGGCGAAGAGTGAAGGACCGGAAAATGTTTTCTTGAAATTCCAACGTATTGATTTGCTGCCGCCGGAGGAAATTCTGGTGTCGGCAGATGAAAACTCCCGCTTCCTGGAAGCCTTAGTTGATGCCGGACTTTGGTACTTCAAAGCGACCTGACAAAAACTGTCCTCGATTTTGGCGGCTGAGCGAATTTTTTGCAGGGTCACGATGGCGGCGCTTCCCTCTGCCCACATCGCGCCGCCTAATTTTTTGCGCCTTCGAACTGTCGATCGATTTAATCATAACTAGTGTGAAGTGACCGCATCCAGATAAAAAGCTCCGCCTTCGCCACTCATTTATCGGCAACCCCATTGACCGATCTGAATCAGGGTCCTCAATGGAGCCGGGTCGAAGCAGGCCGTGAGACATCGATCACGACGCGTCGGTTGGCTTGTAAACTGTCAGCCAAGCAATCTCATCGAAATCGCCGTCGTTGCTTGCCAGATTACCAATTCCATATTCGTCCGCCGCGGCCAGGATTAAAGAGTCATTTGTCAGAAGTGCATATCGGCTCCTCATCTCGTGGGCGCGGAGAATTCGCTCTTCCTGCAATCCAATCACCAGAAGCTGAAGGCGGAAGATTTGCCCCGTCTTAATCCAATATTCCGAAAGTCCTGGTATCGCAGAGCGCTTGGCGCGCAGAAGTTTAGCTTGTGCGGCATTAATCACGCCGGCGTGCAAAGCTTCTGCGAGCATCAGCCGGTGACAGACTTCGTTGATTATTTCGACCGTAGTTATCCCACACAGATCTTCGGTCGAACAGCGGTTGAGAAGCCGGCGGGACTGCTGAGAACTCTCTAGAAGTGCATAAATCAGAACGTTGGCGTCAAGGAGGATTTCCGAACCCGATGGGATACTGTCAAGCGGTGCGACAGCCATCAGATGTCTTCGAGATCAACATCTTGTGCGATCCAGCGAATATCTTCCGCACTCAGGGGCAGTTTCCATCGAAACTCCTCCAATGCGCGAAGCGCGGCAGCCACGCGCTCCTCCTTTCCCTCGGCGGGAAAGCGGGCTGCTTTCAGCCGCTCAAGTTCATACCGGCGGTCCGCACGCGGTTCCTGAACTTTGGCCGCACCCTCTCCGTTTCCGAGTATATCGGCCGAGTAGCGAATGGCAGCACGGATGTCGTCGCGCGTCAGCTGCGGATGATCCGCGAGGATTGCGTCCTCGGTCGCTCCTTCGGCGAGCTTGCGCAGAATCGATTCAACAGTGATCGCGCTGCCTCTAATCACAGGCCTTCCGCTCATCACCTGGGGATTGACTTCGATTTTTTCGCTCCGCACGGCCATCCGCCTTCACCGATTAAGAGACAGCTCACGCGGTGGTGAGCGCTTCGACGTCGGGGATCTGTTTTGGTACCGCCGCGGACAGCACATCGTATCCGTCGGCGGTGACCAGAACGTCGTCCTCGATTCGGATTCCGATGCCGCGCATCTCGGCGGGGGCTTGATCGTCGTCGGGCGCGATATAAATCCCTGGCTCGCAGGTCAGGACCATGTTGGGTTCGAGCAGGCGCGGCCCGCCTTCCTTGCGATAATGGCCGACGTCGTGCACATCCATCCCCAGCCAATGGCTGGTGCGATGCATGTAAAAGCGCCGGTACGTCCCCTTGGCGATGATCTCCTCGGTGCTGCCCTGGAGCATCTTGAGCGAGCGCATTCCTTCGACCAGCACCTTCAGCGCCACGTCGTGCACCTCGTCGATGCTGACCCCGGGCTTGACGATCTCGATCCCCTTAAGCTGGGAGTCGAGCACCAGTTGATAGAGGTCGCGCTGCACGGGACTGAAACGCGCGCCGATCGGAAAGGTTCGAGTGATATCGGAGGCGTAAAAATCGTACTCGCAGCCGGCGTCAATCAGCAGCAGATCGCCCTTGCGCATCTCGCGGTCGTTGTTGATGTAATGCAGGATGGTGGCGTTGGCGCCGCTGGCCACGATTGACGGATACGACGGGCCGGCCGCTCCCTCGGAGCGAAACGCGTAGTCAATCGCCGCCTCGACCGTCCATTCGCCCCGGCCGCCGCGCGCCTCGCGCATCGCGCGCTGATGGGCCAAGTTGGAGATCGCGATCGCGCGGCGCATCAGCTCGAGCTCTTCGGGCTGCTTGAACAGCCGCATCTCATGCAGGATCTCGCGCGGATCCAGCAGCGAATTGGCGCCGGCGCCGCTGCGCGGGCGCATCGCCTGGCATTGCCGCAGCCATCCCACCATCCGCTGGTTCATCGGCTCGTTGTTGCCCAGCGGGTAGTAGATATTTTCCACGCGCGAGAGGATTTCGGGCAGCACACGATCAAGCTCGTCGATCCTGTAAGCGCGATCGGCGCCAAAGTCGGCTACCGCGCCCTCGACCCCGGCACGCTTGCCGGTCCAGGTCTCGCGTTCGCGGTCGCGCGGGCGCACGAACAGGATGTACTCGCCGTCCTTGTTGCCCGGGGCGAATACGGCCACCGATTCCGGTTCGGCGAAGCCGGTCAGGTAGTAGAAGTCGTTGTCCTGACGGTAGATGAATTCGACGTCGTTGGAGCGCACCGCGATGGGCGCGCTGGGGATGACCGCCACGCCATCCGCGATCGCGGTCATGAAGCGGGCGCGACGGCCCGCGAAGATTTCGCGTTGGGTACTCACAGGTTCAATTCTAGAACCATCGGAGCCAGCGCGAAAGCGCCAATCAGTCCAACGCGCCAACTTCGCGCAATTTCGCCACTTCTTCGTCGGTATATCCCAGCACCCGGGTCATGACGTCGTCGGTGTCCTGCCCCAAGATCGGGGCCGGCTTCTTGACCTCGCTCGGCGTTCGGTCCATGTGCCACGGCGGCCCGGTATGCCTGCGCACGCCCACTTCCGGATGCTCCAGCTCGACGAAAAAATTGCGCCCGCCCAACTGCGGGTCCTCGAACAAATCCTTGTTGGTGGACGCAATCGCCGCCGGGACGCCGGCCTCTTGCAGTGCCCCTTCAGCCTCGCGCGCATAGCGCTGCGACGTCCATTGCGTGATGATCGCTTCCAGCTCGTCCTCGTTTTGCTTGCGCGCTTGGAAGGTGGCGAAGCGCGGTGCCGTTCCCAGTTCCGGACGGCCGATAGCGGCGGCAAGCTTGCGCCATTGATCATCATCCTGAACCGCGATCGAGACCCACATGTCGATGTCTCTTCCGCCGACCTTCTCGGCCATGTCCTTGGTTCGGAACACGCCGTGGGGCGCCATCCAATGGTCCCGATTGCCCATCCGTTCCGGCTCCTCGCCGGTCATCTGATACTCGAGCACGCCCTCGGCCACCATCGCGACTGACGCTTCCCACTGGCTTAAGTCGATATTCTGCCCCTCGCCGGTGCGCGCACGATGGTACAGCGCGGCGAGCACCGCGAACGCGCCGTGGATGCCGCCGTTGGGGTCGCCGTAGCTGAACCCGACATGCAGCGGCGGCCCGCCCTTGTAGCCGGTCAGCGCGGACAGCCCCGAAAGCGGCACCTGCGCGGGACCATAGGCCACGTACTCGTGCAGCGGTCCGGTTTCGCCGAAGCCTGACATCGTGATCATGATGATGTCCGGCTTGCTCTTGCGCAGTTCCTCGTAACCCAGCCCCAGCCGGTCCATCACGCCGGCGGCGAAGTTGTTGGTGACGACGTCGCTGGCGAGCGCGAGGCGCTCGGCTACGGCGCGCCCTTCCGCCGAATGCAGGTTAATCGAAACGGAGCTCTTGCCCTGGTTGTACTGGTTGAAGTAGCCGGAGCGGTTGGGCCCCGCCTTGCCGTCCGCCATCGGCACCATATGCCGGGTGACGCACAGGCGCGTTCGGGTCTCGACGCGAATCACCTCGGCGCCCAGATATCCGAGCTGGAGCGTGCAGTACGGTCCAGCCCACACCCAGGTGAAGTCCGCGACACGGATACCGGCCAGGGGAGATGCAGCCATGCTAAATCACGCCTTTCTGTTTTAGTTGGGCCATTTCAGCGTCCGACATTTTGAGGCGGTCGACGTAAACTTCGCGATTGTGCTGGCCCAGGGTCGGCGCCGGCCGGCGAATTTCCCATGGCGTCCGGTTCATCTGGAACAGCGGTCCAGGATAATTCAGAACCCCGGCCTCCGGATGGCTTATTTCAACGAAAAAGCCGCGCGCCTTGAGATGGTCGGAACTCAGCAGGTCGCCCATGGTCGATACAGGCGCGAACGGAATCCGCTTGGCCTGCGCCTTGTGGTAGAGATCCTGAACGGTTTGATCGTTGAGCCATTCCTGGACGAAGAGGCGGGCCGCGTCCCAGTTGGCGGTGCGCCGGCCGCGGCCCCGGAACAGCTCCTCATCGGTCCATGCCGGATGCCCCATCAGCTCGACGAAAGCCTTCCATTGATGATCCTCGACGCAGCACAAAAAGATGATGCCGTCCTTGCATTCCAGCGCTTCCAGGGGCTGGACCGGCTTGGCTCCCAGGCGCGACGCGACCCGCTTGCCATAGGGCCAGTACACGTAAGTCAGCTCGAGCATCGAGGCGCAGACTTCGTACACCGAAACGTCGATATGCTGGCCTTCGCCGTCGCGCAACTGCGCCATCATCGCGCCCACCGTGGCCACGGCGCCATGGATTCCGCCCTGGTAGCCGGCCTGCTGGCCGAAGGCCTTGAGCGGAGGGATCTCGCGCGAATCGGGCCCGGCGCCATTAAGATAGGTCAACCCGCCCTGCGACCAGAGCGTCAACTCCTCGGCCAGACGGTCGCGATACGGACCGGTCAGGCCATAGGGGGTAATCGAGGTCATCACGAGGCGGGGATTGTGCTTGCAAAAGCGCTCGAACTTGAACCCCGTGCGGTCCATGTCGGAGGGCGATACGTTATGGATCAGGACGTCGGCGTCGGCGACAATGCGATCCAGCAAGTCCATCCCCTCGGGCTTGAAGATGTCCAGCGTTACGCCGAGCTTGTTGGTATTCAGGTAGAGGAACAGTCCGCTCTTTTCGGGATGGGGTTCGTTTTTGGGATATGGACCGCGCCGGCGGGCTCGGTCGCCGACACCCGGACGCTCGACCTTAACCACGTCGGCGCCGAGGTCAGCAAGCAATTTGGCGGCGTAGGGCGCGGAGGTCAACTCGCCGACTTCGACAACTTTAACGCTCGCAAATGGGCCGCTCATGTTTCGACTTCACTCCCACCTATTCGGGAAAAACCTTGCGGAACGGCTTGACCTCAACCTTTTCGAATACGCCCCGGGTGACATAGGGGTCGCTGTGCGCAAACGCCCGCGCCTGGGCTTCGTCCTCCACGTCAATCACGATCAGGCTGCCGCTACCGTCGGTAAAGGGACCAGCCAGGACCACCTTGCCCTGCTCGACCAGCGGGCGGAGGTTATCCAGATGGGCCTGGCGCACCTGCGGCCGCAGCCTCGCACCGTCGGGACCATCGTGGCCGATTATCACGAACAACATATTGGATGCTTGTAAAACTTAAACCCGCTTGAGTCCATAGCCGGGCCGACTCGCGGAAGTAGGGATTTCAGCGTTTCGCGATTGCGCCGTAGCCGGTGTAATAGATCATGAAGTAAGCGGCTCCCAGCAGGGCGACGCCGATTAGCACAGCGACATCGAGCGGGCCTATCTCATAATGGACGTAGCTGGTTGGACGTTCGCTGTAGCCGAAGCCGCGCGCCTCCAGCGCCATCGCCATGTTGTTTGCCTTGCGCAGGGCGCCCATGAACACCGGCACCGTGACCGGCACGTAGCGCCTGACCCGCGTCAGCAGACTGCCGCTGTTAAAATCGTAGCCGCGCAGGGTCTGGGCTTGCACCACCGTCAGGGCCGAGTCGATAAAGAGGGGGACCAGGCGAAAGGACAGCGTAATTGCGAAGCCGACGCGATATGGAACTCCCATCTGCGCCAGCCCGAAGGCGAATTCTTCAACCTTGGTGGTGGACAGGAAAAGCACCGACGTGGCCAGCAACTCCGCCAACTTGATCCCGCGTCCGAACCCGTATTCCAGCGACGCGCGGCTTACGAACAGCGGCCCCAGGTGGAACAACGGTTTGTCCTGCCGATAAAAGATGATCCAGGTCACCGTGGTCCCGAAGATTACCAGGATAAAGAGCCAGCGCAGGCTGTAGAAGTTGGGCCATGCGCGTGTGAGTTGCGCGCCGGCGAGCAGAATGATTCCGACCGGTAACAGCGCAATGGGGTTGTCGACCCAGTAGACCGACCAGAAAATCCCAAAGATGGTGAGAATTTTCACCGCCGGATGGAGCCGATGGATGAAGGTGCGGCGGTCGAGGTACAGATAGATCGGCATCAGCCGGCTCCACGCAACGCGCCGGCCAGCTCGTCGGCGGTCAGCGCCATCATCCCGAAGCGCCGCGACAGCGCGGTAACCTCGGGCACCCTGAAGGCGGCGCTGGTGAGCAGATCCTCCTGGGCAAACAAATCACGCACGGCGCCGTCGAACAGCTTGCGGCCCTTGCGCATCAGCACCGCGCGGCGGGCGTATTCGGCCACCAGCCAGGGCGTGTGAGTGATGATCACGATCGCGGTGCCGGCTTGGTTGAGCTCGCTAATCAGTTCCATCATGCGGCGCTGTTGGGGATAGTCCAGCCCGGTGGTCGGCTCGTCGAGGATCAGCAGGCGCGGTTCCAGCACCAGGATACTGGCAACCGCCAGGCGCTGACGTTCGCCCCGTCCGAGCAGGAAAGGATCCTTATCGCGCATCCCCTCCAGTCCCACCGCCTTAAGCACGCGCTCGCAGCGCCGCTCGATCTCGTCGGGGGACAGGCCGAAGTTGCGCGGCCCAAAGGCCACCTCTTCTGCGACCGTGCCGGCAAATATCTGATGGTCGGGATTTTGAAAGACGTATCCCACCAGCGAGGCTGCCTCGGCGGGACGCAAGGCCGTGCGTTCGCGGCCGACGAGCATCACGCGCCCGGCGGTGGGTTTGAGCAGCCCCACGATATGTTTGGCAAGGGTGGTCTTGCCCGATCCGTTCTGTCCGATGATAGCGACAAACTCCGCGGGATTGATCGTCAGGCTGACCTGGTCCAGCGCCTGCACCGTACCGCCATAGACGTGGGTCAGATTGTCGACCTCGACCAGCGGCGGTCCGGCGTCCGGCGCCGGCGTGGGATCCCGCCCGGATGCCACGGGCGGTTCGGTATTCAGTTCAAATACTCCAGGCAGATGCAGCGATCGGCGTATGAGGGCCTCCGCCTCATCGACGTGGCGGGCATGCGAATCGATGCCCAGCGCCGAAAGCACCAGGTTGAGCCCGGGCGGACGGATACCGCACTCGGTCAACAAGCCGGGGTCCGACAGCACCTGTTCCGGCGGCCGATCGGCGATTATCTGCGAGTCGCGCATGACCACGATCCGGTCGCATTCGCGCATCTCCTCGGTCTCATGCTCGACGATCAGCAGACTGAGCCCGCGATCGCGCAGCTTGCGGATGAGGTCGAAGACTTCCGCGCGGCCCTCGGGGTCGAGGTCGGTGGTAGGCTCGTCCAAAACAATGATCGAGGGCTGGACGGCAAGCACCGAGGCGATCGCGAGCCGCTGCTTTTCCCCGCCCGACAGCGACGTGGGATCGCGATCTTCGAAACCAGCCAGGCCCACTGCGGCGAGCGCCGGCCCAATTCGCGTCCGAATCTCCGCAGGCGCCAGCCCAACCTGCTCCATGGCAAAGGCGACTTCGTGCGCGACATTAGTGGAGAAGAGTTGGGCCTCGAAATCCTGGAAGACCATTCCGACCAAGGGCGCCATGTCGCAGACTCGCGACCCTACGACGTCGCGGCCATGGATTCGCACGACGCCCTGGAACTGGCCGTGCTCGAACCCGGGAATGATCGCGTTGAGACACCTGGCCACGCTCGACTTGCCGGTTCCCGAAGCGCCCATGATGCCAACCATTTCGCCCACGCGCTGCTTAAACCGGACGCTTACCAGGGCGGGACGGTCCGCGGATCGATAAGTGAAGGAAACGTCCTCCAGCGCCACAGCGCCGGCAGCCGAGTCTGCCGCGACGGGGCTCAACTCGGGTCCCTCTGGCGTTTCCAGCGCGATCTTCACATCAGCCCCAATCCTAATGCGGCCAGCGCCAGCAGCGGCGTGACCACGATACCGATGGCACGATCGTAGGGCGCCTGAGTCATCGAGGCGGGCAGCGCATGCGGCGTCCAGTAACCGGTGGAGATGAGATTGCCGGTCACCCACGCGCCGGCCACCCCAATGATAAGCAGGATCAGGCCCACCGGCGCGGTCCATCGCGATGACTTCTGAAGCTCGGGCATCACGTCCTCATACAGCAGATGCCCCGCTTTTACCCGGGGATAAATCGCGCCCAGCAGAAACGGCGAAAGAAGCATCGCGGCCAGCATGTCGTTAAGCACAATCGCGTTGCCCATCATCAGGAATGGTTTGAGGGCGAGCAGGTTCTCGCCCCATCCGACGATATCGGCGCAAAACGTGCTCGCCAGCAGGCAGGCAATCACGAATTTCACCGCGACGACCGGTGAACGAATAACAGGTTCCTCGCCTTTAGCCAGCACCTGCCAGACCTTATACGGCACGTAACCGTAAACGATATTGGCGAAGAAGCCGAAGATGTCGTTGGGACCGGCGCCGCCGAAAAAATCGCCAATCATGTTGCCGATCGCGGCCCCCCAAGCCGCCGCCGGCCCGAACAGGAAGGAGCAGACCACCGGAATCGCATTGGCCGGGCGCAGTTCGGTAACTCCGGGAATAAACGGCACCACTTTGAACGGCACCAGCACCGCCGCATAAAGCGCCGCCGATATCGCGCTCAACACCACCATCCGGGTGTTGCTCCACATCGAGCGCAGTTCCCTCATACGAATCTCACGATTGTTCAGTATGCCAATCGTAAATGGCCGATCCAATTGGTTATTTTTGTGCTCGTCCCGAATGCCGCTTTGTACCGGCGTTGCTCGGCAAAGGGGTAAAAGAAATAGTGGGACAGGCCTCTGTGCCGGTCCCACTATTTTTTCAGACCAATCACCTGCGAGGGGTAGGTGCCCGATCAGATGGCACATATGTGCCGACCCTCACCGGCTGTCCGCAAGCGGCTGATTTTGCCACACTCTGGTCCGACGATATGATCGACACGCACATCCATTTTGACTCCGCGCGCTATGGCGACCGCGCGGCTATTTGCGAGCGGTCCGCCGGGTGCGGGGTGGAAGCGATCGTCGTTCCCGGCATCGGCCCGCCATCCAATTTGACGGTCCTTGACCTGACCGGGCAGTTTCCCGGACTGGTGTACGGGGCGGCGGGACTTCATCCGGAACTGCCGGCGATGGACCGGCGCGATATCGACGCGCTGGCCGACACCGTGCGGCGGAATCGAGCGTCGATCTGCGCCGTCGGTGAGGTCGGGATGCCGTATTACGGCCCTATCGCGGCGGTCCCGGAGCGTCAGGCGCTGGCCCGCGAAGTTCTCGAACAGGCGGCGTCACTGGCCCGCGAACTCGACCTTGCGATCATCCTGCACGCTCCCCATGAGACCGCGGCAGTGGCGCTGCAAATCGTTCGTAGCGCGGGAGTCCGCCGCGTGGTCTTTCACTGGCACAAATCCGACGAGTCCACCACCCGAGCGATCCTGGACGCGGGCTTTTTCGTTTCGCTCACTCCTGAAGTAGCGTGGCGCGAGCGCGATCGCGAACTTGCGCTTCTTGCGCCGTTGCATCAGATTGTCGTCGAAACCGACGGCCCGCATCCGCATGAGCGGGTTTTTCCCGGCCGTCAAACCGAACCGTGGATGGTGTCCGAAGCGATCGCAGCCATCGCAGAGGTCAAACGAATTGACCGTCAGGATGTCGCGATGGCAACCACGGCCAATGCCAGAAGATTGTTCGCGCTGGATAATGTGAAACCCAAGGCCGGGTAGAAGGTGGTTTATGGCGAGTCAAATTCGGCTGGATAATCGAGTGGCGATCGTTACCGGCGCGGGCCGCGGACTGGGACGATCGCATGCGCTGTTGATGGCGCAGCGGGGCGCCAGGGTCGTGGTCAACGATGTGGGGGCGGAGTTGGACGGCACCGGCGCCGATCGCTCCGTGGCGCAAAGTGTGGTCGACGAGATCAAGGCGGCGGGTGGTGCTGCGGTTGCGAATTACGACTCGGTCGCAACGCCGCAGGGCGCCAGGCGCATCGTCCAGACGGCGCTGGACGCGTTCGGCACGGTCGACATCGTGGTCAACAACGCCGGAGCCATCCGCAAGAAGCCCTTCCTGGAGCATACCGCCGAAGACCTCGCGGCGCTGATCGCGGTCCATCAGGCAGGCTCGTTGTTCGTCTCGCAGGCGGCGTTCGAAGTCATGATGAAGAAGCGCTACGGGCGCTTCATCTTCACCACCTCGGTGGGCGGTCTGCGCGGCAATCAGTACGTGGCAGCCTATGGCTCGGCCAAGGCGGGGATCGTGGGGCTGGCTTACGTGGTGGCGTTGGCCGGCGCTGCTCATGGGATTGCCGCCAACGTGATCTCGCCTTACGGCTACAGCCGGATGGGCAACGCGCCGCATACCCAGGTGGATCCGAGCCGTTCGCACGTGACCAGGGCTGAGTTGGTGTCGCCGGCGGTCGTCTACCTGGCGTCGGAAGAATGCAAGCTTAACCATGAAATACTGACGGTCGGCGGCGGCGCCGTGGCCCGAACGGTAATCGCGCTGGGTCCCGGATGGCGCGCCGCTCCCGGTGAGGAACTGACCGCGGAGGCTATCCGCGATCACCTCGACCAGATCATGGATGTATCGCGGTTCTCCAATCCGCTGACCAGCGACGACGAAGGCGCGCTGTTCCTGGGTCCGGCGATGGCGGCGCAGCGGCGCTAGTTCGGCAGGACATGCAGTCAGGGAGTTCAACATGGAAACACGATCAAGCAACGAATCCAGCAGCGTGGAACAAAGGCTGCGCCGGCTGGAGGACGTTGAAGAGATCAAAAAACTAAAGGCCCGTTACTGTGAGGCATGCGACGGCGGATGGGACGGGCGCGCCAGTCATGACCACGAAAAAATCGTCGCCCTGTTTGCGGAAGACGGCGTCTGGGACGGCGGCGTTTATGGCCGGCGTGAAGGACGTGACGGTATCCGTGATTACTACCGCAACAATCCTGAAGTGCCCTTCGCCTTTCACCTGCTGGCAAATCCGATAATTGAGGTGGACGGCGACCGGGCGACCGGACGATGGCATCTGCTGATTTCCCTGACCCAGGCCGATCAGTCGGCGATGCTGCTCGGCGGGGTCTTCGACGACGAATATGCGCGGACTGCGGAGGGGTGGAGGATCAAGCGTTCGCGCTTCTCCCTGGCCTTTCATACCGCATACCCCGGCAAATGGTCCGCCGGCAGCGCCGTGACGCATGACTGACCTGGCTTGAAATCACGGTGCCGCCGCCGCTTCCCTGTCAAAGAGCTTCGGTTCAGTTTCTTATGAGAGATTGAGGTGGTGGTAAAACATCTTGGTCGCAAAAAAATCTAGGTTGGCTTGGAGAATTGTCCTCCTGGCAATCGTGACTGGTTTCGTTGGGGCCTGTGCTTCTGAAAGTCCTCATGAGCCAACGCTCGACGAGCTGATGCGAAAGCCCGAGTTTCAGCAATGCCTGCTCGATTCAGGCATCCAGCCCCGTCGGGTCGGTGAATGCCTCGCCAGCAACCCTGACGATGAATCGGCGCGCGCCTGCATTCAGGCCCATCTGGGCGAAAAATACGGTCCGAGGTCCCAAGCCCTCTATCGCTGCTACCGTCTGCAGCCGCAGATACAGACCCAGGCCAGCCCACCGCCCGGAAGCGTCAACTGCTACCGCGGCCGGCCTGATGGGAGTGACCTGCAATTAGCAATCCTCGCAAAGCGGTCCGTCATCTCTAATGACGCCGCAGACAGTCTATTGACGCCGCTGACCTCGCCTTTAACCGCCGCAGCGAATGTTGCCTATCGAACCTCGCGGGCGTCCTGATGCGAGGGGCCCACGGCCGGTGGCACGACCGCAGCCGCCTGCGATTCCCATCGGCGCCCAAAAGCAAGGATCAGCACTTGCTGATTGACTTCCGGATCCTTGGTCAGACTGCTCCATTCGCCGCCGCCAACTCTTGCCATTTCCCGGTAAGCGCGTTGGGTCTGCTGATCGAATTCCCAGAGCGGGGGCACCGCGTCGGGGTACCGATGATGGGCGGAAAAATAGAACGCCCGGGCGAAGCGCTCATGTTCTTCCGCGGTCACGTCGACGGTGTTGAAGGTGCCATCCTCGCCGTGAAATTTGTCGATCAGGTGCAGGATATTTGGGTCGTCCTCGGGCAGCGGTGGCGTATCGCCGACCAGCACAATCACCTTTTTGGCCCCGGTACGCCACGCCATTTGATCGACCGCCGCTCTTATCGCAGCCGGCGTGTCTTCATACCATTCGCCGCCATTCTCGGCCTTGATACCGGACAGAAAGGCGCCGAGCTGCGGTAAAGAAAGCGTGAATGGCGCGGTCGCGATGCGCTCGCCGCCGCCGCCGAACACGACAATCGCGATGCGGGCGGTCGGTACCAGGCGATGAAGCGCGAGCACCAGCGCCTTCATCCTGGTCTTGACGTCGTCGATCACAAAGCGCATCGAACCGGTACCGTCGATCACCAGCACCACGTCAAGGCCTTTCGAACGCACCTTTTTGATGAATTCGCCAAAGCCAGGTCCAAGCCCGGGGCCATAGCCGGATCCGATTCCCCCGCCGGCGCCGGTGCCGAATCCGCCGCCTGTTCCCGAGCCGAAACCGCCCCGGCTTGCCGACCTGACGTAATCATTGCTGTGGCTGGGTCCCCGCGGCATCGGCGGCAGCCGCGGTAAGCTTATCTGTGGCGGACTCTCCAGCTCGGGGGGCGCGGTCTCGACCATGGCGGCGTCGGGCAGTTCGGGGAGTTTGAGAAGTTGCTGGTTGCCGCCGCCACCTCCGCCATCGGTCTCCAGCCGGACCATGGTCGGAGGTAGCGCTGTCGGCACGATCACTTTAGCCAGCAGATACAACAGCACGGCTACATGCAGACCGATCGAGATCGGAAAAGGACCGGTTGCAAAGCGCAGGAGTTCGGCGATCCGCCGGCTCACGCGTCCTGACGGTGATTCGAGCGAATCGGCGTCCTGGCGCCCGCGCAGCACCAGGCGCAGGAGCAAGGCGACCACGATGATCGAAGCGCCCAGCAACGCCGCGATAAGCGCAAACGCGCCGGCATTTCGGGCGCTCAGCACTTTTGCCAGCCCGCCGGCAATTGTTTGAAGTTGCGGAAGGCTTTCATGGGGCCACCTCAGGTCGCCGGGAAATTCACTATAGCGAGCTGTTAAAAACCTCCACCGCCATATCCCCACAGATGCTTCTCATCACGTGGATATACGTCACGCCCCGACATTCTACAACCGTTGATAACTCTGGATTTTCTCATCTTTGTCATATGAACTTATGCTCCGGTTGCACAGTTCATGCTTTTTGGTTGAATCCTATCAGAGGGGGTAATTCGGTTTTCGAGGTGCGGTTCGGATGAGCGGGGCTTCCGACCAAGCCGCTATGTATTGTGAACCGGGCGCAACGGACGCGTGTGAGGCCTGCGGGTTTTGCAGCGCGGTTCGAATGCGGCGCGCACTGCTCGGCCTTGTGGTTATCTTCTTGTCTTTGGGCGGCGAATCGCACGCGGCACCGGCGATGTTCGAGCGCGCCAACTACACCGCGATGGTAAGCAGCGGTTCTTCCGAGACCATCGAGCCGGGCACCCAAATCACCTTGGGCAACTGGCAGCATTACAAGCGCTACCTGCCCTTTGGGATCCAGGTTCTGTATAGCGGCCAGTACCTATGGCACGTGGGCAGCACGGCCGATTTTACGATTACCGTAGGCCCGGCGATCGACTACGAGTGGCCCCGCCAATACCTGGAGGATACCGAGAAGTACGGAGACCAGACGCGGCTGGAGAAAGTCGAGGGCGGGGGCTACGCAATCGCCAACTATGTGGCGGGTCTGCCGTTTCCTATTCCGGCCCAACCGAACCTGGCCGACAAGGTGGACTACAACCTGCGCTACGGGCCCAGTCCAACAGTCTTTTGGTGGCCCTGGATATCTCTTGCGATCGACCGGTTCCTCAATGTCCGCACCACCTCTGAGGGAACTTTTGAATTCTACCGGCTTAGCCATCTCAGCACACCGGGCGTGCCTATCAATCCGGATTACGGCAAGGGCTATCTAAACTCGCAGCGATCCGATGTCAGCGCGCCGGAGGACATTAAATATACCGTCCTGATGACTTTGCAGCCCGACGATCCCACTGCGCTTTCGGAGCAGTACATCTATGTCCCGCAGATTCGGCGCTCCCTCAGAAGTACCACGGTAGGCCGTTGCACCTACCAGGCTGGTATCGACAGTTCCACTCGGGACTTTACTTCCGACGTTGCGAACTCCAGAGCCAGCCTGCTGGGTGAGGTTAAAATTCTGGCCCTCGCGCATTCGACGAAAGATCCGGCGGTGCTTTACAGCCTTACTGGCTTTCACTTGAAAAGCTCCCTTTCCGGGTGGCCGACCCCGGCGTTGGGACGATGGGAAGTGCGCAATGTGTACGTAATCGATTATGCGCCCCTCCCCACGAATCTGGCGAGTAAGTGCTTCTCGCACAGCGTCATTTACGTTGACCAGGACAGCTGGGCCTACATGGGCGGCGAAGATTATGACGTCGAAGGCAAATTGTGGAAAGAATACATTAATGCGAACATGGAGCTGCCCGACAAGTCCCAGGGGGGAGACTACATCATTGGCCATCATGGTGTGACGCTGAATCTTAAAGAAAATCACGTTACCGTGGTGACCTTGGCGTCGGCCCCCAAGCTCGACGGCGACGTGCCCGTGGAATACCGCAATGCGGCAGACTCGGCACTGCCCGGCTCGCTGCTCACGATCAACAAATGAGAACCGCCCACGGAGTTAACGCCGGGCGAAGGAACACAACCGGGTCGCACAACGTCTAGGGTGCGTGCGCAACGACCGCGGGGGTTAGGATGCGTTGCCCGAGCTGTCAGACCGACAATCAGGAGGGTTTCAGGTTTTGCCACGAATGCGCCGCGCCGCTTGCCCTGCGATGCGTCAAGTGCGGCGCGGCGAACAACCCGGGCGCCAAATTCTGCAACGAGTGCGCAGCTCCACTGGCCGGTTCTAGCTCGCCCACTCCCGGACCCGGTTTGACCGCTCGTCCCGCCGCCGCTTCGAGTGACGCGGTGGAAGGCGAGCGCAAGATGCTCACGTCGTTGTTTGCCGACATCAAAGGTTCGATGGACCTGCTGGAAGGCCTCGATCCGGAGGACGCTGGCGCCATTATCGACCCCGCCCTCAAGATCATGATCGATGCCGTGCACCTTTACGACGGCTATGTTGTACACACCGCCGGCGACGCGATCTTCGCGCTCTTCGGCGCACCGCTGGCCCATGAAGACCATCCGCAGCGCGCGCTCTTTGCCGCGCTGCGGATGCAGGAAGAACTCAAGCAATATTCACAGCGGTTGGGCGCGGAGAAGGGGCGCAATCTCCAGGTACGGGTCGGGGTCAACACCGGCGAAGCGGTGCTGCGCCCGATGCAGACCGGACATGCGCATGCCGAATATACTCCGATCGGTCATTCCACCGGCCTTGCCTCAAGGCTACAGACGCTGGCACAGCCGGGCGCGGTGCTGGTGAGCGGACCCGTGGAGCGGTTGTGCGCAGGCTATTTCGAGTTCCGGTCGCTGGGCGAGGCGACGCTCAAGGGAGTAAGCGAAGCGGTCCGGATTTACGAAGTGACTGGGCTGGGACCGCTGCGCACTCGCTTCCAACGTTCCGAGGGCCGGGGGCTGAGCAAGTTCGTGGGACGCGAGCGCGAGTTGGCCGCGCTGCTGCGCAGTTTTGAGCTGGCGGTGAGCGGGCAGGGGCAGATTGCGGCGGTAATGGCGGAGCCCGGAGTGGGTAAATCACGCCTGTTCCATGAGTTCAAAGCTGCGCTTTCGCAGCGCTGCAAGGTCGTGGAGGGTTACTCGATTTCGCACGGCAAGGCCGCGACCTTCCTGCCGGTCATCGAGCTGCTCAAGAGCTATTTTGCCATCACTGGAGAAGACGACGCGGATGTGCGCCGCGCAAAAGTCGTTGGTCGGTTAGAGGTGCTGGCCCGGGCGCTGAAAGCGGAAGCTGGTTTCCTCCTGCCGCTGCTGGGCGTGACCGAAAGCGGCGCGGCGCCCGACCAAATGGACGCTCAAACCCGGCGCCGGCTGACGTTCGAGGCAATAATGCGCGTCATTGTGTCCGAGAGCCGCATCCAGCCGGTGGTGGTCATTTTCGAAGATCTGCACTGGATCGACAGCGCTACCCAAAGGCTTGCTCGATCTGCTCGCCGATGTAATCGCCACCGAGCGCGTTTTGTTGCTGGTGAATTACCGCCCGGAGTACCGGAACGAGTGGAGCAATCGGAGTAATTATTCGCTGTTGAGCCTCGACCCATTGAGCGCCGAGAGTGCCGACGAACTGCTGAGTGCGCTGCTCGGCGACGCGCGCGAAATGGCGCCGCTCAAGGCGCTGTTGGTGGCCAAGGCGGAGGGCAACCCGTTCTTTATCGAGGAGATCGTCCACGAGCTTCTGGACGACGGAGTGTTGCACCGCAACGGCCACCTTTCCCTCATTCGCCCAGTCAGCCAAATCGTCATCCCGACCACGGTGCAGGGGGTGCTGGCCGCGCGCATCGATCGCCTGGCCCGCGTGGACAAGGAGTTGCTCCAGACCCTCGCCGTGCTGGGGCGAAAATTCTCTCGCAGCCTGGTGGACAAGGCGGCGGGCAAGGCGGATGAAGAACTGGAAGCAAGCCTGGCGCGGCTGCAGGCGGGCGAGTTCATTCACGAAAGCCCCGCGCTCTCCGAGCCGGAATACACTTTCAAGCATGCGCTGACCCAGGAAGTCGCCTACAACTCGCTATTGATCCAGCGCCGCAAGACCCTGCATGAGCGCGCGGCCGAGGCGTTGCTGGCGCTGCATGCGCAACGGCCGGCGGAATGCTACGGGGAGGTGGCGCGGCATTATCGGCTGAGTGACAACGCTGACAATGCGATCGAGTTTTCGATGCGTGCCGGCGGGGCGGCATATGCGCGGTTCGCATACGAGGAAACCGCCGATGATTGGCGGGCCGCGCTCGAACTAAGGGAGAAGCACGGCGCTACACCGGAGCAGCGCGCACAGATCCTTTATCCGCTTTGTGTAGTGGTCAGCGGCACGATCGACCGTAACCAGGGAATTGAGTATGGCGAGGAGGCGGTGCAAATCTATGAGAAGCTGGGGCAGATGGAGCGGGCCGCCGGTATTCGGGCACAGTTGGCGTTGCAGACGTCGAGCGGAATGGGGGTCCCCGATCTGACCCGCGTCAGGGAGCATCTGCGCCGGGCGGAAGCAGTGCTCAGCCAAGGCCCCGACAGTGTTGAATTGATGTGGCTGTACTTTGGTATCGGCCATGTCGCATTGGAGATGACACAGGTTGCCGAGGGGCTAGCCGCCTCGCGCCGCGCGATGGAGATCGCCGAACGGCTAACGGACGACGTCAGATGGGCTGGATGGGCTGGCGCGGCGGGTGAGTACCTCTGGTTACTATTCGCGAGCGGCCATATTGCTGAAGCCTTTGCTTTTGCCGACCAGGCCTACCAGAAGATCAGTCGTCTCAATAACCCAAACGCCGAGGGTGTGCTGCATTATGCGGCTCTGATGCGATAACGTCTGCGGGATCCGCTGGACGCTGCCAACCGGGTCTTACGCGACATCGACCAGCCATGGCTCACACGCGTTTCGCGACAGGGGCTCATCAACATGTGTTGCGTTTACCTCTTCGACGCCGGTCAGGTGGAGCGTGCCTCGAAGTTGCTGGCGGACACGGGCACCACCGAAAAGTTTCAGCCACTATTGGATGGATTGGCCGGCGATTGGGAAGGGTTTTGCTCTTTTCTGGAAAAAGAGGCTGCGGCCAAAGACCCGAATGGCTCGCGTATGGAAAGATGGCAGAACCTCGTGGCACTTGCGGCAAGGCGGCGCCTGATGGGTCAGCACGACGCCGCGCAAGCCGCGCTGCTGCTGTGTTTGGGTTTCACCGATCCGGCGGACCAGGTTTGCCAGATGTCGGTACGTTACAACCTCGCTCTCCTATACGCAGGCGAGATGGGCCGGACCGCGGAGGCGAAAATTCATCTGGCGCGATGCCGCGAGATCATGGCCGCGGGCGAAGACTGGCGCGGTATCGCCGGTGATGTGATGCGTGCGAGGCGGCGGTCGCAGCCGCGGAGCAGCGCTTGCGCGATGCCGACACTGGGTTTGGCGCGGCGGTCGAGATCTTCCGCCGCTATACCTGTCCGTGGGAGGAGTCCGACACATTCTACTACTGGGGCTGCGCACTGCTGGCGGCCGATGAGCGTGCCCGCGCCGAAGAGAGATTCGCCGCCGCAATCGCGATCTACCGCCGTCTCGGCGCCGGACCGCAATGGATCGATCGCATCAATGCCGTCCGCGCCCAGTGACTATCCTCTTCGGCATCGCGCGCACCGTCGTACAATGTTCCGATTGCATACGCTTTACCGCCAACCCGAAAGTTGCCAACCGCCTGATATTGGGGGCGAGTTTGAGTCCGGATTCCATACGGTGATCCTGGGAGGATTGGATGGACCGTTTTGACCGCCAGTTCTTCCGCCGACTTTGGTCTCTCACCAAACCCTACTGGTATTCCGATCAGCGCCGCACCGCGCTCGGGTTGTTCGTCCTGCTGCTCCTATTCATGTTCGGAGCGATCGGGCTGCAAGGCATCTTCAGCTTCATCTTGCGCGATCTTACCAATGCCCTGGTGGCCAAGGACGCAACGAGATACTACCGGTTGCTGGAGTACGTTCTGGTCTGGGTCCTCGTGATGGTCCCGGTCGCGGCCTACGCTCCCTGGATCGGGGGCCGCCTCGCAATTCTGTGGCGGGAATGGCTCACCCACCGATTCACGGAGTTGGGGTTTTCCAACCACGGCTTCTATCGCATCGGCCTCAGCGGGCGGGCCGACAACCCCGACCAACGAATCAGCGAGGATATCAACACCTTCACCGGCCAGACGCTCGACTACCTGTTTCAATTCCTCGCCTCCGCGGTGACCTTCGCGACATTTTTCGGCATTCTGTGGTCGATCTCTCCAAGACTTGCCCTGGTGCTCAGCGGTGCCGCGGTGGCGGGGACTTATGCGTCGGCGCTCGTGGGCGGGCGGTTGGTGACGATCAATTTCAACCAGCAGCGTTATGAGGCGGATTTCCGTTTCGCGCTGGTGCACGTTCGTGACCACGCGGAAGAGATCACCATGTATGGCGGCGAACACAACGAGAGCGCGCGGCTTAACCGGCGTTTCGGCGACGTGTTTCGCAATTTCAACCTGCTCATCCTCTGGCAACGCCGGCCGGCGTTCGTCACCTTCTTTTACACTAATGCGCTGGTCTTGCTCGCTAACTTTTTACTCGCCGGCGCGTATTTCGCGGGCAAACTCCAGTTGGGACAGTTTACGCAAGCCGCCATGGCGTACAGCTCGTTGACTGATGCGCTGTCGCTGGTTGTGACCAAGTTCCAGGGGTTGACCAGCTACGCCGCGGTCGTCAATCGGCTGGCGATGTTCCGGGAAGAATGTGAGTCGCTTGAGGCGGAGCTACCTAACGGGCGGAGCCGAATCCAGGTTGCCGAGGCCGCTGACCTCGAGTTCGACCGGGTTACGCTGCTGACCCCTGACTACAATCGAGCGCTTCTAAGTGGGTTATCGTTCAAGCTTGCCTGCGGGGATCGACTTCTCGTCAAGGGACCGAGCGGCGTGGGCAAGACTTCACTGCTGCGCGCGATCGCGCAAATCTGGCAGGCTGGAGAGGGTCGCATTCTAAGGCCCCCGGCTGGCGACAACCTGTTCCTCTCCCAGCGGCCTTACATGATCCTGGGAACGCTCAGGGACCAGCTCTGCTACCCTCGGGCCGCGGGCGCGAGCGAGGACGAAATGCGCCAGGCGCTATATGAGGTCAATCTTGGAGATCTGCTGGACCGCGTTCCCGGGTTTGATACCGAGTTGAATTGGGCGCACGTCCTTTCTCCGGGTGAGCAGCAACGGCTCGCGTTTGCCCGGCTGTTCCTCCATCGGCCGCGCTATGTATTTCTGGATGAGGCAACCAGCGCACTCGACAGCAATAACGAAGCGATACTCTACCGCCATCTGGAGGAGACCGGCACCACCGTCTTAAGCGTAAGCCATCATGCGGGGCTGCTCAGATATCACAAACGAGTTTTGGAGCTTGCAGGCGGCGCCAACTGGAAGCTGGTGCCCTGCACCGCCGCCGCGTCAGCGAATACAGAACCGAATCCGTAGGCGGGCGGCGCGGAGGACATGATGCTTTGCCCGAGCTGTCAGACCGATAACCAGGAAGGCGCCAGGTTTTGCCATCAATGCGCCACGCCGCTGGCTGTGCGATGCGCCAGGTGCGGCGCGGCGAACAACCCGCGAGCCACGTTCTGCAATGAATGCGCCGCCGCGCTGGCCAGTTCCGGCTCGCCCACCCCGGGTCCCGGCCTGACCGCGCGTCCCTCCGCTGCTTCGAGTGACGCGGTGGAAGGCGAGCGCAAAATGCTCACCTCGCTGTTCGCTGATATCAAGGGTTCGATGGACCTGTTGGAAGGCCTCGATCCGGAAGAGGCCGGCAACATCATCGACCTCGCGCTCAAGATCATGATCGACGCCGTGCATCTTTATGAGGGCTACGTAGTGCACACCGCCGGCGACGCGATCTTCGCGCTGTTCGGCGCCCCGCTGGCCCATGAAGACCATCCGCAGCGCGCGCTGTTTGCCGCACTGCGGATGCAGGAAGACCTTAAGCAGTATTCGCAGCGGCTGGGGATCGTGAAGGGGCGCGATCTGCAGGTTCGGGTTGGAGTGAACACCGGCGAGGCGGTGGTGCGCTCGATCAAGACCAG
>DASZGF010000284.1:0-1566 GCA_035939115.1 Binataceae bacterium (SeqCode)
GCATGGATTCGCTCTCTGGTTGATCAGGTTGAGGATCGCACCGACGACGGTTGCCTGCCGCCTCCGGTTATCAGCGCTATGCCGCCACCATTGGCGGCAACTCCGCCAGCGATGCGATCTCGCGATCCGGCTTTCCCGGCAGTCGTTCCGGCCGCTGGCCATAACGGTTACACCACACCACGCGCATGCCGAAGGCCGAGGCGGCGTAGGCGTCCCAGGCATTGGAAGACTGAAATGAAATCGCGCCGGCGGGGACCGCGAGGCGATCGACGGCGCGCTGATAGACCTTGGGGTGCGGTTTGTAGACGCCAACCAGTTCGACCGAAAGGACGGCATCGAGGAAGTCGCCGATCCCGGCCTTGTCCACCGCGGCGTCGAGCATGTCCGGCGAGCCGTTCGAGAGGATTGCAGTCTTGAGCCCGACCGCTTTCAGCCGTTTCAGCATTTCCGGGACTTCGGGGAAGGTATCGAGCGTACGGTAAAGGTCCATCAGCCGCGCCCGCAGCGGCGGATCATCGAGCCCGAGCGTCTCCAGTGCAAAGTCGAGCGCGTCGCCCGTCACTTGCCAGAAATCCGCGTGGCGGCCTTGCAGCGTGCGCAGCCAGGTGTATTGCAGCTGCTTGTCGCGCCACAGCGCGGTCAGCGGGCCGACACGGTCGCCGAGCACATCGCGGCAACCCGCGGCCGCCGAGGCGTAGTCAAAGAGCGTGCCATAAGCGTCGAAGACGCAGGCGCGAATACCCGAAAGCGCGGTTGCCATATCCCGTTCCTATCTCCTGCGGCGCGCCGCGCGATTGTGCGGGCATGATACAAGCGGGCCGCTCCGGGGTTGCCACCCGGCAAAACAAAATTGTCGAGCCGCGTCGGAGCGGCATCGACCCATTGTAGCAATGAGCATGATTTGTGAGTGCCGTTACCTGTGCTGGGTTTCGGTATCGGATATTGCGGCAACGGTCCAACCCCGGCATAATTTGCACGATGGTTCCCTTCGGGGATCAAAAGGGAACACGGTGAGGCCGTCCTCGCAAGAGGTGTAGGCCGATGCCGTGGCTGCCCCCGCAACTGTAAGCGGCGAGCCGCGCGCCAATCACGCCACTGGGCAACCGGGAAGGCGGCGCAAGGCAGGAACCCGCGAGCCAGGAGACCTGCCATCGGCCGTGGTCGCGCGCGAACACATTGGGCGGGGTGCACCAATGGGGGCCAGGACGCCCTTGTGAACGGCGCCTGGGCTTTGGTTCGTGGTGACGCGCAACGTTGCCGCGGGGCGTGTCATGTTCCATTCATCGCGATCCGGCATGGTTCGCCGCATGCCGGCCGAGGCGAGCAAAACGGGCGCGCGTCCCCTTGATCTTCCGGTCGGCACGGCGGCCCTCATCGCATCGGGGATTGGCAGGCGATCGGGCAGGAAAAAATTCCTGGTCGGGAGCGCCCTGATTATTGCGCTCGCAATCGGCCCGGCGCGCGCGGCCGACCTGCCCGCCTTGCCGACCAAGGCGCCCCCGCCCCTGCCCGCCTATGACTGGACCGGCTTCTATGCCGGCGGCCACTTCGGCTATGCGTGGGGCA
>DASZGF010000285.1:0-8916 GCA_035939115.1 Binataceae bacterium (SeqCode)
TTCGAACTCGGGATCAGCAGCTCCAACTACATCCAGTTCGGCTATTGGGACAGCATGAAGCAGGGACTGCTGGCGGGCGAGAAGCTTTACCTCGACCTGAAGCGCCTGGAAATGGCCTATCTCAGCCAGAATCAGCGCGAATACGAACTGTCCAAGACCGTTTCGCTTCTTCTGCTCGACCCGCTGGCCTTTATCATGCTCAAGGAGACCGGCCAGTGCATGGTCAGTCTGCCGGAGGCGTACTTCGACATGGATTATCCCGGCCACTATATGCGGCGCATCAAGAGCGCCAGCCTGACTATTCCCTGCGTCGCCGGGCCCTATACCAGCGTGAACTGCACGCTCACGCTCACCCAAAGCAAGATCCGCGCGTCCGCTGCCGGAGCCACACCGTACGTCGAACAGCCGGTCGGCTCCGATCCCCGGTTCTTCTACAGCTACTCGGCGACCCAATCTGTCGCCACCAGCACGGCGCAGAACGACAGCGGAATGTTCGAGGTCAACTTCAGGGACGAGCGTTATCTCCCGTTCGAGGGGGCCGGAGTGATCTCGCAATGGCTGCTGTCCATGCCGCCCGACTGCAACGCGTTTGATGTCGAGACCATCACGGACGTGCTTTTCAACCTGAAATTCACGGCGCGCGACGGCGGGGCTCCCCTTCGCGACGCCGCGCGCGCGGCCGCCGTGCTTCCCCTCGGATTCTCCCAAGGCGGGCTGGGCGGCCCGCCGGCCGGGTTCCCGGCGAAGCAGCCGAACCTGGTCAGATATTTCAGCCTCCGGCACGAATTCCCCACCGAGTGGTATCAGTTCTTTAATCCGACAATTGCATCCGCTACCCAACCGATGACCATGCCGCTGTCGCTGACGCTCGACCGGTTCCCCTTCCGATTCCGCGGGCGGAAACTCGCGATCTCGCAGTGCGAACTCTTCCTGCGCCTGCGCGATGAATATCCGCCTTCGCTGAACTCCAGCTCGACCCCGCTTTCCGACTTCGGATCGAGCGCGTTGGGGGTCGCGCTGGCACCTCCGTCCACTTCGTCCACCAGTCAAACACCCACACCGTGGAAGAGCAACGCCGCCGTTTTGGGTGGCATTCCGTACGCCTCGATCGCTTATGCGGGCGCCCCGCTTGCCGTTCCGGCTCTCAACTCCGCCAACGCCGCATCTCCCGCGCCGCCGTCAGCCTGGACTCTCACCGTCAGCGGGATTTCAAGCCTGTCGCCGAACCTCATCGTTACCATCAACGGTACCGACACCAGCGGACCCACGCCCGTCGCAGTTACCGCCGCACTGCTGAACCCGGCCGCCATCGCTGACATCTTCCTCGTCTGTCATTATTCCGCGTCATAGCTGACCCCGGGGCTCTGAACCGAATTCGATTTATACAGACCGATGCGCGCCCTAAAAAGACTTTGTCATTCTGAACGAAGTAAGAATCCAGTGAAACACTGCTGGCGATATAATACTGGATTCTTCGCTGCGCTCAGAATGACAGAGGAAGCATACCCGTCTATCAACAGAATTTTAACCACTAATGCACACTCATCGTCACTAATACTTCCAAGCAGACGGAAGACCGACTCAACCACTCATATACACTTAAAGTCACTGATAGTATAAAGTTGGGTTCGAACTCATTTTTATCTGTTTCTTCCTGATCAGTGGCCATCAGCGTGCATAAGTGGTTAAAATGCTCTAAAAACAATCATGGCCACCCAAGACCAAGCACCAGCGCCGGAGGACACTGGCAAAGAGCCGGCGGTGCCGGCCAATGCTGGACCTTCGATCACCCTGCCAAAGGGCGGCGGCGCGATTCACGGGATTGGCGAAAAGTTCTCGGTGAACCCGGTGACGGGCACGGGCGCGCTGACGGTCCCGATTTTCACTTCGCCGGGGCGCTCCGGTTTTTTCCCGAAACTTTCCCTCTCCTACGATTCCGGCGCCGGCAACGGGCCATTCGGCCTCGGGTGGCATCTCTCCATCCCGTCGGTTACCCGAAAGACCTCGAAGGGCCTGCCCTTGTACTGCGATGCCGAAGAATCGGATGTTTTCATCCTTTCCGACGCCGAAGACCTGATGCCCGTGCTGGCTTCGCAATCGGGATCGACCGGCACTCAATGGTCGCCTGTCCCGGTGCAGGATGGAACCTGGAATGGCCTGACGTACACCGTGAAGCGCTATCGGCCGCGGATCGAAGGGTTGTTCGCGCGGATCGAGCGCTGGCAAAGAAATTCCGATGGCGACCTGCACTGGCGCGCGACGACCAAGGACAACGTCACCAGCATCTACGGCCTGAATCCAGCCTGTCGCATCGCCAATCCGTCCGACCAGTCCCGCGTTTTCAAGTGGCTGCTCGAAACCACCTTTGATGACAAAGGCAATGTCATCTATTACGGCTACAAGGCCGAGGACAATACCGGCATCAATCTCGCGGCGGCGAATGAGTGCAATCGCCAGAACGGGAACGCGCCCTATGCCAATGTTTATATCAAACGCATTCATTACGGGACGCAAACACCCTACGTTCTCGGGGAAGACCTTTCACTACGAGCGGATTGGCTCTTCGAAACCGTGTTTGATTACGGTGAACACAACCTGGCCAACCCCACCCCGGCGGAAGATCCTGCCCGAAAATGGGCCACGCGCGCCGATCCTTTTTCGACTTTCCGCTCCACTTTTGACATTCGCACCTATCGTTTATGCCAGCGCGTGTTGATGTTTCATCATTTCCCTGCAGTGAAAATCGGCGAAACACAAAACGGCGAGAAAGGTTACGATGGGCTCGTCCGTTCGACCGATTTTTCTTGCGACCAATCGGATCCGAATTCGCCGCTCAAGGGCAATCCTATCGCAACCAAACTCCTGTCGGTCACCCAGACAGGTTATGCGCTGGATTCCACCGGCACGTCGTACACCAGTAAATCATTTCCGCCCCTGGAATTTGCTTATTCGGAAGCGGAAATCGATCCGACCGTGCGGACGGTCGAACCCGAAAGCCTGGCCAACCTCCCGGCTGGCGCCGACGGCGCGAATTATCAGTGGCTGGATCTCGACGGTGAAGGACTATCGGGGCTCCTCACCCAGCAAGCCGGCGCGATGTGGTACAAGCGCAATATCAGCCCGGTCAATACCCACACCGAAAACGGCGCCACCCTGACGCTGCCCCGGTTTGCCCCCGTCGAATTGCTCGCCTCCCAACCGGGGTTGGTCCTCGCGGGCGCCAGGCCGCAATTCATGGATCTGGCCGCCGACGGGCGTCAGGATATGGTCAGCCTCGAGGGCCCGCGGCGCGGCTATTATGAGCGAACCGACCGTACGGATTGGGAAGGCTTCAATGCGTTCCAAAGTTTTCCCAACCTGGACACGCGCGATCCCAATGTAAGGTTTGTCGATATCGACGGCGACGGCCTGGCCGACATCCTCGTCTCCGAGGACGAGGTGATGTCGTGGCACCAGTCTCTGGGCCATGATGGCTTCGGCCCGCGCCAATTCGCCCGGAAGCCGTTCGACGACGAGCTCGGGGCGGCCTTGGTTTTTGCCGACCCGACGCAATCGATCTTCCTGGCCGACATGGCCGGTGGCGGTCTTACCGATATCGTCCGGATTCGAAATGGCGAGGTCTGCTACTGGCCCAATCTCGGTTACGGGCGCTTTGGGGCAAAAGTCACGATGGACCATTCACCGTGGTTCGACGCTCCCGATGTCTTCGACCCGCGCCGCATTCGCCTGGCCGACATCGATGGTTGCGGCACCAGCGACATCCTTTATCTCGCCGCGAGGGGCGTTGCCATCTACCATAACCAATCCGGGAACAGTTGGTCCGATGAAACCACCCTGGCCAATTATCCCGCGATCACCGACCACGCTTCGGTGAATGTTGTGGATCTGCTGGGCAGCGGCACGGCCTGCCTGGTTTGGTCCTCGCCTTTCGCGCCGGACAGCGGGCGGCAAATGCAGTACATCGACTTAATGGGCGGCGTGAAACCGCATTTGTTGATCGGCGTCGTGAACAATCTCGGCGCCGAGACGCGCATCCGTTACACTTCTTCGACCAAGTTTTATTGCGAAGACCGGGAAGCGGGCACCCCGTGGGTGACCAAGCTGGCGTTTCCCGTCCACGTCACCGAACGGGTGGAAGTCTTCGACTATATTGGCCGCACCCGTCTGGTCACCACGTACCGTTATCGCCACGGCTATTTCGACGGCGTGGAGCGCGAGTTTCGCGGCTTCGGCTACGTGGAGCAGACGGACGCGGAATCGTATGGCGATTCCGACAGCCTTTTCACCGAGGATACCGACATCGAAGCCGACGCGCTGCATCTTCCGCCGGTGGTGACGAAGACCTGGTTCCACACCGGGGCCTGGCCGGATGAGGAGACTATTGTCCACCACATGGCGCGTGATTACCATGGCGCACCGAGCAAAACCAATCCGCAGTTCGAACAAAAATGGGTGGCATTTCTCGCCACACTGTTGCCCGACACCGTCTGGCCAACCCACATGTTTATGGCTGATGGCACCCGCGTTCCGTATACGCTCTCCGGCGAAGAACAGCGGGAAGCGCTTCGCGCGCTGAAAGGAGGCATTTTGCGCCAGGAGATTTACGGGGACGACGGCACGACCAACGCGGGCATTCCCTACAGTATTTCCGAACGCAATTACACGATCGACATCTTCCAGCCGCAGGGAGCCAACCTTTACGCTGTTTTCTTCACCCATGCGCGTGAGACCATAGACTATCACCTGGAACGAAACCCCGCCGATCCGCGCGTCACGCACAGCGCGGTTCTAAAGGTGGATAACTTTGGTGATGTCCTCCAATCCATCAGCGTCGCCTATGGCCGAAACCAGGCAGGATCTGGATTGTCGTCCGCTCCATTACCGGTTCCGGGAGTCGCACCGGACCAGACGAAGGATCCCTCGGTGTATCTCCAGCCGGAACAATTGGGCGCGTTGCTGACGCTCAGCGAGAATTCTTTTACCTCACCGATTGACAACCCCGGTGCCGCCTATCGCGGCCCGCTGCCGTGGGAAGCTTGTGTTTACGAGTTGACGCGCCCCGCCCGCCCGGACGAATCGGTGGTCTTTTCATTCGATGACCTAAACACTTTGGCCACGACGGCAGTGGAAATATCCTATGAGATCACGCCTGACTCGTCGAAAACACAAAAGCGGCTGATTGATGACACCCGCACGCTGTACTATATAGACGATCTCTCGGGGCCGGCGACATTTGGCCAGACCGATTCCCTCGGGTTGGTCTATGAAACTTATAAACTGGCGCTGACCGCGAATCTTGCCCAACAAATTTTCGTCAACGGCAGTTCCAATGCGAACAGGCCCGTTAGCGCGGCGGCGTTGGATGCAATTCTTTCCGGCAGCAGCGGCGGCTACGTAAACAGCCAGGGCGACACCAACTGGTGGATTCCTTCCGGCCGGATTATGTACTCGCCCGTTCAACCGCCCTCACCCAACCCGCAAACCTTTGCCGCGGCAAATTTCTATTTGCCCCAGGCGCATCGCGACCCGTTCGGCCAGTACACGCAGTTGGCTTACGATTCCTACAAACTGCTGCTGGAGCAAACGCAGGACGCCCTCGCCAATACGGTCATCGCCGAAAACGATTATCGTGTGCTTCAGCCGAAGGAAGTCATTGATCCCAATGGCAATCACGTTGAAGTCGCCTTCGATGCCCTTGGCCTGGTCGTTGGGACGGCGGTCAAAGGCAAGGTCGCGGCGGCGGGCGTCTCGGAAAGCGGCGATTCGGTTGCCTCCCCCTTCGCGGATGATCTGCTGCAATCGGATATTGACACGTTTTTCGGTGATCCGCTGGGTAATGCCGCGGGACTGCTCAGCGGCGCCACAACGCGGATAGTCTACGATCTAGATCGCTACATGAACACGGCCGCATCGGCCACCCCGCAGCCAGTATTCGCCGCGACCATCGTTCGTGAAACGCATATCAATGACCTGCCGGCGGGCCAGCAGAGCAAAGTACAAGTCGCTTTCAGCTACTCCGACGGACTGGGCCGTGAAATCCAAAAGAAGGCCCAAGCCGAACCGGGGCCGCTCGATTTGACCAACCCCAAAGCCTTGATCCAAAATCCCCGCTGGATCGGCTCTGGATGGACGATTCTAAATAATAAAGGCAAGCCCGTTCGCAAATACGAGCCGTTCTTTAGCGCCACCCACGATTTCGAATTCGCCAACAAGGTCGGCGTCACCCCCACCTTGTTTTATGATCCACTGGGCCGGGTCGTGGCCACTCTCCACCCAAACCACACTTGGGAAAAAGTCGTCTTCGATCCGTGGCAGCAAAGAACCTGGGACGGGAACGACACGGTCTTGATGAATCCCAAGACCGACCCCGATGTCGGCGATTTATTCAGCTTGCTGCCCGATGCCGATTACCTGCCGACCTGGTATCAGCTTCGCACGACTCAAGCCAGCGCCGCCGCGGCCTTTCCCGATCCTACAACGTTAAAGTATGAGGTGGATGCCTCCACCAAAGCGGCCACTCACAATGATACGCCGACCGCAGTCTTATTTGACGTGCTGGGCCGCACTTTTCTTTCGGTGGCGCACAATCGCGACCCGGTCAATGGTGACGAATTTTATGCCACGCGCACGGAGTTGGACATCGAAGGTAACGCGCTTTCGGTGACGGACGCTTTGGGACGCAAAGTGACGGCTTACGATTACGACCAGGCCAAGAACAAAATTCACTCCCAAAGCATGGAGGCAGGCGTGCGCTGGACGCTGAGCAATGTCGCCAGCAAGCCAATCCAGCTTTGGGACAGCCGCGGCTTCGTGCACGTCATCAGCTATGATGAATTGCAACGGCCGATCGGCGTGAATGCAACCGGCAATGGAATCAACAATGTGCTGGCCGAAAAAACGGTTTACGGCGACAGCAAACTGGGCGGCCCGGCCAGCCCTGAACAGACCAATAGCCGCGGCAAAGTCTATCAAGTTTTCGACGCCGCCGGTGTAATCACCAGCCTGGGCTTCAGTCCGCTGACCAATCAAAACGAGGGCTATGATTTTCAAGGCAACCTGCTGCGCAGCCAGCGGCAATTGCTCCAGGACTACAAGGATCAGGTCGACTGGAGCCTGAATCCACCGTCACCGCTGGGAACCGAATTTTTCACCGGTTCCAGCCGCTACGACGCCTTGAACCGGGTCACCCAGCAAATCGCCCCGCATAGCAATAGCACCGGGACCACGCTGAACATCATCCAACCCGGCTATAATGAAGCGAACCTTCTGGCGACGCTCGACACCTGGCTGCAACAGACCACAGAACCAAGCCGCCTTTTGGATCCAAGCGTGGCGATACCCAACGTCCTGACCAATACTATCACCAACATCGACTACGACGAAAAAGGTCAGCGGATTGAAGTCGATTTTGGGAACGGCGCCAAAACGGCCTATATATACGACCCCAAGACCTTTCGCCTGGTCAATTTGCTGACCACGCGCAAATCCGATGGCGTTTCCCTGCAGGACTTGGATTATTTCTACGACCCGGTCGGCAATATCACCCACATCCAGGATGACGCCGACGCCCAGAATGTGGTCTATTTCAGTAATAACCGGGTCGAGCCCAGTACAGACTACAGCTACGATGCGATTTACCGTTTAATCACGGCCACGGGACGCGAACATCTCGGCCAGATCGGTGGCGTACCGAATACGCCCACCCCTCAATCCTACAACGACTGGCCGAATATCAACCTTCCCCATCCCAACGACGGCAAAGCGATGGGAACCTACACCGAAAATTTCAGCTACGATGCGGTGGGAAATATCCAGCAACTCAAACATGCCGGCTCCAGCCCGGCCATTCCCGGATGGAAACGGCTCTATGCCTACAATGAAACCAGCCAGCTTGAACCCGGGCGGAAGAATAATCGCCTGACCAGCACGACGGTCGGCGGAACGCCCGAAACCTACAGTGCCGCCGGAAACGGTTACGATCCCCATGGCAACATGCTGGACCTGCCACAACTATATGCAATGAACTGGGATTTTAAGGACCAACTGCAGATGACCCAGCGTCAGGCGATAGTTTCCGTGATTCCCCCTGATACCGATGGCGCAAATCATCCAGGCGAGCGGACGTATTATGTTTACGACGCCTCGGGTCAGCGCGTCCTCAAAACCACCGAGAATGCCAACGGCGGTTTGGCCAAGCAACGCATCTATCTTGGCGGCTTTGAAATCTACCGTGAATATGGCATTGCGCCCTCCGCGACCGCCCCCCAGCCGGTCACCCTAGAACGCCAGACCCTGCACGTGATGGACGACAAGCAGCGCGTGGCCCTGGTCGAGATTAAGACCGTTGATACCAACCCTAACGTGCTGCCAGCTACCCTGCCGGTAATCTTAACGCGTTACCAATTTGGCAATCATCTTGGCTCGGCCTGCCTGGAATTGGACGACCAGGCCCAGGTCATTTCCTACGAAGAATACTATCCCTACGGCTGCACCTCGTATCAGGCCGTCAACCAAGCCCTCGGCGCCGCGGCCAAACGCTACCGCTACACCGGCAAAGAACGGGATGAAGAAAGCGGATTATACTACCACGGAGCGCGATATTACGCGCCGTGGTTAGGAAGGTGGACAAGTTGCGACCCATCGGGATTGGTGGATGGACTGAATCTTTATCAGTACGTCAGATCTAATCCCATCATATACTCTGACCCCACCGGTACGCAACATGTAGGTATCTGTACAGAATATGGAGCTGTATCTCTTCAAGATATCTCTGTTTTACGCGCTTTATCAGTTGAACAAAAAACCGTGGATGGCCCTGCGATGGGCTCTTGTGTAGGTAACGGGTGCCGCATTGGCTCCCAAATTCAGGATTGGCGTGAACAGAATACCGAAACACTCGATGCCGTTCGCTCCAAC
>DASZGF010000286.1:0-2853 GCA_035939115.1 Binataceae bacterium (SeqCode)
GAGGGAGGAGTAGTTCCCCACCAGTCAACCTTGGAGCGCATGCGGTCCATTTTGTCCTGCCACCGGCTCATGCCGTGCTGATTCCAGCAACCCATTCGTCCACTCCCGATCATGAAAGCGAGGATGGCGAGGCCCAACGGCCACCACGCGAAGAAGCCAAGAATCATCAGAACGATCCAGGCTGGCTTTCCGAACTCATCGATCCTGGCTGCGATAGGCATGGTGGGGACCTCCCGCGTGAATGTAAATACCATTTACATCGCTTCTTCCGACTGTCAAGAGGGGGTCACCTGAGAAGTTAGTCCGAGGCCGCGCAGATAGACCAACACTGCCGCTTCCAGCAGCTCTTCAGGTGGCATCGGCAAGGTGCGCCGTGCCGCGTCGCCGCGGCCGAACAGCGAGGCAACGCCGTGTGACATCGCCCAGATATGTAGAGCGACCATCAAGGCTGGGGGCCGAGACTGCGGCGGCATTTGCGCACACAGCGTTTCAGAAGCGCGACGTAGGACGGCAAAAGACCGCTCCCCGGCCTCATGCAATTGAGGAATGCTCGCAAGCGAAATACCGGCCTCGAACATCGCGGAGTAATAGGCGGGCTCGGCCCGTGCGAATTCAAGGTAGGCTTTGCCTAGCCGATCAAGCGCGGCGAATGGCTGCGGGCGGCCATCGTCCCACGCCTTCTCGAGCACAATCGCGAACCGTTCGAATCCGCGCAGCGCGATGCTGGCGAGAAGTTCATCGCGGTCGCGGAAATGGCGATAGGGCGCGGCCGGGCTCACGCCCGCCCACCGCGCGGCCTCGGCAAAGGTGAAACCCGCCGGTCCTTTCTGCGCAATCAATTCCAAAGCGGCGCGCAGCAGCGCTTCTTTCAGGTTGCCATGGTGGTAGCCGCGCGGGCCGCCCCTCGCGTCTTTCGACCAGCTCATGTAAATAGCTTTTACATGAGCCGCGGCGCAACGTCGATGAGCGGTCCCGGTGGGACCACGCTTTAAGTTAAAATCATCCTGCTCTGACAGGCCGGCGGCGGCGCGGGGTGGTCGGCGGGTGAGGCGTGATTGGCAGGTGATCAAACAGCATTGGACCGCCGGGCTGCGCACCTTCAATCGAAAGCAGGCGCAACTTGGTATCGACGCCGCCACGCGCCGAGAAACCGCCGGATTTGCCGCCGGCCGCCAGCACGCGATGGCAAGGCACAATGATCGGCCAGGGATTTTGCGAAAGGGCCGCCCCGACATCGCGTGCCAGGGAGCGGTCGCCCAGCCGTTCGGCAATTTCGCCATAGGTCAGCGTTGCGCCCGCCGGAATGGTACGCGCGACATCATAGACGCGCCGGTGGAAGTCCGGCACATCGTCACTGTTGATGCGCACGCGTCTCAAGTCTCTTGGCTCGCCGCTGACCAACCCGACAATATCCTCGATCGCGTGCCGCACTTCGGCCGGTGGCGCAGTCTCGCGCGCCGCAGCAAAACGACGGCGAACTCGGTTGCGGGTCGCGCGTTCGCTCCCTTCGGGAAGCTGCACACCGACGATGCCGCGGCTGCTCCATACGATCCCGCAGCTGCCGACCGCCGTCTCGAACAAAGCAAAGCCAAGCTCAGTCATGATCAAACGATGATAAGTGCGCGGCGCGATGGGTGGAAGGTCCATGCCAGGAATCGGGCTTAGTAATTGAGCATCGCGGCGGGTCAAATCGCCGGGCTGAAGGTTCTTAGGTCGCAGCTTGGTTCAGGCAGCCTGCCGTTTCCGATAATTCGAGTTAGTTTCACGCCAGCTAGCGCGGCCGAGCGGTGCCCTCGTACATGAAAGCCAAAGGTTTTGGGCCGCGCATGTAGCCGGCCTCGAATCGGTCAAATTGGAAACCAGCATCTTCGATCAGACTCTGGATCGGGCGGTTGAGATGGCAACCACCGCCTATACGTTTCCAAGTCGGAGTTAGATGGTCCTGCCACCAACGCACGTTCGGCTCGGGGGCACGCCCGTGTTCGATAAAGAGGAGGCGTCCGGTTGACCTGAGGACCCGATGCACTTCGCGAAGCGCACGAGCAGCATCCGGAATGCTGCACAAGGTCCATGTGGTCACCACCGCGTCGACGCTGTTGTTGTCGAGTGGGATGGTTTCGGCTGACCCCTCGATCAGTTCGAGCGAAGGCGTATTGGGACGCAGATTTCGCCGTAGCATGGAGAGTAGCTTTGGCGAGGGATCAAGACCGATGAGGCGTTCCACATTGCGCGAATAAAAAGGCAGGTTGAGGCCGGACCCGATGCCGATTTCGAGTACGCAGCCGTCAGCGGCCGGAACGACACGGCTGCGATAGGCGGCGAGGTCTCGCCGGCGCATCGCTAGATTGATGAGTAGCGGAACGATTTGATCTTGATAAATGCCCATCGCTTACAAAACCTCGATATTCGTAGTCGGCCGTTGTGCGCCTATTCTCGCTATGACGGGAGATCCCGCGGTGAGGACAAACAGATTGTTCACGCGGGCACCCAGAAGCTTATTCGGCAGGAACGATCGGAGGGACCTCGGTAATAAGGCGGGCCCCGCGCTTGAAGGTTACGTAGCTCCACAGCCAGGTAATGGCGACAACAAAACGATTCTTGATGCCAATTAGAAAGTAGATGTGCACAGCGCTCCAAAACATCCAGCCGACAAAGCCCTTGAGCTGAATATGGCCCAGTTCTACGACGGCGGCGCGCCGGCCGATGGTCGCTAGAGTTCCCTGATGCCGATAACGAAATGGCGGCAGTGATTGTCCGGCGACACGCGCCGCTATGAGCTTGCCAACATAATTGCCCATCTGTTTGGCCGCCGAGGCGAGGCCCGGAACGGGTCGCCCGCTGGCGTCCTTGACG
>DASZGF010000287.1:0-6374 GCA_035939115.1 Binataceae bacterium (SeqCode)
TTCCTCTCTTGTACGGGTAGCCGTTCAGTTGCCCGAACCGGCGAGCGTCAGTTCGACGCGCCGGTTCTGCGCCCGGCCGTCCTCGGTATCATTGGACGCCACCGGGTCTGCTTCGCCCAAACCCTGCGCAGACACCAAGCTCTGATTGACTCCCTGCGCGACCATGAATTGCATTACGTTGTCTGCTCGCTTCTGGGATAGCTCCACATTGCTTGTGATACCCTGCCGCTTCAGCCCCGCACCGATTGGCACATTGTCTGTATAGCCGGTCACCATGATTTTCGTTTGTTGCATCGGGGCAAGGATAGGCACCATTTTGGAGATTGTCTGCTGCGCCGTATCCGGCATTTGCCAGCCGCCTGACGGAAACAGGAGCTGATCATTCACCGTCACCCTGATGGCGTTTTGTAGCCGGGCAATATGCATTTGGTGCGCGTTGATCTGCGACGACATGGTCTCGTTAAGCTGATTGTACCGTGCTTCAAGGGCATCATATTTCTGTTGCGAGACACACGCGCCGAGCAAGACAAGGACAACATACTTGACGAACTTCAATCCGTACATCTTGCGGTCTCCTTCTTGGTTCATTTGTTGATCACCGGCGCTTAAATCGACTTAAAGAGAATTTATAGCTGCTCTACTCTTTCGCTACCGCTAACGCAGTAGCCCGCTTCAGGGTAACTATCAGGTCGTCGCCAACTTTAATTCGATTGAGATTTTGAGGATTTACCGCCTTAACTGTTTCCGTCGTTCCGTCCGGCGCTTTGATGGTTACGGTTCCATCCGCTTTATCTATCGCCGCAACGGCAACCCGAATACTGACCTTTTGCTCGGCTATAGCGCCTGGAGCGCCGCCAGGCATTGCTGTCGCTATTCCTTCTCGTACCGAAAGGCTAGGTACGGCTTCGTCGGGCTTTTTCTTTCGAACCGTGACGACCTCGTAATAGCGTACCACCACCGGGTCTTCGACTTTTACGTTCTCGAGATTGTTAGGATTCTCGACAACCAGGTTCACCTTGCGGCCCACCGGTGCCTCGAGTGTGATTTGCTTTGTAGCTTTATCGAGTCCCGCGATTTTTCCGTGAATTGTAATCACTGTTGCAGAACGAACTGCTTCAGGGTTCGCGTTCGCCGCTCCAGAGTGATCGTTTTGAGCCAAGGCATAATGATTTGCCCACAGACAGAGCGCCAGTATCGCCGCAATTAGAACCATCTGCCTTTTCATGGCCATCTTCTCCTTCAGCAGATCGCTATTTGATGTGTCAGCCCAACTTCAGACTGCTCTCGCAAACATTTCGTCAACTAATCCAGTTTCGCCGGTAAGCTAGATTATGAGTTTTTGTTGATTAGCGATTGTTTCACCTTGTAAGACAAGTAAGCTGCCTCCGCAAGGTCTGTCACTTCGATTTATCGAGTTCCCAGTTTCAGCTGGTCCAGCGGGTTTACTGCTTCCGGCCTCGCAATCGGACCAAAGTCCGATTGCGGAAGGCAGATATACCGCGCGAGAATCGCTCGTCCCGGACCGCGGAAGTATGCGCTAGTGCGCATCGGCGAGATCTCCCAGGTCAACATCTTCGGCAACGTCCAGGTCACCTCCAGCGCGATTGAAGGTTGTGTCGCGGCGAGAAGCCGGTGGCCCATTTCTCCTATGGCGGCTGGTTTTACGGCCTGACCCATGGGCTGGGGCTCAAAAATGTGTTTTTGCGGCGCAAGCAATTCGCGCTGGCGGAGCAGCCGGTCTTTTGCCTCGCCGTCGCGCGCCAGATCACGGCGGCCAAGATCCGCAATCAGCGCACGATGCTGCGGCGCAATCATGTCGAACCATCGCAGACGCTGATGGTTCAGCTCAGGCGCGGGGCGGAAAAGGCGCTGGACGCGGAGGATTTGGAGGAATTGCTGGGAATCGAAGGCACCGCCGCACGCTTGTATTTCGGCGCTTTCGCCGGAATGATCAAGTCCGAAGAGGGCGGGGAGGAGCGGCAGTTCACTTTCGATTTTTCGCGCCGCAACCGCCGCCGCCCCAGGACCCGATTAATGCGCTGCTGTCGTTCTCGTATAGCCTGCTGACCAAGGACCTGACCATCATCTGCCATTGCATCGGCTTCGATCCTTTCGTCGGTTTCTTCCATCAGCCGCGCTTCGGGCGGCCGGCGCTGGCGCTGGACCTGCTGGAGGAATTCCGTCCCCTGATCGCCGACTCCGCGGTGCTGTCCGCGATCAACACACGCATGGTCACGCCCGCGGACTTCATCCGGGTGGGATCGGCCGTAAGCCTGAAGCCGTCGGGGAGAAAGGCTTTTATACGCGCCTACGAGCAGCGGATGGATACCCTGGTGACGCATCCGTTGTTTGGCTATCGGGTCAATTACCGGCGCGTGCTGGAAATCCAGGCGCGCCTGCTGGGCCGGGTCATCGGGGGAGAAGCGCCGCGCTATCGAGGGTTCGAGACGCGTTGAGCGATTCGAGCGCCGGGGCGGCCGGTGGAATCCGGGGCCCGCTCGAAATGGGAAAAAGAACCGTGATATGTAGCCTTTTTGCGTCAGTAGAACGTGCGGACATCGCTATGGCGCAGCGCGGTCGGCTGGTCGCTCGCAAAGCGGCCAATTGGTCTTTGAATAATTCAATAGTTCTGGACGGACTGATTCCGCGCTCAGAAGAGCGCGGCCCCATTGAAGCGCATTGGTGTAATCGAGGATCGTCACCGTGGGAGAAGCGATTCCGCGCTCAGAAGAGCGCGGCCCCATTGAAGCGATTTCCCGGCCGCAGTCCTGGTCTTCGCGCCCTTACGATTCCGCGCCCACAGGAGCGCGGCCCCATTGAAGCATGGCGTAGAGCGGAAGCATGCCCCAGCGGGGCTGGAAATTCCGCGCTCAGAAGAGCACATAAGATTGTGAGCGCAACGCCGCGTCCGGCAATCCCGTCAACGGCGTCAAAAGGCCGATGGCCAACGGCAACGAAGGTAGCATGCCTGGCTGGGCGATGCCCAGGCGCGCAAGCTGCTGGAGGCGCCGCCGACGGATTACGCTCAAGGGCGTGCGCGATCGGGCCACCCTGGCTACCCTGCTCTATAACGGCATGCTCGGGAGGAGATGTGCGGCATGCAGGTCCGGGACATGCAGAGCCGTCAAGGCGGCGGTGCATTTTTGGGTAGGGGCAAGCGGGCAAGATCCGGTTCGTCCCCATTTATGCGATGGCGCAGCGGTTGATCGAGGAGTACCGGGCCGTCGCCGTCCACGGCGCCGATGCCGCCGGCCCCGGCGTTTTGTCCAGTAACGAACAAGTGCACGGGCGAACTCGACTGACCGCTCGATCGCGCTTCGGTCTACCGGAGCATTGTGCGAAAATACGGCGTCGAGACCGGCGTCAGCGGCGAAGAGAACGGCCTCTGTGTGCACTCCCTGCGCGCCACGGCGGCACCAACGCGCTCTCCCACGAGGCGGATATCGCCAAAGTGCAGGAATGGCTCGGCTGCGCTAACGTTTCCACGACACGCCTCTATGACTGGCGCAAGATGCGTCCGGAGGACAGCCCGACGTTTCGGGTGAGGTATTGAGCTCGTGACAGACTCTTTGGTTACGCCGGCATCAACCGGCCCGTTTCGGGTGCTCGCGCTAGATGGTGGCGGAGCTAAAGGTTTTTACACCCTAGGGGTTTTAAAAGAGAGCGAGCGAGTTTTGACTAGGGACAGCCCGATTGGGCGTATTTTTCCGCACCGCCTGGTCGTAACACACCAGCAGAAAAAGCTTACTCCGTATCCCTCTCGCCTAAGCCCAGGTTGTTACGGCAGCTGTTTTGTAAGTTTGCCGTCGCTATTGTAGAACTTCAGCATGGGCGTTCCGTTGTGCTCGACGGCCTCTGCCCAACAGGGCGAGGCCTTAGCCCCCTCTGTCCCGATGTCGCGGCTCAGGGCTCCAGCGGGCCGCGGTACTGGGAGCCAAGCTGGCGGTCAAGTTCGGGCAGCGCGGCATATAGCCGCTGCGCCTCCTCTTGCAGACGCCTGAGCTCGCTGAGCGCCTTGATATATCCTTCGACCGCCGGCCATTCCTTGCCCGTTATGATTTGCTTGAGAGGCGGAGTCGCGGGCTGCGCCCAAGGCGGTCCGGCCGGCGGCGGGTTGACGGCGAGGGTACCCGGCCCGGCCACCTCGATGTAGTCCAGCTTGGTGTTCAACGCCGCGGGCATATTCGGGTAGCCAGCGACCAGCGCCGCGAACTTCTTCTGGCCTTCCTTGAATGCCTGCCGCGCCGCGAGATACTTGGCGCGCAACTCCTCCAGTGAGCTGCCCATTACCGATTGCGTTTCAGCCATCGCCTTCTCCCCCGAGCTTGCATAGTTCGATTCCCAGCTACGAATAGCGCCAGGAAACCTATCAACTACTTGGCCGAAAATCTCGGCCTTCGCTAGGTTAAGGCCAATTAGTGCGTCACCGCGGCCTTGGCCGTCACCTCCACGTTTTGCGGTAGGTAGTCCTCACTGGTGAGCGGCGAGCTGTACTCATAGGGGCCGTGGTACACGATCGGCAGAGGGCCATCCCAGTTGCCGTGCGGCGGCGGCGTCGGGGTGGTCCATTCCAGGGTGTTGGCGTGCCACGGGTTATCGACCGCCTTTTTGCCCCTCGCCAGGGTCCAGATGATATTCGCGAGCAGGATGAACTGGGCCGCGCCCAGCGCGAAGGCGCTGATCGAAATGAAGATGTTGATGGGCTGAATCGGCTTGAGAAAATCGTACTGCAGGGGGTTGTAAATGCGGCGCATATGCCCGTTCATCCCCAGAATGTGCATCGGGAAGAACGTGCAGTTGAACGCGACGAACGTGATCCAGAAATGGATCTTGCCCAGCGTCTCGTTCATCATCCGGCCGAACATTTTGGGGAACCAGTAATTGATCGCGCCGAAAATCGCGAACAAGCTGCCGCCGAACAGTACGTAGTGGATGTGAGCGACGATGAAGTAGGTGTCGTGAATAAACATATCGACCGGCGTGCAGGCCATGAAAATACCGGACAAGCCGCCGATCACGAACATCGCCACGAAGGCCAGCGCATTGAGCATCGCCGTCGTGTAGTGGAGGTTGCCCTTGTAGAGGGTGCCCAGCCAGTTGAAGGTTTTGATCGCGGACGGGACTCCGATGATCATGGTCAAAATCATGAACCCGCCGCCCAGGGCGGGGTTCATCCCGGACACGAACATATGGTGGCCCCATACCACCCACGACAGAAAAGCGATCGACGCCTTCGCGTAAGCCATCGCCCGGTAGCCGAAGATCGGCTTGCGCGAGAAGGTGGCGATTAACTCTGAGGTGATTCCCATCCCGGGCAGGATCATGATGTAGACCTCGGGATGGCCGAAGAACCAGAACAGATGCTGCCATAGCAGCGGTTCGCCACCGCCGGTGGGAATGAAGAAATGGGTGCCGGCCATACGGTCGAAGAGCAGCAGGGCCAGCGCCGTGGTGAGCACCGGCAGAGCGAGCAGGAGCAGGATCGCGGTGATGAACAGCGACCAGACTACCAGCGGCAGGCGGAAGAAGGTCATCCCCTTGGTCCGCATGTTGATGACCGTGGTGATGTAGTTGAGCGAGCCCATCAGGGACGAGATGCCGAGCACGATGAGACTGATGCACCAGAGGTTTTGTCCCCAATCGACCCCGGTATACACGGGGACCGCGCTCAACGGGGCATAGGAGGTCCATCCCGCGGCCGCCGGTCCGCCGGGAACGAAGAACGACGACAACATAATCACGCCGGCCACTGCACCAACCCAGAAGGAAAGCATGTTGAGGACCGGGAACGCCATGTCGCGTGCGCCAATCATGAGCGGGATCAGGAAATTGCCGTAACAGCCGACCAGGATCGGCATGACCACGAGAAGATCATGATCGTGGCATGCATGGTGAACATCGAGTTGTAGGTGTTGGGCGGGATGGCGCCGTCGCACATGTAGGGTTCCGGCACCCAGTGAAAGAATGGCACGGCGCTTTCCGGCCACGCCAGCTCCCACCGCATCAGCATCGCCATCAGGCCGCCGATCGACATCATGAACAACGCCAGGAACAGGAACTGGCGGGCGATCATCTTGTGATCGGTGGAGAAGACGTAGGTTCTAATGAAACCAGGTTCGTGATGCTCGGTCTGCCCTGAATGAACCGTCGCAGCTGGAGTACTACTCATAAGTTTAGCGTCCCCCTGTGACTGCAGTTCTCGGCCAAATCCAAAGGCGGCCGGTGCCTGCTGCAAGGGTGTATCGGCATCACATCCAACCGAACTGTGAGCATGTGGTGGCGGAATCGCTCGCAGTCAAGCATCAACTGCTGATCATGAGGCGTTCGCGGCGCCGCGCCCCAGATCTGAGCGCGTTGGATCGGCTGATGCTTGG
>DASZGF010000288.1:0-16621 GCA_035939115.1 Binataceae bacterium (SeqCode)
GGTTTTTGGCGTAGGGGCGGTTCGTGAACCGCCCGTCCGGCTGCGGGCTAATCCGCAGGTGAGAAAAACGCCCGCACATTTTCATTCTCCAATCCCTGACAGGGTGAAGGTGATTTGCGACCGATCAATACGGACCGACCAATGTAAATCGTTATGGATGCAGAGAAGGTCAAGCAACGATCTGTTTTGGTGTCAGCAGGGTTTTTGGGGTTAGTCGGGAACCACCCTCCCTCGCTCTGCCGCGGATGACCAGGACAAAAAGGCGGGGGCCGTGTGCGTGCGGGAGAGCACCGCGACGGCGCGCAGGCCGTCGGTAAAGTATGGATCGCCGGTGAGGTTGTGGCGCGGCGCGATGGCGGGCGCGGCCTGCACGCCGGGGACGAAGCCGAGCTGGGCTACGCGACCGGCAACCAGCAGATCGTTAAGCACGTAGTCCCGGGCTTCATCGACCTCCGGATCGATCTGGTGCGTGGTCAGGTTCCAGGTTTTCAGCGTGAAGCGTACGCCAATATCGCGGCTCACCTGGCCGATCCACACCGGCTGGCCGTCAAGGCGCACGCCGGTGGTCCACAACCGCAGATGCAGGCGCTGGTTAAGGCTCAAGCGGGCGCGTTGCAGCGCGAGATCCTGCTCGCGTCCACCGAGATACAGGGGGCTTACCGGCGAGTAGCGGTATTGCGACTCCAGCAGGAAGGCCCTGGCGGTCTTCCAGGCGGTGCCGAGTGTTAGCGACTCGGTCTCGTCCCACGAGCCCAGGCACTCCAGGATGCTGGCGCGGTCGCCCACAATGACCAGATTGAGCGGGTCCCCTTCCAGCGTGCCGCGCGCATTGCCGGTGCATCGCGCTTGCCGCTCCAGCCAAGCCTCGAGCGCGGCCTCGTTGAGTTCCTCGGCCTTGCCGATTTCCTCAACCGGATGGGGCAGCGCCAGCCCGGGCACCTCGATCGTAAAGTGAAAGGACACAGAATGGCTGCGGCCCAGCAACACGACGTCGATCCGTTTCACCGCTTCGTCCAACGGGGTGAACATGAAACCGCTGACCTTGTTGCCGGGCGGGATGACACCTGACGGGAAGCCCATCGCGCGGAAGAGTTTGTTCAGACGCTGGTTTGCGGCGCGCGCAGTAAAAATCTTGAGCGGCAACAGGGGCAGGAGCGGGAGGAACAGCCATCCGAGCAAGCCGAACTCCACCAACCGCCTGCCGCTACCAAAGTGCATGATATTGGCGGCTTCCTGCGGTGTGTAATAGTTGGGGTTAAATCGGACCCGGTCCAGCCATAACGGTTCTTCCCCGCCGTTGACCACCTCCAACCAAACCGCCTGCAATCCGTCTCGCGCCAACCGGACCCCAAATATCCGTTGGCTCTCACCGTCGCTCGGCACCGCAACGGTGCTCTCAACCGCACCCTCACGGCGGGCATGCGCCCGCTCCAGGAAGGAGCGCTCCTCCGGATGCGGCGAGTAGTCCGTGGTCAGCCATTTCAGGGGCGTGAAAAACGGTTGTGACATGCGCTCCATGTACCGGATCCAAAAAGTTGGCGTCTGCGCCGCGCCATTGTGCGCCCGCGAGTTCTCTCATCACAATAGGACCTGGAATTATGGCTTCAGGCGCAGAGTTTTTGCTTGGACAAGGAAGTAAATCGGAACTATGTTCGCTTTCACGCTAGCGGAGGTGCACCTCATGAACTGTGGAGTCGCGCTGTTCTTTCAGGGTCTGGGCCGGCCGGATCGGGAGGTCTATCGCAACGAAATCAGGCTGGGCGACCTCGCCGAACCGCTGGGCTTCCAAGCTATCTGGAGCGTCGAGCATCATTTCGATGATTACACGATGGTCCCCGACGTCACCCAGTTTCTCACCTTCTGGGCCTCGCGCACCAAACGGGTCCAGCTCGGCAGCGAGGTGGTGGTGCTGCCGTGGCACAATCCGATTCGGGTGGCCGAGGAGGTGGCGCTGCTCGACCAGCTCTCCAATGGGCGCTTCATCTTCGGCATGGGCCGGGGCCGGGGAGTCGCGCGCCTGGAGTTCGAAGGGCTGGGCGTCAACCAGGAGGCCAGCCGCGACCTGTTCATCGAATCGGTCCAGATGATTTTGCAGGGACTGGAGACGGGAGTATGCGAGTTCGACGGCAAGGTCATCCATCAGGTGCGCCGCGAAATCCGGCCGCGGCCGGTCAGGTCGTTTCGGGATCGGGCTTTCGCCGCGATCACGTCGCCGGAGTCGGCCGAAATAATGGCGCGGCTGGGAATCGGTGTGATGCTTATTCCGGCCAAGCCGCGTGAATTGGTGGAGGCGGACCTGGCGGCCTATCGCCGGTCGTTTGAGTACATCCACTCACGGCCGGCCCCGGCGCCGATTTCGGTCTGCTTCGTGTATTGCGACGAGGACGCCGCGCGCGCGCAGGAGACCGCCGCCGGGTACCTGACCGACTATCAATTATCGGCGTTCAAGCATTACGGCATGACCGACGAAAGTCTGCCGGCGCTTAAGGAATACGAGTCGTACAAGGCGGCGCAGCAGGCGCTTTCAGCTCCGGGCGGTATCGACGCCGCGGTCAAGGGATTCATCCGGACGCAGGCCTGGGGCACGCCCGAAATGTGTTACGAGAAATTGCGCGAACATCACGAACTGGTCGGCGCGCAGGCAATGATCCTGGTATTCAGCTACGGCGGGATGCCATACGACCTGGCCGAACGCAGCATGCGGCTGTTCGCGGAAAAGGCGATGCCCGAGGTCAAGAAAATCGTCCCGCTGGAGCATCAGACCGCCACCCTCGCCGCCACCGCGGAGGAGTAGGGATCACTGACCAGCCAAAAAAATTGTTCCACCACATCCAACGGCTTCCACGCAGCCCTGGTCTTTGTGCTGGAAACCCGGCTATGCGACTAGGCGCATGTCGCCTCAGTCGCACCCGATCCGCGGTTTTCTGGCGTTCAATGTCACCGTGAGAGAGCGTTCCGGCGAAATCAGGCGCGGGTCAGGAGTTCCAGAATGTGGCCGTTGGGATCGCGGAAGTAGAGACCGCGTCCGCCTTTGCGGTGGTTGAGTTGCATATCCTCCATCGACCACGGCTGGCTGCCGTACTTCATTCCGGCTGCCTTGATGCGGCCGAAAATGGCGTCGAACTCCTCTTCGCTGACATGAAAGGCATAGTGGCGCCAGCCGAAGTCTTTCCGGCGATCGTCAAAGTCGAGCGCCAGCGTGTCGTTGATCCGCATCGGCGCAAACGGACCGCTGGGACCGGTGTACTCAAGCCCGAACAGGTCCGCCAGGAATTTTGCCGACGCCACCTTGTCGTGTGCCGGTACGATCGTGTGATTCAGCGTGATGCTCATAACAAAGCTCCTGAGTGCATACGGCCGGTTGGTACGAGACCGCGATTCGCTCCCGGCGTCAGGCGCGGGTGCGAATTTCCAGCAGGTGTCCATTGACCTCGCGGAAGTAGACGATGCGCCCGCCGGTAGCGCCCTCCGTGTAGCCTGCTGGTGAAGAGGAGAGTGATTGCTGGTTGCCCACCTGCATATCCTCCGGCGTCCACGGTGCGCTGCCGTATTTAAGACCGGCCTCCTTGATGCGGCCGAAGATGGCGTCGAACTCCTCTTCGCTGACGTGGAATGCGTAATGGTGCATATCGAAGCCCTCGCGCCGGTCATCAAAGTCCAGCGTGAGCGTTTCGTTAATCCGCACCGCGGCAAACGGTCCCATCGGCCCCTCATAGCGCAGGCCCAACAGGTTGGCGAAGAACTTTGCCGACACCACTTTGTCGTGCGCCGGTACGATCGTGTGATTCAGCGTGATGCTCATTATAACAACTCCCGTCTGATTTCCCATTTAAGCGGCGGGCCAGGCGACGTCCCCGCCCATGTTTCCTTCATTCCTCGAACAGCCGCTCCCCGCGATGAAGGCGGCTGGCGATATTCCATGTCTGTCCCTGCGCGCGGACCGTCGGCGAATGCGCCGCCAGATAACGCGCCGCTGCGATCAGCGCGTGAGCGCTGTGCGGCGTTGCACCAAGGTATGAGTGCAGGCGCACCGACGCTTCGAAATTCTGGATCGTATGGAAGTCGCGATCCTCGCGCAGCAGTGCGCGGCCCAGTGCCGCTATGAGCGTTCCGGCCTCGCCGCCATGCGCGCAATAGCGACCGACCAGTGCGCCGGTTTGATCCACCTGCTGCTGGCTGTCGAGCAACGCTGGCAGCGACTCGAGCAACTCGCGCACTTCCGTTCCGTCAGCACCGTTTGCGCTTGGCAGCCGCGCGGCGGGCACGTTTAAGAAGCGGTTTAGGTAGACACTCATCGCGGCGTCGAACACCCCGCGCAGCAGCTCGGCTGACGGCGCTCGCGCGATCGCCTGATGGATCGCATTGGCAAAGGTGAAGCTGTGATGCGCGGTGTCCCAATCGCCGAACTCGTTGCTTACGTGGAAGTGCGCGATCCGAAGCGCGGCGGCATAGGCGACCGCGCCTGCCAGGTCGCCGGGCGAAGCTCCGTCACCAAGCGCCGCCACCATCGCGTCCGCGATCGCGCCCGGATCCTCGCCGAGAACCATCGCCACCAGTTCGTTGCGTCCGCTCCAGGAGCCCGGCTGCGAACGCCGCCCTGCCTCCAGCGCCGCCGGAATCGACTCGAACGCACGCTCACAAAGAGCCACGAGGTCGATCGGATTGCGCCACGAGTTGGCCTCTTCCATGCGATCGGCCGCGGCGTAGCTGCGCGCCAGGCTCGCCAGCACCGGCTCGGCCAGATCGTGCAGACCATGATCGAGCGCTTCGAAGGCCTTGTTGGTGAAGTCGGCTACGTGGCCGATGGTGAGATAGCGATGGTCGGTCGCGGCGGCGAACATCATGTCGGCCAGTTCGCGGGTGCCGGCGCCGGAGCGGACCGCGGTCGTGATGCAGCGCTCGGCGCCCTCGCTGTCGCGAACCTCGACGAAGTTGCGCAACCATCGTTTCAGCGTCTTCATCCCGGGGGCCTTGCCGGGCAGCGGGCTAATCGCAAAACGCGGCGGCTGACCGCCGGTATCCTCTGCGACAGCCGCCAGCCCGTGATACATCGCGCGCGGGCAATCGTCGGGATGAAGCCGGTCAAGAAGGTTCGCCATACAGACCAGCGTGGTCAGTCCCGCGCCCCAGCCGTCGCGCCGGTTGCGAATACCGAACTCCACGCCGGCCCGCAGCGGCTGGCGCGGATCTCCGCCGCGCTCCATCAGCGCGATGACTGATTTAGCGATGACCAGCGGGATGTCGCGCTCCAGTCCGTCCTCCAGCCGGCGCCGGAAATGGCTTCGTCGATCGCCGCGCTCGGCGACGTCAACCATGACCGCGCCTTCCTCGACTCGAAGCGGGAACACGCGCACATCATCGGCCCATTGGTCAAAGGTCCCGCCGGTGGCGAGGTCGAAGCGCGCGTGATGCCAGTGGCAGGTGAGGATGCAGTCGTGCACGCTGCCGCGATCAAGTGGGAAGCCCATGTGCGGGCAGCGATTGTCCACCGCAAACAGACGGCCGTGGGAATTGAACAGCGCGATGACATGACCACCTAGACTGACCACCCGGCTGCCGCCCTCGGGCAGCTCGCTGAGCGCGATTGCGCGTACCCATTTCGAAGCACCAGTGGAGCGGGCGTCCCTGCCCGCCGCCGGGCCGCCGTCTGAAGCCTCGTTGCGCGCTGAGACATCGTCTCCCGGTTCCATCGTGGCTGTCCTCCGCCGAAGCCGATACTTTATAAACTATTCCCTTTCAAAACTATGTCAAGATCCGGCTTGCTTAATTGCCCGGGTAAAGGCAGGATGACGGGCATGGAGCGCGACGCCAGGACCGCCGATCGGATTCTGTATTTGCTCAAGTCAAAGGGGCCGCAAACCGCCACCCAGCTTGCCCGCCGCCTGGGCGTCACGGCGATGGCGGTGCGCCAGCACCTGTACGGTTTCAGCCAGGAGGGGCTGGTCCGCTTCATCGACGAGCGCCGTCCGGTTGGACGGCCGGTGCAGGTATGGGGATTAACCGAGCGCGCTGCGGCGCGTTTTCCGGAGAGCCACGCCGAGCTGACGCTTGAAATGATCGCGGCGGTGCGCGCGGCGTTCGGCGAGGAGGGACTCGATCGGCTACTGGCGGAGCGCACGCGGACGCAACTGCGCCAATACCGGGAGCGAATTCGCGACAGCGGCGAGACCTCGCTAGCGGGCCGCGTACGCGCTCTGGCCAGGATTCGCCGCGAGCAGGGTTATATGGCGGAGTGCGTCGCGGGCCCGAACGGCACCTTGCTGCTGCGCGAGAATCACTGCCCCATCTGCGTGGCCGCCAAATCGTGCCAGGGACTGTGCCGCGAGGAGCTTTCGCTGTTCCAGGCGGTGCTCGGCGCGGGCGTGCGGGTGCAGCGCACGGACCACGTCCTGGCCGGCGCCCAGCGCTGCGCCTACGTCATAGCGCCGGAGCACCAACGCAAGAACCAGGATTTCACCGGCCGGAAATCACGCGCTGGAGACGACGCCACGTCAATCGCGTCTTCGCATACCAAGGCGCAGAGTTCGGAGTAATGCACGTTCGCTCTTACGGCGGCTCCGGCGATTTAGTGATCGTCATACACGGCGGCCCCGGGGCTTGCGGCTACATGGCGCCGGTCGCGCACGGGCTGTCTGATTTGTTCCGGGTGTTGGAGCCGTTCCAGCGCGCCAGCGGTGATGAACCCTTGACCGTCGCGCGGCACGTCGAAGATTTACACGATTTAATCGAATCCCGCTGCGCCGGTACCCATCCCGCTCTGGTGGGCCATTCCTGGGGCGCGATGCTGGCGTTGGCCTACGGCGCGGCGCACCCTGGTTTTGCCCGAGCCCTCGTACTCGTCGGATGCGGCACGTTCGATTCCGCGACGCGTCAGCGCATGCAGGCGACCGTGGAAGAACGCATGAGCCTGAGTTTGCGGCGGCGACTGGTGCAGCTGTCACATGAGGTCTCCGACCCTGATGAACGCCTGCGGATTACAGGCGATCTGCTTGCGCCGCTGTATTCCTACGAACCGGACGCGGCTGCATTGGGAACTGAATCCTGTGATGCGGCGGCCTATCAGCAAACATGGTACGACATGCTGCGCCTGCAAGAAGAGGGTGTTTACCCTGCCGAGTTCAGGCGCGTCACATCACCAGTGCTAATGTTGCACGGCGACCACGATCCGCATCCGGGCCGGTTGATTCGTGCGAGTTTGGAGCCATATCTGCCGCAGTTCGAATACCAGGAACTGGAGCATTGCGGTCACTATCCGTGGCTGGAGCGGATTGCGCGCGCCAAATTCTTCGCGGTCCTGCGGGAATGGCTCACCCGCCGGAATGCCGCGGCTTAAGGCGCTCAACCGCGCCCAGCGCAGCCGCAAACCCAAGTCTCGTTTTTAAGTTAGTTCTGCAGCCAATCAGCGGTCGCATTCGCCGCCGATCATGTTGATCATGCCGAAAGTGGTGATGATGTCGGCGATCATGCGGCCAATCAGCATCTTGTTGAGCGCCGCCATCCCGAAAAAGCACGGCGGGCGCACACGGACGCGGTAGGGACGCCCGCTGCCGTCGCTGATCACGTAGAAGCCCAACTCGCCGTTGGCGCCCTCCACTGCCTGGTAGACTTCGCCCGCGGGCACCTTGATGCCTTCCATGATGATCTTGAAATGATTCATCAGGCCTTCGATCGAGTTATAGACCCGCTCCTTGGGCGGCAGGATGTAGCGATGGTCGTCGATGCATACGGGGCCGGCCGGAATCTGGCGCATCGCCTGCTCGATGATGCGCTTGGACTGGTACATCTCCTGGAAGCGCATGTTGAAGCGGTCGTAGTTGTCGCCCTGCTCTCCGGTTGGAACGTCGAAATCCACCCGGTCGTAAACCAGGTACGGGTCGGCCTTGCGCACGTCGTAGGAGACGCCGGTGGCGCGCAGCAGCGGCCCCGTCAACCCGTAGGAAATCGCGTCCTCTTTGGACAGCTTGCCGATTCCGCTCATGCGATCGATGAAGACCCGGTTGCGCGACAGCAGCTTGTCGCAGTCGTCGAGCACCGCTTCCAGGTTTCTGAACGCAACCTTGATCCGATCGGCGAAGTCGTCGGGCAAATCGCGCGTGATGCCCCCCACCCGGCACCAGGTCACCGTCAGCCGGGCGCCGGTCACAGCCTCGACCAGATCGTAGAGCAGTTCGCGTGCCTCCAGCGTGTAGAACATCACAGTCTGCGCCCCGACCTCGCCGGCGGCCATCCCCAGGCAGGTCAGATGGTCGGTGATACGCGAGACTTCGCTCATGATCATGCGGACGTACTTGCAGCGCTCGGGCACCTCGATGCCAATCAGCTTCTCCACCGCCAGGGCGAAGGCGACGTTGTTGATGCATGGCGAGGCGTAATTGAGCCGGTCGGTGTATGGGAAGACCTGCGTCCATGTGCCCTGTTCGGACATCTTTTCGAACGCGCGATGGAGATAGCCGATCTCCACGTCGCAGTCCATGATGCGTTCGCCGTCGAGCTTGAGGTTGAACTTGATAGTGCCGTGAGAGGCCGGATGCGACGGGCCCATCTGCAGTTCCATGATCTCATCGGCCGGGTCCGACGCCTCGATCTTTTTCGCCCATCGTGCAGGCAACGACATACGTCGATTTGCTCCCTGAGTTGTGCTCGATACAAGCAGTCTTAGCGCGAGGGCGGCCGCGGCGCCGCGACCGGGTCGACTTCATCGACAATCGGCTGGCGGCGGTCCACCGGGTAATCCTTGCGCAACGGATGGCCCACGAAGGAATCGTACATCAGAATGCGGCGCAGGTCGGGATGCTCCCTGAAGTGGATGCCGAACATGTCGTAGCACTCCCGCTCCAGCCAGTCCGCCCCCTTCCACACCACCGTCGCGCTGGGCACCCACGCGTCGCCGCCCGGGACCGGGACCTTGACGCGCAGCCGATGGTTACAGGTCAGCGACTTGAGTTGATACACGACTTCGAACCGCGGCTCGCGGCCCAGCCAGTCCACTGCCGTGAGATCGATCAGCAAGTCAAAGCCGAAGTCGGGCTCGTCGCGCAGCGCGCGCAGCACACCCAAAGCGGCTTCACGGCTGACGGTTATGACATCCTCGCCGCGGCTGTTTTCGGCCGTCAGAATCTCCGATCCGAAGCGTTGCTTGAGTGCGTCGATCAACATCGGTGTTCCGCTTTCGCCTTTGCCTCAGCCTAATCCCAGTCCAGCGCGCCGCGCTGCCAGGCGTAAACCAACCCGACCACGAGGATGGCGACGAACATCAGCACCTCGACCAGGCCGAACACGCCCAGGTGGCGCAGCTCCACCGCCCACGGATAAAGGAAAATTACCTCGACGTCGAAGACCAGGAACAGGATGGCAGTCTGGTAAAAGCGCACCGAAAAGCGTCCCCAAGCACTGCCGCTAGGCGGATTGCCGCATTCAAACGCCTCCGACTTGATTCGGCTGGGCCGCTTGGGACCGAGGATGCCGTTAATGGACACCATCACGCCCACCACAATGCCGGCAAAACCCAACGAAACAGCGATCGGAAACCAGGTTGTAACCCAACTAGCCATCAGATGCCACGCTCTTTACTGTCATGCGCCAGTACGGCGCCACGTTGCATTCACGCCAATCCCCCCAACGGACCAGATTTCCAAAGATTACCGTCCATTGGAATAGCGGATAAACGCCGCTTTTCCAATGGGCTGGAAGCCCTAAGCCGGCGTGGATTACTCCAAGCCGTACCGCTAAGATTCCGCCTGTGGCGGACAGCGCGCAAGATGCGATGCGGGGGTGGGCCGAACGTGCGGTGGCGAATCGATGGCCCGGGGCGCGCCTCGAGCGGTGGTCCGCGCTCAAAGGCGACGCTTCGACGCGTCAATTCTGGCGTGGCTTCATCGATCGCCGATCGAACGTGGACGTGCCTGCCAGCGTTATCGCGGTTGACCTCGGGCCCGACGACCTGCCGCTGTACGTTCGCGCCCTGAAGCTGGCAGCGCAGCCGCTGCCCGAGCCTCCGTTCGTCAGCGTTCATCGCCTGATGGACCGAATCGGGATGGCGGTACCGGCCCTTTACGTCGCAGACCCTGCCGAACGCAAGCTACTGGTCGAGGATGTGGGGGATCTGTCGCTCTATGAGGCGGTCAAGGCGGAGCCCGCGCGGACGGCGGAACTTTATCGCCTGGCCGTGGATGAACTGCTCAAGCTCCATCGCTACCGCGCTGTTATTTCTGACCGCGATTGCATCGCGTATTCGATCGCCTACGACCGCCGGCTGTTTCGGTGGGAGATGGAGCAGTTCATCGAATACGGCATTCCCGCGATTGCGCCTGGGGCCGACGCGGCTCCGCTGGGTCCCGAACTGGACCGCCTGGCCGAATTGTTAGGCGCGCTGCCGCGCCTCCTGTCCCATCGCGATTACCATTATCAGAATCTCTTCATCCAACGGCTTGACGGTGCCGCGCGAATCAGAGTGATTGACTTCCAGGACGCCCTGATGGCGCCGGCGGCGCAGGATTTGTCGGTCCTGCTCACGACCCGCGACACGGGGGCTTTTATCTCGCCGGCGCTGGAGTCGGAACTGCTCGATTATTATTTTGCGGCGGCGGTGCGGCAGGGGGCGGCTACGCTTGACCGCGCCGGTTTTGTGCAAAGCTACAGATGGTGCGTTCTGCAGCATGCACTGAAGGTCATCGGACGATTCGTATTTCTTGAGCAGTCGGGCAAGTCGGGCTACAAGGCTTACCTTCCCGCCACTATCGGTCAGGCGCGGCGAATGCTGGACGCAGACGATGATTTTCCCGCTCTGCGCAAGGTGATGAGCAAAGTATGAAGGCGCTTGTTCTGGCCGCGGGCAAAGGCGAGCGGTTGCGGCCGCTTACTGAAACTATCCCCAAGCCAATGCTGGAGTTGGGGGGCCGGCCGCTGATCCATTATCCGCTGATGATGCTCAAGCGGGCGGGAATTACGCAGGTGGCAATCAATCTGCATCATCTGGCCGAGCGGATCGAAACCGGCCTGGGCACCGGCCGCGCGCTCGGTTTGGAAATCACCTACGCGCCCGAGACCGTACTGCTGGGGACCGGCGGTCCGTTATGCGGGTTGCGCGGCTTTTTCGGATCGGAACCATTCGTGGTGGCCAACGCCGACACCGTGATGGATCTGGACCTGCCGGCGATGATCGAGTTGCATCGCGCGCGCGGCGCGCTGGCGACTTTTGCGCTGCATCGGCCCGCAAACATAAGCGCGTACAGCCATCTTGAAATTGATCATGACGGGCGGCTGCGCCGCATCCGCCTGTTGACCGGACGCGATGGCGTATTCGAGGATTTTCCGGAAAAGCCGCCGGCGATGTCAGTAGAGGCCTATATGTTTTGCGGGCTCTATATTTGCGAGCCGAAGGTTTATGACATGATGCCGCCGGCGCCGCCATTTAGCAGCATGAAGGATCTTTTTGCTCCGATAATCGCGCGCGGGCAGCCCCTGTTCGGCTATGTGCATCGCGGACGCTTCTACACCGTCGACGATCTGGCCACGTACGAAAATCTGAAGCGGGAATTTGCCGCCAATCCACCCGGGTTATGGGAAAGCTAGAGTTCGAGTAGAATAGCCGACCGTTTGGAATCCGCGGCCAGCCTTGCCGCTATTAGAGACTCAGGTCCGCTATCGGGGAAGTCTGAGCCAAGGCTTTGTTAGCAAGTATCCCTTAACCTCGCGGATATACGCCGTGGATTTATCCGTATACCATTCGCCGGAAAAGTGCATGCCGATGCATCCCCATAAGATTCGTTCAACGTCGCCACTGGCGATATCGGAGGCATACGTATTGGGCTGCTGTTCGGCGCTTGCGAAATAGTCTGTGAAATCCCCGTTCATGCAGGCGCGCTGTTCAGCGCCGCGATAGTCGGCATTGAAGGCCGTGGAATCCTTAATCATCGGCCATGTGCCCCAGTCATAGTAGACCTTGGTCTGCAGTATTCCCCATGACTGATAGCAACAATTGGGGCACTCAAAGTTCCACAACCCGGTAAAGTTACCCTGGACGCATTCACTTCGCGAAAATCGCTTGTCACCGCCGCCATCGCTCGGAAGCGGTCCGCCCTGCCTCCATTTGTTCTCGTTCCAGGCCTGCGCGCGCAATACATCCTCGTCAATGCCCCATTTGCACGCGGCCCAGCGCAAGATCATGTCGGTCGAGCCCACATAGTGGCCGTTGACGCGGACAAAATCTGAGGCCGGCGGATTCGATCCAAAAGCAGGATGCTGATAGAACGCGGCCAGCTCCGCGGCGGTGGGCATGGTTTGATTGAAAGGGCCGTTGGCTGGTTTGGTTTCCGGAGTTGGGGGTATCGCGCCTGCGCATGTCTGATCCGTGGGCAACGCGGCATGGGACGCCAGCGTACTGAAGTGCATACCCGCCGCGCTGGCTGCGCCGCCGGCCCATCCCAACATCGTGAAGGCGCAGGCCGCCGCCAAGAGGATCACGAGCAGCCGACAATACATCCAACATCCTGAAAACATATCGAATCCCCCGCGGTGGTCTGACTGCTTGAATACAAAACAACACTGGATAAAGAGCGTCTATCAGCCTAAGGTCGGGTAAGACTTCAGCGCCACATTGATTCCAGCATCAGTAGCCGGCGCCTTTGCTCGCGGCGAATAAATTTTACCAGTTCTGGGGAAGCCGCCCGTGGTAGTCTGCGCACGTAACCATCCAGAAAGCCCACCATCAGGAGGACGCTGCCAATTACCGGGGGAGTGCTGAGGACTCTGCGGGCGGCGCGCACGAGCATGAAGAGCGGAGAGTACCCAATCACATATGCAGTGCGCCCGGTACTGACGCGGCTGCGTAGCAGACCGTTGGCGACGCCTTGCGGGCGATGATGGTATGCGATGATCGAACGAAAGCACCGGGTTCGGAAACCAAGCATCATAGCGCGAGCTTCATCGATCGTATCCCAGCCAACCCCCGCCTGGAGCCCGCCGATGGCCTCGAAGCAGGCTCTGGTGTACATCTTGACCGCGCCGCGAGTGTGAAATTGAGGCGCTGTAGCGCCGGTCTCGTGCCATCCGGATTGCGAGGGCTCGTACAAGACGGCGCCGGCGATGCCCAGAGCCGGGTCCTTGCCAAATTCGGTTATCAAAGATTCAAGCATCTCAGGACCGAACGTCACGTCAGCATCCAGCCGCAGGATAAAGTCGTATTCGCTCCAGACTTCGCGGGGCAGGAACTTCATGACGACCGATTCGCCACCGAAAGCCCGCTCACGGTTGCGTGGCAGGTGATGGACTTCAATCCAGGAGTGCGTTTTGCTGGCGTCATCCAGAATTGCCGCGGTGTTGTCGGAGGAGCCGTCATCTATGACTATCCAACGCTCGGGCCTGCAGGTTTGCGCCGTCATTGACGCGATCAGGCCGGGAATCAGCCGCTCTTCATCACGCGCGGGTGTTATTGCGATAACTCTATTCATCGATGCTATACGGTCTTTCTCCATGGCTCACGCATTGCCGCGGCGCGGTTGAGTCGCCGTCCGGGTAAGCCTTTGAATTACCGGATCTTGCACCTTTTCCCGGAACCGCCCCTTGAAATTAAACAGGGGCCGAAAGCCTTCTACCTCGTAACCACCCTCGGGGATCATCTCATCACTAGGCAGATAGCATTGCGTCTGATCAAGACATCCAGCGGTGAGTAAAGGGACGTCACCGAGAGATTTGGCGAGCAATTTTCGGTATTGCACCATCGGTTCCGCATTGATCCCGACGATCCGTAATTCGCCGCAGTCGATCAAATGCCAGACCAGGGGCTTGTTTCCGTCTCCACCGATGGCAAATTCATCCTCGGGCACTTCGATCCGCTTTGCCATCGGCGAGCCGACTTGTAGGCGCCGAGGCGACGATTGTGCGAACGAAGCAACGCAATCCGCCAGACTGTTCGACCATGCCTGCCATTCGGGTCTTCGCGGAGTCCTGAATCGAGGCCCCAAAAGCGCCCTTCGGACTAGTCCCTTCACTCCAAACGAGGTGCCGGTGAAGGGGGGACGGACGTTGCCGGAGAATCCCTGGAGGAAAAGAACCGGAATCCGGCCAAGGTCCGAACGCAAGCGAGAACGAACGACTCCGGGAAAGGCTGCCGAAACTTTGAGACCATCGACAGAATCAGCGGCATGGCAGGCATAGTTCCAGATCAGAGCGAGCGGCTGGCCTCCGGGTTCGCAAAATTTGAGGATCCGAACTTGTTCATCCCTCTCCCCCTCTGGATTTGGTCCCATACCAATGTTGCGCGCCAATCCCTGGCTGGTCACGCGAAAACAGCGGAGGCGGCGATTGATGGAGTGATTCGCCGCGCCTTCATGATAAGTGGCAATGCATACGTTGCCGGTTTGTTCGATCGATTTTATGAGCGCTGTAATCCGTGCCGCAACGAACCGTACGTAGTCGAGATCGGCCACCCCCAAACGCGGCATGGACAATGCCGTCATCGGCGCGTAATGGGTATGCGATGCACACAGAAACAGCTCGCTTTCATTGTTGACAATGCTGAGAGCTTTCAGCAGTTCGTTCCTCAGCGCATCACCCGGATAGAGAAGATCGGTACTCACGATTACTACTCGTGAAGTGCTGTCTTTTATAATGAGGACATTGCCTTCGAGGCGGTCGGCTACGGCTGTAAACGGGTCCGTGCGCTTGTTGTAGCCGCCCAGCATGGAGGGCCGCTCAGGCGTTATGTCGACTGTGCCCGCCGAGATCACCAGTTCGTGGTTCATGGTAAGCTCCGATACCTTTATTACGAGGCTCGCGCGCTCCTCGCTCTGAGCGCCAGCCTTGCGCAAGCGCTTTTCAGCAGGCGAAGAGCGAGTCTCGCATCACGACGCTTCCACGATTTGACGAGTTGCGACGCGCCATACTCCCAACGCATGGCGGGACGTGAGCGCTGCCATCTGATCTGACCGTGCAGCAGAGACGCGCGCAGGCTGCCGAGATCTTCAACCTCCACGATCGCGTCGGCGATGCCTCGTCCAAAGTGAGCATCCGAGGCCGCGTAAGTGCGTTTGCCAAGCGATCGAGCCAGACCCGCGGCCCGTAAGTTTTTGGAATTACTGGTCCGGCAGTTTACAGCCTCGATCAAATCGCACTCCGCCGCGATCCGTTCCGGCGAGCGATGGCCGACGAAGGGATGTGGCAGCAGCAAGACCGCGTCCTTCTGCCGGGCTTCAGCCACGAACTCGGAGAATGTCCGCGCACGAACATCCTCCGGCACAAAGGCGGCAATGACGTCGCCCTCGTCAGTCAGGTATTCGGCGGCCAGGGGCACCGCGAGCTTCGGCATGAGACGGGCGGCCGCCGCTTGAAGAGCGTGGGCCCCCTTCAGCGTATCGTGATCCGTAAGAATGATGAAATCGAGTTGATACTGCCGGGCAGTCTTTAGATAGCTGGAAACAGGAGTGAACGAGTCATACGAGTAATTCGAATGACAATGGATAACTCCACGAAGATAATGCGGTTCGGAGCTCATCCTAAAAATACCATTTTCGCCATACGAAGTGACTTATATGCGTCGACTCTGAAACTCTGGAGCAGGTTGGTATGGGCATTCGGTTTCCAATAATCGGCGAACCCCCGCAGAGAACGAGCCCGCAAAAGAGTCACAATGTCGTCGTCGAGCGGCCAGTAGAACTCATGACTTCGGTCATAATCCTCTTTATATTGCAGCTTCTCGCCGCGGAACACCCGAATGAGGTCCGCACCAAAGTTCACCCCGGCGGATAAAGCGAGCTCCAGCGAACCCCAGAATTTCGCGTTGATCTCGAGTAGAACGAATTTGTCGGCCACCGCGTCGTGCTTGAACTCCACCATCGCGACGCCGTGCCATTTGAGGGCCGTTAACAGGCGCAGGCCGAGCTCCTTCAAACGCGGGGAATAGAACGCGCGCGCCGCAGTGCTGCGCCCGCCGCTCGGAGGATATTCGCGGATCCGCTTGTGCATGAATATGCGCAGAGGATTTGCATTCTCCATCAGGGCGAAGAATCCGCATCCGTCTCCCGGAATGAATTCCTGCAAGACGACTCCGGCCTCACCGTCGAGCTCTTCGAGCTGGCCGGTTACCGCGGCTCTCAGCTCCTCAGGGGTGCGGCAGTAAGCGACAATCTTGAGCTGCGTGGCTTCCTTGGATGGTTTGACGACGCATGGAAACGGCACCGTGAGGCCGTCCAGTTCCTCCACGCGCTCCAGAGACCAGGTTTGTGGCGCCGGTACCGCGAGTCGCTGGGCCAGCTCTATTGTCCGAGGTTTGTCGTAACAAATCTTCAACTGGTCTAGCGGCGGCAAGACGCTTAGCTCCGGACATCTGGCCGCCACTGTCAAAACCGATCTCCCTCCGACGGGGATAATCATGTCGTAGTTCTGCGTCTCAAGCGCTCGTTCCAGAGGCACCCCGCAAACCACCGCATCGAAGCACGCATGCCACTTCGCGACCAAAGGCGTCTTGTTCGTGTGGCCTATTACGTAAAGATCCGGAATCTCGCTCCTGGCATGACGAACCAGAGCGATCGCATGTTTGTAGCTTGCGTCGGTGACCAGAACTCGGAACATCAATTTGCCTCAATCGGTGTCGACTTGGGCGAACTAGACCGTCGTCCCCGAGGTC
>DASZGF010000289.1:0-20978 GCA_035939115.1 Binataceae bacterium (SeqCode)
CGGTTGATCTTCGAATCGACGGGCTCCCGGGTAAGCGGCTCCGACCCAGCTCCCGTAAGCTAAAATGTAGAGGCAACGACGATTCCCGCGGAGGTGAAGTTGGAGTAAGCGTTTCCGGTGAGGCAAGACGATCGGCCAGAAATAATTGACGCCAATCACGGCCCATCAGCGCTCGGCGTGGAGGGCCGCACTGGAGCTGAACCTGGGCTTGATTTACCGGCGCACCGGTCACATGTCCAAGGCTCTCGCAGTGTGGCGGCAAGCTTGGAATCGCTCGAAGGACGCCCAAACTCCAATGGCGCGGGCGATAGCAGATTACGCGGTCGGACAATTGGCGGAGTTTGAGGCCTATCTGGGCAGGGTCGAAACCCTGGGCCCCTTGCTGGATGAAGTGCGGGGGCGCGCGATGCATGGCACGGGCGCCGAGAACATCAGTGACGCGGGTCAGGCCCTGGCGGAAATGCGGTCCCATCCGGAGGACGGATTCCGCTGCGGCCCGTTGGCCCTGCATCGGATTTGCCTGCTGCAGCGGCGGTTTGACCAGGCGGCGCAACTGGAGAACTCCCCTTCCACGGCCCACGGCACCTCACTCGCCCACGTGGCGGAGCTGGCGCGCGGATTGGGGTTGAATCTTCAGATGGCGCGCCGCGAAGCCGGCGCGGCTTTGCTGACACCCGCGGTCATGCATTGGAAGGTCGGACATTTCGCGGCAGTTGTGGGCGAGTCGGAAGGCCTCTACGAAATTGAAGATCCGACCTTCGGCGAAAACATCCGCGTAAGCCGGCGCACCTTGGACGAAGAGGGAAGCGGCTATTTCGTAGTGCCGGCCGGCCCGCTGCCCAAGGGATGGCGCGTAGTATCAGCCGCCGAGGGGGAGCGGATCTGGGGCCGTGGCGGCACTTCCTTCGTGGATCGCCTGGCCACTGCACTCGAAGATCTTTTGGCTTTCTGCCTCAAGAGTCAGGGTGGAATCACAACCGCCAATGTGCAGACTTTGGTCGTGGGGCTGGCGCTTCACGATGCACCATTGAGCTACCGAACTCCGAAGGGTCCCGCTGTGGCGTTCGAGCTCTTCTATTCCCATCGCGACGCCCTTCAGCCGGCAATCTTCACCTATACGAATTTCGGTCCCAAATGGACCTCCAACTGGATCAGCTATCTTACCGATAACCGCACCACCAGCGGCACGATCGATCTCTACGCACCCGGCGGCGGTGGCGAGACATACAGCAAGAACGGCTCCAGCTTCGGCCCCGGCCTTCTCGACCAGGCTTTTGTCACGCCGCTGGGCTCGGGGGGCTTTTCGCGAGCCTTGCCGGACGGCTCGACGCAGACTTATACGCATCCGTTCGGAACCAACCAGTTCTTTCTCAGCTCCGTCAGCGATCCGCAGGGCAACACTGTAACCCTCACCTATGACACCCATTCCCGTCTGACGACGATCACCGACGCAGCGGGTGAAAAGACCACCCTTACTTACGGACTGGCAAGCGATATCTACAAGGTTACGCGAGTGACCGACCCCTTTGGGCGGTCTGCGCTCTTCGCCTATAACTCCAGCGGCCAGCTCGCCAGCATCACGGACTCCCTCGGGATTACTTCAAGCTATGCCTACCTGTTCGGCAGCGGCGATTTTATTTCAACCCTTACCACGCCGTATGGGGTCAGCAGATTCACGTACGGCGATTCCACCACCAACTATCATCTCGGCACGGAGCGGTTTGTCACCCTGACCGATCCCCTCGGTCAGAGTCAGCGCGTCGAATTCCGGCAGGGTGCTCCCGGAATACCGGACACCGATCCGCCGAACACCCTTCCCACCGGGATGCTCCTCACCAACAATTATCTGTATTACCGAAACACTTTTGTCTGGGACAAGAGCCAATTGCAGGCAGCCACTAACCCTGACGGCTCGGTGGATTACACCAAAGCCACCATTATGCACTGGCTCCATCGCGATAATTCGACCGCTTCCAGAATACTGGCGAGCATCAAGCAACCGCTCGAAAACCGCGTCTGGTTCGATTATGCGGGGAGCAACTCGCAATTTCAGGGGACGAGCAATCAACCGACTATCATCGGCCGGGTGCTCGACGACGGGACCACTCAGCGCTCTACCTTTGCCTATAACTCCTTTGGCCGCGTCACTAAATTCATCGACCCCGTCGGCCGCCAGGATACCATGGTCTATGCCGCCAACGGCATCGACCTGCTTTCCATCGCGAATACGACGGCCGGCGCAAATCAGCGTCTTTTCAGCGCGACCTACAACGGACAGCACGAACCTTTGACCGCCACCGACGCCTCGGGCCAGGTCACGCATTACACCTACAACACTGCGGGCCAGTTGTTGACCGTTACCAACCCGCTCGCCCAGCAGACCACGCTTTCCTATAACACACCGGGATTGCTGACCGGCGTCCAAGGACCGCTCGCGGGCGCCAAAATTGCGCTTACCTACGACACGGCGAACCGGATCGCGTCATCAACAGACGAGCTTGGTTACGCTCAGCTCTTCAGCTACGATGTGGCCGACCGGCTGACGGCGGTCACCTATCCGGACGGCACCTCAAATCAGTATCATTACAAGCTGCTCGATCTCGCTTCGGTCACCGATCGCCCCAAGCGCACCTCTACTTATATCTACGATGCCATACGCCGTGTGACGCAGACCACGGATCCCCTCGGCCACTCTGTTCAATTGGCGTACTGTGGGTGTGGCGCGGTGTCGCAAATTACCGACGAGAACGGGCATGTCACCCGGTTCGATCATGATCTTCAGAGTCGTTTGATTGGAAAGACCTACGCGGATGGCACGCGGACGAGCTATGCCTATGAAAACACCATCAGCCGGCTCAGTAGCCTCACCGATGCCCTGGGTCAGGTCACTTCCTACAGCTACAACATCGACGACACTTTGAAGGGCATTGCTTACGCCCATGCGTCCAACCCGACGCCGGCGGTGAGCCTTGCCTGGGACCCGCCGGCGGTGAGCCTTGCCTGGGACCCAGCTTTTTTGCGGATGCTGAAGATGACCGACGGCACGGGCGCCACAACTTATAACTATAACCCCATCACTAACGTTCCCGTTCTGGGCGCGGGACGCCTTTCCAACATTGGTGGGCCGCGCGGCGACATTTTGTCTTACACCTACGATGCGTTGGGCCGCACGGTGAAGACGACGGCCGATGCAGCCGTCCTTTCAAGCCTCACCTTCGACCCCATCGGGCGCACAACCGCCGATAACAATGCCCTGGACACGTTCACTATCAACTATCTGGGCGCCAGCGAATTGCCCTCCGCGATTGCCTCTGCGCTGTCGCTGAAGAGCTCGTACAGCTATTTCCCCAATACCGGGGACGATCGCCTGCAGAAAATCACCAACAGCAACCACGCCGGTGCGCTCGTATCGAGCTTCCAGTATGGGTACGACGCGGATGGCGTGGTGACCTCCAGTACCATACAAAAGCAGTTTGCCGCCGCCTTTACGCGTAACATGACGTACGATGCCGGCAGCCGGCTACTGAAAGTAACACCCACCGCGGGCGGAGGCAGCACCTTCGGATTCAGCTACGACCCCGCCGGCAACCGCACCTCGCAAACCATCGGAGCGGCGGTCACCGCATTTTCGTACAACAAGGTTGACGAGTTGATTTCTCCGGGACCGGCCACTTACGACGCAGAGGGCCAGCCGCTAACCCTGGCCGGGCTCTCGTACAAATGGGACGCGGCTCACCGGCTGGTAGCGGTGACCGGCGGCACTCACACCACAACATTCGCCTATGACGGCCAGGGCGGCGCGTGCGCCTAACCCAGCTCTCCGGGCTAACCGTCACCAGCGACAAGTTCTATGTCTGGTGCGGAATGAGCCCGTGCCTAGAAACCGATGCGCTCAACCACAACGCGGTGACAAAGCGTTATTTGGCGGAAGGGCTCATCGACCACGGCACGCCCCTTTACTATGGAAGCGACAACCTTGGCAGTGTGCGGGACCTGGTTGATGCCAGCGGCAACGTTCAGGCCAGTTACGATTACCAACCCTATGGCGTCCGCACCAAGCTCATGGGCACGGAGGACAGCGATTACGGTTTCGCCGGTCTGTTCCATGAATCGCAAAGCGGCCTGGATCTGGCGGTGTATCGGGGGTACAACGCGTCGCTGGGACGGTGGCTGAACCGGGATCCGATTGGCGAGGTAGGAGGCCTCAACCTCTATGCCTATGTTAACAACAATCCACTCGATAGCAGCGACCCTACCGGTAACTTCGCACTTATAGATAACGCAATTGGGGGCGGGATAGGAGTGCTGGTCGATCTTGCCGCACAAGGTTGGGAACAACGTAATCAACCGCATTTTCAATGGGATAGGACACGAACGGCCGTAGCTTTCGTGGCCGGTTTCGCGACTTCCGGCCTCAGCGCAGTTTTAGGCAAGGGTGTTCTCAGTTTGGGCCTTGGACCGAAACTTTCTTTTAAGAACAGCGGGAAATGCAGGTATAGGCGCGCTAGGAAGCGTAAGTTCACAGATAAGCTTAAATAGATTGGATTGCAAGAACGGTAGCCTAGTAAAGGCAGCTGAAGTAGGTGCAGGTTTTGGCGCATTTGGCTCAATTGTCGGAGATGCGGCGCCTTGGCTCGTCTGTCTAAGAGCACAAGCTTCAACTGAATCACTTACCGCTGGTAAAATAAACCAACTGGTAGAGTTCGCGGTATTTAATCACATGGACTTATCTGCTCCGTCGCGAGAATTGGATAGGCTAGGCGTCATAATTGGGAGCGTTGTTGGAGGTGGCTCAGATTTCGTCAGCGTAGATGATTCCAATACCCAGTAGATGATTCAAATACCCATTAGACTGATTGTCATGGAAGCCGTCGAAACATGAATCGATTGAGGAGTGTTAATGTGTATTATCGCTGAAGGTTTTGGTGATTAACGAAATTGTTTCAGATTTACTGATAATTCCGAGCCGAACTAGCGGAATAGTGACAAAGTCGATAATATTTTCTATTGCGGTCGTACTTATCACTGCAATATTATTAGCCGTAGCGTTTACGGTGGTTAAGGCTCTACCCGGCGACCGCATCGCCGACCGCGTGCTGGGCCAGTTTAGTTTTGTGCATGACACGCCCAATTCCGTCGACGCTGACACTATGAATCAGCCCTCCTTTCTCGCCCTCGACAAGTCGGTGGCGCCTTACCGGCTGTACGTAGTCGATTCGAAGAATAACCGGGTACTTGGCTTTCGAAGTTTGGCTGCGCTGGTCAGCGGAGGCAACGCTGACCTGGTTATCGGCCAGCCGGATTTGTACTCGGCCGGCTGCGCTGTGACTCGGACCTCGCTGTGCTCACCCACCGGAGTTGCGGTTGATAGCGCGGGTAACGTCTTCGTAGCTGATACGGGCAATAACCGCGTTCTCAAGTATGATCACCCATTCGTCATCGCCGGGATTACCGGGATGAAGGCAGGCTTTTCCGCATCGGCGGTTCTGGGGCAGGCCGGGAGCTTTACCACCGGCAAAGCGAATCTCGGTGGCGCCGCGCCCACCGCGGATACTCTGTCCGGACCCGCGGGACTGGCGTTTGACAGCGCCAACGATCTTTACGTGGCCGATCAGAACAACAATCGCGTCCTGGAATACGAAGCTCCGGTAATGACCGCAATGGGGGCGCAACACGTGTTCGGTCAGTTGGGGAGTTTCACGACCAAGGGGAGCAATGAGGGAGGATTGAGCGCGCAGAGTCTCGCGTTACCCGAAGGGCTTGCCCTTGATGGAGCTGGCGACCTCTACGTCGCAGATTTCCACAACAACCGCGTGCTGAAATACATCACGCCTTTGAGCATCACGGCGGTGCATGGCAGCGGCAACGCCACCGCCGACCTCGTCTTCGGTCAGGCGGGGAGCTTTATCCAGGGGGTTTGCCGTTATAACACGGCCGGGTCGCTTTGCGAGCCCGCCGGTGTCGGTGTTGATTCCGCGGGTAACGTCTTTATTTCCGGTTTTCCGAGTCGTGTGCTGGAATACAATCTGCCGATAGGCGCCAATCCGGTAGCCAGCGCGGTGTTCGGCCAGGCTGGGGCGTTTACTACCGGTGGATGCAACAATAGCGGCGTTGACAACCCCCCTAGCTCGGCGACCCTTTGTACGCCGATTGGCGTCTTGCCGGACGCTGCCGGCGACCTTTTCGTCAGCGATAGCGGCAACAACCGAGTACTGGAATTCAAGCCGCCCTTTGGTATTGCGCCCGCGGCAAAACTGGTGCTGGGACAGCCCGATTACAGCACTATCGCGGCCAATGGAGTTGATGATTCAGGCCTCGATATGCCCGTCGGTGTCGCCATCGATCGCAGCTCGATCCCCAATCATCTGTACATCGCGGACACCAAAAACAATCGCGTATTGGGGTACGCGAAGGCGGCGTCATTTGAGAACGGAGCCTCTCCCGACCTGGTTATCGGCCAACCGGATTTTTACTCCGGGCTTTGTAACCAGGGCGGCAGCAGCGTCAATGAAAGAACTCTGTGCACCCCTTATGGCGTGGCAGTCGATGCGGCGGGAGACCTGTTCGTAGCGGACTACGGCAACCACCGTGTAGTGGGATTCCTGGCGCCTTTCAGCAGCGGTTACACCGCCAGCGAACCGGCATTCCTGGTCTTCGGTCAAAACGGAAGCTTCAGCGCGAGGTCGTGCCAGGCGGCCTCGAATACTGCCCTGTGCGGGCCGATCGGCGTTGCCGCCGACGCCGGAAACAGGCTTTATGTGGTGGACAAATCACACAGCCGGGTGCTTGAGTTCGACCCTCCATTTGCCGCGAACCCGTTGGCAATTCGCGTCCTGGGACAAGCCAATTTTTCTTCTATCAGCTGCGGCCGCACGGCAAATACCCTGTGTGAGCCCAGTTCCGCGGCGCTGGATAAAGCAGGAAATTTATATGTCGCGGATGAAGGAAATCGCCGGGTGCATGAGTACGATGCCCCGCTGGCCAGCGGTGTGAACGCCAGCCGGGTATTTGGTCAGGGGGGAAGCTTTACCACGCATGTATGCGGACTCAGCCAGGACGGTTTGTGCGATCCGGTTGGCGTTGGCCTGGACAGCCTCGGCAAGCTTTATGTCGCTGAAGGCGCGAATAATCGAGTGCTGGAATATGACCAGCCCCTCATCAGCGACAGCAGCGCGGATCATGTCTTCGGACAAAATGATTTCGTCACCCGATCCTGCAATTTCCTCGCAAAAACTCCGGCGGCAAATAGCTTGTGCGGACCGCAAATGGTGGCCCTTGATGCCGCCAACAATCTCTACGTAGCCGATACCGGAAACAACCGCGTACTGGAATATGACGTGCCCATACCGCCAACGACGCCGACCCCAAAGGCGACGGGCAGCCCCACCCATACGCCGACCAGGACGCCCACTCGCACGCCCAGCAAGACGCCTACGAGGACGCCGACAAAAACTCCGACCCGGACGCCAACGGCGACGCACACCAAAACCCCGGCTCCGACCCGTACCGCAAGCCGGACGCCCACTCGCACGCCCAGCAAAACGCCCACCAGGACGCCGACAAAAACTCCGACCCGGACGCCAACGGCAACGCGCACCTGAACCCGACTCCGACCGTGCGGCAACCGGGACACCAACACTCACGCCGAGCAAATTGACTATACCGGCCGCGGATTGTCTATTTGCTCAGTCGCCATTGAACCCAAAAACAGCAGTTGGAAGACGCGAAGGTGATTTTTCAGAGTTTGTCCGCCGCATCACTCTGCATGGGCGCTTCACGAAGCGCCCCTACAAAGAGGCGCCGCTGCCAGGTTTTGGGCGTAGGGGCGGTTCGTGAACCGCCCGTCCGGCTGCGGGCTAATCCGCAGGTGAGAAAAACGCCCCACATTTTCATTCTCCAATCCCTGACAGCGTGAGGGTGATTTGCGACCGATCAATACGGACCGACCAACGTAATCGTTATGGATGCAGAGCAGTCCAACTGATTGTTTTGGGTTGAAAAAGAAACCGGCGCGGAGGCCGGCGCTACGGAAGAGCCGGAAAAGCGATACTTGAGCATGATCGGTGTATTGCTTAGGGCATGCCTCTGCGCAGCGTCGGCTTCCGTGCCCGGCTTCTTTCCGTAGCGCCGGCCTCCGTGCCGGTTCTTTTGCTCTGCATAAGTGATGTGGGCGAGGGGACAGAGAAAACGGCGCGCGATTTTCCTGCCTCGCCTGCGCCCGGACTTGGGTCCGCGGGCACAAGCTGGGAGAGGCCGGAAAGTGAGTTTGCGCAAGCAAAATCCCTCTCCGGGTGAGGGTGCAGGTACGCTTCTAGCAATCGGCTCTTGCAGTTTTCGGGTTGAGATTAGATTCAGGAAGCCGTCAACACCGACCTTCCGGCCGCCGGGCGAGAAAAGACACCGTGGTGCTGTCAGCGGCGCTACCGGGCGGAGGGTCCGACTTCGCGCAGCTTTTTTGCCGCCTGCTCGACGCCGTTGCGGATGAAGCCGATCGTGCCACCGAACAGGAGCATCTGGGCGCCGTCCTCGATTGCCGGTTTGAAGGAATCCAGCGTGAAGGGGACATCCATGATGAATATTCCGCGCTCCCTGCACAGCTTGCGCACTTTCACCTTTGCGTCCTGTATCACCGGATGATTGAACTGCCCGATGAGGCCGTAGCTTTGACTGAGATCGGCGAAACCGACGATCACGAAATCGACGCCGGGGATTAGCATCCGGTCGAGGTTTTCCACCGCCTCTTTGGTCTCGATATTAAGTCCCAGCAGAAGATGCTCGTTCGCCCACGCCGCACCCGCCGCCATATCGGTGACGTTTTGGAAATTGGAACCGCCATTCTGGCCCATCGCCCAGCCGCGCCGTCCCGCGGGATGGTATTTGGCCAGCTCGATCAGCCGGTGGACCTCCGCCGGTTCCCGGGTATGGGGCAGCAGCAGGCAATTGGCGCCATTGTCCAGCAGCCTGGTGACGTACGCGTACTGAAGATCGGGAATGCGGATCATCGGGGTGACGCCCGCCGCGTACGCATGCAGCAGCAGGTCGACCGCGGTTTCCAGGTTCAGGGCGCCGTGTTCGAGGTCGATAAAGACGAAGTCCGCCCCCGCGTCAGCGATGTTGTATACGATTTCAGCATCCTTGACTCCCTGGAGCCCGCAGCCCAGCGCCACCCCGCCCCCCTGCAATAGCTTCTTGAGCTTATTCTCGCGCAAATTCATGTCCCATCTCCATGGAGCCTTTTCGGAAACCAATAGCTATTCAGATGACGAAGTATCCTGCGGTTCGTGGATAACGCGGTTCTCGATATGTCCGATGCGGTCGATTTCGACGCGCACGACGTCGCCCATTTTCAAAAACCGGGGCGGGTTCATCGCGGCTCCGACACCCGAAGGCGTGCCAGTCGAAATGACCATGCCCGGCATCAGTGTGAATACCGTGCTGAGCGTCTCGATTTGGACATAGCAATTGAATACGAGGTTGCGGGTGTTTGAATGCTGGCGCAGTTCGCCGTTGACGAAGGTTTTCAGTTCGAGCGAATGCGGGTCGCCGACCTCGTCCGGAGTCACCAGCCATGGTCCGATTGGTCCGTGCGTGTCGAAGGACTTGCCCAGCGTGTGAGTTGGCGCCTTCATCTGCCAGTCGCGGACGCTGACGTCATTGACGATGATGAACCCGGCGATCACTTCATGGGCCCGATCGCGCGGCACATGACGGCATCGCCGCCCAATCACGAATCCCAATTCACCTTCGTAATCCAGTAATTTGGAGATCCGCGGTAGATGAATCGCATCGTACGGACCGGTCACGCAAGTGGACTGTTTGTTGAAGAAGACCGGGAAATCCGGCGGCTTGGTTTTGGATTCGGCAATATGGTCGGCATAGTTCAAACCGATGGCGAGGAATTCCGGTGGGCGCGAAATCGGCGCCTCCAGCTTGACCTCGGCCAGGGGGAGGCCCTTTGCCCCGCCGGCAGCCTGGCGGGCGCGCTCCATAGCCGGCGCCCCGGCAGCCAGAAAAGCGATCATGTCGCGCGGCAGTTCCGGCGCAGCCGCCGCGAGATCAACGATTGAATCCCCGGTGACTATCCCAATTCTCGTGCTTGCGGCGTGGGTGAATGTAGCGATCTTCACGGCGATACCTCTGATTGACCGGGCGATGCCGAACCACACCCGCCCTCAACGCCGGCACGGAGGCCGGCGCTACGGGAAAAGCCGGCAAACGAGAGCAGGCGCACTGCGCCCTCGACGGGGCGACTTTAGCTCAGGCCTGCTTGACCATCTCAGCTCCGCCGCTGATGAAGGCCAGCAGAGTTGCGCCATTCCTGCTCGTCACGGTGTGGGTGCATCCGTTGGGCCGGTAGCTGATGTTGCCGGTCAGCACCTCCGCCCATTCGTCGGCATTGGAGCCCTCCAGCAAGAAGATCAGTTCATCGCCCAGGTGACGATGGAGCGGAATTTGGACGCCTGGCTCAAAGCGCATCAGGTCGGCGCGCCGCTTGCTCGCCTCATCGCTCCATAGCGCCTTGCGCTTCATTCCCGGCGCCACATCCTTCCACGGGATTTCACTCGGGACGAATACCTGCGAGCGCGGGCCGTTGCCCAATTCCGTGGCCGGCTCAGCGGCGCCGGTGAGCAATGCGATGATCGTGGCGCCGTTGCCGCTGCTAACAGTATGCACGCATTGGTCGGGCCGGTAGCCGAGATCGCCCGCCCTGACCGTGCCGAACTCGTCCGAGATAGCTCCTTCGATGACGTACACCAGTTCATCGCCGACATGCCGATGAATCGGCAATTTCGCGCCCGGCTCGAAGCGGCTCAATCGTAGCTGGCGCTTTGTGGCGGGATCCGACCACAACAGCTTCGACTTGAGCGTAGGCGACATCGATTGCCATTCGCGCTCGCCGGCCACGATTAGCTGCGAAGGAGGCGCCGATTTTTCATCTGCCATGGATTGGTACTCCTGCCGAGCTGCGATCCGCAGTCTCGCCGCTCAAGCGGTTCTTAGTGCGGGCGTATGGGATAGAGCTTAAGCGCATTGTCCCACATGATCTTGTGCTTGCTCGCCTCCGACACTCCGGGCAAGCTCATCACTTCCTCCACCGCCCGGCTGTAATGGCGCCCTTCGGGATGCCCAAAGTCGGTCGCCACCACCACGTTGTCGTCACCGATAGTATCGATCACCTGCTTGATGCCCGGATCGTCGGGGTCGGCCGAGATGTAACACTGGCGCTGGAAATATTCCACCGGCGCCATCTTCAGCCCCGGTATCGGCAAGCCCTTGAACCCGCCCTGCACCCCGGCCGCCAGGCGGTACATCCAAAAGGCAGCCCATCCCGCGCCTGACTCCAGGTGCACCACCCGCAGCTTTGGATGGCGTTCCAGCACCCCGCCCATTATGAACGCCGCGCTGGCCAGCATGTTGCCGATGCTGAACGCCGTGATGCTCTCCGCCGTGCCCAGCCCCGGCAGGTAATGGTAGAGCATGTCGTCGCACGCGTTGAGCGCTCCCACGTGGACGCCGACCGGAACGTCGAGGTCCGAGATGGTGGCCCACAGCCGGTCATAGCAGGGCTCGTACAAGCGGTGCTCTCCCACCGGCACCGGATTGATGTGCACCGCCTTGAAGCCGAGTTCTTTGACGCAGCGCGTGGCTTCCGTGGCGGCAGCCTCCGGATCGCGCAGGTCCAATGATCCCGCGCCGACCAGCCGCTCTCCCGCCTCGGAACAGAAATCGTGCAACCAGTTGTTGTAGGCTCGCCGAATAGCTGCCGCGCCGGGGGCGCTCAGAGTCGGCACCGCGCACGAGTACAAACCCGCCGTCGGGTACACCACCATGTAGTCGATACCCAACCGCTCCATCGCGTCCACGTAGCATCGCGGCGGAAAACCCTGACGCGCATACTCGTCGTACGCCTCGCCCAGGCCCGGCATGATCATCGGCTTGCCGAATACGCCCTCCAGCGGCATGTCGTAGCCGCCCACGCTCACGTCGTTGAAAAAGCCCAGATCGTTGCTCGCTCCCTTGGAGTCCTCCTGGTAGTACCCGGTGTAGATGCGCGGCATCTCGGAGCGGAACTGCGGCTCCAGGTACTTCTCCCAGATGTCGTTGGGCTCCAGGATGTGACTGTCGGCGTCAATGAATCTAACCCCGTTCATTGGGCTTCTCCTTCAATATTTGTCTTGGTACTCGGCCTTGTGTCTAACTTATAGCACTTGTCGAAGCGCCCCGGACCCCTGCGAAACAAACTAAAAGCGTACGCGCCTTGATACCCCTTCAGGCAAAGAAATCGGCCATGCGTTCGCCGATCATGACCGCGGTATTGGCCGGGCATCGGCGCACCACCTGGGGCATGATCGACGTGTCCGCCACTCTGACTCCCTCGACACCATACACCCGGCCGAACTGATCCACGACCGCGGTGCGGTCGGACTCCGGACCCATCCGGCAGGTCCCGGACATATGTATGGACGTCCCCACGTGGCTGCGCAAATAGTCGTTGAGCGCGGAATCGGAAGCGAGTTCCTTATCCGTCGGGGAAAACCGTTTGGCTCCGATTTCCCGGTAGGCTCCGCTCTCCAGCAGGCGGGCGGCCAGCCGCATACCGTCGCGCGCCCGGTCGAGATCTACCTCGTTGTCGAAATAGTTGTAATTCAGCAGCGGCTTGTCGGCGGGGTCGGCCGAGGTAAGGGTCATCGCACCGCGGCATTGCGACTGCATCATGATGACGGAGATTGAATGATCATTGCCGTGGATTACCTGGTCGATAACCTTCGCCAGCGACATGCTGCGCAGCACGCCCACCAGCATTTTGGCCCGGTCCAGCAGCGGCACGCCGTAGAGAATTGCCGTGTTCAGCGGTATCGAGGACGGCAGCAGCATCATGTCGCTGTAAGTGCCGGAATTTTTGGCGGTGTAATGAAGGGCGGTGTGGGCCCACGAACTCTTGAGCGGATCGACCTTCACGTCCTTGCGGGTCTGCAATCTGAGCGATATCGAAGCGTGGTCGGTGAATTTCTGGCCGACGTCGGGCGAGTCATGGATTACGGGGATATTGAACTTGCGCAACTGATCCGCCGGCCCCACGCCCGACAGCATCAGCAGATGCGGCGATTTGACCGCACCCGCGCTCATCACCACCTCGCCGCCCTCAATCTCTAATTTCTGCCCGTTGGTTGATCCTTCGATGCCGCAGGCCCTGCGTCCGTTGAACGCAATGCGCCGCACGAAAACGTCGCCGCGAACGGTTAGATTCGGCCGGCTCAGCGCTGGTTGCAAGTAGGTGACCGCGGTGTTCATTCTGATGCCGTTGACGTTGTTCACGGTCAGGGCCCCGACACCGATCGACTTCGGCCCGTTCATGTCCGGATCCTCGGGAAACCCCGCGTCCAGGCAGGCCTGGGCAAAGGCGTGGGCGACCGGTGACCATTCCTCGCGCCGGGCGCGGCGCACGGGGATCGGACCGCTGGAACCGTGGAAATCGTCGTGACAATCCAGATCGGTTTCCAGCTTCCTCAAGTACGGCAGGACTTTGTCGAACGACCATTCATCGTTGCCCGCCGCAGCCCATCCGTTGAAGTCCTCCGGCAGTGCGCGGGTAAACAGCGTGCCGTTTAGCGCGCTCGAACCGCCGACCACTTTTCCGCGCGGAACGATCTGTTCCACGCCGGGCCGCAACGTCGCCGCGAACGCCCAATTATTGGGATGGTCCGGCGCCATCGAGCTCAGGATGCCTCCGTACTTCAGCTCCCTGGGAAAGCTATCCACGGTCTTGAAGTGCGGTCCGGCTTCGAGCAAAAGGACCTTGCGGTCGGGGTTCTCCGACAGCCGCGCCGCCAGGACACATCCCGCCGATCCCGCCCCGACCACGATCACGTCGTAACGTTCCATCACATTCCGTCATGCTGCGCGCGCATCGCAGGCGCCGCTACTTCTTGTTGCGCGGGGTGGGCAGGCCGTGAGCCTTCACCTCCACGCGTCCGAATTCCCACAGTCCGGTAACAAACAGAGTGGTGAGATTATCGCCGCCGAAGCAGAAGTTCGTGATGTGCTTGTCACCCGCCAGGATCGTGCCCAATTGCCGCCCCGACGGATCGATGACCCAGATGCCGCCGGGTCCGGTGCACCATACGTTGCCCTCGCTGTCGCACTTCATACCATCGGGCGCGCCGGGGAGCGACCCGCTCATCTGGCAGAACACGCGGTCGGAGGCGAGGTTCAGTAGACCGGTGTTGTTGAAGGTATCGAAGGTGAAAGCGCGGATGTGCATCCTGAGCGAGTCGTTGATGTAGAGAATCGACTCGTCGGGCGAAAGCGCGATGCCGTTGGGAAGAACGAAATCGCGGACCACCAGATTGATTTTGGCCAGGTCGGGCGAGACCCGATAGACGCCGGCAAAATCAAGCTCGGTGTCGACCCTCATCGTGATGGGATCGGTGAAGTAGATTGCGCCGTCGGATTTGGCGCAGATGTCGTTGGGGCGATTGAGCGCAAATCCGCGATAGTTGTTCGCCACCACCGTGATACTGCCGTCGAGTTCCTCGCGCGTGACGCGGCGAGTCGCGTGCTCACATGCCAGCAGCCGGCCCTGAGGGTCGCGCGTCATGCCGTTGGCGTCGTTGGTCCCTTCCTTATAGAGCTCGACGCCTTTTTCCGCCGACCATTTGTGGCGCTTGCCGTTGGCGTTGTCGCTGAACAAAAGGTGCTTCTTGTCATGGAACCAGACCGGCCCCTCGGCGACTCCTTTGACGCCGCCGTCCTCGAACAAGCCGCCGAAACCGCCGGCCAGCCATTCGACCTCCGCGTTCAGCGACACCAGCCGCTCTATCCCCGGAGCTACTTTCTCAACTGCCATGGTCCTAAACCTCCAGCCTTTTTGTGGCAGCGGCCGCCGCGCCGCGGCCCGCCCCGTTTAAGCCTGAAAACCCGTCGAGGCCGACAAGTAACACATTAATCCAGCGCGGCAAAATCATCGCAATGAAAGTTGGAGCTATCCTCCCGCTCATCCCGAGCGTTGGTAGATTATCGACCCGGCTTTGGCGTTCTGGCTGACGACAAATTGCGCCAGCCGGCAATTGGATACCTGCCGCTCCCCCGCTTCGCCGCGCAACTGCCGGACCGCTTCGACCTGCGCATTCCAGCCCTGCATGTAGGCCTCGGAAAGCATCCCGCCGGAGGTGTTTACCGGAAACCGCCCTCCCGGTCCGATGCCTTTGCTCGCGATGAACTCGGCCGCCTGGCCTTCCGCGCAGAAGCCATAATTCTCCAGGGTATAGAAAAGCTCGCCGCTGAAATTGTCGTAGAAATAGAATGCGTCGATATCCGCTGGAGAGACTCCCGCCATGTTGTAAACCTGCTCAGCGGCATGTCCCATTTGTTGGCGGTTGAAATTGAGCTTGGGTCTGAAGTGGGCGATGTCGATATTGTCTTCGCCCCAACCGATACCTTTGATAGTCACCAGCGGATGCCGATGCAGCCTGCGCGCGCGCTCCACGCTGGTCACAATCAAAGCCACGCCGCCATCGTTGACCAGGCAGTAATCGGGCAGGCGCAATGGCGCGGCGACGAAAGGAGCATTGAGGTAATCCTCGATACTCATCGGGGACTGCATAATAGCCTTGGGGTTCAATCGGGCCCACGCGCGCTGTGCTACCGCGACCTGCCCCAGTTGCAGATGCGTTAGGCCGTAGGTCTCGATGTAGCGCTGAACCACAGTCGCGTCAAAAGCTCCCTGCGAACTGAAGCCCCACGGTTTGTAGTAATAGTATTGTGGGACACCCGCTCCGCCCTCGGCCTGCGGACCGCCAAATCTACTTCCCCTGCTGCGATAGTCACAAGCTTGTATCAGCGCAACGCACTCGGCGCGGCCCGACTCGATTGCGTAAACGGCTTGCGTCAGGGCCACGTCAGGCCAGAAGGAATCGATACTCCAGTGCAGCCGCATACCAAGGATCTCTTCAAGTCGCATATACGGCACCTGGGAGGCGACCAGCCCGTCGATGTCGTCGCGCCGCAGACCGCAGTCATCCAGCGCGGCAATCAGCGCCCGGGCGGCATATCCATAGATGTCGGTGGTGACGGTTTTTCCGGAGCGGGCAGCCCGATAGTCCGCTCCGAAATCAGTTGCTCCGATGCCGATCACCGCGGCCACATTGGAAGCCGCCTTCATGCGCTGGGCGCTATACGCCATTTGCCGATCCTCTATATCCCTGCTGGTGCGCTAATTACCACCCTCACCCTAACCCTCTCCCTGGTCAGGGAGAGGGCGTTTAAATAAAGGGTCTGTTATCACCTCGACCGCGCTTGATGACCAATCTGAGGCCCGGGCGAGGTGAGAAAGACGGTCCCAGAGTCTTCAAATGCCCTCTCCCTGACCAGGGAGAGGGTTTAGGGTGAGGGTAAATTGGCGCGCCGCCAAATCGTCGCGCATCCAAGCCCTTGAGGTTGCGATCCGAAAATCATTTGTGACGCGCTGGCTCCCCTCCGAATCCCGGCTGCATCATCATCCGATGGCCCACGGTAAAACCGCCATCGACCGGAATTGCGTGGCCGGTGATAAAGGACGAGTCGTCCGAACACAAAAACAAGGCCGCTCGCGCAATCTCTTCCGGCTCCCCCTGGCGTCCGAGCAAGTGCGCGTTATTGGTCGCATTCCACCAGTATTTCAGTCCCTCCGGGTCCTTGGGCCGATAGCTCTCGTTAAGCGCGGTATTGATTCCTCCCGGACAGATGCAGTTGGCGCGAATACCATATTGCGCATAGTCCATCGCGATCACCTTGGTCAGCGCGATGATGCCGGCCTTGGACGCGCAATAATGCGGCAGGCCATTGGTCCCTTCAATTCCGGAAACCGAAGCTGTGCTCAGTATTACCCCGCCATGCTTCATCAACTCCGGCAATGCGTATTTGCACCCCAGGAACACACCCTTCAAGTTGATATCCAATACCCGATCCCATTCCTCCTCGGGCATGGTATGGACGAGATTGACGGGTCCGATGCCCGCGTTGTTATAGATGATATCCAGTCTGCCCCACGGCCTTAGCGTCTCGTCGACCATCCGCTGCGTGTCGCCAGCCCTGGAGACGTCGGCCATGATTGCGATAGCTTCGCCGGCCTCCTTCTTGATCTCGGCGGCGACCTTCATCGCATTGGGTTCGACCCAGTCAACTACGGCAACCTTCGCGCCCTCTTTCGCGAACAGCTTCGCCGTAGCGCGGCCCATCCCCGAACCCGAACCAGTGATGAGCGCAACCTTGCCGTCTAATTTTCCCACCGGATTTCTCCCATGCCAGGGTTAAAAGATTGCAACCGGATTGACCGGTGACGCGGTCCCACGCGTCAGGACCAGCGGCAACATCACGAACTGGAACTCATAACGGCCCAGCCGCGCGCAGGCAGCAGCCAGCTCGTCGAGGTCGGCATTGTCCAGCAGGTGTATCCCCATCATCGCGATCGCGCCGACATGAATCGGAAAAGGAATATCGTCGTAGCCGCTTGGAAATACATCGCTCACGCCATCGGACCCAAGCAGCGCTACTTTTCGATCGTGAAGCCACGGGAGGCAGGCAGGATCCAGTCCTGCCATGGGAAAAACGCCGCCCTGCGCGGGCTCCCAGCCGCCTTTGACCTTGCGCCGCCGGGCGCGTCCAACGCGGACCAGCAGGACGTCGCCTTCCCCGATTCGCAGGTTCAGATCCTTCTCCGCCTGCTCGAGATCCTCAGGAAAAACCCGCTCACCGGGCTCCAGCCATTCGACTTTCCTGATCCTGGTAATATCCAGCAGCACGCCGCGGCTGACGATGCCCCGCCTGGCGACGTCGATTGCGCATTTCCTCGCGCCGTGGAATCCAACCTCACCCGCGCCGAAGCCATTGTACATCCGGCCGTTCCAGAAGATGTGGCAGAGCGCGTCGAGATGGGTGGTCATGAAACCATGATGGGAAATGGCGAAGTAGTCCGCGCAACCGCCGACGCCATGCTCCGGGGCGTCAGCTTGAATCATCAAGTGAGTCACAGGTGTTTCATTATCAGGGGCGGGTGCAGTCGCCAGCGGCAACGCCATCGACACGATCTCGCCGCTTTGCGCCAACCGGGCCGCCTCCGCGCGCTTCTTATCGGTGATGTAGTTCAGCGCACCGCGCTCGTCATCCTTGCCCCACCGTCCCCAGTTGCTGATTGCGTCGTATACTCCCCTCAACTGCTCGGACGTCAATCGCGGCGTCATTTCGTTACTCCTTTTCCGGCGCAATAATCAGATGACTCCAACCGGCTCGACGCGATCATTCCTCACCGAGCGCCCAGGCCTTGATTAAATGGTAGGCAATCGCGATGGACGGCGGCACCTTGATACCATCGACCTGCTTTCCCTCGATTAGCTCGCGCGCGGCGCTGCGCTCTATCCAGCGCACTTCGGCCAGCTCGTTCTCGTCCACCTTGGTATCGCGGCTTTCGGCCTTGGCGAAACATCCAATCATCAGCGAGGAGGGAAACGGCCAGGGCTGCGTCGCGTGATAAGTTACCTCGCCGACTCTCACGGAAGCTTCCTCCATCAGTTCGCGCCGCACCGCTTCCTCGATCGTTTCGCCGGGCTCGACAAAGCCCGCCAGGGCCGAGAACATGCCCCGCGGAAACTGCTTGCCACGTCCCACCAGGCACGCCTCACGATGGGTCGCCAGCATGATCACCACCGGATCGACGCGGGGAAAATGTTCCGCGTTGCATTTGCCGCACAGCCGTCGGTAACCCGCGTCCATCATCTGGGTCGGCGCGCCGCAGCGCGGGCAGAAACCGTGCCGCTGATGCCAATCGATCATGGCTTTGGCCTGCCCGATAATTGCGGCGTCTCTGATCGAGGCCATTTGTGCGGCAGTACGCGCGTCACGAAAATGGCCGAGTCCAGCGAGCGGTCCCACCTTGGCGCGCTCGGGCGCTTCCGAGACGTCAAGCGCAAATAGCGCCCGGTCGCCGTCCAGACCCAGAAAAATGCACGGTGCTCCGGCACCCGCGAGCGAATCGGCGATTCCGGGCCGCAACAGGCCAAGCTCGACCGGAGCTTCCGGCTTTTCCGGCCCGAGAAGAAATGGCTCCAGGCGCCACATCGGGAGTACCAGCGAAGACGGATCGCGCTTTTTGGACTCAATCCAGTTGGTATCGGTGCGCTTTTCGCTCGCGCGATTAAGGGGATTGCCGGCAAAAGGAATCATTGCGCCTCTCCAGGAACAGGCCCGTCAAACAAGGCCTGTATATGCGTCCCGCCCAAACTAGCCCTATTTCAGGGGTAAGATAAAGAGCGTTGGAGAGTTGGCCAACAGCTTTGCCGAGCTTTCAGAGAACCGAATGTTTTTCGTGAGTTTTAAGGGTAAGCCGTCCGGGACTCGGGTTTGCTGGGTGCCAAGGCGTGTCTCCATATATTTAGTACCGCTGGAACCGGCAGTTTACCTGCTCAGTGCAGCACGCAGTCACGTTTCAGGCTTGACCTGGCGTGCGGCCATCGGAGCTCAAATTTTCAGCCAGGGGAGAAGTGTTCGCTGCGAAAACGAACGGGGTGGAACGTTTGCCTCGCAGCGAACTGGGGGTTGAGAAGAATCGATGGACGGTTCGCCTGCTGGATCTATTCGCGGGGTCTAGCAGGCTGCGGAAAAAGGAATTCCGCAGCCTGCTCCCTCTCTCTTATCTCTCCCATAGGGAGAGAAGATTAAGGAAAGAAGCCAGCTTTTATGCAGGGTGCTAAGAGCGAACACCATTACGACTGCCCGAAAAGCTACTATTTCTGCACCCTGCTAGTGCCAGGTCAGCTGATTTTTTACCGCGACAACACCTGACGCGCTGGCCGCTATACTCCCGGCCCGCTTTGCGTCTTGAGCTGACCTCATTATCCCGCTCAATAGGATCTTGCCGTGATCGCAGTCGATAACAATCGGCGAATCGTTAGCTACTCCATCCTCAGCCAACGCGCTCTTGACCTCGGTTATCAGGAGGGCATCATTGGCCCGGTCGGCCGGGGATTGGTAATGGTGATGCCCCTCGAGGGTCGCACTCTCGTTGTCCGTCGTAACAGAGCTCGATTCCGCTGATTTGCCATCTTCGGCCCGAGCCTGAATGGCGAGCATTTGAGTCCCCACCAATGTACCGGCCACGGCGGCCATCAGGACGAGCCTTCCATATTTTGCGGATGAATATAGATTAAACATGATGCCTATTCTTCCACCGCGACGAGCCCGCGCATTGCCTAATTACTGGGAGTCACGGTAGTGGACTCGCTATGATGGCTGCTGGTGCTATCTTGAGTTCCTGCGCCAGAATCGGAAGTAGCTGACTTGCTGGTCCGGTCGCTGGAGGTACTGGTGGTAGTGGTTGGTGGCGCAGGAGGAGGAGCTTCCGGAGCCTGCATGACAACTTGCGGCGCCGGCGCCGGAACATAGGTGGTGGTTGTTTCCTTGCTGCTCTTATCGGTTCCACAAGCGCCTACGAGGATAACGACCGCAAGACTCATTACGCCAAGTGCGATGCCTTTAACGCATTTCATTGCTTTGAAATCTCCCTGCGAGTTAGCTGCCAGCTTTGTTGACTGGATGAAAGCTGTACCATTATACGAGCGATATATTCTTGAGCCGGTACCCTCCAGCGTTAAACAAACGCGGCTGCTCCTTACCGTGATGTCTATCTTGTTCCCCCCAACATCAATGTAACACAGCACCATCAAGCCCGGTACCTTCAATTACACAATTATGGTTATCTGCGGAACGCAAAGAACTCAAAGCCTCTGCTTTTAGATAAGCATGCGCCAGCGCCGCTGTGGTCAGTTTCGATGCGAGGGCTGATCCGCGACAATTAGATTTGCCGGCGTATTGCCTCACGGATGAATGTTACCCGGCCTGCCTCAGCGAAATGTTACCCTGCTTGGTCTTAACACATTCGGCATTCAATTTGTAACTTGGTGCTTCTCCAAATCGTGTGGACTTGTCGGGTTTCAAGGCTTTCCCTG